>NZ_NQNY01000009.1 GCF_002276225.1 Mycoplasmopsis agassizii | reverse complement strand
CTTGTTTGTATTTCATATTACTTATATTATAAAAAATAACTACAACCTTTCTGTTGCAGTTATTAGGCCGATGCGGGAAAATCTAGCAGTTTTTGGCTGTTAGATTTTTTTTAAATTTAATCTTATATTTTTAAAAATAGTACTAAAATAAAAAAGCATGGTAAAACGATTAGAAACGCTCTCGATAGATTTTATTCTACTAGTTTGTTTCTTTTTAGGGGCAATTGTAACCTTAAGTTTAATGGCTAATAGCTCAATAAAATACTATGCGTTTTTAGGTTGAATCATCGGCATGATCACGATTTGATTAATCTATAAAATAAATATTGAATTATTTAAATTATTAAAGTTCAAAATAAAACGATATCTTTGAATCGTTATATATTTGTTTAAAACAATAGTTATTGGTATTTTATTGGTAGTGATAATTTTAATAGATGTTTACTTTCATGTTTATATTGAAAGTCCTTTAGTTACAATTTCACAACCAATTAACTTATTTGCTTTTATCGTAGCAATCTCGACATTACCACTAGCAATTTTTGTAAAACATTACTTTGATAAAATTAAAGGAAAGTGAAAACAGGATGAATTTGCTAAATAACGTTGCTTTGCAATCTAATGCTGAAGCAACTCCAGAAGCCGAAGGCAGTTTAGTAACTAGTCAGATTTGAGTGGTGCAACCACAAATAGTTTCCCTAGTTCTTACCTTAATAATTATATTAGTGCTTGCTTTATGAATCTTTATCAGACTTAAAAAAGCAAATCTTAAAAAGGCTCCAAAAGGAGTAATCTTTGCAGCTGAGCAATATGTTGGTTTTTTTGAAACTACTTTTAAATCAGCAACTGACGGAAAAATTAATTTTACTGCACCTTACTTATTTACATTATTTACATTCTTGTTAATAGGTAATTTATTACCGCTTGTTGGGTTTCCAGCACTTGCAACCAGTTATTCAATTCCCTTACTTTTTGCTTTCATAACTTGATCAATGATTTATGTTATAGCGATTATGTTTGAGCGCTGAAAAATGCTAAAAAGATATTTGAATCCAATCGAAATAGTCGGTCAATTTATTCCTTTGATTTCTCTTTCAGTCAGAATGTTTGGAAATATCACAACTGGATCAGTTGTTACTTTCTTACTATATTCACTGAGTGCTTGATTCTTAAATACAAACGGACAAAGTAGTGTTCCTAACTATGTTTTAGGACCTTTATTTACACCACTATTCCATCTTTACTTAGATGCTTTTAGTGCCTTAATCCAAAGTTATGTGTTTATGTTATTATCAATGATTTATTGAGTCAACGAAGCCAGTGATGAATCTTATAAACATAAACTTGCAAGAGATGCAAAGAAGAAAAAACACAAAAGTCAGCAAGTACTTCATCTTGCACATTAGTCACTAAATTTATAAAATTTACTAAAGGAGTATTTTATGGACGTAATATCAAACTTAGAACCAATGAGCAGAGTTGTTGATAAAATTTTAGCTACATCTGCAACAGCTAATTCACAAGGTGCAGGAATCGCAGCAGGGTTAGTTGCTGTTGGTGCAGGACTTGCCATGATAGGTGTTCTTGGTACTGGAGTTGGGCAAGGGGTTTCAGCTGGATATGCTTCACAAGCAGTTGGTCGTAACCCTGAAGCTGCTTCACAAATTAGATCAATGTTAATTATTGGGATGGCGATTGCTGAATCATCTGCTTTATATGCGTTTATCATCTCTATTCTATTAGTGTTTGTTTACTAATTTTGAAATCGCAAACAAACAATATAAAATAAGGAGTCAATTATGGATTTATTACAAACCATATCGACAAGAAGTGATACTGGTCAAGAAATTAGGGCTACTTTTGAGCGCCTTTTTCCATCAGTACCACTATTAATTGCAACACTTATTGCTTTTATACTTTCGTTTCTTTTAATTACTTATTTAATCTATAAACCAGTTAAAAAGTTTGTTGCTGAAAGACAAAAATATATTCAGGAAAACATTGACTCTGTAGAAGTTAATAAAAGAGAAAGTGAACACTTATTAACAAGTGCTCATGATAGTTTATCTGAAGCAAGAGTGCAAGCTCAAAATATTATTTCAAAAGCAAAAATCGAAGCTGAAAAAATTTCCTATGTCGAAATTGATCGTGCTAAGCAAGAAGCAAAACAAATTATTGAAGATGCTCATCTTGATGAAAAAAGACAAAAAGAAAAATTTGAAGAAAATGCTCAAAAGCAAATTCTTGATATTTCACTAGCACTATCAAAAAAAGTTATTGCCAAAGAAATTTCTAAAGATGTTGAAGCCCAACTAATTAATGAAATTGATAAATCACTAGCTGAATTAAAGGAAAATAATTAAATGCTAGCTCAAGATATTAATGAATATGCCAAAGCATTAGCATATGCTTTATATGAATTAGCAAAAGAATTTAATGAAGAAGAAAAAAACTTACAAGAGTTAGTTTTTTTAAAGAAATATTTAAAAACAAATACAGAAATTCGTGATTTTCTTTTTAATAACGATAATTCACTTGAGAATAAAAAAGCAATTTTTGAAGAAATTGCTAAATTTAAAGCATTCAGTTCTTATTTTACAAACTGATTATTCATCATTATTGATAAAGGTCAAAGCAAACGCTTGAGTTTTTTCTTAAAACTTGCATTATCAGTTTTTTACGAAAAAAGCAATTATGAAGAAGTGCAAATCTACACAGCAAATGCTTTAAACGAAGCAACTTTATTAAAACTAGAAAAGCAAATCTCTACTTCATTAAACAGCAAAATCATTTTAACTAACAAAGTTAAAAAGGAATTAATTGCAGGTTATGAACTAATTATTAGAGGTAAAAAAATTGCTAATAACTTAAATAGTTCATTAGATCAATTCGCACAAAGCATTTTAAAGGAGCAAAATAATGTCAAATAAAGTTGAACAACTAACAGCCTTATTAAAGGAAAGAATTAAAACTTATTCACAAAAAAGAGATTTTGCTGAAGTTGGAAAAGTACTTTCTACAGGGGATGGAATCGCTATCGTTGCAGGCTTAGATGATGCCCAACTTTTTGAATTATTAAAGTTTCCTAATGATGTTTATGGCCTAGCTTTTAACCTTGAAGAAGACTATATTGGGGTTGCCTTATTAGGTGAAAGTGACCTTATTAAAGAAGGTATGGAAGTTAAACGTACAGGTGATGTTGTTTCAGTGCCTGTAGGTGAAGCAGTTACTGGTCGTGTTGTCGATGCTTTAATTCGCCCAATCGATGGAAAAGGTCCAATTAATAGTAAAAAAATGCGCCAGGTTTTTGTTACAGCCCCTGGAGTTATGACTAGACAAGCAGTTGATCAGCCTGTGGAAACAGGAATTTTATCAATCGATTCAATGATTCCAATTGGAAAAGGTCAACGTGAATTAATCATTGGAGATAGACAAACTGGAAAAACAGCAATTGCAATTGACACCATCTTAAACCAAAAAGGTAAAAACGTTAAATGTATTTATGTTGCTGTTGGACAAAAAAACTCATCAGTAGCCCAAATTGTTAAAAAGTTAGAAGATAATAACGCCATGGAATATACAACAGTAGTTGTTGCAGGTGCTAGTGAATTACCAATCATGCTTCATATTGCAGTTAATGCTGCAACTTCTGTTGCTGAAGAATTTATGTCTCAAGGTCAAGATGTAATCATCGTTTATGATGACTTAACTAAACATGCTGTTGCTTATAGAACTAACTCTTTATTATTAAGAAATCCTCCTGGCCGCGAAGCTTATCCTGGAGATATTTTCTATACTCACTCTTCATTATTAGAAAGATCAGCTCGCTTAAATTCTAAATATGGTGGTGGTTCAATTACTGCTTTACCAATTATTGAAACTCAGCAAGGTGACATTTCAGCCTATATTCCAACTAACGTAATTTCGATTACCGATGGTCAGATTTTTACTCGTGAAGCCTTATTCAACGCAGGTCAAAGACCTGCTGTTGATGTTGGTTATTCAGTGTCAAGGGTTGGTAGTGCTGCACAATATAAAATGATGAAGCAAGTTGCAGGAACTTTAAAGTTAGATCTAGCTCAATATAACGAAATGCAAACTTTTGCTCAATTTGGGTCAGATTTAGATGAATCAACTAAATCAATTTTAGACCATGGTTCAAAAGTTTATGAGATTCTAAAACAAGAGCAATATAATCCAATTGAACAGACTGAACAAGTAATTATTTTCCTAGCATTAAAAGAAAAAGTTACCAACATTTTACCAGTCAGTGAAATCACAACTTACAAAGCAAATATTTTAAAATATTTTGCTAAAGAAGGTTTCAATTTAAGAAGTGAACTTGAAAAATCAAAAGCCTTAAGTGATGAATTAAGAGTCAAAATTCTTGAAGCCTTAATCAAAATTGCTCAAGATCAAACTAAAACAATTCCGGGTTATAATTCTAAAGATTACCGAACTATTCCTTATTTAAATAAAAAGGCTGAAGCAACTAAAAGTGCTTAATTAAAATGGCAAATTTACAAAAAATTTCTCAGCGTATTCACTTAGTAGGTAACATTAAAAAAATTACTAATGCGATGGAATTAATTTCTGCAGCAAAACTTCGGAAAACACAAAAACACCATTTAAAAATTAAAACTTATGCAGATTCTGTTGAAGAAATGTTCAACGAAGTGCAAATTCGTTTAAAAGATACATTAGCAAAAGATTTTTACCCTGTAAATCCTAAAAATTCAACACTTTTTATAGTGATTACTTCAAATTTAGGGCTTGCAGGTTCATATAATGCTGATGTTTTCAAAAAATTAAATTCACAAATTAGTGAATTTGATAAGCTAATTATTTTTGGTAATAAAGGTATTAATTACTTTTCAGGTAAAAAATATGAAGTGGTCAAAGAGTATCATTCAGTCAATGATTTAATCAATTATGAACCAATTCAAGATGCGATTTCAAAAGCAATTGCTTTATTTTTAAAAGGTGAAATTAAGCAAATAAATTTGGTTTACACTAAATTTATCAACGCTGTTACTAATGAAGTGACTTTAAAAACACTTTTTCCAATTGATTTTGCAAATCTAGGTGAATCTAAAAAAACAGAACTTGCTTTTGAACCAAGTCCTTTAAGTGTTTTTAAAATTGCTCTACCTATTTATTTAGGTTCAATTGTTTTTGAAAAAATTGCTGAATCAAAAGTTGCAGAAATGGCAACACGCAGAATTGCGATGGAAAATTCTACAAATAATGCACAAGAGTTAATCACTAACTTAAAAATGGATTACAACAAAACTAGACAAAGTAAAATTACTCAAGAAATTGCTGAAATTGTTGCAGGTAATTTAACTTAGTTAAAAAGGAAGAATTATGGAAAAAAATTATGGAACTCTAGCTAGAACCTTTGGTGGTGTTGTTGATGTGCGTTTTAGCCCTGATAGAATGCCTGCTTTAAACAATAAATTAATTGTTGAAATTAACGAGACAACCGAATTGGCTTTAGAAGTTGCTCTGCATGTTGGTGATGACATGGTAAGAACAATTATCATTGGTGATGGTAATACTCCTGGGCTAAAAAGAGGTCTAAGAGTGCTTGATACAGGTAAAGGAATTACTGTACCTGTCGGTGAAGAAATTAAAGGCAGAATGTTTAATGTTTTAGGTGATCCTATTGATGAAAAAGGACCTATAAACGCTAAAACATTTCGTGAAATTCACCAACTAGCACCTAGTTATGAAGATCAAAAAACTACATCAGAAATTCTTGTTACAGGAATCAAAGTTGTTGACTTATTAGCACCATTTTTAAAAGGTGGAAAAATCGGTCTTTTTGGTGGTGCAGGTGTTGGTAAAACCGTTTTAGTTCAAGAATTAATCAACAATATTGCTGTTGCTTATAGTGGTTTATCAGTTTTTGCTGGTGTTGGTGAAAGAACTCGTGAAGGGAATGACTTGTATCATGAAATGATCGATGCAGGTGTTTTAGATAAAACCGTTTTAGTTTTTGGGCAGATGAATGAATCACCTGGAGCTAGAATGCGTGTCGGTTTAACAGGTTTAACTATGGCTGAACATTTTCGTGATGTTAATAATCAAGATGTTTTACTATTTATCGATAACATTTTCCGTTTCACTCAAGCAGGTTCAGAAGTATCTGCGACATTAGGAAGAATCCCTTCAGCCGTAGGATATCAACCTACTTTAGCAACCGAAATGGGACAGTTACAAGAGCGTATTACTTCAACAAAAAGTGGTTCAATTACTTCAGTGCAAGCAATTTATGTGCCTGCCGATGATTTAACTGACCCTGCTCCTGCAACTACTTTTAACCATTTAGATGCAAAAATTGTGCTTGATCGTAATATTGCTGCTCTAGGAATTTACCCTGCAGTTGATCCACTTGCTTCATCATCAAGACTACTTGATCCTAAAGTTGTTGGACTAGAACACTATGAAACAGCCTTAAATGTGCAAAAAATTCTGCAAAGATTCAAAGAATTGCAAGATATTATTGCAATTCTAGGAATTGGAGAACTTTCTGATGAAGATAAAAAGATCGTGCAACGTGCTCGTAAAATCAGAAACTTCTTATCACAGCCGTTTTTTGTGGCTGAAAAGTTCTCAGGTAAAAAAGGTGTACTTGTTAAGTTAAGTGACACAATTCGCTCATTTTCAGAAATTCTTAGTGGTAAGCATGATGACCTACCTGAAGATGCTTTCCTATACGTAGGAACCATTGAAGAAGCAGTTGCTAAGGCAAACGAAGGTAATTAATGGCTAGAACTACAAGGCTAACTATTACAACTCCTGAAGGTGTTTTCTTCGATGATCAAGTTGATATTGTTACAATCAGAACTTCTCTAGGTGATTTGGGTCTGCTTGCAAATATGGAAGAAACAATTGCTGATTTAGTAATTAGTGAGTTACATATTAATCACATAAACACGCCTAAACATCGCTCAGTAGCGATTGATTCAGGGATTGTTTATGTCAAAAAAGATCAAATTACAATTGTTACTTCTGCTGCTGAATTTTCTGAAAATATCAATATTGAAAGAGCTAGATTAGCACAAGATCAGGCTCAAAAAGCATTGAATGATTTACGCCGCCAAGGTACAATTGATAGTGAGCAAGAAGCTAGATTAAAGCGCTCAATTAACCGTTTGAAAATTGCTTCAAACAAGCATTAATCACTTACATAAATTAATTTAGTGGACTTAAAAGTCCATTTTTTTATTGTATTTTTCTATATGTTTCTATGACTGAAAAAGACTTAAGAGAAAAAGTTTTATGTTCTAAAATAACTTACTTTATAACTGGTGATACTAAGAAGTTAAAAATAATTTTACAAAATTTGCTAAATCTTGCCCAAATACTAAAAGAAATTTTAAAATATGTTGTTAAAATTTCTGGATTTAATCACAAAGAGCCAAACTTATTTTCTAATTAAAAAAGTATTAATTTAAAATTTAAAGTTCCAAATGTGAAAATTTTCATAAAAAATTAAATATTTTTGCAGACTAATCAGTTCCGTAGCATAATTAATGTGCTATTTTAAGCGAAAGGAAACAATGGATATTCAAGACATTGCGATTATCGGTGGTGGAATTATAGGTGGAGCAATCGCCTATCAACTAAGCCGATATGATGTAAAAATTATTACATTCGAAAAAAACCCTGTTTTAGCTGGTGAAACATCCACTGGTAATTCAGGGGCATTACACGGAGGATTTGATCCTGAGCCTCATAAAATTGAGGCAAAGTTAAATGTTCTAGGTGTCAAGATTTGAAAAGAACAAATTTTTAAGCACTTAAAGTTTAACAGGGCAAAAATTCCGACAATAGTTTTAGCTTTTAATGATGAAGAAGCAAAGCATTTACACATGTTATACGAAAGAGGTATAACTAATAAAGTACCTAAAGAATTTCTTTCAATCATTGATAAAGACGAAATTATTAAACTTGAACCAAACGTTAATAAAGACGTTGTCAAGGCATTAGTTTATTGAGATTCTTACGCAATTGATCCTGTGCAAGCAACTCATGCTTTTTTTGCAGCAGCTACAAATAATGGTTTAACTATTAAGAAAAATAGTCTAGTCACTGGTATTAAAGACCATGGTGATTATTTTGAAATCACTGTTAATGGTGGTGAAAAATATTATGCAAAAACTATTATCAATGCTGCAGGACACTATGCAGATGTTATTGCTGAAAAGGCAGGCTATCCTGACTTTAAGCAAACAACTCGCCGTGGTGAGTATCGTATTTTAGCTCGCTCTGAAGCAGGAGTGGTAAGAAACATCTTATTTATGGTACCAACAATTCATGGTAAAGGTGTTTTAGTAGCGCCTACTTTAGATGGTCATGTATTGGTCGGACCTACTGCTGAAGAAGGTGTTGCTAAAGAAGATACAAGGTTGATTACAAGAGAAAAATATGACTATATTGGAGCAATTGGAAACAAAATTATTCCTAGTTTAAGACTTGATAAAACATCAATTTCCTTATCAGGTTCACGCCCAATTGATATTGCAACTAACGATTTTGTAATTAATCATGCCAAAGCCAATAAACGCTTTATCAATGCTGCAGGAATGCAATCTCCTGCCATAGCTTCTGCACCTGCAATTGCTCTAGAAATTGAAAAACTAGTTAAAAATGCAGGTCTAGAACTAAAACAAAAGTCTGGATTTAAACCGGATTATGAAATATTTTTTTAAAGGAAACAAATGGATAACAAATATATTATTGCACTAGATTCAGGAACTACTAGTGTAAGAAGTTTAATAGTTGATAAAAAAGGGACTGTAATTGGTGTAAGTCAGAAAGAATTTTCACAAATTTACCCAAGAAGTGGTTGAGTAGAACATGATCCACTAGAAATTTGGTCAACTCAATTATCAACTATGCAAGCTGTTAAAAATGATGTAGGAATTAAATCTCATCAAATTGCAGCGGCAGGAATTACTAATCAGCGTGAAACAATTGTGCTCTGAGATAGTGAAACAGGACTACCTGTTTATAACGCAATTGTTTGGCAAGATACAAGAACTAGTGAATATTGTGAAGAACTAATTTCACAAGGGCATCAGCAGATGTTTATTGAAAAAACTGGTCTAATTATCAACCCTTATTTTAGTGGAACTAAACTAAGATGAATCTTAAAAAATGTTGAGCGTGCTCAAGAAAAACTTGCTAAAGGTAAGTTACTTGCAGGAACAATTGACACTTGATTAATCTGAAAATTAACAGATGGTAAAGTGCATGCAACTGATGTTTCAAATGCTTCACGAACCTTATTATTCAACATCAACACTTTAGATTGAGATGATGAAATTCTAAAATTACTAGAAATTCCACGTGAAATTCTACCTAAAGTGCAAGCTTCAAGTTCACATTTTGGGGATATCAAAAAAGAATTTTGATCAAATAATGCTAAAGGGATTGTACCAATTACTTCAGCCATTGGAGATCAACAATCAGCACTTTTTGGTCAGTTATCTTGAGAAAAAGGAATGGTAAAAAACACCTATGGAACAGGTGCTTTTATGTTAGTAAATACAGGTCAAGAACTTGTTAGATCTAAAAATCGTTTATTAACAACAGTGGCTTGACAAGTAGGTAATGAAAAACCTTATTATGCTCTTGAAGGGTCTGTCTTTATTGCAGGAGCTGCTTTAAAATGACTACGTGATAGTCTAAAACTAATCTATGATTCAGATGAAAGTGACTACTATGCTAAGAAGGTAAAAGATGATGGACAAAAAATTTATTTTGTACCTGCTTTTACAGGATTAGGAGCACCTTATTGAGATTCTTCTGCTAAAGGAGCGATCTTTGGGCTTGAAAGACAAACTAATCGTGAGCACTTAGTTAAAGCAACTTTAGAAGCAATTGCTTTTCAATCAAATGACTTATTAAAAGCAATGGAAAGTGACCTAAAAGAAAAAATTAAGATCATGAAAGTCGATGGTGGTGTTTCAAATAGTAAATACCTATTGCAATTTCAAGCAGACATTTCTCGCTTAAAAATTTCAAAACCAAAAAACATTGAAACTACAGCGATGGGTGCAGCTTATTTAGCTGGTTTACACGTTAAATACTGAAGTTCTTTAGAGGAAATCAAAGCAATCACAAAAATTGACGTTGAATTAGAATCAAAAATTTCTGAAGATGAAAAAGATGACTTAATTTATGAGTGAAACGAAGCAGTTAAAAGAACTTTAAACTGATCAAATGATATTATTAGAAAGGCAAAAAAATAATTATGGGACCGTTTACAGGACAAGATTTAGGAGTCTTTTTTGGTGCAGAATTTCTGGGTACATTCATTCTGCTTTTACTAGGTAATGCTGTTGTTGCAGGTGGGGTTTTAAAAGGAACTAAAAACCCTAATGCCAAGTGATTACTATTTAGTTTCGCTTGAATGTTAGCTGTATTTACAGGAGCGGCTGCTTCAGGGACAATTATTGCAAACTATATACCTTCCACATTAGGGCGTTGAGCCTTACCTTCAGGTTTATTAAACCCTGTCTTTACAATTAACAACTTTATTGTTAATTTACATACAGGTAGTTCAGGTCTACCTGTAGCCTTCTTCTTTGTAGGTTTAATTGCTCAATTATTAGGAGCAGCAGTAGGACAATTATTTGTTGTAATGCTATTTTGACCTCAATACAAATTGACAGATGATCAAGGTTCAATTGCAGCAACCTTCCATACAGGGCCTTCTGTAAGAAACTACAAATTTAACTTCTTAACAGAGGTTGTAGCAACTTTCATGTTAGTCTTATTAATTGCTTTTGTTGCAGGTAATGCACAAATTCAAACAGCAACAGGCTCAACCATGGTTGTTGGATGAATTATTCTAGCAATTGCTCTATCATTAGGAACAACTACAGCATATTCACTAAACCCAGCACGTGATTTTATGCCTAGAGTTATTTTACAACTTGTCAAAGTTCCAAACAAAGGTAAAGTTGATTGATCATATGCATGAGTAGGATCACTAGGACCTATTACAGGTGGAATAATCGGAGTATTAGTTACACCAGGGCTATTTTATTAATTAAAAAAATTAATAAAATAAGCAAAATTCAAATCAGTAGTTTGTAAGAAAAACTACTGATTTTTTAGTGTCTAAAACTGCAGTTTTTGCTCCTTAAAAATGCTATAAAAAAATTTTGTCAATTCAAAATTTTTATGTATAATTAAAAAGCAAGTAAAAATGCGAGTGTAGTTTAATGGCAGAACTTCAGCCTTCCAAGCTGATTGTGAGGGTTCGATTCCCTTCACTCGCTCCATATCATGTTATTGACCGTAAAAGTAGCAATTTGCTACTTTTTTTATTTTTTTGAAATTAATATTAAATTTTAGAAATAATTGCTTTTTCAATTTTAAGTTAGAAAAATTATATTTTTGCCCCTTATACTCCTTAAAAAAATAAAACTGTATTAAATTTTAATAAATTTTTAAAACTGAAAAAAAGATGTCAAAATTGTTCTTTTTAAAGAATATTTAATTATTATCTACAATTAAGTTTTATAAAGTTTATGATTCACACATAGATACTTTTCAAATAAACTAAAATTATAGGTGTCTATGGAAAAGGAGAACCAAGTATAATGAAATTTAGAAAAAAATTATTTATAGCTACAGGTTCAGCAGTTGCAGTTACAACTGCATTAGCAATAGGCTTATCAATGAAGTCTAACAGTTTGGATGAAAAGATGATTGATAATTTATTATCTTCGTCTAACAAATTAAATCCAACTGAATATAAAACAATATCTGAGAATGCAAAAAACTCAAAAGAAATACAAGAATGAGTTAAAAGCATTGATTTTTCAAAACAATCTATTAAAGTAATGAAAGAAGGACTTTACAATTTAAATGTAGATATGAGTTTGAAAAAATTTATGTACATTAATTTGATGGAAAAAATAAACATTAAACTTTTAACAACACTTGAAAAAAATCGTCTTGGTAGTCTACAAAAAGATGATGGAAAAAACAATGTAATTTTAACTCAGAAAAATTTAGGGCTAGAAAGTAACAAGTCTATTGACTATAATGAGTATTTTTCTAGACGTCCAATTAGCGATTCATTTGGAGAAATTGTTTATCTTAGTGGATTGACAAGACCTATTGATGGAAAAAACTATTCAAAATGAGATATTCATGATTATGCAATTGCGGATGATGAATCATGATTCCTAAAAAATAATGAAACAGTTTATCGAGAAAATTATAATATCAACAGAAATGATATCATTCAACATTTTAATAGTTATAAAGATCATGTTGAGAAATTAAATCATAAAGCAAAAATTTTAAGTACTTCCAAAACAATTCTAGCAGTTCAAAATGCTGCTTTAGGTAAAGCTATTCCATTATATGGGGTTGCAAATAATGTTAATGGTGCAATACAGTCAGTTGTAAATATTGTTAAAGAATTTAGTGATGACACTCAAAAGGTATCAAATGAATCATATGCTTTGAAAAATTATTTACAAAAAATAGGTGTATCCACAGGACCGATTCAAAGCATTATTGATATGTTTAATGCAGAAAATCAAAAAGTTGCAGATAGAACAAGAAAAGCATTAAATGTGGTTTCAAATGTTAATAGTTTTGTTAATAATGTTTCATCATTATTTAATTCAACGGGTGTTGGTAGACTTATTTCCGTAACTACAACTATAATTGGGCAGGTATTCAATATAGTTAGAAAAATTTTTAACACACGAACAGGTAATGGCTACACGGTTTTAGAAAATATGCATGACCATGGACTAAATGACTTCAAACATCAAATGAGCACTAATTTAGATAATATGATCAAATTACAAGTAGAATGAAGTGATTATTATTACCATGGAATGGAATGAAAAGTTGTTGATGGTTGATTTTCAACTCCAAGATTATTCATTAGAACTCAAAAAGAATGAGACAAACAAGTTGAACTTTTTAATTTTAATTGAGAACACAGAGTAGCTTTTAGAAAAAAATACTAATATGAGAAAAAAGTTCTTGAAAGTTAGTTTATCTGTTATTTCATCTGTATCTTTAATAGCGATTGCAGTATCATGTAGTAGTAAAACAGGTGATGAATTGATAAATCAGTGGTCAATGGAAGAGCAGTTTAAGACTGATTATTCAGATCAGGTAGGTGCATTTAGTTTTACCATTTGAGGACCATATACTACTGAAATTAATTCAGCAAACACAGGTGAAAATGTTAAGGGAATTACTATTGATGCTATAGCAAAAATTAAGGAAAAATATAATTTTGCAAAAAATAAGTTAAATTTGTTTTTAAAAAAATATGAAGACAAAATTTTAATTCCATCTAAATTTATGGAAAAATTTGATGAATTTACTATTTTTATGAAAAATTTAAACTACTCCTTAACTAATGAAGAAGCTAACGCTAACTATGGAAAATATCAAGTAATTGATTCAGAATTTTCTGAAATGACTGAACAAATAAGGTACAAGCGATAGTTTTTATAAAAAAATATTTTTATTGAATCACAATATCAACTGCGACAGAAATGTTGCTGTTGATATTTTTAATTTTTACTACTTTAAACCAAAAGATTTACTAACCTTTTTTAAATGAAGATCATAGTTTATGAAATCTTATTCAAAAATAATACCTAATTATTCAAAACATCATTTAATAAGATATTATTAATTAGATATTCATAAATATAAGAAGGAGTAATTTATGAAAAATTTTCCTATAATTTATATTTTACTATTATTGACATCAGTTATTTTAATTCTAGTGGTTGTACTAGTTCTATATTTATTTTCTAAGAAACGAAAATTTGCTAAAAGGGCAACTTATTTTTTGAAAAGTAATAACTTAATTACTAGAAATTTTAATTTTCAAGATTTTGCTAAGATAACTAAAAAAAGCAAATTATTAGCATCATCATTTTTTATTATTTATGCATCTATTTGTTCTATTTTAGATGTTGTTTCAATTGCTGTATCAATACCTACTGATAGACACTACTTAGATAGTAATGAAATAGCAGTAATGTTTATAACAGGCATTTCTTTAATCTTAATTTTTTCAACTTCTATTAGTATTTCAAATACTAATAGAAAAATTAATAAGTATTTAAGAACAAATCTTGTTTCTAAAAATAGTAAGATTATTTATCCTATTATTAAAAAATTAGAAGATATAAATAAGGAAGAATTTTTAAGAAAAAACATAGCTAGTTTTTTTCAAGTTTATAGTAGAGGATATTGACTTAATTTTGGAATACATATAAAAAACTATCACAATTATATAAATAAAAATTGATCTAATGATGAAGCGAAAAGATTAGAACTCGTCAACTTTTTATTCCTTGCAATTATTATGAATAATAATAGTTATAACAGTCCAACAAGCATGTATTATGATGAATTTCATGAATACGTTTTTATGCTAGTTTATTTCAAAATTAGATTGGATTCAGCTAAACCATCTTCATCAGGAAGTAGTGGTCTTTCGCCTTCGGCAGTTAGTGGTCTAGATTTATTGTCATCTGCAGCAGATTTTTTTCTTTAATTTATTTTATTTAATTAAGTAATTAATTAAATAAAAACTATAATTTATATATTAGCTACTAGGAGTTTTATATTATGTTCTCTAACAGTCCAAACGGCATGATAATGATTGCAGCATTAATTATTTCATTATTTTCAGTTGTTGTAATTTGAGTTATTATTAGAAGATGAAGATGAATTAAAAAAGCATTAGTATTTTTAAATAAAAATAATTTATTAACTAGCAATTTTAGTATTAAAGAATTTAAAAAAATAACTAAAAGAGGACACATATTTTCAACTGTATTTTATTTTTCTTTTCTAATATTTATAATTGGGATTGCAGCAATTTCAATTGTTGTTACTAAAGTAAATCCTGAATATGTTTTAACAAATGATGATGTAGTTTTTATAGGAATTTTAGCAGTGTTAATTGCTATTCAATTAAGCGTTTTCATTTTTTTAATAGTGATGACAATATTAATCAAAAGTACCGTAAAAAAAGGCTTTTTAGACACTAATACAAAACATCTTGAACCTAAATTAAGTTATTATTTGTCAGATAATAAACATGAATATGATGAAGATAATATGGCACAATTTTTCAATGTTTGAAGATATGATTATTGAACAAATTTAGGATTCCATATAGAATCATATAATGACTATTTACAAATGAATTGATCAGAAGATCAAACAAAACAAATTAAAATTGCTAACACTTTATTTTTAGCAATTATGTTTAATATTAGTAATATTAAAAGTTCACCTAATTTAGATTATGATGGATTGTATAGACTTGTGTTCACAATAGTCCATTACCGAAGAATTTTTATTTCTAGAGTAATATAAAAAAATAATTTTATGAACTTTAGGAAATTACTGAACCATTTTTTAAGTCCTTAAATTTTGATCAAAAAAATTACTTCATTTTATTTTTTCTTTTGAATTAAAATTTTAAAATCTCGATAATAAAATGATGTTACAATGTTTTTTGAATAAATCATTAGATATAACTATAGTAATTTTTTGTTTTATATTTTAATAATTGTCATTTATATTTATGGTTTGAAACTATCGTTTTTTTGCAGATGATCGTAATCCTGTGTCAATATTAATGATCCCTATTATTGCTTATATAGTGATAGTTTTTATTGTTTCTTTTACAAAAAAAATTTTATTAAACAAATCTATTTACATTCTAAAAATAAAAGGATTATTCAAAAGTAATTTCGACTTTTCGGTTTTCATTCTTTAACAAGGAAGACACGTTTATTTTTAAATTTATTAATCTTATGTTTGCTAATTCTAAATATTATTTTGATTATAATATTTTTATATGATAGCAATACTTATGTTAAATGATTGAATAGAAGATAAAGAAGAAACGATTTCAACTGTTTCTTTTTCTAGTATAATTATTTTGCTTTCACTAATTTTTATATTAATGATGTGAATTATAAACAGAAAATATTTGAAGACCAATTTAGTAGTTAAAAATGATTTAGAAAATAAAGTTAAAATAGAAACTTACTTATTTAAAAATCAACAAGATTTTATTTCCACAAATATAAGTGATTATTTTAATGATTCAGCTATTAGTTATCCATTGAATAGAAGATATTTAAAAAAATATAATGATTACTTGAAAAATAATTTTTCAAATGATATTGAAGAACAATTCAAGATTGCAAATATCTTGTTTTTGCCATTTTCTCCAATATTATATTTTTTAAAATGAAAATCAAAAATTTATTATCATGGATTATATAAATATATTTTTACTGCAGTTCATTACAAACAAAATGTTTCTTAAAAATTTCATTTATCTCTACATTATAAAAGTTGATTCAATTTTAGAACAGCCATAAATTAAAGAAGGTTAGGGTTATTGAAAAAATATTTTTTTCCTTAATTTTTAGAATCTAAAAGAATATAATTTTTATAATTAATTAGATAGATAAGGAAAATGGATTTAATGAGAAAGACAAAAGTAATTAAAAAAATTATTTTAGTTTCATTTCCTTTTTCAGTGGCATCAATTGCAGTTGCATGTAGTAACCCATCAGTTGATAGACAAATTGATAAATGGTCTGAAGAACTTGCATATCAAAATGAGTGAACTACAACAATGAGTGGTTATGTTGGTTCTATTTCTGAAAATTACAACATTTCTATTGCTGAATTGAATTCAGGCGAAACAAAAAAAGGTGTTGATGATTCATTAAGGAGCCAAATTCAAACTGTTTATAATCTAACTCTTAAAAAGGTCAATGAATTGTTAAAGAAATATCAAGGCAAAATTAATATACCTAACGGTCTTGAAAACAAGATTTCTGAATTAACAAAAATGATCAATGAGATCCCTTTATCTAATTCATATGATGAAGCAAGAACATATTTTGACAAAGTTTATGTAGTGCTTCAAGAATTTAGAACAC
Source organism: Mycoplasmopsis agassizii (assembly GCF_002276225.1). Taxonomy (GTDB): domain Bacteria; phylum Bacillota_I; class Bacilli_A; order Mycoplasmatales; family Metamycoplasmataceae; genus Mycoplasmopsis_B; species Mycoplasmopsis_B agassizii_A. The sequence continues at coordinate 35,157 of NZ_NQNY01000009.1, read as the reverse complement.
TAGCTCAGCAAATGCACTACTTATAAGCAAATTTACAAAAAACTACTTTCTCTTAATTTGAAAGTAGTTTTTCAACTTTTTTCAAATTATTCAGTTTTAAAAGTTTAAAATTAAATTATATAAATTTAAATTAAAAGACTTTTTTAAAAGTCGAAGGGAAATTATGGCTAAAGTATTAGTAATCAAAACATCAATGATTGAAGAGCCTAAATCAGTAAGTAGCACTTTAAATGATGTTTTTGTTGAAGAATATAAAAAACATGCACCAGATGATGAATTCATCTACATGGATTTAAACACAATTGGGATTGCAACTAAAAGTTTAACAAGAGATAATCTATTTAACGGATTTTTTAATCCTGAAGATTCAGATAAGTACATTGACCAATTAAAATCAGTTAATAAGGTAATTATGAGTGTACCGATGACTAACTTTAATGTTAATGCTGTAACTAAAAATTATCTTGATCATATTAATGTTGCAAACAAAACCTTTTCATATAAATATGCTAAAAAAGATGATGCAGTTGGTTTATTAGATCATCTTGATGTGCAGATTTTAACAACTCAGGGAGCACCATTTGGCTGATACCCTTGAGGTAATCATACTGAATATTTAAGAGGTCAATTTGGCTTTTTTGGAGCAAATACTCCTGAAGGTATTTTAGTAGCAGGAACTAAATTAGCAGAAAATGCAAGTAAAACTCCACGTGAAATGGTTAATGAATATCATAGTAAAATTGCAAAAGCTGCAAAAGTATTTGCAAAAATTCCAGTACGTAGATCTAAGTTTGCTGAATAAAAACTAAAGATTAAAATGCTAAATAAGAGCCCTAAAAAGCTCTTATTTTTAAATTAATAAAATTTAAAAATTGTGGTATTATGAAAAGGCAATACATCAAGACCGAAACTGCTTTTAGCTTAATTTGTTTCCGAGTGTATGTCTTGCAAATATCTATCTAATTGAGGAGGTGAAAATGCACGCTGAATCAAAAAATCGTTTAGAGAAAAAAGCAATTATTAATGAAATCAAAAATAAGTTTAATACTATTGAAGGTTTCTATATCGCTGAATACCGTGGTTTATCAGTAGCACAAATGACTGATTTACGTTTTAAAGCACAAGACTTAGGTGTTGATATCAAGGTTTATAAAAACCGTTTGGTTAAACATGTAACATCTAAATCATACGCTGATTTAGATCAATACCTAGTTGGACCTAATATCTTTGTCTTTGCTCAAGAAAACGCAATTGCTGGTGCAAAACTATTAAAGTCATTTGCTAAAGATAACCCTGATTTAGTCATCAAAGCAGGAATTTACGAAAATAAAGTAATTGATGCTCAAGGTGTACTAGATGTTGCTGGTCTACCAACTTATGAAGAAGCCTTGACAATCTTGGCAAATTCATTATTAAGCCCTCTAAAACAAGTGGCATTATCATTTAAATTATTAGCAGATGAGAATAAACTTCCTGCTGAATAATCAAATATAAAACTAAACAAATCATTTTTGAAAGGATTAAAAATGGCAAAATTAACAAAAGAATCATTTATTTCTTCATTAAAAGAAATGAATATTAAAGAAGTAATGGAACTAGTTGAAGCAATGAAAGAAGAGTTTGGAATCGACCCTTCTGCTGTTGCTGTAGCAGCTGCTCCTGCTGAAACTGCAGCTGCAGTTAAATCAGAAGTGACAGTTTCAATTACATCTGATGGTGGTAAAAAAGTTGCTGTTATTAAAGCAGTTAAAGAATTACTAGGAATTGGTCTAATGGATGCAAAAACATTAGTTGAAAACCTACCTGCAAAAGTAAAAGAAAACATCAAACCTGAAGAAGCTGAAGAAATTAAAAAGACTTTAGTTGAAGCTGGTGCTGAAGTTAAAGTTGAGTAATTTTTAACTTTTTAAACATCTAAGTAATTTAACCTCTTGAAATTGTTCAAGAGGTTTTCTTTGCCTATTTTTAAAAAAATTTGTCCAAAATAGTTTCATTTTTCATAAAAAAAGCCAAAATGTGGAAAAAAATATGCAAAATTAATGTTTCTGGAAAAACATTCGTTAAATAAGTTGTTTTTGTGGAGATAATATAACAAGGAGACAAATCTCCTCATAAATTAAAATATTTTATTTGGAAAGGAAATATGAAATTATGAATAGTCTAAAAAACTTCTTCGCTTTAGGTATTAATAAGTTTAAATCTACATACCAAAGGCTGGGTAAAAAAGCCATGATTGCTTTATTCATTCTAGCTGCTGTCGATGTTTTTGTTATTGCTGCGCCATATTATATTCGCTTAATTTTCCCTAACGTGCATACCATTTTACATGTTACTGAAAGCGAATTTGATTCATTTATAGCTGCAGTAGGATGAGTTACGTTAATCACGCAACTACCAGGAGGTTGACTGACTGATAAAGTTAGTTCGAAAAAGTTAACTGCTCTTGCTTCATTTACAACAGGACTTTTAACTTTATGATGGGCAACTTTGATTTTAACATCACCAAACCCAACTGCAGAAGTGGCAGGTGGTCAATTAAAATCATCAACAGCAACCTTAACTCAATACTACTTGATTTACATAGGTTGAGGGGTGAGTTCAACAATGATTTTCTGAACACCTTTATGAAAATTAGTTTCTCAACAAGCTAAAAAAGAAGATCAAGGTCTTTCTTATGGGGTTCAAGGAACCTGAAATGGTTTAATTGGAATTGCGATCATTTTTATTGCAGGAATTATTTTCCAAGTGATTGCACAAAATGTTTTAGCAGTCGATCCTGAAACAGGTGTTAGACCAGAATGAAATCCAGGTTATGCTCTATATGCATATTGAGTTGCAGCCTTTTTATTGCTAACTTCGTTTGCAATCTTAAAATGAGTGCCTGAATATACAACTAAAGAAAAATTTGCACTAAGTTTTAAAAATATGTGACTTGTTTTAAAAAGTGCTCGTATTTGACTAGATGCTTTCTTTGTTATGGGAATGTACATGTTCCAATCAGTCTTTGCTTACTATTTACTACAATACATGAAAAATGTCGGAATTGCAGCTGTCGGTACACCTGCAATTGTCTTGGTAGTAATCGGGGGAATTAGGACTTATGTTTTAAGGTTTGTGATTTCAACGCCGACTGGAAGATTAGCTGATAAGGCTAAAAGTTACATTCATACTTTAATTATAGTGCTTGGAGTAGGTTTCATTGTTGCAGCTATTTTCCTAGCACTTCCTGGTACAGGTGATTTTAAAGATCTACCTAGAGATTACCAAATTGCTCTGATACCGATCTTTATAATTCTCTACTTGATAGTTGGAGGAATCTCGTGAATCATGGTAACACTTAGATATGCAACTATCGGAGAATTACCAGTACCTAAAAAATCATATGCTTCAACTAATGCTTTAATTTCATTTGTGGCATTTTCACCAGATGCATGATTCTATACTGCTTCAGCAGCAATAGGTAAAAACTATACAATTGCAGGTTCATCAAATACATCTCAACAAGGGTATAGCATTATCATCTTATTTGCTTTAGGTGTGGCTATTTTTGGTTGAATTTGTGGAGTTGTTTTATTCTTCTGAAATCGTTATGAAATTAAGAAACTGAAAAAAGATTCTTACCGTTGAAGAACATTAGAAAATGTCTAGAGAGAAATTATTATTAGCCCATAGAGGCTACTCAGCAGTTGCTCCTGAAAATACAAAACTAGCTTTTGATTTAGCTTATCAATTTGGTTTCGATGGAGTTGAACTTGATGTTCACTTAACTAAAGATCAACAATTAGTAATTATTCATGATGAAACAACTACAAGAACATCTTTAAAAGAATTTACGATTAAAGATGCAACTTTAAAAGAATTAAGAGAACTTGATTTTGGAAAATTTTGAAAATATGATTTGCCAAAACAAACTATTTTAACCCTTGAAGAATTTTTAGATTTATACATCGATAAATTTAAAGTTATCAATATTGAAATTAAAACTGATGAATATCATTATCCAGGAATTGAATTAAGGATGGCATATTTATTAAAAAAATATTCGCAAGAACAGATTGATAAATTAATTTTTAGTTCATTTAATTTTAAATCATTAGAATTAATTTACAGTTTTAATGACAAGTTAACACTAGCATTTTTATGATGAAAAGCAAAGCAATTTAAAGACATTAATCCAAGTCAATTTTCAATCATAAAATATTTTAACCCATGAATTGATATTTATGAAAAACATCAAACATATTATGATAGTTTTAAAAAGAAATATTTATTCTGAACAATTAAAAGTGAAAAAAATCATGATGATTTTAAAGCTAATAAAAAGACGTTTGCTTTAATCTCAAATTACTTATTTTAAGAAGATGCCAAATGGCATCTTTTTTATATATTTGATCTAAATTGAAATTAAACAATATAATTTAAATATGATTTCAAGTAAGAGTAATGAACAGTATAAAATTTTAAAATCTTTAACAACTAAAAAAGGTCGTTTAATGCATAATGCATTTTTAATTGAAGGTTCAAAAATAATTGAAGAAGCAAAAAAATTAAATGTCAAATTAATTACATATTGCCCAAAAGGATGCGATGTAGATTTAGCTAATTTTTTAATTAATTCAATTTCAGATTTAGAATCAAAACCAGACATGATTGCTAAAGTTGAAATTAAAAAAGTTAATTTAGATTTTAAAAATAGTAAGCGTATTTTATATTTAGATAACGTTAATGATCCTGGAAATGTTGGTACTTTAATTCGGAGTGCATTAGCATTTAATTTTGATACAGTTGTTTTTTCAAATTTAGATATTTATAATCAAAAAATTACTAGATCATCGAGAAATGCGACGTTTTCGGTCAATTTAATCGATGAAAAGGATTACAAAAATATATTTTTAATTTTTAAAAAATATGGCTTCAAAATTTATGGTGCATTATTAAGTGAAGATGCAAAGGAAATCAATGAATTAAATTTTGATGAAAAATTAGTTGTTGTTTTAGGAAATGAAGGACACGGAATAAGTGACCCTATTTTGAAAATCTTAGATGAAAAAATTTATATAAAAATAAATAAAAAACTTGAATCATTAAATGTTGCTATTGCAGGAGCAATTATTATGAATAAAATAAATAGTTAATTTTTATATTTAAAAATTAATAGACAAATGTAAAACTTTTTGGTTTTAGAATGCTTATGTATAAATTGAATATAATTTAATTATTTTAATAATTTCTTAGATGGAAGTCAACAATTAATTAATATATTTGGTGCTTTTTGATACAACAATTAAAATAAATAAGTCGAATTTATTTATAAAATATTTTTTAGTTTTTTAAACCTTAAAATAAATATATTTAGTGATCATTTTTACTACATATAATTTATGTTGTATAATTTAAAAAAGAGATTTTTATGGAATAAATGAAGTACGATGAGTATCTAAAAATACTTTCCGAAAGACTAAAAACTGGAAGCGATTTTTATTTAAGTTTACTCAAAAATATAATTGATAACCCTTATAGATATAGTGGTCTTTTTTGATATTCTAATTCAGTAACTAAAATGATGCAAAACATTACTCAGAGCATAGAAATTAAGTTTGGTGATTTTCTTGAAGATATTGTAAGAGAATATTTTTCAAGAATGGGTTATGAGAATTTAAATAATAAATTAATGATTAAAGATAATAAAGATAAATTATTAATTGATCAGTTTTTTAAAAGTAATGACACTTTATTTGTAATAGAAATGAAAATAAGGGATGATCACGATAGCACTAAAAAAAGGTCAGTTACTAAATTTTATTTCAAAAGTTAATGCAGTCCGTTCAGAAAATCCTATGACTAAAATTGAAGCAAGTATGTGATTTGTGGATGATTCATTTAGAAAAAATAAAAACTTTTATTCAAGTAAAATTAAAAAAATTGAAATTGATAATTACAATGTTAATTTATATTATGGAGCAGAGCAATTCCACAAATTAAATGGTGGAATCGATGCTTGAAACGAAATTATTTCACATTTGAAAAGATATCGAAAAGAAAGTGTTGATAGAACCTTAGAAAACAATGACTTATCTAATAACCCATAAATATTAGAAGCATTATGTAAATTACCTGATAACTATTGAAGGAAATTAAATTCTGATGATGATAAATATCAACAACTTAGATTAGAATTATTTTCAAAAGGAGATAATCTAGAAAAAGCAAAAAAAGCCAGAAAAATAAATAAACTTTTATTGTAATAGGGGAAATAGGAATGAATTTTAAAAATAAAATATTACAGAGTGAAACAATTGAAATGATGAAAAAAATGCCAGAAAAATCATTCGATTTTTGTTTTGCAGACCCACCATATTTTATGCAAATTGCTGAAGGAAAGAAACTTTATAGAGTTGAAGGTAGCGAGTTTAATGGTGTTGATGATGATTGAGATAAATTTGAATCAATGTCAAAATATAAAGAATTTACTATAAGTTGACTAACAGAAGTTCACCGACTATTAAAAAATGATGGGACTATATGCGTGATCTCAGGTATGCAATCTATTTTTGAAATTGGTTCAATTCTAAGAGATTTAGGATTTTGAGTGATAAATGACATTATCTGAAAAAAATCAAATCCAACGCCAAATTTTTCGGGTTCACGCTTAAACAATAGTCACGAAACAATGATCTGAGCTAGCAAGAGCAAAAAATCTAAATTTACATTCAACTACAAAACAGGTAAAGCATTAAATAAAGGTAAACAAATGGGTTCAATTTGAGAATTTCCAGTTTGCTCAGGTTCTGAAAGATTGAAAGACGATGAAAACCAAAAACTTCATAATACTCAAAAACCAGAAGCTTTATTGCATAGAATAATTACTTTGTTCACTAAAAAAGGCGATTTAATTCTAGACCCTTTTGGTGGGACAATGACTACTGCAGCCGTAGCTAAAAAAACTGGAAGATCTTATACAATGATCGAACAAGATGCAAAATACATTAAATATGGTCAAAAGAGACTAGATAATGTAGTACAAGAAATAGGAGATATTGAAAACGCTGTTTTTGATAATAAACCCTTAAAGGTTTCAATGCCTGAAATGGTTGAAAAAGGATTTTTTACAATAGGCGAAGAGTTCTATCATAAAAACGGTGAAAAAGCAATTCTTTCAGAAAATAAGGGATATTTGAAATATAAAGATACTGTTGAATCAATGCACGAAGTTGCTGCTAAAATGGGAAATAATAAACGAAGAGTAAATGCTTTTGATTTCCTTTTAGTAAAAAGAAATGGTAAATTAGTATCAATTTCAGAAGTAAGAGAAAACTACAGACAATATCTCAAAACTAGTACTCTTTTTTAAATTAGGAGCGTTATGGTTATTACATATATAAAACCCACTAAGAAAAACTTCAAAACTAGATTAAATAAATTAGAAAAAAGAGTGAAGCAAATAGACATTTGGTTAAGTGATTTTTCGCCTGCAGTTGACAGGTTATCACAATCATTTGGTAGTCTTGTTCAAGCAGTGAACAAATTACAAATTGCTACAAAAAATTTGGTAGAGGCAATAAATAATGCAAATACTGTTTTAGAGCAAATTTTGTTTAAGTTTTATAGTTATTGCCGATGCTCAAGTCTTAAATGAATGCTAAGAAATAAATGAAACTAATTCTCCAACATTAAAAACTGAAACTGAAAATTTAACAGCAACCGTAGCAGATCTTATTATTCGCACTGATAAATTTAAAGACATTATTAACAAAAACAATTTGGAGTAGTAAACTTAATAATTTCAGAAGAATAAGATTTTATAGATCTTATTTTCTTATGCCGTTTTTAGTGTAATCCTTATCTGAAACACTAGCAATAACTAGTCAGTAAAATAAAAAATGATTAAAAAAATGTTTAATTTTTATTACTTTTTACTATTTTTTAACGCAAATTTTGTATGTGAAAAGCAGCAGATTTTTAACATATAGTTTGGATAATAATTTATAATTTAATTAACAATTCAATTGTTAATATAAGGGGATTTGCAAGCCTTTTTCATCAACTATTTAAGCTATTCTTTAACTAGCAACTACTATCAAGAAATATTTTTTAAAAAAATACAACAATTTTTTTATTTTTTTGATATAGGGAGCATTAGTTTATAATCTCTAGGATTATCGGCAGAAATAATCAGAATTAAAAAGAATTAGAATAGTTTATATATTTGTGTTTAACAATTTTATTGTTAGATTTTTTAATATTCAAATTTACAAATAAATAAGCGCTTTGAAAGGACTATTAACTAGTTATGCAGAAAAAAGCAAAAATCATTATCGGAGTCGTAGGAGCAACTGTTGCTGTTGGAGCAGCAGTTGGTGGAGGTGTTGGATTAGGACTTAAAAGTATAAACAGCAATACTATTGACATTCTTAATAATGCTAAAAACCTTGAAATTTCTTTACAAAATGAAGACAATTTAAAGGCTCAATATACAGCCATGGATATGGCAACTTTTTGAGCAACAAACAAACAGTTATTATCAGTGCAAGACACTAATAGTAATAACCTTTTTGGTGGTGTTTTTTACACAATCACGGAAGTTGCTGAAAAAGAAAATAGTGATGGTAAAGTTTTAGTTGTTACCATTGCTAAAACAAGAGAGTTATCAAGTAATACAAAAGTTACTTATACAAAGGAAATAGCAGGCTTTTTATCTCGAGAAGTTGGAACAACTAAGTTGTTTGATGCAATTGAAAAAAGTAACATTAACCAATCAGACTTTTATGCTACATTTAGCATAAAAGCAAGTGCTAATAATAAAACTGCTAATCAAATTACAACTGATGATGTAATTGCTAATACAACTAAAACTTGAAAAGATATTGAAATTACAATTGATAGTGTCAGTGCTCCAACTGATACTAGTGTTTTAGTAACTTATACAATTAAACGTAATATTGGTAATACAAGTGTTACTAGAAGTTTAACTTACACAATTGCAAACGTTGTTACTGTTGATCAAGGAGTTTTAAACGCTTCAGCAGATTTAGTTCCTGAATTAGCAACTGCAGCACGCTTACAAGCCATGGATTCACGTTTTACTAGTCGCTCTGCTTCTAATGTAGCAACTAGTTTAAAAATTCAAGATGTTAAAAGTTCATCATTTACTTTTAAGGACTTAACTAAAAAAGGTGATACCTTTGTTAATAATTTAGGTGTTGCTTATGAAATAACTAAAGTAGTTGTACCGACTGATAAAGATAGCCATAGTGTTAGCTTAACAGTAACTAAGAGTTATGGAACTTCTTCAGCTTCTTATGATTTAGAAGTTGATACTTTCTATTCACAAAATGAATATGAATTAATTACTACTTTAAATACCAATCTTGCTCCATTAATTAATATTAATGAGACCTTGAAAAAAATGGCAGTTGCTCAGCTAACTAACGATAACTTCTTAGAAAATGCAACATTAAGTCAACCAAGCGATGCAAATGGCACTATTTATGCTTTAACAGGTGTTAATTTTGATGCTTCAGATACACGTCAAGGGATTGCTCAAGTAACTTTATCAGCAACTCGTGGAAGTGCTGTTTTAGCAACTAGCACCCAATTACATGGTTTTTTAACTAGTGCTGCTTTTGCTAAAAACGTTTTTGATGAAATTAAAAACGAAAAACCTGAAGTAAGATTTAAAAACAATACAAAGCCATTTAAATTTGCAAGTGCAATCAATAATGGTGACCTAGAACCTGCTATTTCTGCCGAATTAAGTGCAAAACTAGGACAAGCAAACGCTGGAAGCGATAGTGAATTAATCAGAGTTGCTTATTTAATTGATAATAACCAAGATAATGCAACTGGTAAAATCAGTGCAACTTTAACCATTCAATTACGTAATGAAAATGGTGGAGTGCTTGACACTTACACTAAAAAATCAGATCTAACTGGATATACTAAAAAAGAACTGGACACTCAAGTTATTGACTACTTTATAAGTAAAAAAACAGTTCCTAGTGTAACTAGCGAAGCTGTAAAAAATAAAAAACCTTCAACTGTAGTAGCGACTGATTTTAACCCAATTAATACAACTGATACAAATGAAAACCCACGTAACTCAGTCAGTCCTATTACTGGAAAAGTTACACAGGTTAAAGATTCAAACGATAAGGCAGGAACTGTTGTTGCTGTTGTAACTATTGCTAATAGTGATAATTCTGTAAGTAAAACTTATGAAGTAACTGTTTCAGATTTTGCTTCAGATAAACGTAATAATGAACGTGCTTTAGAAATCTTTAATAGTTCAAATCCTAATGCAGTTAAGTATAAATCAACTTCAGCAACTGCTAAAATTGATACTTTCCCTACAACTGTAACAGTTGATGATTTAGAACTAGGTAATTTAACAACTTATCAAGCAACTGTAGAAAACCAAACTGCACCTATTACTGTAACTAATAAGATTCAATCAATTGGTAACCAAAATGATAATAACGGTAACTTAACAGTTACAGTTTTATCAACTGCAGGAACACAAGGACAAGATGATTATGCAAGTGAAGTTTTCACTTACATAATCGATGGTTTTAATACTACTCCACGCCAAACTGCTAAAGATGCAGTTGAAGCAATCAAACGTGATTTAGAAACTAATACTGCAACTACTTTCTTTTTTGAAAATGCAGATCAAAAAGTGGATACAACTCCTAGTGCAGCATCTAATATTTCACTATATACAGTTGTTAACCGCGATTCAGCAGCAGTTATGATTGATAGAAGTGATATAGATTGAAAAGTTGATGAAGCAAATGGAACTTTAAAAGTAACTCTTAAATTACGTTCAATTGCAACTGATTCAACTACTCAACAACCACTTTATTCAACCACTGCAGAATTAAGTTTAAGTGGCTTTAATACAAGTGCTCGTAGTACTAATTTACAACTAGTTCAGCAATTTGTAGGTAATCAAACTACTTTTGCTGCAGTTAAATCAGAAGATGGTTCTTCTGTAGTTAATACAGCTAATCCACCACAATTTAATGGTGTGGCTTCTATTCCTTTTGCTAGTGATTTTAATAAAACCTTAACTCTGTCAAGTGCTGTAATTAAAGAGAATTGACAGAAAGTTAAAACTAAATATAAAACAATTGAAACAAATGCTACAGAACATGAAGTTAATTTAGAAGTAACAGGATGAAGTCCGATTGAGGAAGTAGTAAATGGCGAAACAGTTTCTACTAAAGGTGAAGCAACTGTTTTAGCAACTATTGGTAGTGGAAATAATGCAGCAAGTGCTACTTACAAATTCACTATTGGTGGTTTCCCTACAAATGATAAAATTAGAAATCAACAACTAGTTGATCAATATGTTTCTTCAGCAACTAGAGCCGTGCCTTTATTAGTAAATGGATCTTTGAAATCAACTACTACTGCTTCTAAATTAACTAACTCAGATTACAGTGTTAATCTACGTAGTGCAACCTTATTAGGTTCAATTGATAATGTTACTAAAGAAAAAGATGGTGATGGTCGCCGTGCTGTTATTACTGTTAAAGTAACTGCAGGTTCAGGTGCTAGTGAAGCCTTTAATACTTACACTTATACTGATACAGGCTTTTTAAGTGAAAACCAATTTAAAATCTATGAAGCATCTAGTTCTTTAGAAAGTCAAATCGAACAAGCTGCAAGAGCTAATCGTTTAAATGCAATTGCTAATTTAATTCATGCTCGTGCTGGTAGTCAAAATAAAACAGCTGATAATGTTGTTGCTAATGATATTGTAATTGCTAGCGAAAACGGTGTTACCTTTACAGTTATTATTGATGAACGTAATGCAGAAACAGGTGAAGTAACTATTCGTTTAGTTGGTGAATCACAAGGAGAATCACTAGCAAGTACTAAACCATTAAAAGTAAGTTTATTTGCAAGTAGTGAAGATGCTCAAGTTAGAAATGCAACTAAATATGGTGTTGACTTTAAGCAAAATGTTAATAAAAACATTTCTGCAAATGAAGCAACTATTGATATGTTTGAACTAGTAGCAATTTCAACTGAAGATAATGCTAAATTTACTTATACAATTACTGCTGTTACTCAAGTAGGAACTGGAGTAACAGCTACTGAAGGTTCTATTGGTTTATTTACTATTAAAGTAGCATTAAAATCAAAACCTACTGTTTCATATAACTATACAACTAGATATAGTAACTTTATTCCTACTATTAAAGCAGCAAATGCTAAGATTGTGCTTGATTATATTGCTTCAAGTTCAAAAGTAACTCCTGATGTTGCTGCAGGAATTAAAGTTGCTAAATCTCCTTCACAACTTTTATCTAGCGATGTAACTATTGGAGCTCACCCTTCTAATTTAACAGTGACAGTAGATCGTATTGATGTAGTGCCTACTGCTGATGATAGTGCTAATATTGTTTTAAAAGTAAGTGCAGGAAGCGGTGATGCTGCTTATTCAGCAACTTATGACACTATTTTAAGTGGCTTTGCAGCACCTTCAAAAGCTGCAAATGAAATTACATTAGAGCGCTACATTGCTAACTCTAATCGTGATGAAGTTACTTTAAATGAAGATGTTGATAAAAATAAAGTTTCAGTTAACCGCTTGGTTAATGAAGATTTTACATTGCCACTTGTTTCAAGTGTCAACCAAAATATTACTCAAAGAGTAACTAATGTAGCAGTTTCATCTACTAACCAAACAACTGCAATTGTCACAGTTACTTTATCTTTAGGTAGTGGTGAGCGTCAAGCTACTAAAACCTATACAAAAGAATTTACAGGCTTTATTACAACTGCTAAAGGTCAAGCGTTTAAAGTTATTGAAGGATACTTTGCAGAAAATAATAATGATTTAACTAAATACTTACAACCACAAGTCTTAGGTCAAGATAAAAAAGTAGTTAAATCAAATGAGATTTCACAATCACTTGCTCTAGCAAGTCCTATTAGTGATCATTGAACTATCAATAGTTCAATTGCAGGCTCACATACATTTGCAGATGGTTCTAAAGCAGATTTTTCAACTTTAAAATTTGCAGTAACTAAAGTAGAAGCAGCTCGTGATGAATTAAACGCAGTTGATGTAACAGTGACTGTAACTAGTGATCAAGGTGGATCTGATGGTTCTGCTAGTGATACATATATCATTCGCTATAGTAATTTATTAAGTGATTCACAATACCGTAACTATCAAAAAGCAAAACAATATGCAGATAGCACTAATAAAAGTGTACCTACACTTTTATCTACTGTTTCTAAAAGTTCAAATGCTGTAGTTGAATTAACTACTGCAAGTTTTACATTAACTCAACCCACTGATACAGACATCAGTTTAAGAATTACTGAAATTAAACCTGATCCTGCTAATGATACAATTGCAGTTGTAACTGTTGCTGTAACAGTAGGTCAAGGACTTGCTCAAGTAAGCCATGTAACTTATGATACAAAAATAGATGGCTTCTTAAAACCTGGTAAAGCATTAAATGAAAAACTTGTTAAGGCTTATGCAGAATCAAGCACTAAAAATAATCCTTTATTAAACCGTAATATTAATAAAGAAGTGACTTCAGTTGACACGATAACAACAAGTAACTTCTCAATTGCCCAACCAATTGTGGGAGCAAATCAAACTCCAATTACTTTAGCAATCACTAATGTTGCTAAAGATACAACCAGCAATAAAGTAACTGTAACAGTTACAGTTACTGCAGGTGCAGGTTCTGATCAAGCAACTACTACTTATACACATGAAGAAACTGGTTTTGCTTCAAAAGAAAAAGCAAATGCTCAAAAAGCAGTTACTGAATATATTGGTAGTTCAAGTCGTGCAGTTGCACAAAAAGGTGACAGTGTTACTGAAGATAAAACTGCAAAAGAAGTTAAAACAAGTGACTTTAAATTAAATCCTTCATCACCTGATACAAATTCAAAACTTAAAGTAGAAATTAGTGAAGTTACTCAATCACCTAATGATGATACAGTTGTGATTATAACTATTAAAGTTTCTTCAACTGAAGATACAAACATAAGTCAAACTTATACTCAATCTATTTCTGGTTTTGCTTCAGCAATTAAAAAAGAAAATATTACTAAAGTTAAAGCATATACAAGTCCTAGTTCAGGAAGTGCAACAGCGCCTACAGTATTAGGTGATAAAGCAAGTTTATCTGTAAGTAACTTGACATCATTAGATTTTTCTTTCACAGAAATTCAGAAAACACACCCTGATTTAACTTTCTCAATTGCCGATATTAAAGAGAAAAATGCTGATAAAGGTTCATCTCAATCTGGAGAAGATCAAAAAGTTGCTGTTGTTAGTGTCAATGTTTCAACTGGTACAGGTGTAAACTTCTATTCAGAAACTAAAGAATTTGAAATCTCTGGTTTTGCTGACCGTGCTACTGGACAAGCAATTGCTAAAATTCTTTCTTACATTAATAGTGCTAGCCGTGCTAATGTAACTTTAAAAGATCAACAAACATTATTAACACCACCTCGTAGTGTTACAACTGATCAGCTAACAGTTGCTTCAGCACCATCGTCTTTAGGATTAACTGTTTCAATTGATTCAATTGTTTTAAATGAAGCAAATGTTAATGTTGATGATATTAATTCAACTGTTTTATTTGTAAAAATAAAAGTGGCTGATACAGAAAATACTAACCTTTCAAGATTCTATTATTCAACTATAAGTGGCTTTACTTCTTATGCAAGAAAACAAGCAACTGATTTTGCTACTGCTTTAATTTGACCTGGAGTTTATAGTTCTACTACTAGCAAAACAGACAGTACTTTATTAAAAGCTGAAGAATACAAAACTAGAATCCCTTCAGAAATTACTCTAGATCATTTATCAATTGCTCAGGCTAATCCTTTACAAACAACTGCTGCTGTTTTTGATAGAACTAAATATGAAGCAACCTTTTCACAACTTAATGCTGATAATAGTAATGGTTCTTTAACTGTTACAGTTAGCGTTCATTATAAAGATGGTGATAAAATTGGAGATTTTATTGCTACTTATAATGCAACTATTACAGGTTTTCAAACTGCTTCACGGCGTAAAATAGCAAACGCTGTTGCTTATGATTTTTCTATTAGTGAAGAACTATTAAAATCATATACAGCGAGTGCAACTAACAATGGTTTCTATGAAATTAGAGGAGCACAAAAAACTGCTAAAGATAATAACGTTAATGATTCAACTTTAGTTTATTCAGTAACTAAAGTTGAAAGCCAAGGAGACGGTTCATCCGTTAAATTAACTATCTCAATTACTACACCAGAAGACCCTGGAGTAAAAAGAGAATATAACCAAACTATTAGTGGTTTCTTAAATAAAACTAAATATGAAAACCTAACTAAAATTAATGCTTTTAAAGCATCTTCAAATTGACAAGTAGGATTATCGCAAGAAGTACAGGGTGGAGCAGGTAAAACAGATACTGCTTCAGGAGTTGCTAATAAGATTAATGCAGCATTAACAAGTCCTGATACTTTAAAAACTTACTTTACCAATTTAGATCCTAATGTAACTGGTCTAAATAGAACAGTAACTAAGGTTGAATTTGATTCAGCAGAGCGTACTGTAACTATTACTTATACAACCTTTTCAGGTGCTGAAGGTGATGATCAAATCTCTGAAGTTAATACAATTAAATATGATGGATTTACTTCAGAAGCACAAAATGCATTGGTAATCGCTCGTGACACTATTTTAGCTGCTAATAAAGATACTGATGCTACAAAACATTATATCGTTGTAAAAGCTGATAAGAAAGATAAAATTGTTAATCATACAACAAATACTGACTATACAGAAACTTTCTTTACAACTGATGATTTCCAGCTTAGTGATACACTAAAAAGCAAACTAGATGCTGTTAAAACTAGTTCTGCTGAATCTGCACCAACTGAAAAAGTAACTGCAACTGTTAAATCAGTGCAGCCTACTACACGTGATAATCTAGTAAATGGTCAGGCAACTGTAACTATTGAATTAAAATCAACTTCAAGTGCAACTTTAGAATTTAATATGTTAATCGGTGAAGTATCTGGTAAGTTTAAAACCTTCAAAGATCTAATTGATGAATATATTAAAAAAACAGATCGTGTTAAACCTACAACAACTTTAGATAAAGATGCTAAATGAACAACAGTTGCTAAAGTTATTGAAAAACCTAATAATAATGGTTCAAACGATACAACTAATAATATTTATTCAACTGAACAAAATAAAGTTCTAGAAAAAGGTTTAAAACTGTCATTAAATAATACAGTTTTAAACAATCTAGATAATTCAAAAATTGACTTTACTTATGGAGTAACTGTACAACTTAAAACTAAGTTTAATAATAACTCATCTGTAATTACTGTTCAAGGTACTTATAATGAACAACTTAGCGGCTTTAAGAAAAATGTTTGACAAGGTCATTCTTATCGCTATCAAGATGCTAGCGATAATTACTATGTAGCATCTTTAAGTGATATTACTAATAAAGAAGCAGTTACTAAATTAGAAGTAGCAGGTAGTGTGACAACTATTAATGATGACTTTAAAAATAATACAAGTTTAACTGAATTAACACTTAATTCAGGAACAACTACAATTAATGCTAAAGCCTTTGAAAAAGCAAAACTAACTACTTTAACTTTACCTAGTTCAATCGCTTCTATAGGTGAAAGTGCTTTTGCTGCTTCAGTTTTAACTCAATTAACTAAAATTGAAGAGACAGCAATTACTAGCATCAAAGAAAATGTTTTTGCTGCAGCTAATTCAACTGTGATAAAACAAATTCATGATTGAAAATATAAAAAAGCAGAAGTTGTCGCTGTTAAGATTAATAATAAAAATAAATCTGATGTTAAAGCATCAGAAGTAAAAAAAGAAGATATTGGTTTTGAAAATTCTGCCGATTTAGCTTCAAAAGATGATATTCACTTTGTTTTAGATACAAATCCAATTAGTTTAACTAGTGACTATTTTGGTGGTCTAACCTTAAAATACAAAATCTTAATTGCAACTTCAAAAGATGCTGCTGCTACAGATTCAAATAGTAAATCAATTACTTTAAAAGTAACAGGCTTTAAAAATGACCTTTACTTTAATGATGATACAAAAGAAATCATGAAAAAAGTTACTCATGATTTCGATGCTGCTAACTTAGATCAAGTAACAGTTAATGATAAAGATCTAGTTTCAAGTTTTGACTCATCAAAAGGAAGCAGTCAATATGTGCAAACAGTTGATGCTTTCAAACCTACTTATAAGCATGAAACAGATAATAGTGATGCTCATAAAGCCTATCGCTCATGATTAGCTTTTGGTGATACAGTAGATACACCTACTATTACAAATGGTAAATCAAGTAAAAATACATCTATGTCAAATAGTGGTGTAGGTGATATGGTTAATGGTTCATCAACTTTTATTGCTTTTAAAATTAATTCAAGTACTCAAATTGCTAATTTACAAGCCTTATTTAGTGGTGGAGGAACTTATTTCTATCCACGTTATAACTCAGGGGGGCTAGCGTATTCAGTTGCTGGTTCAGTTGAACAAACTAGTGGAACAGGGACCCAATTTGGTCCACAAGCTTTAAGAAATAATGAAATTTTATTTGGTTACTTTGCGGCACAAGGTTCTTCCGGTTCAACTAATCGTAATCTGGACTATAACTCAGATGTAAATATTAGTAATAGTTCTAATACTAGTGAAACTATCAGACTTAATAATAACCAAATGAATTCTGAATTATATATTGGTCAAGATGTAATCATGGAACTATATGCTCCTGGTACACAGGCATTGCAATTAGTCTTTTATGTAAAAATGAAATATGAAGATAATAAATATGCTCGTTATAGTCTAGTATCAACCAAAATTGGTATTACTAAGAGTTTATTAGGAATTATCGGTGCAACTGCTGATTCATTACAAGGAAATATTTATCAAATTCTAAACTTCCAAGCAGCAAATCTAACCCGCGATGAGCGTTGAAAAGTATTACGTGCTTTAGGAATGAAATGAATTGGATTAACTAATCCTGCTACAGAAGCAACAGCATCTACATCAGGTGATGCTGCTACAACTGCAAAATCTACTCAAGAAAACTTATTGAAACCTGAATTAACTAAACCACCTAAATCATCACAAAGTTGAGAGCATACAGGCTTTAATAACTATACTTGAAACCAAACATTCAATGAAGAGAAGAAATAATCGAGGTATCTTATGAATAATAAAAAAACAAATAAAAAAAGCGTTCTAATTGGCTTAGGAATTACAGCAGCCACAATTGTGGCTAGTGCTGTAATTGTAGGAGCGACCTTAAATAAAACTAATAGCAATAATAGTATTAATGCTATTAGTACTAATAATGCTTTACAAAGTTCAAGTTATAGTAGTTCATCAAACAATGTAACCTTAGCTAAAGTCAGTGCTGATCCTTCTCTTTTAGCAAAAGATGCTAACCTTGTAGATGTTGCCTCATTTCGCCAAAATGGTTCATATGCTAAATTAAACCAAGTCATTCAAGCAACCTTAGAGTTTCGTGAAACTCTAATCGATATTTATGCTTTTGAACAATCAGGTAAAACTAAATTTGCAGTTTTATCAGCTTTTGCTCAAGGTAGTGGTTCAAGTATTGAAGCATATAGTCAGGCTAAGTTTCAGGATCCTTATGAAAATAACTCTAGTGATACTTATACATATGCTAATCCTTTAAAAAACCAAAAACTAAGAGTTTTTACTTATGAAGATAATGATGGTTTTTGAAAGTTAGAAAAAGATTATGAACTACTTAATTCAGTAGTTAATCAACCTAATAAATGAGAAACTAGTATACCTAAAGACTTAATTACTCAAACAAGAGTAGAGCGTTATTTTGTAAATGTTTTCTCAAAAGTTGTAGTTGATAACAATAACATTATTCTTTATGGTGATGCAGGTGGAACTGCAATTTTCGATAATCCAGGTTCTAATGTTAACAAATTAGACTGATTAGGAACAACTGCTTCAGGGGTAAGTCTAGCTGTTGGTAAATCAAATACCATTAGTATGTTTTTACATAAAACTGATAATAATACAAGCAGATCACAATTAGTAACCAGCAAAATAAGTTCAACTGATCTAAGTAATGAAAATGAAACTGCCTTAAAAGCAGGTAACTATACTATCAATACAAGTGATAATGGTTGAACTGATACATCAATCAAAACTTCATTAACAAGTAATTACAAAAATTATTTAGATAATCAATGAAATACAAATGCTTTTATTAAACTAGATAATGGCAACTACTTATTCGGTGGTTCAGGTGAATATTTAGCGGTTGTTAGTTCATCAGGTTCTATAACTTCAAGAAGTTATGGAACATTCCAAACTAAGGAGAAGTTTGATCAATCATTCAAAAATCCTACTCAAACTACTTATGACTCAACTAATTGACATGAAAAATATACAAAAGATTATGCTAATTTATGATCTTCATCAATTAATAAATTCATTAAGTCAAACGGAAAAATTTATGCAATTGGTGGGCTAAATGAAACAGGTTACATTAGAGAAATTTCTTCAACTGGTCAAGCAACTAGTACAACTAAAACTTATACATCTTCAGGTGCTTTAATTGATATCGTTGAAGATGGTAATAACGGCTTTATTGCAATTAGTAATAAAAATGTTTTATTCTTAAATAGTAGTTTAAGTGTTACAAAAACAATTAGTGCACAGCAATATCTATCTGCTTCTTCAGGTCGAGATAATGTGCAGTTCTTTACTAAAATCTTACCATCAGGTGATGGTAACTTTACCTTATTATCTCGTGAAGGTGATCTAAGACCTTCTGATCTAGCTAATAGTTATTTAACTACTACAGGTGAAACATCATTATTTAATAATGGTAAATTGCTAGGTGTTAGATGATTCTACGATAACATGTATACTCGTTGAATCTTTAGTAACTATTTTGGTGCTGGTAGTTTTAAAGATAAACCTGCCTTTTTATATGTGCAAGAGCCATTTTTAAGCGCTTTTAACGCTAAACAGTTTATCCCTAGTTTTGGAGGTAATCCTGTAGTTTCTTCTTCATCAGCTTTAACTTTTATTGATAAGTCAGGTAATTTAAAATCACAAAATACTAATTGAGGTGCTCCATCTTTTCAAGATGGGTTACTAAGATTAAGTGATTTAACTTCAATTACTAATTTAATCAATACAGCAGATGGAGGATATATATCATTACATCTAGATGGATCTATTAGATTCTTAAATGAACAAGGTTATCAAGGTGCTTGAAAATCAACTAATAAAGCTAAAGATCAAAGTGATCTAACTACTATTACTACAATTAATTTTGATGGTTTAAAAACTACTTATAAAGCATCAGTTAAAACCTTATTTGCTAATACTAAAGATGGAAGTATAACCATTCCTGTGAATGGTTCTACTGTTTCAGTTTCATCAATATTTAATAGTGGTGCAAATGGTTCACTAAGTTCATTAAATCTAACTCAAGAAGAAATTGCTCAAGCAACAATTGAGCCGATTACTGATCAAAAATACTTAATGTATACTAAGAAAAAAGTAATAGTGCTTCATGTTGCAAAAAGCAATATTACAGTTCAAGATGTATCATCAGGTTTATTATCAGGAAATAAAGAAATTAAAAAGGTGGTTGCTTTACCAACCATTTTAACTTCTACTTCACAAGCAAATGAAAAAAATAAACTATTTTTAGCAGTTGCAATAGGTGCTTCAAATGCAACAATGAAAGATGTAGAAGTTGGTTTAATAGCAACAGATTTTTATGAATCAACAAATAATCCAAATCATTCTGTTCTAGTTACACCTAACAAGATTACTAAATTAGGTTCAATGTCAGGTGATTTTCTAGATATGTTCTTAGATCCTGTTAACGGGAATCTAACTTTTGCTTACGCAACAGCAACAACTACAACTAATCCTACTATTAACTTCTTCTCAAGTCCAGTTGCTAATTTAGATAAATTTGATTATCATAGTACAGTAAATTATTCACATGCAGATAATGATGATGTAAGTCAGTGAAAATCGAAAGCAAGTACCAATATTGCTGCTTATAAAGCAGCAAAAGGCAATACTTTAAAAATGTCAGAACATTTTGGTAGATTAAATGAACTAGGTGACATTATTACTCAAACTGTTACAGTTAATTCAATTTCTGATAATGCAGTTACAAGTAGTAATTCTAGCTTCACTGCAGGTCAATTACTAAAAGACTATAATAAAGATAGTTTTAAAACACTTATTTATAATTCAAGTTTTACAGGTGGAACCTATACATCAAAAAATGAAACAAATGCAATGGCATTTGCTTCAGGTAAGTCTATTGGCTCAGTTACCTTTGCTAGAGCCTTATTAGATAATACTCGTGTAATTGACAAAGGATTAATCAGAGCACAAGCCACAGGTGGTGCTTCAGGAACTAATAATCCTAAATATGATAGTGTTAAAGATAAAATCCAATTTTCAGCACAAAATAAAACAGCAGTTGATAAGGTAGAACATAAACTAAACCTAGGTGATAGTCAATATAATCATTTCATTAAGAGTGATTTTAAAATCACTCACTTTATAGGTGATGGTTATGGCGGTTTTTATGTTGCAGGACAAAAAACCTTAATCAGATTAGATAGTCAATTTAAAGTAATTAATTATACCTATCTAGGTGAATTTAATGGTACAAAAGATAATAAACCTGAAGAAATTTCAAGTCTTAGTTTAGATAAACTAGGTAACGTAGTTATTAATAGTAATTTAGCTAAAACAGTTGTTTTAAACCCATTATTAAAAACAGGCTTTATTCAATTTGCTACAGGTAAAAGTTTATATGCAGAGTTTCTAGATAAACAAACTAAAGCAAATTGAACAGCTCAGCAAACATCATGATTTAGTACAACACTGACAACTTATGATACAGATAATACTAAAGCAACTGCATCTAGTTTAGCTAAATTAGATAAAGAATTAATCAGGGTTCCTGATAAAGAACAAGCAGCCTTAGCTAAAATTAAATTCTCAGGTGAAACTGATAATTTAACTATTGATGAATCAGAAGTATGAAAATCAGGGTTAGAAGGCTTTTCAGCAACTGAAGTTACTGCAAGTACTACAGATGAGCAAAATCCATACAAGAAATTCTATAAAGATGCACAACTAGAGTATTCTCTAGAAGGATGAGTAAATGGATCTAAGCAACAAGTATGAGTTACATCTAATTCAACAACTAGTGCTAAAGAAATCTTTAAAAAGTTATTAAAACCAGGAGTTTTATCAGAAGGTTCATATGTTCTAACCCCAGAATTAAAAAACAACTTTACTTTTGACAAAGTAATGGTGCGTTTTAATAAAGCAGTTGGCGTAACAACAACTACTAATAAGATTTTCCCAGAGAAATTACAAGCACCTTATAAATTAAAAAATGAAAACTTTAAAGATGCAGTTATTATTGTTTCTTTAATTAACCCTACAACTACATCAGCAAATCAAAGTAATAACACCCAATGGGGTGCTGATGCAGCCTTTTGAAACACATTATCATCAACACCTGATGCTAATGCTTTTACAATTGCTAAAAAAGATGATAAGCAAGAACTAAGTAACTCTAACTTTAAATTAGAGTTACCTAGTTCATTAGCAGATCTAACAGTTATTAAAGAGAAAAAAATTATTGTTAAGTATTCAAAAACAGATTCTAGCACTGACACTGATTGAAAAGAAGATCCAAGTACTGTAGGTGCAGGAAATCAAGGTCCACTTTATGTAGCATTATTTATTGCAGATGCTAACCAGGTTAAAACAGGTACAACTACAGCAGATAACAATGCTAAGTATAAGTTTAAAGATTATACTTTCAGTGGCACAAGTGTTACTGCAGTTAAAGGAAGTAATTCAAACCGTTCAGAATCAAGACAAATTCAGTCATTTGGAATTCCTGAATATATTGGTGCTTCAGAAAGTAGCCATATAAAAACATCATCATTTTCAGGTAATACTGATAGTTTAACTTTTAATGAAAATCTAGATGGTGATTTAAAAACTAAAGTTGAAGCAGGAGTTGTAGAAATTGTTTATGCTTTTGTACCTTCAAATTTTAGTACAGAGACAACTAAAACTTATACAGTTGCAACAGTTGATAGCCAAGCTGTTACTAACTTATCATCAATTTCTTGATTTGATAAAGATGCTTTAATCAAGGCAGTTAAAGAACAATCATTTGCTTCAAAACTTACACCACAGCATAAAATTATTGCTCGTGTTCGCTTGAAACAAGGAACAGGTAATGATAATAAATACATTGTCTCTAATCAACTTAAAACAGTTTATAGTGGTTACAATGATAAAAAAACTACAACACCTAGTGAAGGTAATTTTTCAATCGTTGCTAATGAATCAACTGCTTTTGCAGCATTATTAAATGCAGATACAACAGGTATTAGATTATCAGGAACAACTTCTGAAGATCTATTTGTAGTTTCAGGAGCAACTGCTTTTGATTTCACAAACTTTGCAATTAAGTTTAATTTAGAAGTAGGACCAACTAATACTTATGAAGAAAGTACTTGAAAAAAATTAGAAAACAATATTTCATCAACATCAATTAACTTAAAATCATCAAAAGATGCTTATGCTAGAATTCAAGCAAAACCAGGTTGAGCAGTTAAATCAGGTGCTGATACTATTAAGAAAATCGGTTTAAGAACTTTAACAGCAATTGGTGATGTACAACTAAGTAATTTAAGTGATGCTACTAAATTAAAAATCAGTGGTAACCTATTCCATTTAACTATTGAAGAAAATGATGGATTATTTAGTTCAGCAACTGATGGTTTAAACAGTGTAAGTGCATTCAAAAGTAACATTGAAGTTGCTTATAAATTCGATAAAATCGATGGTAGCGATGCTGATGAAGTTTATCGTAATAAAACAGATTTTATTAAATATATTCAAGGATTACCAACTGATACATTAAATAAACTAACTAAAGATAATATTAAGGCAACTTATATTACAACTATTTTGGGTAGAGAAAAATTTGCTATTCCTAATTCAAAAGTAGAAGAATTTAATAAAGGGGTAAAACCATCTTTAACTAATGTTAAAGATTTCATTAAGATTGCTGACTGAGTAAATTCAGACTATATTAAGACTAATTTCTCATTACTAGGTGATATTGAACATCTAGAAATTAAACCAGTAGAAAATTCAGCTTTTGATACAACTACAGGTACAACTCTAGGTTATAAAGTACAATACGGTAGTTGAACCTTCGGCACAGATTCAACAGCAACTTATGCTTGAAGTGATGCGCCTCCTACTTCATTAGATTTAACTCCATTAAGTAATTATAGTAAGTGAACAGTTACAGAAGCCAATTCAACTACTACAAAAGAAATCACAAGTATTAATGATGCAAACAAATTCCACCGTTTAGGAATTCGTTTTGTTGCAGTTACCAAAACAGAAGTATCTAGTTCAGAAACTAAAGATATTGGTTTAGGAATTGCTAGTTCAACAGCAACTAATGATGTGCAAGATAATCATGGATACCAAATTGATCACACTAGAATTAAACAAATTATTAAATTAAGTAATGATTACTTAAAAAATCATTTGAAATTCAAAGGTGATATTTCTAAACTAAATGAAGGTCAAACACAAACAGAATTTGAAAAAAATGCTTTCCCTGAATCTATTACTAGTGAACAACGTTCACAAGTAGAGATTTTATATTCATTTGATGATGGTACAACTTGATATACTTATGAGAATTTCCTAACTCAAATTAAGGCATATCAAAGTTCAAATAGTGGACCTTTAACCTTTTCTAATTTAAGCCCTGCAGTTGCTAATTTAACAACTGATGTTGCTAAATTAAGTAAACTAGTAACTAAATACTCATTAAAATCAAATGTCGATTCAACTTTATTTGAATTAAGTACAGGTGAAACAGAACGTGCTAATGCAGATCTTGATATTAGTGAAGTAAAATCGGATATTAACTTTACAAACTTATTTGCAGCCTTTCTAGCAAATGAAATTACAGCTGGGCCTGATACTCAAAACCTAGAATATTTAAATATCCCTTTAACAGGACAATTATTAACTAGATATAAAACTTTTGAACTATTTGCTCAAGAGATGAAATCAAGAATGGGAATCAAATTTGAATTCCAAACTCCTGGAACCACTGATAGTAGTGCTTGAAAAGAATATAAAGATGTTAAATCTTTAGGTAATCAGTCAAAAATTAAAATTAAAGTTTCTTTTGAAACAAATGCAGATAAAAACTTCACTATTAAAAACGATACTGCAGCAGTTACCCAAACTTATAAGAAATTTACAATTGATAGTAATAAGACATTCACCTTTGAATTACCAGTTCAAGTACCTACAAAAATTGATGTAGATACTTCTAAACTAGATAATATTACTCTAGGAGGAAATACTAAAGATATTACTATTGATCAAGCTAAAGAGCAAGAAATTTTAAAAGCTCTAGGTGCTAATAGTGATAAGGTAGCAATTCAATATGCTATTGGTTCTTCAAGCACAACTCTAGCAGACTTAACAGGTGCTAGTCAGTTTTGATTTACTCGTGAAAACTTTATTAATAACCTAAGAACCTATAACCAACAATTTACTTTAGCAAACAAAAAAATCTTTGTGCGCTATCAAATTGCTTCAGGTGTTGATAGCTCTAAATTTGCAGTTTCTTCAACTAATGCAGTTGAACATAAAAATTCAGATTCAGCAGTTGCTCTATATGTTAATATTGATGATTTTGCAAAACAAGCAGCAGATAATGCTCCTAGTTTTGGTGCAGATGATTCTACAAGTAATTTAACTAAGATTACTTTAGGAATTTCAACAGCAACAGGGGTTGATGCACTTGAACTACTTGCTCAGGCTAACGTTGAAGTTAAATATTCAACTTCAAAAGGAGGAACATATTCAACCACCTTACCTAAAGAATTAGGTACAGGTGGAACTACACCTGAACTATGAATGAAATTCACAGTTAAAGATACTTCTAAAAAAACTGAACTATCTACTCCAGCAAAAGCAACTGAATCAGAACCTATTAAGTTAAAACTAACTAATTTATCAATCATTTTGACAGTTACAACTCAAGATATTGTTGATCTAGTTAAACTATCAGGTAATACTAAAAATATTACTATTAATACAGATGACCTTAAAGGTAAGAATGCATTTGCATTTGCAAATGCAACTCCTATGTTTGGAATCCAATTATTAACTAATAATAGTGATAGTAATTCAATTGATAACGATTTACAATCAATTGCAGGACAAAGTAAGTGAATGAATGCTAGTCAATTAACTACTGCCTTAACAAATATAGATTTTGACATCTTCCTTGATAGAAATAATGCTACTTCTAATGATGATACAACAGCACAAAAATTCCGTATTGCAGTTAAATGAGAAATCAATGAATCAGCAGATAATCTCTATAAAATTCAAGAAAACACCATTAGAACCTTCCAAACTGATAAGTTAACTAACTTAAAATCATTTGTTAGAACTGCTAATTATGTGGCTTTATTAAAACAAAATGTTAAAGGTAAAAGAATTAGTTTTGGTGGATCAGAAAGAGCAGAAAACATCATCGCTATTGATTTTTCTCAATTACCAATTACACCTGCTAATATAGCTAACTTAAAAACAAAAGGTGTAACCCTTAACTTAGGTTTTGGTAATAATGCTCCTGATTCATCTACCAACTGAGAAAGTGATTTAACAGCAGGTAAGTCATTAATGACTACTTCAAATCAAAAACAACTTAAGTTACAATTTGCTTTAATTTCAAATGATTCAAATTCAACAGTTGATATTGAAAACACTGAAATTGTAACTAAATTAGGTAATGATCTAGTTATCCCTAGCGTTATTAAGACAAATAAGGAAGCTTTAAAGTCGGGAATTACTCTAGGTGGAAACACTAAAACTATTACAGTTGATGAAACTAAGGCAAAAGAAGGAATTACTGCTGATGCAGACAAAGTAATGGTTCAATATGCTATTGGTAAAGATGTTTTAAACTTATTACCAGTTGCTACAGGTGATGCTTCTGTATGATTCAATAAAGATACCTTTATTTCATCATTAAGTACTTATGGTAAAAACATTAAACGTGAAGATTTAAAAATCTGAGCAAGATACCAATTAGGTGCAACAGTTGATACAGATACTTATGTAGTATCTGATTCAACACCAGTTGAACTAACTAGTGATGCAGTTGCTCTTTATTTAGATCTTACTCTAGAATCATTCTTCAAGAGCTTGCAAAACGGATCACTAATTTATCCTAATGCTACAACTAACTTAGCACTAGGTACTGCAGTTAATCCTTTAACAGATGAACAAAAGAAACTTTTAGAAGATAACCATGTAAGCATTAAATGATCATTAACTAAAGATGGTCAATACGATAAAACTTTTGAAAGTCTACCTAGTTCAATCACTATTACTACTGAAGCACCACAACTTTGATATAAATTTGAAACTAGTGATGCTGCTAAAACAGTTCTAAGTGATGCATCAAAAGTTGAACAAATGACATCAATTGATGCAGAAAGAGTCTTTTCTCTAGATACAACTAATGTTTTAACAAACATTGAACTTAGTGGTAATACTAAAGATTTAGTAATTAATGAAGAAAAAATGAAAACAGCATTAAATTCTCAATTTATTGCTGCCAACTTCACAGTTGCTTATAACTTAGAAAATATTACAATTCCTAATGTCACACCTTTAACAACCCATCTAGGTCAAAATTACTATAGTGCTAGTGACTTAAAATCATATTTAAGTTCATTAACTATTAATATTTTACCTAGTCAAAAATTATTTAAAGCACGTTTTGTACCAGGTGCTAATGTTCAACTAGAAGGAACTAATAATCAGGATTTAGGTGGATCACTAAATTCAGATAATGTAAAATCATATTTACATCTTGATGATTTAGTAGATGAACTAAAAACCTTGAAAGCAGTTACAGGTGAAAACGATTCAAATGCAAGTATTTCAACCTTAACACCACCTTTTACAGATGAAAACTTCCCAATTTTTGAACAACTAGTAGGTCTAGGATTGCAGTTACAATTCACTAATGTTGAATTAAATGGTGCAGGTGACTTTACAAATGCATCAAATTACCCTTCAGCACCACGTACCACAGTAATGCAAGGTGCAAATGCTAGTGATTATCTATACGCTAGATTTAATGCAGCAAGTACTTCAAATCTATTTGTAGATTCAAAATTCGCTGCTTCTATCAAGATGTCTGTTAAATCACTAAAAGCAATTATTGTTGGTGCATCAACTTTATCAGGTATTCAAATTAGTGGAGACACTAAAAAAATTAATATAAATAATGTTCAAAGTGTCTTAAATAATAACATTACTGATTCAACAGAAAGAAATGCTGTCGAAGTACAATTTGCGATCGGTGATTTAACCAATCGACAACTAGTAAAACTAGATGGTACAAATACTTGATATAACCAAGCAGATTTTACTGCTCAGTTATTAAGTTATCCTCATACTATCTACAATAAACAAATTCAGGCACGTTACTTTATTAAAAAAGCAGCTGAATATAGTGATGTTTATAAAGTATCAACAACTCCTTACGTAATTGTTGATAAAAGTATTGGGGTGAACGAAACCTTAAAAGTTTACGTTCATAAAGCAGATCTAAACCTAACTAATTTATTAAAACTATCAAATATTTCTAGCGATGTACGTGTTTCAGGACAAAGTGATATTGACCTGCCTCAAGGACTTGTAATTCAATACAGTAATGATGGCACAATTTGAAGTACAACGCCACCTGCTACTTTAGGTACAAACAAAATGTACAAAGCAAGATTAGCAGCTCAAGATGGTTATGTTTATGAAGATACAACAACTACTTTCGATCTAGATACATCAAATGTTTTAGATTCAGTAGCAATGCAGAATCTTTTAAATCAAATTACCTTGACAGGTAATTTGAAAAACCTAACAATTGATGATTCTAAAGCACTTGAAGGAGTACAACAAGAATCAGCTTATAAAGGTGAAGTAGTGATTCGCTATTCTATCGATGGTAAAGAAATTAACGGTCAAACTTGATTTACTAAAGATGAATTCATCACTTTATTAAATAGCCTAAATGGTTATGCTAATGAAGTAGGATTAATTACCCGTGAATCAATTAAAGCACGTTATGACTATAGTTCAACTAGTGCCAAAAAGTTTGTTCTAAGTTTTGGAGCAGTTAATATTTCTGCAGAAAATATTAATGATAGTCAGTTCTCATCATTTACTGAACAATTAATAGTAGATGGTGGAATCAATGAATCAGTTAAAGGTTATGTCGATACTAAAGTACTAGATGGTTTAGGTCTAAAAGATTTAAAATTATCAGGAACTAATAATAGCCCGACATTAATCACAACTGAAAGTTTTAGAAACTTCTTATTAACTTACAATAAGTTAAACCCAATCACTATTAACTTTGATAATAATGACCAATTCAACGGATCATTTAAGTTATTTAATGCTACAGATATTGCAAACTATACAGAAACAATCAGTTTAAATACCTTATTAAGTAGTAGAAGTTTCAGTATCTCTTCAGATGCACAAAAATTTGGATTGCAGTTTAAAGGTAGTTCAAAATATGTAGTGGCTACTGAAGGTAAAGAAGTTGACGATTATAAATATATGTTCACTGATGAACAGATCAACATTCTAGTTGAAAGAAGCTTAACTCAAAATGTGGCTCCAACGATTACAATTGCAGCAACAAATGGCAACGCTAAACCTTACCAAGGTAAAACTACCGTTACAGTTAATAACAATAGTCAGACTTTTGATGAGAATCTATTCACCTACTGATACTTAGTGACAAACGTTGAATACCAAAGTCAACAACTGAAAAATTTAGCAGAACAAACTGCTTTATGAACACAAACTAAACCAGAAAACTTAAAAGTAGGAGATTTAGTTTATGTCAAAATCGATGTTAAAGACCCTACAAAAGATGTGCTAGTTAATCCAACTAATAACTATTCAACTAGTGCTCTAAAAGTAACAGGTCTATACATTGATAAAGATAAATTATCAGTTGATACAGCTAAGATTGTTTATGCAGGTAACTTCACAGAGACTTCTTCATCATTTGATGGATTAAGCCGTTTTGCTTCATTACCTCTTAGTCAGGATATAGATGGTAACTATCTAGGAGTTAGTGTCAAACTAACTACTAAGTTAAAATTCATTAAGTCTACAGATGGTAACATTCAATACGATAAATATGGTGTACCCTTAATAGAACGTGATGGTGTTGAAGATACAACTAAACCTATCATGTTAAATACAGGAATTGCCGCAACTAATGCAGAAGGTCAACCAGTTTACTACAAGTTCAACACTAATGCAGATGGAGTCAAAACTCCAGGTAAACCTGTAGTTTCTACAGAAGAAGGTGACACAGTCACCATGTCATTAACACAGGCTTCAAGTCTAGGATTCTTTGCTCAGGCAAATAATCAATCATCGCAAATTCTATTCCAAGATCAAAAAGTTGAATTTACTTATGCCCTAAAAGATGGTTATCAACTAGAAGATCCTTCTTGATTAACTACTCATAAACAAGAATTCACTATTGATAAGTTGAAATACCAAATCACTTCAGATCATGCTGTTACTTTAACTAGTTTCCTAGGTAGATTTGAAAGAGCATCAGATCGAACCACAGGAATCGCTGAAGGTACTTCAGGATTTGCTCAGCTTAAAGATATGGAAGCCTTGATTGCTTCTTCACTAACAACAGATAGCACTAACGGTGTTGAAACACTCAAAGGCTTTAAAGCAATTAACACTGCTTTAAAAGCAATTGATCCTAAATTAAGACTAAGTCTAAAATGAACACGCCGTTCAAATAATCAAGTTACTGTCTTTAACGATCTAGATAATCAAGTTCCTAATAGAATAGCTAATGGTGATCAGTTAATTATCAAAATTGATTCAAGCGATGAGCGCTTTGCTTATAATTCAAGAGAATTTTCTTTAATAGTTACTGATTTAAAAAACGAAGTAGATTTATCACTATTACAATTTGTCAGAATTCAAACAAGTGGGATTACTTCAGGTTCAGGTACTTTTGAAATCCTAACAACTAATCCTGAAACTTCAGAGCAAGTTTTACCTAATGATTATACTTATGAATATGCAGTTATCAAAGATGGTCAATACAACTCAAGCGATAGTCAACTAACATGAAGTACGCAATCACCAACTAACTTAAAAAATGGGGATCTAGTTAAATGAAGACTACGTTACATTGGGAGTGAAGGTCAAATCGGTGATAACTATGCCAATAGAATCGCTAGTGTACCTTGAAACCAAGCACTTGTACTTCAAGAAGCACAAGTGACAGTAGCAGATAAATCTGTTACAGTTAATGGTTACTTAGTTAAAAACTTAAAAACAAATATTGATATAGGTAACTTCAGTTCAAGAGATCTAGATAAAATAGTTGTTTCTTATGAAGGAGATAACACTAAAGGATCATTAAAATACGATCTAAATAACGTTACTTTACCAGCTGATACAGATATTCAATTCTATGTCAAACGAACAACTAATGGCGATTTTGAAAAAATTAGTGACTTAACTAATGCTAATTTAAAAAATGGCGACCAAATTCAAATCAGATTAATCGCTTCTGCAAAAGCTATTACAGAAAATAAAGTTCTAGATAAAAGTGTTGTTTCAAGTACTAAAATAGTAGTTGGACTAAAACAGTCAAACGAAATTTTAAACTCAGCAACAACAATTGCAATTGGTGTCGGAGTAGCCGCTGCCGCCGTTGCTTCAGCAGCAATTGCTTATGTTTTAATCAGAAGATTTAAACTTAAAAAGTAAAAACTTAAAGCAATAAAAAAATACCGTCATCTGTGTGGCGGTATTTTTAAATGCTTTTTACATAGTTATTTAGAAGGTTATTTTTTCTTGTTTGATTCTTCCATTAAAGCTAGAATTTTATCTAAGGTTTTTTTATTTTCCTTATTTTCTTTTCTAGTTTCAACTAACTCAGCAATAATTGGATCAGTTGCTTCTTTAACGGCTTTATCAACAATTTCTTTGACATAGATTTTAGTTCTTTCTTCAGATTGAGCGATAGCTTCGTTAACAGTTTGTTTAACAAATACTTTATTTCTTTCTTCAGATTGAGCAATAGCTTCGTTAACAGTTTGTTTAACAAATACTTTATTTCTTTCTTCAGATTGAGCAATAGCTTCGTTAACAGTTTCTTTAACAAAAACTTTCGTTCTTTCTTCAGAATCTAAAATAGCTTGTTTGACATAGCCAATTGTTGCGTATTCATTATCAGAACCACCACCTGGGCCTGGCGGCACAGGAGGTACTGGTGGAACAGGTGGTATAATAATTTCTTCCATGTCTTCACCTTCTATATGAAGTAAAAGTTTTTTCTTCAAGCCTTCTTTTTTATATATGTTTTCAACGAAATGGACTTTGTCCATTTTCTTGATTTCTCTAACATTGCTACAGATAGTATTTAAACTATTGATATCTTTTGGCAATAACGAATTCTCCTCAATAAAGTTTTTTTCATAATATATTTTGTGTAGATTGTTTTTAGTTGCATTAATTTATTGTGTGCTAATTCTAAGCTATTCTATTTTTTAATATTAGAAACAAGACAACTAAAAAATATTTTTTGGCATTTATATCTGCCATATTTAATTATATCTAAGTTAGTTTAGTTTTGCTAGAACTTGACTACATTTTGCTCTTTTATGAAAAACTTCTGCAAAAAAACACTATGAATTATTTCATAGTGTGTTTATTTGTTTGAAAAAGCAACCTATTTTTTCTTGTTTGATTCTTCCATTAAAGCTAGAATTTTATCTAAGGTTTTTTTATTTTCCTTATTTTCTTTTCTAGTTTCAACTAACTCAGCAATAATTGGATCAGTTGCTTCTTTAACGGCTTTATCAACAATTTCTTTGACATAGATTTTAGTTCTTTCTTCAGAATCAGCAATTTCTTGTTTAACAAATACTTTATTTCTTTCTTCAGAATCAGTGATCAAAATCACCATTTCTTCTTTTAAATCTGAAACAACTTGTTTGACATAGCCAACTGTTGCATATTCATTATCAGAACCACCACCTGGGCTTGGCGGCACAGGAGGTACTGGTGGAACAGGTGGTATAATAATTTCTTCCATGTCTTCACCTTCTATATGAAGTAAAAGTTTTTTCTTCAAGCCTTCTTTTTTATATATGTTTTCAACGAAATGGACTTTGTCCATTTTCTTGATTTCTCTAACATTGCTACAGATAGTATTTAAACTATTGATATCTTTTGGCAATAACGAATTCTCCTCAATAAAGTTTTTTCATAATATATTTTGTGTAGATTGTTTTTAGTTGCATTAATTTATTGTGTGCTAATTCTAAGCTATTCTATTTTTTAATATTAGAAACGAGCAACTAAAAAATATTTTTTGGCATTTATATCTGCCAGTTTTAATTATATCTAAGTTAGTTTAGTTTTGCTAGAACTTGACTACATTTTGAATTTTTATGAAAAAATTCTGCAAAAAAACACTATGAATTAATTTCATAGTGTGTTTATTTGTTTGAAAAACAAAGAAAACTTACTTTTTCTTATTCAGTTCTTCTATTAAACCTAGAATTTTATCTAAGGTTTTTTTATTTTCCTTATTTTCTTTTCTAGTTTCAGCTAGTTCAACTATTATTGGGGCAATTGTTTCTTTAACAAAAACCTTGTTTCTTGCTTCAGACTCTAAAAGAGCATTATCGACATATTCTTTAGTTGCGAACTTTGACATATTTTCCATCATTGTCGCATTTGATTCTTCAATTTTTTTGCTCATTCTTGCTTCTGAATCTTCTATTTTCTGACTCATTCTTGCTTCTGAATCTTCTATTTTCTGACTCATTCTTGCTTCTGAATCTTCTATTTTCTGACTCATTCTTACTTCCGAATCTTCTATTTTCTGACTCATTCTTGCTTCTGATTGAGCAATTTCATCTTTAACGATTACTTTAACTTCTTCCTTTAAACCTGAAACCGCCTTATCAACATAATCTGTGGTTGCATATTTGCTGTCCGAACTTCCACCTTTACCATCTCCACCAAGATCACTTATTTTTGGCTTTGGTTTACCTCTTAACTTTAGATCATATCCACTTTCATCTTCTTGCTCTTGTAAGTTTCTAACTGGGGTATGTAAACCATCGTTTTTCTTAGCAAATTCCTTGATGTCATCACAAAGTTCTTTTACAATATTCTGCTTTTTTTCTTTAGCCATAGTTTTACCTTTCAAAAATTGCTTATTTATGCTTATACTTAGATACTTAAAATTATAAACTGAATTAAGGATCTTTTTAGAAAAATGGTTAATTTAATTTGTTATTTCATCTCAAAATGAACTAACAAAGTTGTTAAAATTACTGCTTTTTTCTTCTACTGTCGAACTAGAACTAGTGACTTCATCTGCTTCAGATTCTGCTGGCACACTTAAAGTTAAAGTCTATCTAAAACAAGCTGATAAATACTATACAACTGAAGGTGAGTTAGTTGATTCTAAAGAATCAGCTGGTAAAGAAGTTACTTTAAGTGGCTTTAAAAATACATCAGCAGAGCAAGAAGCAAAGGCTAAAGAATGGTATGATGCGCTTCCTAGCACTTTTGCAGCAGACAGCGAAAGTGCGAAGAAGTTAGCGAGTGAATTTAAAACAGATACACAAATTCAAGCACTAATTACAGCAATGACTGATAGTACAGCAAAAGCAAAATTCACAGCACCAACTAGTCCTGAAGGATTTACTGTTAGCTATAGTTTTGTTTCGGTTGAAGAAGTTGCAGGGCAAGATAATGCTGTTGCAACCACAACCTTAAAATTCAAAGCCTTATTAAAAAATGGAGAAACAATCTTTAACTCTGCAGATGGTAAAATCACTACTGATTCTACCCTAGGTAAAGAAGTAACTGTTACAGGCTTTACTAGTGAAAATGCTTATGCTTTAAAAATCTATAAAGAACTAACT
>NZ_NQNY01000008.1 GCF_002276225.1 Mycoplasmopsis agassizii | reverse complement strand
AATAATAAAAATGAACTTTCGAATGAAAGTCCATTAAAATAAAAATGTAAGAGTTGCAGTTATTAGAACACTCTAGGCTCCTATTTTATAAAAAATAGGAGTTTGTCTTATTTAATAATTAATTCAAAGTAAAAATCTTTTTTTTCTTCGCTATATTCTAGCACCTCAAAACTATAATTTTCTTCAATCACCATGATGTCACCTACTTCAATAGTTTCTTTATCTCAATACTTTTTAATTAAACTTAAAACTGTTTGATCTTCAGAATGTTCAATCTCCATACCACTAGCTTCAATTAAATCAACTACCTTGCTATTACCTCAAACACAATATTTTTCTAAAGAAACTTCCATGATCTGTTCATCTTCATCATGTTCATCATAGATTTCACCAACTAGTTCTTCAATAATATCTTCCATAGTTAAGATACCAACTATTTCATCATTTAGCCTACCTCTAGTAACTGCAGCCATATGTGACTTTTTACTTCTTAAAATTTCTAAGGCATTGTTTAAGGAAATGTTTAAAGGAATTAAAGGCATTACTCTCATAAAACGAGAAATAACTTCTTCATTTTCTTCACCTAAAATATCGCTGACATGAATCATACCAACAATATTTTTGTGTTCATTAATTAAAGGAATTCTTGAATAAGATGTTTCTTTAAAAACTTTAATTGCATCTTTTACTTTGGTATTAATTTCTAAAGTATAAACATCTTTTAATCTAACATAATGCGATAACACTTTTTCTTTATCTAAGTCAAAAGCGTTTTTAACTAGCTCAGTTTCAGCGTGTGTTATAACACCTTCTTGATTAGCTAATTCAACATAGTTTTTTAAATCTATTTCCTTATTAGTAATATTTTTTTTCTTTTTAAATAACTTAGAAATACCTGTAAATGGATAGAAAATATAAATTACTATATCTATCAAATAGACGACTGTTTTTAAATAAATTAAGGAGTGTTTTTTAGCAGTTATTTTAGGAACTATCTCACCAAAAATAACTATTAAGGGGGTTAAAACAATCAATGAAATTAAAGTTGAATAAAATTCAACGCTTTCGTTCGATATATAAGTTCTAATGAATTCACCAAAGAAAATACCTGTTACTAAGGTCGTTAAAATATTGACAATATTATTTGCAATTAATAATGTCATTAATAATTGATCAAAATGAGCAAGTTGTCTTTTTACCACTTTTGCTCATTTTTTATTTCTTTTTATTTCACCTTCTAAAGCAGCAATATTGACTGAAGAATAAGCCATTTCTGAACCAGAAAAAAATGCTGATAAAATAATTAAGACAACAGTTATTGGAATTAAAACTCAAATTAATACTGACATTATCTTGTCTCGTATTTCTTGTAATTATCGCCGTAACTATCGTTAGCAGTTAAAAAATTACTATGTGATAAATCAAATAATAAATTAATAGTTCCTGTAGCTCCTGAACGGTTTTTTACAACTGATAATTCAACAACTGAATAGTTGCTATTATGCATCTCTTCTTTATCAGATGGTTTGCGATTATAGTAATCATCACGATACATCATCATGATAATGTCAGCATCTTGTTCAATGGCTCCTGAATCTCTTAAGTCAGACATAACTGGTCTTT
This sequence comes from Mycoplasmopsis agassizii, assembly GCF_002276225.1. Classification (GTDB taxonomy): domain Bacteria; phylum Bacillota_I; class Bacilli_A; order Mycoplasmatales; family Metamycoplasmataceae; genus Mycoplasmopsis_B; species Mycoplasmopsis_B agassizii_A. The sequence goes on along the minus strand of NZ_NQNY01000008.1, from coordinate 50,725 downwards.
TATCAGCACGCGATTCTACGTTACGAGAAAGTTGTGCTAGAGCAATAATTGGGATTGATAATTCTCTTGCTAGCGACTTTAACATGTTTGAAATTTTAGAAACTTCAAGTTGGCGATTATCACCACCATAATTTTTTAATGACATCAATTGAAGATAGTCAATCATTACTAAATCAACAGTATTTTTATAGTATTCTTGGCGAATAATTGACTGAATATTTATAAAATCAGAACTGTGATTAGAAGCGATATTTAGTTTATATTTTCTAAAATTATTAACTGCAATTGAAATTTTAGTCAGATTTTCTGAAGATAGATCCTTAGGATTTCTTAGCAATTTAGGGTTAATAGTAGTTTGTTTTGAAATTAATCTTTCTACAAGTTGGGAACTATCCATTTCAAGTGAAAAGTACAGAACAGTTTTGTTTTCTTTAGCTGCATTTAAAGCAAAATTCAAGCTAAGAGCAGTCTTTCCCATAGAAGGTCTTGCAGCTAAAATAATTAGGTTTCCTTTTTGCCATCCATCAGTTAAATTATCTAATTCTTCATAACCAGTTGCAATTCCTGCAATATCATCATAACTGTTTCTACGATGATGAATTGACTCTAAATAATCAGCAGCTAAATCTTCTAGTTGATCAAATTCATTAAAAGAATTTAAGTCTGAAATATTAGTCAAATCATGGTTGATTCGACTAATAATTAAATTAGAATTATCTTCAATTATTGTTTCCCTAATAAGACGTGAATTTTTATCTAAAGATAAAAGAATTTTTCTGATATTACTTTTTTCAATGACGGTTTTAAAGTCTTCAAAAAAACGATCTGAACCGTTATATTTGATTAATAATTCATTGACATATTCTTCATTAAAATCTTTAACATTTCTAATTCTAGGGTTTTGGTTTAAAAGATTTCTTACTTCGCTTTTTAAAACATCAAATGTTAAATTTTTAACATTATCTAGTTGTTCATCAAATTTTGTTATTTGTAAATAAGAGTCTATGATAGTAAAAAAGATGCGATGATTTTCAAGATAAAAATCATCTGCTTTTAAACGATGTCTGATATTTTTAGCTAGGTCGTTTTTGAAAACTAAAGAAGCAATTATATTCAACTCGGATATAGGATCACTAATGTTTTTTTCTAAATTACTTTCCATCATCTTCTTTAATCACAACTTCTAAACGAGCTTCAACATCACCAAATAATTTAGCTTGTACATAGTGGGGTCCGACTGTTTTTAAAAATACTTTTTCAAAAGTATGTTTTTCTAAATGGAAACCATGATCTGCTAAAGATTTCATGATTTGTTTTGCTGTTATTGAATGATGTGTTTCACCTGTTTCAACATGAGCAACTTTTAATTTATAAACTAATTCAACTTTTTCAAGTTCTGCTTTTAGCTTTTGAGAATCAAGAACTTTTTGTTTATGATCTTCAATTTCTTTAATTAGTTGTTGCTCTAATTTTCTTTGATTTTCTTTTGTGTAAGGAACTGCTAATTTATTTTTAAATAAAAAATTTTGAGCATATCCAGGACTAACCTCGACAATACTTTTTGCTTTTCCTAAATCTTTATGGTCTTTAGTTAATATTACTTTCATTGTATTTCACACTCACAATCGCTTGAACGATATTATCGACAAACTTTTCTATTTCTTCGTTACTTACAGCTGCTGCAGCTGCATAATGTCCACCACCACCGACTGCTTCGGCAATGATTTGGACATTAGTTTTAATACCTCGGGCACTCATTTTATAAAGTGCAGGGTTAGAATGAGGAATTTTAGCAATTACAAAAACTGCTTTTCTTCCTGAAATTCTTAGCATCTCATCGGCAGCAATTGAGACGATATCTTCAGGCACTTCATTAGAAGTATAACTGATAAAAAATCCTGTTTTAATTTCTTTAATATCATCAACAAGTTTTTTAATAATTTTATTATTTTCTTCACTAACTTTTAATAATTCAACAGCTTCAATGGCTGAGGCACCTCTAAATTCTAATAAAGCAGCGGCATTAAAAGTAGGTCCTGAAGTTGATTTTTGGAATTGATTTGTATCCATATAAATTCCATTTAATAACATTTGCGAAACAACTGCATCGTGTTTTAATTCGTGTTTAATAAAACTAATAACTTCAGTTGTAATTTCACTAGCACTTGAGGCTGTTGTTTCAATGTATTGGTTTTGTAGTGGACAAAACTGTACATTTTCACTAACTCGGTGATGATCTAGAACAAAAATGTTTTCTGGTTTTACCTTATTAAAGGCATTTTCGTTTTCAATTCTTTTTGCTTCTGCAGTATCAACTATTATTACTAAAGTATTTTCATCACTCATTTGTGAAGCTGTTGAAGGCTTAATAAATAGGTTTTCAGGTTTACCTAAATATTTAGCAATTGCTTTTTTGGTTGTGTTATCAAAAGTTACATTTTGAATATAAGCTTCTTTACCAAATTGTTTTGCTAGCCAAACCATGGCATAGGCAGAACCAAAAGCATCTAAGTCGGCTAATTTATGTCCATAAACAATTACTTTATTAATACTTTTTGAAGTTAATTTATGTTCTAATAAGCGAGCAACTTCTTTAATCATAGTTCGTGAATAATTAACTGAAATTTCACTTTTTGATCCAAAAAAAATTGGTTTTTGATCTTTTTGATAGATAGTTACTTGATCCCCACCACGACTTTGACTTTGGCGCAACGCTGATTTAGAAACTTCAAAAAGTTCACTAATTTTGTACATCCCACGGGCAATCCCCATTGAGATTGTTAAACGTACATTACTTTTTAACTTTGAATTATTTTCAAGTTGTTCAATAAAATTAAATTCACTTTTAATCAGTTTTTCAATAGTTTCATTATTAGTTATAATAATGAATTTACCTTTTACATATTGGCGATAGGCAATATTATATTCTTTAACAAGGTTTTCTAATAAATCAACAATTGTTGCTTCAATATTAAAAATTTCTTCTTCAGAAAGTACTGATTGATAAAGTTGATAGTTATCAATTTCAATTTCACCAACTGCGATTTTTTCATCACGGTAATTAGTAATAATTGATTCTCTAACTGTAACATCTTCAATCGTAACCATGTTGTAATTATTATATCTTTTTAATAAATAAATAACTGTTACACCATTTTTTTCACGCTTGATTAAGATATCATCTTCATCATCATATACTAGCTGATCTTTAACTTCAGGAAAAACCTGAGCAAGTTTACGATCGATTAAATTTGAACCTAGTTCGTTATTTAAATATTCTGATGATCAAACAATCTTGGATAAAGGATTTAAGATTAATACTCCGATTTTATGTTGAGCAATCACTTTATCTAAATATTGGTAAAAACTACGGTTAATAAAGTAATTCTTTTTAGTTAGATAACGAATTAAAAAATATGAAAAAGCCATTACTGAAACTGCTGTTAAAATCAATGCTAAAGCACCAATTGCCACCAAGTTTGGTTGTAATTGGTCTTTAGTTATTTCAATAATTAGCCAAGCAATGAATGCTCCGAGCATCGCTGTTGCAAAGACTGAAAACCCGATAATGTAGAATTTTTTCATTTTTTTATTATATAAAATAATTTGCTTTAAGCCACTAAATTTTCCATTAAAGTCGAAAAAAATCTGAGTTTTGCTAACTTTTAAAATAAAAAAATCTAAATTAGCGACTAATTTAGATTTAATAATCAATTTTATTTAAATTAAAGGCAGAATTACTAAAGAATTTATAATTAAAAATAATGAAATTGTAATTCCAAAAAAGATTGCTGTTGATAGTCCATCACTTAAAGTTGCAAGAATTGGTGAAGAAGCAGCAGCTGGATCTCTTTTTAGTTTCAACATTAATAAAGGAATAAATGTTCCCAAAAATTTAGCCATAATTAAAACTAAAAATAAAGCAGTTGAACTAGCAAAAATTAAAATTAATGCTGAAGCAGGATTAGTTAATAAAAATTGGCTTGCTAGAAAATAAATAGATAAACGCACAGCGTTAATAACAAAGACTATTGCCCCAATAATGACAGCGACGAAAAATTCTTTTTTATAAATTTTTCAGAGTTTGACCTTTTTAAATTCACCTAAAGCATAAGCTCTAGTGATGGTTGCAATTGATTGACTTCCTGCATTTCCTGCAGCATCAGTTAAAACTGGAACAAGACCTGATAAGATTAATGAACTAACTCATAAGTTAATTGTTTGTGAAGAAATATCGACAAAAACTTGAATTAGAATTTGTGAAAATGTTGAACCAATCAATAATAATGCTAATCAAAAAAATCGGCTTTTGACAATATCAATAATTTTAGTTTTTAAATAAGGTTTTGAAGCATCTTCAACTTTAATCCCTACTGCTTGATAAATATCTTCAGTTGCTAATTCACGAGCAACGTCAAACATATTTTCACTATCGATAATTCCTACCAGTTGTTTTTCTTTATTAATAACAGGCAAAGCAGACATATTTTGTTGTCCATATAATTGCACTGCTTTTTCTAAACTATCAGTATCATAAACACCTTCAACAACAAATAATAAATCACTGATTAAAGTATTTTTATTATTGTCTTCATCAAAGATCATATCTTCTAAAGTAACTGCACCAACTAGTTCTTTATTTTCATTAACAACGAAAAAATAATGTCCAATTTCTTTATCGCCTATATAATCTTTTTTAATTTTATCTAGGGCGTTTGCAATTGTATCACTATCATAAAGAATTGAAATTTCAACTTGCATAATGCTACCTGCTTGTTCATCTTCATATTTTAAAATTTTGGCAACATTTTCTGCTTTTTCAGTGTTTTCTAAACGCTTTAAAATAATGTTTTTTCTTTGAACATCTTCTTCAAAAAAATCAAGCAAATTAGTGATCTTAATTGCAGTCATTGCTTTCAATAAATTAAGTGAAAATTCTTCACTAAAATCAAAGAATAATTCTGCTTGAATTGACTCATCAAGTTGTTCAAAAATATCGGCTGCTAAATTAATTTTTATGATTCTTAAAAAAGTAATTTGTACACTCTTATTTAAACTTAAAAAGGCGTCTTCAATTGCAGCATCTGAAAGTTGCTCAATTAATAAATTTAATTGATTTTTATTTTGTCTTTTTATAAAAATTATGAACAGTTTTGCTAGTTCATCTTTTTCTAAATTGATTCATGATTCATCAAATAAATTGGTTTTATTTAAATCAAGAACTTTTGTATTTATTTTTTTTGTTTCAATATCTTTTATATTTTGCATGATGACTCCTTTCTAATTATTAATGATTGTAAATTGCACTGCTGCAGAATCAAGTGCTAAAAATAATCCTATAATTAAAGCATAAAAAATTGTAATTGAAATTGTATCTAAAATTGTTGTAATTAAAGGTGCTGATAAAACTGCTGGATCTTTTTTGAAAAAGATGGCTACTAAAGTTAATCATGTTCCTAAAAATTTAGATAAAACTAAAATTAAAAATAAGACTAATGAAGAAACAAAAATAATTACTAATGTGTTGTTTCTAGAAGTAACAAAATCGCCCGAAATTGCGAAGTAAATGGATAATCTAATAATATTTACAACAAATAATAAAGCACCGATTATGAGCCCTATTTTGACTTCTCTAGCAACTATTTTTTTACCTTTGATTCCTTTTAATTCGCCTAATGCAGCAGCCCTTGAAATAGTAACGGAGGATTGGCTTCCAGCATTACCAGCGGCACCACTTAAAATTGGTAATAAAGAAGTAAGAATTGAAATTGAAACTCAGCTTCCTAATTTTTGATCAACAACATTTGAAAAAACTTCAATAATAATTTGACTAAAAGTTGCAACTATTAAAAGCAAGACAATTCAAAATAATCTACTTTTAACAATACTTTTTACAGGTGCTGAAACATATTCAAAAGTTTCGACATCTTCAACTTTAACACTAGCACGTGAATAAATATCTTCACTAGCTTGCAATTCAATTTCATCAAACATACTTTCACTTGTTAAGATTCCTGATAAATAATTAAAGTTATTTACAACAGGAATTACAGACATATTTTGCTTTGCAAAAAGGTTTTGACTTTCTTGAATTGAATCAGAAGTTTTTGCTGCATAAACTTGAAATTTATGATCTTTAACTAAGTCATTTCTAGGATTAAAAATTAAGTCTTCTAAAGTGATTGCACCACTAAGTTTTCCTTTGTCATCTGTGACAAAAAAGTAGTGTCTTAAATCCTTATTTTTACCATAAGCATTTTTGATTTTTCTCAAGGCATCTTTTAAAGAAATATTTGACTCAATTGAGACAATATCAACAGCCATAATACTTCCAACTTGATCATCTTCAAATTTTAAAATTTCATTAATTTTTTTACGCTTTTCTTCATCTTTAACTTTAGCTAAAATACCTGCGGTCATTTCTGAAGGCAGTTCTTCAATCAAGTCAGAAATTTCATCACTTTTTAATTCATTAATAATTTCTGAAGATAAATCATCTGCAAAATTTGTTAAGAGTTGTGCTTGCACATCTATATCTAAATTTTGAAATATTTCAGCTGCTTGTTTTGTTAATAAGAATCTAAAAAAAAGCACCTGAATAATGGGTTTCATTATTAGGATGCTTTCATTTATTTTACTTAAAGGCGTATTATTCACTAATTCTCTGAGATCATTAAAATTTCTCGTTCTTACTAGTTTTGAAAAAGATTCAGCAAGTAAGGTTGAAGCATCGCTTTGTTGCTCATCGGAACCTAATGAAGTCAAGGGAATATTTGTTCCAATATTTTCATCATTGTTATTAAAATCATCTTGAAAATATTGCATTTTTACACCCCTATTCTTTTAGTAATTTTACTAATGATTCTTGGAAATTGTCAATATTTGTTTTATTAAAAATTCCATTTTTAGTAATGGTTATGTCACCTGTTTCTTCTGATACAACAATTGTTGTTGCATCAGATAATTCACTAATACCCATTGCAGCACGGTGGCGAGCACCATAACTGTTATCAACAGATTTACGAGTAATTTTATAATATGTGGCAGCATAAAGAATCTTGCTGTCACGAATTATGATAGCACCATCATGTAGTGGGCTATTTTTTTGGAAAAGAGCAATTATTAAACTGCTACTGATGTTGGCATCAATGATGACACCATCTGTTCTTAAGTTATCAATTTGATCATGGTTTTCAATCGTGATGATTGCTCCAGTTTTAGTTTTAGCTAATTGAATAACTGCTTCTTTAACTTGGTGAATTAAACGAATTTTACTACTCTTTCCTAGTTTAGAATAGCGACTTCGTTTAAACATTAAACGATATAACATTTGCCCATAAGGTGTTAATGTTAATACTAAAACAATGGTTAATAAAGCAAGAATAACACTTCCAAATATGATTACAAGTGTTTCTGTAGGCATATACTAAGCTAAAAATCCTGAAGATAAACCAATTGCTAATACGATTAATAATGCAATTAAAGAAAGTAAGAAGACTGTTTTAGCAATCATGTATCATGTTTTAGTTTTTAAACCTCAAATTTTTTGGTTTCCTTCATCAGGTCTAGCTAAAACTACTTCTTCAGGTTTTGCATTATTTTCTTTTAATTGTTGTAATTCATTGTTTGAAATCAATTCACGAGTGTTTTCTACTCTAACGTAATTTCTTTCATTAATGATTTTCTTTTGATGTCTTGCACGCTGAATAATTTCATCATCGTCTGGAAATTCCTGTTCAACTTCATCGATAATGATTAGAGCAGTTTGATCATCAACTGTAATTAATGATTCACTTTTATCAAGGCGATCCTTGATTGCTCTTCTTCTTTCTAATTCTCTTAAAGTTGCTTCTGCACGAAGTAATCTTTGCATTTGTTCATCATCAATAGTTGTTGTTGAAGAGTGATCTTGAGGCTCGTGATGTTCAATTAAAATTTCACGAGTTGCTCTTAATTCTTCTAATTCAGATTTAGTATTTTCATGTGCTTGAACTTCTGATTCTAAACGTGATAAATCTAAAATTTGTGTTTGGCGAATTTCTTCGACTTGTCTTTCAGCCTGCATTCTTGATAAACGTTCACGTGCTAATTTTTCTTCTAATTCACTAACTTTTTCTTTTTCATCATTTAATAAAACAGTTGCTAATGAATCTTCGACTTTAACAATTTTTTCTTTAACTACTTCAACTTCTTGAGTTAAAATTCAAGGTTGCTCTTTTGATTTTAAAAGAAGTTCTTGAGTTTGTTGTTTTTGTAAATCTAGTTCATTTTCAGCTAGACTTCTTCTTGCTTTTTCTTCTTGAAGTGCTTTTTCACTTTCAATTAAACGGCGTTCTAAAGTTGAAGTATGACTGTTAACGTTTTGAATTTCTTTAGTAAGTTTAGAATTTTCTTTTTCTTCTTTTTTAAGACGTTTTTCAAGTTCTGATTTTTCAGCTTCTCAAGTGCTTTCTTGAGCCTTTAATTCTTCACGCAATTTACGTTCACGTTCTTGTAGAAGTTTTTTAGCTCTTTCTTGTTCTTCTTTAGAATCATCACTATCGATTAGAATTTGATCATGACCTTTTGCTGATTTAACACTCTTAATTGTACGAACAAATTTTCCACCTTTTTGAAATCAAAGATTTGCATTCAGGTTTAGTTTTTTAAAATGCTCTACAGCATCTTTTTGATGTTCAAATTCACCTGTTGGGTTTTCATTTGCTTTCTTTAGAGTTCAGATATTTTTTCATTTAATATCTGGATTTTTACCGTCATTTTCTCTTAATGTACAGTATCATCGTTCGAATTTAATTTTTTCTGTTGCCATATTTTCCTCATTCTTAATATGTTTTGACAAGGATTGATTTCTATAGAAAAACTATAGTATTTTCCTTGCTTTTACTATAATTTTAATTTAAATAAATTAAATATAAATAAAAAAACTCATTAATTTTTTGAAAATTTATTTTTGTGTAGAAAAGTGTAGAAAAAATCTGTTTCTCAGTAAGAAACAGATAGAAATCTATATAAATTGATGAAATTTCTTTCTTAATCAACGTAGGAAGAATCAAATTTTCCGTACGTTTTCTTGACATCTAGGACACGCACTCAGATTTGAGGATCAAAGTTCTGCATGTCTCTGATTAAAGATTTAGATTCAAAGAAATACATAACTGTAGAAATTTGATAAGTAGGTAACTTTGTATAACCACTTGTATAACTTTCAATTCTGTATGAATGTCAGTAGTTAATTCTATTGAAGAAAGAAACTAGAATTTCTGGTTTATTTGTAGAAATTTCTACATTGATCTTTTTATATTTAGGATAGAAAAAGTTTAAGACAGCACTAGATATTAAGACAATCATTGCTGTTGTGAATAACTGAATCGCTAAGAAATTTCTTAACCCTACATCAATTGAATTATGTGAATCTCAACGGATTCCTGCATAGATTATAAAGTAAACTGCGACTGTAGAAAAAGATAGAAGTCTTAATAAAGAACCTATACTTTTTTGGTATTTAACTGAATAGAAATAAGAAATAATATCTGTACCTGCTGTAGAAGAACCTGCTTGTCAAAGCACTGCATAAACTACACCTGTACCTAAAGAACCAATTAATCCATAAACAACAATTGGTCAGTTATCGTTTCCTTGTGCAGTTTCTAATGATCAAGAACCTGCTAAATCAGTGATGCGATTTATTCAATCTAGGATTGGTTCAATATTTAAAATTGAACTTCATAATACGGTTGTAATTAAATAGGTTCAATTCAAAATAATAAATGTAGGCTTAATTTTCTTATGGAAAATAATCATCAGTGGCATATTGCTGATTAAGAAAAGTAAGCCGTAAAACGGTTTTAAAACTGGAAAAATAAACATCAATAAAGTTGGTATTCCTGCAACACCTGATGGAATAGTTTCAGCCCTTGTGATAAAGGCGATGATGATAAAATTTAAAACTAAAGAAGCAATAAAGATTTTAAAAATACTTCATCTTTTAATTGCGACAATATCATATCAAGGTAATTTTTCTATATCACTTGAAGAATATGAGCCTGTGTATCAATCAGTATTTGCTTCAGGTCTTAATAATTTTGAAAGTCTGATTCTCTTTTTTTGTTCAATGCTACTTTCAGTTTTATAGTGTGTTGTAACTTGATGTAAATCAATTAATTCACAACTATATTTTTCACCTGTGTTTAGGATTTTATCATCGTTTGGTATCGGATTTTTTTCACTCATTTTTAACTCTAAATAAATTTAGCACAAATTTATTTTTAATCAACAAAATTGGAATTGAATTTTCCAAGTGTTCTTTTAACATCAACCATTTTAATTCAAACTTCAGGACTAAAGTTTTGAATATCAGGAACTAAAAAGTTTGCTTCAAAATAATACATAACGGTTGTTATCTGGTAATTCTTTTGATGGTTTCTGCCACTTTTATAAGTTTCAATTCGATAAGGATGTCAATAATTAATCTTATTAAAAAAGATCTCAATTAAGTTGGGATTATCTGTAGAAATTTCGACATTAATTTTTTTGTACTTTGGATAAAGTATATTTAAAACAAAAGTAGAAATAAAAACAATGGCAAAAGTTGTAATGATTTGAAGCACAAAAAAGTCTCTAAGATAAACAGGCTCAGGTGCATTATTTGTTAAGTTTCATCTTACTGAAGCATAAATAATAAAATAAAGTACAACAGTTGAAAGTGAAAAAACACGCATAATTGAACCCACAGATTTTTTATATTTAACTGAAATATAATAACTAACTAACTCAGTTCCTGCAGTTGAAGCGCCTGCTTTTCATAAAATTGCATAAGAAATACCCATCAAAATGCCACCTAAAATTCCATAGATTAAAATCGGTCAAGAATTTGTATAACTAGCTGTTACAACATTAATACTTCAATCATTTGCAAAGTCTGTGATGTTTAATAAAAAGTTTAAAACTGGAGTAATATTTAAAACACTACTTCATAAAACTGAAAATAATAAATAAGTTCAATTTAAAAGTGTGAAAGAAAGCTTGACCTTCTTATGAAAATAAATCATTAATGGAGCATTAACTAGTAAGAACAAAATTCCAAAATATGGTTGTAGTTCTGGAACTAAAAACATAATTAAAGTTGGAATCCCGGTTACTCCTGAAGGTAATGCTTGCGCCCTAGTTATAAAAGCAATAATAATAACGTTTAATAAAAAGGCTGCAAAAAAGATCTTTAAAACGTTTCACTTCTTAATTGCCAGAATCATATATCAAGGTAATTTCTCAATTTCACTTGAAGAAAAACCTTGCGAATAATAAATTGAAGTATTTTTCTTATGTAAAGACATTTTTAACCTAGTAAAAAAGTTTGGTTTCTTATTTGAAGAAACCTCTTTTTTACTAATTAATTCAAATTCTTTATAAGGGCTGTAATTGTCTCAATTCAGCTCTTTTTCTTGTTTTTTTTCTTTAGACATAAAAATTCACCTTATATTATTATTACACTATTTAAATAAGCCTGAAAATTTTTTCACTTTTTTCTGTTTCATGATTAAAATAATCATAATGAAAAAAATAATCATTTACATTGATTTTGAATCAATTTCCACTCCATTTAATTCAGGACTAAGACCTTTTAATAAAGATAATTGATTGCCATTTGCTTATAGCATGGGTACTTATGTGAATTCAAAAACTAAAGGTGAAAAAGAATGAAAAATAATTACAACGATGATTGACTTTTCCAGATTATCTGATCAAAATTCAATAATTCGTGAAGTTAGAAGATGCTTGATTAACGATTTAAAAAAATGATTCGGTAGAGTTGATGAAGAACTTTTATTTTTTAAAGGCTTTGCTCCACAACTTGAAAAGAAAATTTTGGCTCAAGTCATGCCTTTATCAAGTATTGAATCAGTTTTTGAATTTGATAATATTAAGCTTTCTTTATTAACTAAAGAAAGCAATCGAGCTAGTTATTTTCCTTATTTAAAATCACTAGTTAAAGAAAAATTTAATGAAAAAACTATTAAATCAATTCGCCTTAATCAAGATGGTGCTTTAGCAGCTTATGCAGGGGCTTTGCTTTATTCACAAAGCCGTAATATTTTTAATCGTTTTTACATGGAATTTGATCATGAAAAATTACTTGAGGAATTTTTAACTTATTCTGAAGAAGATGTGCAACGCATGCGCTACATTGTTGATAATTTTGAAAAAGTAAGTGAGCGTGCACAACGCATTTTAAAAATTAGAACTTATCGTGAAGATCATCGTGCACAGGCAAAAAGACTAGAAAACTTACTTGAACATCTAAAATCTTATAACTTCCCAGTTGATATTACAATTGCTGAATTATATGAAATTATTGAAAGTGATATTGCTGTAAAACGTTCTTTAGTTGATAAACTAGCAACTAAAATTGAAGAAATTGTCTAGTCTTTAGCAAAAAAAAAGTAATTATTTCAAATTACTTTTAAAACCCTGAAAAAGTGAAAAAAACGGCTTTTTAGTGCTCTGATTGTGCAAAAAGTCGTTTTTTTATTAGTTTTCTTTAAAAGTGCTATTATTTTTTTATATCTATTTTGATTATTGAAAGAGGAAAAATGAAAAAATTCGACGTTGTCGTAATTGGTGCAGGTCCTGGAGGATATACTCTAGCTGCACAACTATCAAGCAATGGTAAAAAAGTTGCTTTGATTGAAAGAAACAAGTTAGGTGGAACTTGTGTTAATATTGGGTGTATTCCAACAAAATCACTAATAACTTCTGCTCGTAGTGTTTTAAGCATGAAAAAAGCTGCAGATTATGGTGTTAAAGTTGCTGACTTTAAAGTACTACTTGCTAAAATCGCTCAAAACGCAGCAGATGTTTCTGCAAAATTAAACGGAGCAATAGCGGGTGCTTTAGAAGGTGCAAAAGTTAAAGTTTTTCAAGGTAAAACTGCTAAATTTTTAGATGATAAAACTATTGATCTAGAAGGTGAAAAAATCACTGCTGAAAAATTTGTAATTGCAACAGGTTCTAGATCTAGACAATTTAAAATTACTAATTCAGCTAAAGCTGCAGGTACAGGAAGATTGATTCACTCAACAAGCGCAATTGCTTTAACTGAATTACCTGAAAAACTAGTAATCATTGGTACAGGTGTAGTTGCTCTAGAATTTGCTTTCTACTTTAGTACTTTAGGTTCAAAAGTTATTTTACTTGAATATGGACCTAAAGCAATGCCTGCATATGATCGTGATTTAGCAAATGAAATTGAAAAAATGCTAAAACAAAATCACGTAGAAATTTTTACAGATGTAAGATTCAAAGAATTTGATGATGAATTAGATTTAGTAATTGAACATGGAGGTAAAACTTTAAAAGTTAAAGCAGATAAATACTTTGCAGCAGTAGGTCGTTATGCTAATAGCGAATTAGCAAATGGCGTTGTTGATATTGATGAAAGAGGAAATATTGTAGTTGATGAATTCTTAAGAACTTCAAAACCACATATTTATGCTATGGGAGATGTTACTGGTAAGAAAATGCTTTCATCAGTTTCATATAAACATGGTGACCAAGTTTTCCAACATATTATGGGATTAGATGTTGATAAAGTAAATGTTGATCATATTCCTTCAAGTCTATATTTAAGTTTAGATGTGGCAAGCGTTGGTAGAAACGAACAACAACTTGAAAAAGATGGTGTTAAATTTGAAAAAATTGTTGTTTCATCAGGACAATTACCTAGACTACATGCTGAACAAAACACTAGTTTTGGATTTATTAAATTATTAGTAGATCCTAAAGAAGATCGTTTATTAGGAGCACACTTAATTTTAAAAGATGCTTCATTATTAATCAATACTTTAGCATTAGCAGTAAGTGGAAAAATTAAATTACATGATTTATTTACAATAGGTCATACTCATCCAACTGTTTCTGAAGGTATTTACTACGCTCTTCGTGGACATTACTTAAAAAATAATTTTTAAGTAATCACAATATGAAAATTAAGTGCTGGTTAGGCACTTAATTTTTTTAGTTTTTTGGTCATTCATGAAGAAATTTTCAATCGTTGAAATCAAATTCTGATAGTTTATTTTTTTCAACCGGAATCATAAATGAAGTTAATCTGTCAGGAACGCCCATCCGTATCATGGGTGATGAACCATGAAAATCGCCAATTTCACTTGTTGGCACTCAACCTCATTCTAGATTAATAGTTTTATTATTAATATCTACATTATATTTAGATATTTCAACACCACCATTTAATTTAGATTCACCTTGAATACTACTATAAAAAATCTGTGAGGCAACATCTTTAATAAATAAGTATACATACTTGTCAAAATCTAATTTACTTTTGATATTTTCATAATTAAATTTTGATGATCAAGGCAGATATTCTTTTTCCAAATTTTCAGGTTTTATTTTCTCATGTCTTAAATCATTTAATTTGTTCAAATAATTTTTATAAAGAGTTTTACCTTCTTCATCCAATCTTAAAGAAGCTTTTAAATCATCTTTGTTTTTGACTATACTAACTGATTTTTCATAAGTTGAATCATACTTTTGCATCTCATCATCTACAAAATAAAGATTTGCATTAAAGTTATTAGATGATTTTGGAAAGCTTCTAGTGTAGGTTTGTTCTTTTTTATAATCCCATTTAAACTTGGGTATAAAATACGTATGATGGTCATTAGGATCATAGTGTTTTTTAACTCAGTATTTATAAATATCTTTTGAATCTAATCCTTTCTCTTCTTGAAATTTTTTCATATCTGCATGATATTCTTCATTTGTTTTCAAGATTACTTCACCATTACCTTTTATTATTGGGTAATTATCAGCTTTGAATTTTGTGATACCTCCATTTAGCATTATTCAATTACTAAATGTAAAATTTGAATATCCATACATATTAAATTGAAGATAAGGTTTATTATCAGATGTTTGTTTCTCGTAGACAGAAGCATCTTTTTCAAGTTGTTTAACTTTAAAATCGCTAGAACTGCATGATGCTAGTGCTATTACTCCTGAAGTAGCAATAAAAGTTGTTAAGAGAATTAATAACTTCTTAATTCTTTTAGATTTTTGAATATGTAAATGCAACATCTAAATCACTCCTTCTATTTTCATCACCTAGGCTAAGATTAAAATAGTATCATCCTCTTTTTTCTAGATTGATTTCTATAGTTTTAGTGTTTGTTTTTTGCTCTTCATAGTATTTATTACGATAATTTTTTGCTGGAATTTTTTTTCCTTCCCAATCAGTTTGTATTTCAAAATCAACAGGAACTGGCCCAATATGTTCATATTTAGTTTCGCCTGAAAATAAACCAGTTCGAACTCATCGGGTTTCAAAAGAATCTTTATTTTCTCATGTTATGTTGATTCTATATTTCCCTGGTTCATAAAAAAATTCAGCCATTTTATAGGGATTATTATACGTGTTATCCCTATGGATTTTTTCGTATCTAATATGTTTTAATGATTCTCTTACTTTATCAAATTTAACTGAACCAAAACCTTTTTGCTCATCATAGATATTGTCATTTACATTTGATTTTCAATCTGCGAAAGATTGAGGGTTTCTTGAACCTGCTATTAAGGCACTTTTCATAATAAGTGAGTCTGAGCCTTTATCAAAATAAGAACTGTAATTTGTTTTTAGAATTGATGCTATTGCTGTAATAGTTGGAGCAGATAAACTTGTGCCATTTCAAACATCTAAATTATTATTAGTTTCTTTTGTTTCATAATTAGATCAAAATGAATCTATTGCTGAAACAGAAATATAATTTTCAAGCATCGAATATTCACTATAATATTGAGAATTATTTAAGTTCTGATCATCCAAAGCACCAACTATAATTGAATTATATGATAGACTGTAAGAATCAAGTCATTTTGCAATCTCCTGTGGTGTTCTGTATTTGATAATTTTTCCATGAATATCCAATAATGGTCTTGTTCCATCATTACCAGCTGCCTTAATAAATATAACTTCTGGATTTGCCAGAATAAAATTATCAAGTCATGCTGAGTTATCGTTGTACAGAGTCTTAATATTTTCTTCATCTACATCTGAAGAACCTCAACTATTGTTAATAATTTTAACACCTCTAGAAACTAGATCATTAATAGCTCCATGAACTCCACTTCATTCGAGCTAACTACTGCTATATAATTTTATATATGGATTTAACCCTTGATTACCAATTATAACCTCAGAAACAACATTAGCGTGTTCACTAATTGATCCACTTCCCACAACCACATCATTTGAATTATAAATTCTAGAATTTTTGTTAATAACTCCATTTCATTCTAAAACTCCGACTTTTACTCTAGGGTGCATGTATCAATTATCTCGAGCTTTTATTCTCTCTTTTTTTAAAATATCTTTTGTGAATCCTGCTTCCTCGTATCGTGTTTTATTTACTTGGTTATATTTATTTCAAACGTTTTCCTCATCTATATTGGGTCTAGTGATAGGTCTATAATTTGAGGAACCAGTATCTTGTGATGATGTATCTGTTGGATGGTCAAAATAACCATTATCCATAACTGAACTCATGTTTCTTTTTTTTCATTCTTTTATAGTTGAATGTGTCTCATAAACATTTACTTGAAGCAATATTTCTTGTTCAATTTTAAAATCAATTAAACTAGTAAATAATTTCTTCAGGTCATTTAAGTCATTATATGCAATAGAAAATGATAACCCATATTCGGCATATGAATATTCATAATTATCTTTAATAAGATTTACAAGTTTTTCAATATAATGATTAATAATATCTTTAGGTGTGCTTGCTTTAAAGACAATTTCCATTCTATTCACACCATTAATCACCATCATTTTTTCTTTTTTAACTAAACTGTTTGATGAAAATTGTTGGTACCCTTTGTAATTAACAGGCAAACCAGTAACCATCTTTTCAATTGATTCAGCATTTAGAATTTTTTCTAAAATTAAGTCATTTTCAGATTTAATTTCATTTTTTATTTCAGCGTTTTCGTTATTATTGATCGCTGATATAGCAGCAAAACTAGATAAGATAGTAATTCCTGTTATTAATGAACCAAACAAAAGTTTGATTTTATTTTTTAATTTATAATTTTTCATAGTAACTCCAAATTTTTTAATATTTAATGAAGTTGTGCTAAAAGAAGTATATTAAGAAATTGACGAACACAACAAAATTTCTATACTAATCCTCCTTACTTGCAAAAATTTTACTTTATCTAAAAAAAAATAAATTTTTTATTATTACTAAATTATTTGAACAAATTAAATCCTCAAAATATGGTATAATATAACTCTATAAAATGCTTGTGTAAATTTTGAACCAGATTCTAGTAAATTTAAAATAAAATAGACTTATTTAAAAGCCTATCTATAAATATTTTTCTTTGTATTTGATCTTTTGATCATTTCTTTTTAGATGTTTTTAAAACTTAATAGCTGCATCTGCGATACGATTTTCATAAGGTTTAATTTTTTGGTCTCTAGTCAGTTTTTTTTCAGGTGAACCTCCAACGTCCATGCCTTCTAATAATGTAACTGAAACATCAAAACCTATAAATTCAAGAGGAATTTTTACTGAATCGATCATATGTTTTTTAATATCTTCTTCAGGAATTGAACCCATTGTAATTAAAACATGAGCTTTTTTACCAACGAATTTTCCTGCTGAAACTGTTTTTTGTTGCACAGCATCAAAAACCATGTTAAAGGTTTTACGAGCAATAGTAATGCGATTAATTAAAGAAATAAAAACAGGTGAAGGTTTAAAGTTAATTGTACTTGTTGCAAAAACAATCTTGTCGTGTTTATTAAAAATTTCAATATATTTATCAGCAACGCCATCACCATAATAATCTAAAAAGTTTTGAGATGTTAGATTTTTTTCTAAAGCAACATCTTCATTTAAATCCATCACAGTAATTTCATCTTCAGGATTTGTGTGTTTGTAATTAGTTATAAAATCATCAAGTGCTAATGTTGAAGCACTTGTAGTTTTTCTAATTGGACTTGTGTATAAGACTAGTAATTTATTCATAAGATTATTATGCTACTTTTATGACAAATTTTCCACTAAAATTAAAAAATATGAAAAAAGGGCTTAAAACTGCAAAAAAATATCTTTTTGATAAATATTCAAAATTTTTTGAATTCTTGTGGTAAATAAGCAAAAGAAAAAATATTTTTTCTATACAATAAGAACTAAATGAATAATTTATTTAAAAAAATTAAACAAAAAAATACTGTTGAAAAAGATCTAAAAAAGAAGAAAATTTCTTTTATCAGCACTATTTTTATCGTTATCGGTTCTTGTATTGGTGCAGGAATATTTTTCAAATCTCAATCAATCTTAAATAATTCATCGGGTTCATTAGTATTAGCAATTTTTTCTTGAGTTTTAGCTGCTTTTACAGTTATAGCAATGTCATTTGCTTTAATTGAGGTTGCTTCATCAGGAGTAAATAGTAACTTATCAATTGTTGCTTGAAATAAATCTTTTAATTCTAATTTCATTTATAAAACAAGTAAAAACTTCATTGTTTTTATTTATTTACCGTTAACAATGTTTGTAATGCCGATTTATTTTTTTCAGAGTTTGCAAGATTCTTATCAAATGTTTTCAGGTGCACAAACAGCAAATTTAACTGATAATTTAGACTGATTAATAGCAATTGCAGTAACAGTTTTTTTAACTTTTTATTTCTTAGTTTTTTCAGGTTTATTTGCAAAAATCGGAAACTTGCAAAACAAAATTATTTTTATATTTAAGTTTATTCCACTTGTTTTAGCAATTTTAATGGGTTATATTTTACTTTCTTCAGGAGCACAATCTAGTGCTCAAGTTAATGTTAATTTTACTAATATAAAAGAATTTGTCGCACAAGGAAATCTATTAAGTAATTTACCTGGTCTAGGTATTTTTGTGGCTTTATCAGCAATCTTTTTTGCCTATGATGGTTTCTATGTTTCAGCAGGAATTCAAAGTGAAGTTGAAAAACCTAAAAAGACACCTTTTGCAATTTTAATAGGGTTAATTGTGATTACAGTTATTTATCTCTTAATTGCAATTTCTATGTCAATTGTAGGTGATGGAACTGTTACAGGATTTTTAGATGTAGCCATTTCTATAGGCTGAAATGTTGAAGTTATTAGAATTATTTTAGGTATCACTAATGTTTTAATTGCAATTGGTGTTTTAGGAATTTTAAATGGTTTTTCAATGTGATTTCCCCGTGTTATGGAGGATTTAGTTAAAAATGATGAGTTCTATTTCAATGATTATTGAAAGAAAAAAATGAAATCAGATAAGCCAATTGTAGGGGTTATTTTAGCTTTACTTTTATCGGTTCCAATTATTATTGTTTTTTCAATTATAGGTACTTTTGCATATCATTCTAATGGATTAGAAGTCTATGGTCAAAACATTTCTAAGCTATATAGTTTTACAGATTTAATGTCTTCTTGAACATCAGTAATAGTTTTTTTATTTATTGTTTTTGCAATTTATGGAGCCTTAAAGAATCGTAAAACTCAACATATAAAAGTTGAACAATTTAAATATTTTAAACTCTTTGCATATATCTCAATTATTCTTGTTGGGATCTCAATGTTAGTGACTGTTGTCGTTGCTTTTTTTGATTTATCTTTAATTCCAGCAATTGCAAGGGAAAATTTAACTAATGAAATTTTAACTTCAAGAATAGCTTCTGTTATTGTTTTAATTCTTTTTATAGTTATATCAATTGCTCCAATTTATATAGAAAAAAGATTTAAGAAAAACACCACACATGTTATAAACTAAACATGTTTCCTGGTGTTTCATTTCTTTCAAAAATTTCAAAACCTTTTTTCCTAAATTTAATTTTTATTTCATAAACATTAGGATTAAGACTTTGCTCTAAAATTAATAAATCTTCAAAATACTCTAAATTAGCAAATGGTAAAATGCCTGCACTAATTAATTTTATTGCTGTTTTATCTCAGATGATAGTTATATTTTTTGTAACCTTATCTTCATGATTTAATTCATCTAAATTTTTTAAAATTTCATTTGTGATCTGAAATTTAAAATTATTAATTTTTTGCAAGATATTAAAATCAAAAAAATCTTTATCACCATTTGTATAAATTAATCATGAAAATCTAGTTAGATCTAAATCTTTTGACATTTGTTCTAAAGTGCCGTATTTTGCGTGTATTTCATCATCTTTTCGATCAATATTTAACCTATAAAATCCAGGAACTATTTGATAAAAAGATTTTCATTTTCTTATTTTAATTTTAATCATGTTTTACTTCTTTTAATTAATTTCATACTTAATAAATTTAATTAAAATATTATATTTGTTTTTGTCTTGTATAACTTGAATGAATTTTTTTATCTTCTTTTTTATTGGATTTATGTTTATTTAATAAATCACTTATATAAGTCATTTCTGAATTATTTAATTTTATATTTAAGAAGTTATCCATCTCATCAAGAATGTTAGTTAGATTTTTTTCATTAGTTACAACAACATGACTTGGTTGATCTATTATTTTTACATCTTCAGCTTTTGAATCAAAAACAATTACTGAAAGCATAGGTAATTTGACATTTAACATTTTAAGAATATGTTCAATATGTTTATCATTTTGAATAATAGGATTTTTAATATCATGAATTTTATTACCAATTTGTTTAGTTCAAATGGGCTCATCTGCTTTACCTGTAATTTTTCCGTTTATCGATTTAAGTTCCAAAACTAAAATTGCTCTAGCAGTTATTAAAATTCCATCTACTTCAAAATATTTGTCATCATCATAAGAATAAATTGATGCAGGATGAAATAATTTATTTTTATCTCCAACTCAAGTTGTAATTAATTTTTCAACTCTTTTTTCAAAAGCATATCCTATTTTTTTTGTTTTACTTTTTCTTAATCTTGCACTTAATCAAAAAGCAAAAATAATTATAAAGATAACTAATAATGAACCTAAACCAAGTCCAATTCCTAAAATATAATTAAACATTTTCTTATTATACTTTCTCAAGCGATTTATCTTAATTTTTTTATGCATTAAATTTTAATTTTTTATAGATTTCAAGCTTCAAAAGTGCCGAAATTAGTAAAAAATAAGTATCAGGTGCAAAAAAGATAAATTTTTAATGTTTTTGTTCAAACTTCAATAATTATTTTATAATCATAACGTGCAGATATGCCAAACTATTCTAGTTTAAGTGTTATTCTGCCAATCTAACGCTTAAACAAAGAAAAAACCTTGCTTTTCTAAAGCGAGGTTTTTAAATATTTTTTTTATTTCTGTAAGATATTTAAAACACCTTTTAAGGAGTATCTTATGAATAATTCAACTTCAACAAAAAATCAATGGCTCGATAAGCAAACTCTAAAAGATTTTTTTAAGAATCAAATCAGATTTACAACTTTTGATGTAGCTTTAGCAGGAATCTTAATGGCAATTGCTATCATTGTCAATTACATTACTAATCTAAGCTTAACTGGAGTTTTAAATATTGATGCAGAAGTAATCTTTAGTATTTTTTTTGGAATTATTTTTGGTCCTTTAAAAGGTTCTTTTTTATCAGTTGTTTTAGATCACTTAAACTTATTAGTCAGAGGTCGTATTGGCTTTTGAATGTGAGAATACGCAATCATTGCCTTGTTATTACCAATGATTGCTTGATTCTTTTTTAATATTAGAAAAATTAAAAGTAACTTAAAAGCATATCTACCAGTTTTAATTGTGATTGTTACAATAATAATGGCTTACAGCTTATTTTTTAATCTGGCAAATCCTTTTTCTACTCAAAGAGTAGATGGGTTTAATCAACGCTTTTCTTATACAGGTGCTGTAATTGCTATTACAGTTGCTACTGCCTTAATTTTGATAGCAACTTTCCATGTTGGTGAAAGATATTTAATTACTAAAAAAGCAATGTATATTGATGTTTTAATCATTGTTTCCTTAGTTGTTTTTGTACAGGTTTTATTTAGATGATTATGAGGACCTTTTGCCTTTATAAATTACTTACATCGTTTTACACGTAATGTAAATAATCGCACATACGAAAATTCATATACTTTTTATATGATTCCAATTGTAATCAAAACCATGATTACAATTCCTTTATTTAGTTTTGTTTTAGCTGCTTCTGTGCCTAGTTTAATTTATTTTGAACATAAGTACAAAATAAAAAATAAAATGGCTTTAAAAGCAATTTTTAGAAGAAATAGATAGTTCAGTAATAGTTAAAACAAGTATAATAGTTTAGTTAATATTATTGAAAAAGTAAATTTTTTTAAGTGAGGTGTTTATTTTGTTTACCTACATTGATTTATTTGCTGGTATTGGTGGCTTTCATATTGCTATGGATGATTTGGGAGGAAAATGTGTTTTTTGCTTCTGAATGAGACCAAAACTGCAGAATTACTTATGAAACTAATTTTAGAAAAACTAATCAAGAACTTTTTGAAAATGAAAATCAAACATATTTTGCAGGAGATATAACTAAAGTTGATCCTAATTCAATTCCTGATCACGATGTATTATGTGCAGGTTTTCCTTGTCAACCTTTTTCACAAGCTGGTCTTAAAAAAGGTTTTGAAGATACAAGAAGTACTTTATTTTTTAATATTACAAATATAATAAAAATAAAAAAACCGAGAGTAGTTTTTTTAGAAAATGTTCGTGGTTTACTTAAACATGATAATGGCAAAACTTTCGAAATTATTAAAAATACAATGACCGAAGTAGGTTATTCTTTTCACTATAAAATAGTGAAAGCTAGTGATTTTAATTCTCACAACTAAGACCTAGACTTTATATGATTTGTTTTAGAAACGATATAGACGATAGTAATTTTAATTTTCCAGAACCTATTCCATTGGAAAAAGATATGAGTTGAGTTTTCGATGGTGCTTCAGTAAATAAAAAAATTGGCTTTACCTTAAGAGTAGGGGGAAAATCTTCTGAAATAACTGACAGAAGAAATTGAGATGGCTATATTGTAGATGGAAAAGAAAGAAGAATAAGACCTAAATAAGGGGAGAGAATGCAAGGATTCCCTGAGAATTTTGAATTTCCTGTATCAAAAACAGCAGCCATGAAACAGTTAGGAAATTCAGTCGCAATACATGCAGTTAAAGCAGTTGGTAAAGAAATGATTAAAGTTCTAAAAGATGCAATTCAAAAATATTATAATAATCAGAATCAAATTTTCAGTCTTGAATAATCATTCAAAATTTGATTAAAATATTAAATTAAAAGGTATATTAAAAATGAATGCACTCTTAATTAAGTCTGCATTCATTTCTTTATTATCTCATCATAGCAAATGGAAAAATTTAAATTTCATTCTTTTAATAATTATCAGAATAATTTAAATTTATTATTTAGTTTTATTTTCCGGTCAAACACTAGATTCAATTATTTCTATTTCATTTTGTGTCAAACCAAACTTTTTGTATAATTTTTGGTCATTTCAGTTTTCTCTAAAATTAACTAATGGTATTAATTTAAATTCTTTTCTAGTCATATTTTGGGTGTTTTTTATTTGACCTAAAAGAAAATGGAAAAATTTTGTATTTATATAAGATGCAAGATTATCTGCTTGCTTTTCATTATTAAATTCACCTAACACTAAGTATGTTTCGGTTGCTACTGAATTATTATTAATAACCTTCGGAATGATTTTATCAGTAGAAATATTACCTACACCACTTGCTTTAGAGATAATTACTTTTCATTTGTAAGCTATTTCTATGTTTCGTTTAATACTGTGTTTTGATATATAACCTGTATATGGTTTACTATCTCTTCATCCATATATCTTTATAGTGTGTGTGTGTGTGTGTGTGTCGACGTAGTCGCTAAAATTTGATTCAATTCCAAATGGTTTACGAACTGAAACTATAGATTCAAACGTTTTGAAATCATCTCTAGTAACTATTTTTTTAACAATACCAACACCTTTTGAATCCCTTATATGCAAGTCTAAATCAAGTTCATCCATTTTTCTCTTTGAATGAGATACTTCCCCATCTTTATAGAAGTAATAATCAATTTTATCTGCATAATCAGGGCTTGCTAAAAAGTAACAAACACCACCTTTGATTTCAACATTTGCAAAACAATCTGTTGTTTCAAAATGATCGTGAATAGTTATGAAACTTTTTTTAGAGAACATTTGCCTTCTAAAATCATCAAGACCTTTACCACCTGTCATTCATCTTGATGGAATAATCATAGAAACATAATTTGGGTTCATTCTCAATGATGCTAAATAAAATAAATGATAAATAGTAGTAACAGTGTCTTTATCTGTGTTTACTTGCCTTATTATATGATAAGGAGGATTACCAACGATTGCATTAAATTTCATTTTATCATTTCCTTCTTTATTTCAAAATACTTTTTTATTTAACTCATTTGCAAGGTTATTTATTTCATTTTTATCTTTCATTCTTTTAATGATATCCTCAACAACTTGAGCATTAATTTTTTTGTTTCTATAACCAACTAAAGTTCTTTTTGTTATAGATTTTGCCATAGGTGTTTTACAAATAGCATAAATGTTTTTCTCCACAATATCATCTCATATTAAAAGTTTTTGTTCTTGAGATGTTTCTTTATTACCTAAATTTGATAACCTATACATATAAAAAGAATAAGCAAGATATAAAGGATAAAGCCCTGTTTTAGAATTTATATCAAGTACTTGTCTATTTTCAGTGTGAAAAATATAATCTGTAATATCACGCTTTTTAATTAATAATGGTGTAGTAAGAGTATTATTAAAATATTGGTCATAAAAATTATAACCACCAATAGTTCTAGACATATGCATATTAACAACTCTTCATGGTGTTAACACAGTTTCTTTGTCAGGATTTTTAAATGTAGCAAATAATTCAGATATTTTTTTAACCCTTTCTAATGGTTCTAATTCATCAGCAATTTTAGTTTCTATCCTTATTTTCTTGACAGCAGAGGAAAAAACATATGCATCATAATATTTTGAAAATTCTTTAAACATTTCCTTTGTTACACGATTGGGCATAAATTCTTCTCAAGACACATCATCAACTAAATCAGGAAATTTTTCAATTGTAATATCATCTTCAATTGGTATTTCTGCTCCGAAAACCATCAATGGTATTCTTACAGATATTCCTCTTAAAATTGAAATAGCTTTTCTGCGTTTTTCATATGCATCATTAAGTTTTTTTAATTCTTCTTTTTCTGCATCAGTTAAGTCTTTTTTTCGCTTATTTCTAAGTTTTTTAATTCTTTCTAACTCTTCTTTATTTAGACCCTGATTATTAATAATTACATCTTTGTTATCATTTTTCTTTGAAGAATTACCAACAATTTTTTGCAACTCTTTGAACTTTTCATACTCAATATTATCCAGTTTTAATAATTGGTCATTATATAATTTTTTGTTATCAAAACCGCTTCTAACTACTTGTTCAGCATAAACTTTTTTTAATGCTTGATACATATTTGATTCATTATATTTTGTCATTGAACTACCATCAATAGCTATAAAAGGAACAAAATTTAAGAATTTTCCCTTTTTAATATCAAGTGTAGTTTCATCATCATTTATTGATAATGAATTTTCAAATCATTCAGCATATAATTTCAACGCTCTATCTGGTGCAAAATCAAAAACATAACAATTAGTTTTGAGTTTTCCTTCAATTTCACCTGGAGATTGGACTCTAAAAATAGTTTGTAAATACTGTATTGCACTTGTGGAATATTTTCCATATAACATCAATACGGCTGTTCATTCAGGAATTGTCACGCCTGTTGTTAATCTACCACAAGATAAAGTGATTGTTCCAGCACTTTTTTTACTTTTTTTAATTGCCTTCTTTACCTCGTTGAGTGCTTCGCTTGTATTAATTTCTTCATCCCCATCACCTGCAACATTAACAATCTCAAACTGTCCGAATATTTCGTGTTCCTTTAACAATTTTGATAATGCTTTTGCTTCTTTAACTCCTGGAAGCATTCACAAGGTGTGCTTAAACATCTCCTGATATTTCTTGGTTGAAAATGGATAGTTACTTTCTTTGCTTGTTTTAGAAATTAAATTTAAGAAACTTTTGATATCTTTTTCATATACAAAATCACCTTCCATTTGATGGTCGGGAATTTTCTTATTGTCTTTATTTACATCACCAGTTCATGTTCTAAAAAATTCAGAGAAATTAAAAGCTTTGTCTTCTCATGCAATAAATTTAGTAAAAATTTTATCTAAACTATAAGTATAAATATTTAGTTTTGGCAAATCTCAATATGGATTATGATCACCAAAATTATTTATTATTCAGTTACTTTTAGCTTCTTGCTCCATGATGTAATCTCATGTAAAAATTTCATCTTTTGTATAATTATCTATGATTCCGAAAGCAGTACCTGATAATTCAAGTTTTTTGATATAAGGATTATTTTTTTCAATTAATTCTATGACATCTTTTCCTTTTGATGATCTAATGCCCTCATGTGCTTCATCAATAATCAAAAAATCCCAGTTACTTTCAAAAATTGCATCATTTTTTTCATGTTTTCCACCAGCACCTTTTGAACCACGTAAGTCTTGCATTGATGAAAAATAAATAAATTTTTTATTAGATGAATTTAATTCATCAAAAGTTTTTCCTTCTTCTTTAGATCCATATTCATAATCATTATTTCTGTTAAAAACTTTACTGAAATCATCTTTTCATCCGCTTTTTACAACTGGTCTATGACTAATTATGATAGTTCTTGAAAAAGAAAGTTTTTTTACAACCTCAAGTGCTGAAACAGTTTTACCAAAGCGCATTTTTGCATTTCAAAGCATTCTAGCTTTTAAACCACTTTCAATACTTTTTTTAAATCTTTTAACAGTCGTTTCAATTGCCTCTAACTGTTCTGGTCTAAAATCTATAGGGTCTCAATAGTTCGTGCACACTTCTTTATTGTCTAGCGATGATTTTCGTTCCTTAACAGTTTTAATAGCCTTTATAGCTATTTCTAATTTACATTCAAATCATTCTTTGGATTTATTATTATAAAATCCTTTTTTATTTATTCCTGATCTTAACAAGACTTTGTGAACGTCATGGTCTCTAAATATAAAATTTTTAAGTTCCTTGTCTTTGATATCTGCTTTATCAATATCATTATAAACAGCAATTTCAGTATGAAGTAATTCATATTTAATTCCTGCAGTTAATGTATATTGATCAATTCTCTTTTTTGCAGCATAGTTCAAATCGGCACAATTTTCGTTTAATTGTGAATAGTGTTTATCTGTTTTGATAGTTGTTTCACCTATTTTAAGTGCACCTTTATGTGCTTTGTCATTTATTCTAAAAATATAAATCAAGTTATACTCAGATACATTTTCAAATTTGTTATTGATAAATTCCATATTTTCCTTTTGATATGTGTTTTACTCTTTATCCAGTAAATCAATAAATCTAATTATTTTATTTAATCTTCAATCTTTAATTTTTGCATATTGACCTTTATGTTTATGAGAATCATTTCTCATACAACCTAAGCAAAAAATAATTTCTTCAACTGGATCCCCAAAAAGTGAATCTTGTATTATTTTATTTCTATTACATGAAAATGGCACAACGTATTTCAAACCGTCCATTTGAAAAATATTTCAACTAATAATTTTTGCCGCTTTTTTTAAACTAGCAAGGGTAGGTTTTTTTGAAAATTTCTCAATATAGAATTCGACAAATGTTTGAAGCAAATTATTTCTAGCAAGCAATACATTATCACCTTGAAAATCAAAGCCATATGTTCTTTTTAGTGCTAAAAACGAATATTTTAAAAAGTCTTTATCTGTATCTACATTTTCAAAAATAACTCTCAATTTTCTATCTAATAATCCAATACGATCTAATGGTTTAATTATTTCACCAGTGACTGAATCGTATCTACTTGTTAAATAAGGTGCTTCACCACAGGTAATTTCTAATCTTTCTAGATCAATATATTCTTTTCAATTTTTATTTTTAAAATCTACTTTTTTGGTTTTAGTTCAACCATTTTCAGTTTCATGATTAAAAGAATTTTTATATCCAAAAAACTCATTATCAATTAAATTATTTTGTTTATTACAAATTCATGATGGTGTAAATACTTCGGCCATCTGCTTAGTTCTATTATTTTTAATTTCTTTATTTTTATAAACTCTTGGTTGAATAATTTCTTTAGACCCCACAATTAATAACTCAGGTCTAATCTCTGATTCTTCATTATATTTTCATCCATATTTTTCATAATTTTTATTTGCTCAAATAATATTTTTTTTAGTTGTATGATCTATTAAGAGTATTTCATTTAATGAATTTTTTTTCATTTGGCTTTTTTTAACTACTGATTTATTTTTTAAATTTTTAGATGCTTTCATTTCCAAAGTGTACATAAAATTACTCCCATCAATTATTTTTAAAATATTTAAAAGCTAAAAAATCTTGATTTTTTTACTTTTAAATTATTAGTAAAAATTATTTCTTACACCTAAGCTTTATAAGGCTTATTTCAAAAATAAGTTACATTGTTTTTATAAAATTATTAGCTTAATTTTCTTTAAAAATTATAGCAATTTTATTTCTTTTTTCTTCTTCTAAATACTTCTTTTGTACATAGGCAATTAAGTAATTTAATAGGAAAATAATTAAAAAATGTCTTCCCTAAAAAGAGAAAACATTAATAATTAATCGTTTAAATTTTGCCTTTTATTTAGTCTTAAATTACACAAGATTCACAGTCGATATTTTCCATGTAATCGATTACTTCCTGGCGAATTCTTACATAATAAATTGACTTACATTTTTTCTTAAATGCCCGAATATAGGCTTTATTAAGATCTCTTGTAGTAGTTTTATCTGCATCAACAAATAGTGTTAAACTGATTGCTTGATCAACATGTTTTTGAGCTTCTGCTGCTAAATCAATAATAGGATCTGGTCCTAATTCATAAGCTCCATCTTGATAGTATTTTAAATTGTCATCATCAATTTTATAAGCAGGTACATAAACTCTACCAACTTTACCTTCTTTTCTTACTTCAACAGGTGAAACTATTGGTTGTAATGATGCTGTACATGAAGATAAATATGAAATAGATCCTGTAGGTGCAATTGCCATTAAATGTGAATTTGCTAGCCCATGTTTTTTAATTTTTTCAACTAGATCAATTCAGTCTTGTTGTGAAGGAATTGCCACATTATACTTAGCAAAAATTTCTTTAATTTTTTCAGTTTTAGGTAAGTATTCATCTTTAGCAACTTTAGTGTATTTTTCAAAATATGATCCATCTGCGTATTTAGAATTTTTAAAATGTTTATAAACACGTTTTTCATTAATCGCTAAATTATTTGAAGCACGAAAAGCGTGATATGCAGTTGTATAAAAATAAATATTTGTAAAGTCTAAAGCTTCAGGAGAATTATAATAAATTTCATTTGTTGCTAAAAACCCATGCATGTTCATTGCTCCTAAACCTAGAGCATTATTGTTTGAATTTCCTTTTTCAACTGAAGGTGCTGATGAAACATTTGCTAAACGTGAAATAACATCTAAAGCAATAATTGAATCTTCAATCATTTCACCAAATTCAGCACCTGCTTCCATAGCACGAGCGATATTAATTGAACCTAAATTACATGCAATATCTTCTCCTACTTTTGTATAGCTTAAATCTTCACTATATTCACTTGCTGAAGAAGATTGCACAATTTCTGAACATAAATTTGACATGACAACACGCCCTGGATTAGGGTTTGCAGCATTAACTGTATCATCAAATAATAAGTAAGGATAACCTGATTCAAAGTGTAATTGAGCAATAGTTTGAAATAGTTTACGTGCATTAATATAAGTTTTATTAATTTTAGGATTTTTAACTAAATTTTCATATTCATCAGTTACTGAAATATCGTTTAATGTTTTTCCATATACTTTGAAAACATCGTAAGGAGAAAATAAAGCCATGTCTTTATTTTCAGCAGCTAATTTGAAAGTAACATCAGGAACAACAATTCCTAATGATAAAGATTTGATACGAATTTTTTCATCAGCATTTTCTTTTTTAGTATCTAAAAAAGCCATGATATCAGGGTGGTGTGCATGTAAATAAACAGCACCTGCGCCTTGTCTTTGTCCTAGTTGATTAGCGTAAGAAAAAGAATCTTCAAGTAATTTCATAACAGGTAAAACACCAGTTGCTTGTCCTTGAATATTTTTAATAGGAGCTCCTGCTTCACGTACATTTGAAAGTGATAAAGCAACCCCTCCACCACGTTTTGATAACTGTAATGAAGTTGAAATACCACGAGCAATTGATTCCATATTATCTTCAACTCTTAGTAAAAAACAAGAAACGTATTCTCCACGTTGTTTTTTACCTGCATTTAAAAATGTTGGAGTTGCAGGTTGATATCTTTGAGTCATCATTTGTTTAATCATTACTTTTGCACGCTCAAATTTACCTTCACCAAAAAGTAAGGCATTCATTAAAACACGGTCTTCATAAGTTTCTAAATATTGAGAGTTATCAAAAGTTTTTAAAGCATATGAAGTGTAGAATTTTAAAGCACCCATGAATGACATAAATTCAAATTTAAATGAATATGCATATTCATGTAGTTCTCTAAGTTGATCCATTGTGTATTGGTTAATAACTTGTGCATCGTAATATTCATTTTCAATTAATCACTCAATGCGGTGTTGAAAATTATCAAATTCTTTTGTTCTAGGTAATACATGTGAATGCATGTATTCTAAAACTGCACTTTGATCAGCATGGAAATTATTTTTTCCATTGATCACCATTCTTGCTAAAGCATTTAAAACGATATATTCATCGTTTGCATCATTTAACATGTCAATTTCTTTGGTTTCACTCATGGTGGTTTCTCTTTTCTTATTAAAATAGTTTAGTTTTATAAGTTAATGTTTTTTTGAATTATTTAATTCAAAAATCATTTAGGATTTTGCTAATTTGAGCAGTATCATCTGCTGTTCCTAGCAGTTCAAATTGATAAAGCAATGGAATATTTAATTTCTTTGAAATAATTGGTCCAGCTAAAGCAAAGGTGTCACCAAAATTGGTGTTTCCTGAAGCAATTACTGCTTTACAAAATGAACGATTTTGGGGATTATTTAAAAAGTTAATAACTTGTTTAGGAACGGCTCCGTTTTTAAATTCCCCTCCACCAGCATATGTTGGTGTAATTAAAACATAGTCTTGTTCAACTATTAAAGGTGCATCAGTTAATTCGGTAGGAATTCTCTTATTATCAATTCCTAGTTTTTGAATAAAGCGATGAGTATTATTTGAAATTGATGAAAAATAAACAACTAGCATTGGACCTTTTGGTCTTTTAGTTTCATCAATTGTTACATGTGATAAGTCTTTCATGATCTTCCTTTTTGTTAATTAAAATTCTCAATCATCATCATCTGTTTCTTCGATAGTTCCCATTACATATGAAGAACCATTTCCTGAAAAGAAATCATGATTTTCATCAGCACGAGCTGATAATTGTGCAAGTACTTCAGGAGAAATACGTGTTTCTTCTGCACTAAAAGGTGAATCATAACCTAGGTTTTGTAAAAATTTACCAGCATTATATAAACTAAAAGCAATTGCTTCATCAGCCATTGATTTACCATCTGCTGTTTCAAAACCTGTATATAAGTCTTTTAAGTAGTCTTTTTCAAGATCAATTAATTCATACATTAAGTCAAAAACAAACTTTTTCATTTCTGTTTGTTCTTGAAGTGGCAGTTTTTCAACTTTACGTTGATATTTATAACCACTGTAGTAATTATGAATAACTTTATCTCTTAAAATTAAACGAATAATGTCACTAGTATTTGGTAACTTGCCTCTTGCTGATAAATAAAATGGTAAGTAAAAGCCACCATATAATAAAAATCCAGGCATTAAAGCAGCAGCAACTTTTGATTTTAAAGGATCATCATTATGATAATAAGGAATTAAAACACGTGCTCTAGCTTGCAGTTTTTCATTATTAATAACTCATTCATGGGCTTCTTCAATCATTTCTGAAGTACAAAAAGTTGAAAAAATTGTTCCATAACTACGAGCATGCACACCAACCATAAAAGCAAAGTTAGCATAAATAACTTGCTCATGATCAGTTTGTGAATTAGGAATTTGTGCCACATCACAAACTGTTGCTTGAATGGTGTCTAATAAAGTTAAACCTGTAAAAGTATTAGTGATTAATTGTTGTCACTTATCATCAAGTGTTTTTCAACTTTTTAAGTCATTTGATACTGGAATTTTCTCAGGAATTCAGAAATTTTGACAAATTCTTGTTCAAACTTCTAAGTCTTTTGGATCGTTTAACACGTTTCAGTTAACTGAACGCATTTTTCCTTGAAAATTGTTTTGATAGTAGCCAATTGGTGAAACAGATTCACTGTAATATTGATTCTTTTCACGTATTTTTTTCTCTTCCATTTTTAAAAACCTCTCATAAATATATTTGTCTGTTTTTGTTAGACAAAAACAACAAATAGCGTTTAATAAAAGGCTACTTTTTAATCATCTCTCTCTAGCAAAAACTGCTTATATGTTTTTTATAACATATAGTTATTAGATTATGCAACAAATTAATTAAAAATGATTAAAAAATATTTATAAATATTTTTAGATATTTAGATCTGGATATCTTATTTTCATATTTAAATTGTTAATATATTATAAAAACAATATTTTTATAATAATAAGTATTAAAATTATTGTTTTAACAAATTTTATTGTATGTTTATAAGTTGTCGATAACTTTGTCAATAACAAAAGCAAAATACTCTCTTTTGAGTTGCTTTTCTTATTAAAAAGAATACCAATATTTTTGAATAAATAGCTAAAAAAACGAAAATATTTTGGCGTTAATTTAAAGTACCATATATGGAATTGAAAAAGTAACATTTGCACTAAAAATAAGCAAGTTTTAATCGAAATTTACTAACTTTCATGCTCTAATTATTGTTATAAAAAATTTTGTGGAAAATAAAGTGAAACATTCACTTGATTTTAATAAAAAATTGCTTAAAAATCCAAAAAATTGCTTATCAACATACAATTAAACTATGCGAAAAAATCCTAAAATTAAAAAATCGCTATTTTTACTAACTGGCGCTACATTTATTGCATCAGTAACCTCTTTAATAGCGTGTTCACCCAATAATTCAGGTGAACTTTCAGAACAAGCTAAACTAGATAAAGAATCTGAAAAAATTAAAACAGAAATTACTCTTTCTGTTTTATTCAATGATTGACAACCACAAGAAATTAGCTTTATCAGAGATATTGAAAAGTTACTTGACTTTAAAAATTACAATTCTGATAATTCAGATGTCTTAACTAAAGCACTAAATAATGGTTATAGTTTAAGCATTGAAAGTTTTACTCCAAATAAAAGTGAAAATTCCGATTCAATTGATTTAATATTTTTATTAAAAAGTGAAAATCTTACTAAAAAAATTGCTTCAACTATCAAAGGTTTTGCTAAAAATGAAATTGAAAAACCACTTATTAAGCAAGCAATAAGTGATGTTGAAATTAATAAAATTAATAAAATAATTACTGCTAAAGATGACAACACTTATCGACCAAAAGACATTCTTTCAACATTAGGTATTTTAAAATTATTGAACAAAAACACCCTTAATAATGAAGGTAAAAATGGTGCAATTTTTAAAGAAAAATTAAGTGAAGGACTTAATTTTAAAGTTAAAGCATTTACTAAAAATTTAGAAAATAATAAAACTGAATTAGAATTTATAATCACGCTTTATGGTGAAACTTTTATTGAAAAAGATCTTACACTTAAAATAATTAAACTAAAAGCTAACACCGATTCAGAAGTTATTCCATCTAAAAAATTAGTCATTCATTATAAACCTTCAAGTAATACCAAAATTAAAGGTTGAGGTTTACATTTATGAAATAATGATGGTTCTAATAAAGCAATTGAAACTGAAACTAGTTGACAAAATCCGATTTTATTTTCAGAAGTTGCTGATGAAAATGGTTTTTATAAAGCAGAAGTAGATATTATTAATTTAGCAAAAGGACTAAATTATATTTTACATAATGGTGATGAAAAAGATGGAGGTGATCGCTCATTACCTTTATCTGCAGATTATAGTGAATTTTGAATTTTAGCAAATAGTGAAACTGTCTATAGTGATTTACCAGTTGCTTCAATTGATGCTAAATACGCTTTAAGAGTTAACCCTGAACGGATTTTAATTGAATTTAATAATGACTTAAAAATTCTAAGATCAGCAATCACTATTAAAAATTTAAATAATCAAACTTTTATCGATCGTTTTCGTTTAAAGCAAAATAAAGAATTAGTAACTTTAGAATTTATGGACATGCCTCCTAGAGTTTCTGATAAGTTAATGATTAGATATAATAATGAAGATCTAGTTTTAACTATCGTTTCTAAACCTTATATAAATGATTCAAAAATGCATTATGAAGGTACTTTAGGTGCTAATTTATTAAGTAACAATAGCTGAGAAGTTAAATTATATGCACCTACTTCAAGCAAAGCAGAAATCATTCTTTTTGATAAAGATCAAAAAGAAATTAAAAGATTAAAAATGACTAAAGAAGATAACGATCTAGTTTTTGCAATTAATCTAGATAAAGCAAATACTAATTTAGAAAGTTTAGATGGACTTTTTTATCAGTTTATTTTAGATAATAATAGAGTCGTTTTAGATCCTTATGCAAAATCAATGGCAAGTTTTAATCCTGCAGCTGAAGATAAAGTTGGTAAAGCTGCTTTTGTTGATTTAACAAGTGAAAAAGCAGGAGTTAAACCAAAAGCCTTAGGAGTTGACATTGAATCTTTAAAAGGTAATGTTAATAAGATGGTGGCTTATGAAATTCATGTTAGAGATTTTACAATTAATAGTGATGTTGCTGATAAAGGAACTTTTAAAGGTTTTGCTAATTGAGATAAAGGCATTAAACACCTTCAAGACTTAGGAATTACGCACGTACAATTAATGCCAATTCAAAACTATTATACAGTTGATGAAAATAATAAAACTTATAATGATAATCAGGTTGATAGCAAAGCAAATTACAACTGAGGTTATGATCCTCATAACTATTTTTCTATTGAAGGCTGATTAGCAAGTGATGCAAATGATCCTTATGCAAGAATCAAAGAATTTAGAGAATTAGTTAATAAGTTGCATAAAAATAACATTGGTGTCATAGTAGATGTTGTTTATAATCACTTATTTAAAAATAGTATTTTAGAAGATATTGTCGAAAATCTTTATTTTCGTTTCAAAGGTAAATCTACTCCAGTAGGTGAACCTGCTGTTGCTAGTGAAAGTTTTATGATGCAACGCCTTATTTTAGAATCATTAAAATTTTTTCATGAAGAAATGGGAGTTGATGGTTTTCGTTTTGATTTACTAGGTTTTATCGATAGTACAACCATTTTAAAGGCTCGAGAATTAATGCCTAAAGCGATTTTATATGGTGAAGCGTGAAATTTTACAGACCTAGATAGTGGGCTTAGTCCTGTCAAAGGAGTTGCTAGTTTTAATGAACATAAGGTTAAAGATCTTGCTTATTTTAATGATGCAATGCGTAGATCTTCAAAAGGTGATACAGGCGAAGGTCAAGCTTTTGATCTAGGTTATTTAAATGGTAATAACCAAAATGCAGGATTACTTAGAGCAGCTTTAATAGGTGGAATTAAAAACTTTAAACAAAGTGAAGAAAAAGATGGCTTATTATTTTCTCAAATTGATAATAGTGAAAATAATTTGTTTGCAGATACTGCAACTGAATCATTAAATTATTTAGCCATTCATGATGGTTTTAGTTTATGAGATAAGATCAATTTAGCAACAGCTAAATTAGCAGATAAATCTGATTCAGAAAATATACAATATAAGATTAACTTGTTAAAACAAGCATACACCTTATTATTTACAAGTCAAGGTAGAATAGTGATTCAAGGTGGTGATGAAATGGGTCGCACTAAGCCACTTGCTAAAAATGATGCAAATTTACATAGAAGTGCAACAAGTGATAACTTAATAGTTTTAGATGATGTAAAAGATGCTTATGAAAATAAATACGCAGAAAATTCATATCATTCTTCAGACTATACTAACAGCATTAGATGAAATCGTTTAGAAGATACTTTTGCAAATGGTGAATTTAAAAAGTTAAAAGATTATGTTAAGGGGTTAATAACTTTAAGAAAAAGTTTTGCTTCTTTTAGTCTAACTAAAGTTGAAGATATTAATCAGCATCTTACTTTTTTTGGTGAAACCAAAACTAATAGTGCAAGTTTATATAAAAATTTTTTAGATCCTAAATTAGGTGAATTAAAAATTAAATTTATTAATGCTGATCAAAATGCTAGAAATAAAAAATGATATCTAGCAGGTGAAATTTCGACTAGTGCTAATAATCAAAATCTAACTAAGTTTGTTGAAATAGATCAAGATGGTAATGGCACATTAATTCTAAATAAAAATGATTTAGAATTAATTCATAAAAATCGTGCTCAATGAGGCGAAAGTAATAGTTTCAACTTTAAGTTAGTAAGTGAAAATGATTCTTGAGCTTCACCATCAAAAGCTTATGAAGGTTTAGGTAATTCATCAATACCATTAGCAAGTATTAACGAAAGTAAAGAAGCAATTATCGACTTAGCAAAAACTAATTTTCAAGCAACTAGAAATAATCAAGTTAATGAAAATAAGGCAGTTGATATTATTCAATATCATCTAACTAATATTGATCCCAAAAGTAATATTTTAGAAGTTATTGTTGCTTCAAACCCTAGTGATCAAGACATTGAATTAGCCAAAGCACTTGATGCTAGTTGAGCAGTTATAGTTGATAATAATAGCGCAGGAATTACTAAAATCGATGGTTATGATTTTAGTAAAAATAAAGCAATGATCAAATCAAAAGCAACTATGGTTTTTGCAAAATTTAAATAGCTTTAGTCAGTACAAATCCTAAAAATGGCTTCCAAAACTTTTGTTTATTGAAAAACGTGGTAAATAATCTGCAAAAAAATGAATTTTTTTCTATTTTCAGGTTACTTTTAGCCAAAAATATAAATTAGGATTAAAATAATAGATGTGGCTCTTTAGAGAGTCAAATATTCTAATCAAAATAAAGAAAAGAGAAAATTATATGAAATTAAGTAAAAAATTAATTCTTAGTTCATCAGCTTTTGCTGCCTTAGCAGCAGGTGCATTAGCTGTTGCATGTAGCACAAATCCAGGAACAGGAGATGCCCCTGAAGTGACTGGTACTTTAAAAGAAAAAGCAGAAAAAACACTTTCAAATTGATCAGGTACTTTAAAAGTTGCCTATGAAGAATCTTGAAAAAAAGCTCTAGATAAAGCTATTACACTGCTTCCTGAAAACATGCGAAATAGAGTTGAACTTGTTAAAGTTGCAAATGGTGGTGCTATTGAGTATGTTAATACTACAGTTACCAATCAAGGCGCAACTGCAGCAGATTTATTCCCTGTACAACTTGATAAATTTCAAGATCTAATAAACAAGCAACTAGTTGCCGCCGTTGATGAAAGTTCACTTACTGATTATGGAGATAATAAAAAACTTGTTAAAATTGAAAATACATATTATGGATTTCCATTAAATGTTGAATCAGTTATTGCTTTTTATAACAAAGATGTTTATCCAAATGGTCCAGGTGACATAACAACAGAATTTAAAGATCCTGTGGGCAAAAAATTTGCTTTTCAAGCAGGAAATTTATGACATGGTTCAACCTTTTTAAATGGTTTATTTGCAGACCAGAAAAATGGTAATTTAGAGGAAGCTAAAAACATGTGAGTGACATATAACGGTACAACTAAAACTGCACCCTTCCTAACAGATGAACAATCTAAGCAAACACTAAAAGAACTTTGAACTTATGTTAATGCTCTAAGAACTAGTACAAATGAAAATTATAAGATTGTTGCTAATTCTTCAGCCAATAGAGAAAAAACTATTAGATCGGGAATTGCAGATCAAAGTATTTCATTGACAATCGAAGGTCCTTGAATTCTTTCGGATTTAGTTGCTTCTGTTCTTAAAAATAATAAATCTACACCAGAGAAAGCAACTGAAATTTTAAGTAAAATTTCTGCTTCAGTACTTCCAAAATACGGAACAAGACAACTTCGACACTTTATTGGTGGATGAGCTTATTCATTAAATAAAGCATCATTAGCATCATTTTCAAAAGAAGCAAAAGCAATTGATGGAAAAGCGCATTTTGCTAATTATTTTGCCAATGTATTAACTTCAAAAGATCTGGCAACAGAGTGGATGACTGAAGCTGGTAAAATGTCAGCAGCAACTGGAGCGGTTGTTAATATGGATGTTAAAACTTTAGAGTTTAACGATCCTACCAATGATAAAGCGCCAAAAATTAAAACTACTGAGTATATTGGAACAACTGGATTCGCAGAAGCAGTAAATAACTTATATAAAGCAGTTATAGATTCTGTATCAAAACAATCTTCATTAAATCTTGAACAACCCAAATGACCTGGTAAACAGTACTGAGAACCTTATGATGCTTTAGGTTTAACCACTGCAACATATACTACTGCTGATGCATTTTTAGAAGCGTTTACTAAAAACATTGAACTACAACTAAAATAGTAAAATGAAATTTGATTTTAATCAAAGCACAAAAGTTGCCATTGAAAAATGGCTCTTTTTTACAATATTAGGGGTAATTTTAGCAATCATTAGTTTGTATGTTATTAATGTTTTAGTAAGCCTTTATGATCAGCAAGCACTAACAGATTTTGCTAGTTCACAAAACATTATTTCTGAAGATGAAGCATGAGTAAAATTTAGGCAAATACTAATAATTAAAATAGTTATTAATTCAATTGTTTATATATTTTATGCAATCTTAAATTATTTTGCATGAAAGAGTATTAAAGTAGGATATATCTATGTCTTATTTTGATCATTTGTAAATATTGCTTCTATATTATCTGTTTGATTAACACCATCAAGTCCAATTTGATTATCAGTTTTAATTACAATTTTTAATGTTGTTTTACTTGCATTATTATTTTATATTTTTGTATTACTCAAACAAAATCGTTTCTACGTTAATAACCAAAGAAGGTGAGCATAATGCCTGCAATTAAATTAATTTTAGAGTGCGAAATTAATAATAAAAAATATGATATTTCTAATGGTACATTTAATGAAATTGAAACACTTAATAATTATTTTCAACAACTTAAAGATAGTGAATGAAAAAAATATATAGAGATTAATGATGAATTAAAAATTTTAATAAATTCATTTTATAAAGGTCTTGAAAATCGTTCACCAATTAATTTAAATGATGAAGAAAAAAATAAATTAAATATTTATTTAGCACTCTCATCTTTAATAAAAGAAGATGAATTCAAATTAATAAACAACGCTTTTTTAAATAAAGAAAAAATTGAAAATTTATTAATTTATATAGAGCCAATTATTGATAACAAAAATGAAGATTTAATAAATTCAATTGAGTTAGTAATTGAAACAAGTAAAACTAAATATTGTAGAAACGATGATATTAGCAAAAAATTAATCATTAATTTATCTTCAAGTGATATTCAAAATATTCCCAACGGTGAGTTTAATTTTATTGAATGTCCTTTTCATAAGCACAAATTAAAAACACTAAAAATTTCGGAGGTTACATAATTATGTCAACATTAAAATTAAATTATGTTCAAGATTCTAGAATCATAAAGATGGTTGATAATAGTAATTTATCAGTTATTCAAAAGTCCGTAAAATCCGAATATAAAAGTAAAAAAAGATATTTAAAAGTTTTGTTAAAAGAACAAAAATATAATGCTTTTCAAAATTCAAAAAGTGTTAAACTAGAATTACATGCTTTAAAAAGAATTTATAAAAAAGAAGTTAAAAATATAATTGATTTATATCAAAATAAAATTGACACTATCAAAAGAAAAGCACAAATTATAAATGGTAAAAGTTTAGATTCATTAATTTATGAATTAGAAAGTAAATTAATATTTTTAAAATCTAAAAATAATACAAGTCAAATTAGCACCATCTCAAATGATTTAAATAATTTGAAAAGTCAAAAAAAGAATTTTGTTTATTCTGAAAAAGATCAAAATCTAATTAATGAATTAACTAATGAAAAAAATAAGAAATTAGAACGTTTAAAAAACAAATATTTTCTAGATCAAAATAGTAAAAAAGTAACACTTACAAAACAGTATGCTGAATTATTAGATCAAGATAAAAATAAATATAAAAAAATTTATGAAGCTTATAAAAGCAAAAATAAAAATTATCTTGATTTAAAAAATAGCAAATTAAAAAAATCAAAAATTGATTATAAAGATGCTATTAAGAATTTGAAAAAAGAAAATATTAGTATTAATTCTTACAATGAAGCAGTAGCAAAAGTTGAAGAATCTTCTTATAATAATATAAATAAATTTTTAACTTTACCTGAAGATAAATTTAAAAATCATAATCTCTATAAAAGTATTTTGGTTCTCCAAAATAAATTAAAATCAATTTCAAAAAAACAAAATTTTGAAGCGGCAAGTAATTATGTTTTACTAACTCATAAAATTGTTGCTTACAGAAAAATTATGGAATCAGATTTAGAATTTGATAACAAAATTATTGATTTACAAAATCAAATAAAAACAATTGGTGCAAAAAATCAAAATAGTATCAAAGATAAACAAGTTGATATCAAAGCAAAATATTTAGAAAAAATTAAAATTCACAAAAGCAAAGTTTTGACAATGACAAAACAAGCTTATAAAAATGAATTAGC
Source organism: Mycoplasmopsis agassizii (assembly GCF_002276225.1). Classification (GTDB taxonomy): domain Bacteria; phylum Bacillota_I; class Bacilli_A; order Mycoplasmatales; family Metamycoplasmataceae; genus Mycoplasmopsis_B; species Mycoplasmopsis_B agassizii_A. Next base: position 9,793 of record NZ_NQNY01000008.1, on the reverse strand, counting down.
TGAACTTAAATTTAAAAGAAAATTAGAATTAAGAGAAGCTAAAATCAGTGATGCATTTTATTCTAAATCTGAACAACTACGTTTTCTAAAAATAGATAAAAGAAAACAAAAAGAAAAGATTCTTAAAGTCATGTTTACAACTGTGGATGATGAAATTAAGAAAATTCCTACAAAGGCATTTAAGGGTCAAAGATGAATGGCAATGCTATTATCTATTTTATTTCCTGGTTTAGGACAAATTCTAAATAAAGAATATACAAAAGGATTAATCTTTTTCATCGGTGCTGTTTTTATTTATGCAATAGCACTACCAACATTTTTTGGAGCCTATGGCTCAAATGATGGAAATGGTATTTTTGGATTATTCGATTTATCACCCGTTAAATTTAATCACCCTATTTTAGGAACGGTTTATGCAGATGCTAGGTATCGAATTGTTGAAGGTGTAATAGCGTTAATCTTATTAACCTTTTCACTAATCATTTGAATCTCAACATCTCATAACGCTTATCGTAGTGGATTTTATAGAGAATTTGGATATCGCCCTGCAAATGTGCGTGATATGAAGAAATTTTTAATGGGTACAGGCTTACCAATTTTAATTTCTCTACCTGCTTTAGTGACAATTTCTTTTATAGTTATTTTACCTTTAGCAACAACTATTTTGATCGCTTTCACTAACTATAGTGTAACATCACAGCCTCCTGGTAATCCTTTATCATGAAATGGCTTTGATAACTTTGTAGAAGTATTTACAGGTGGCTATTCAGAATCTTTTGCATATGTTTCAGGCTGAACGGTAATATGAACATTCTCAGTTACTGCACTAACAGTTGTAATTGGAACAGTGATTGCTTTAATTTTAGATAATCCTAGAATTAAAGGTAAAAAGTTCTTTTCAATGGTTTACATTTTACCTTGAGCAGTACCTGCTTTTGCAACAATTTTATTTTTCTCAGCAGCTTTTTTAGGTGCTAGAACAGGAAATGCTTACTACAACCAATTCTTTAATACAGATATTAATTTTTCTCAAGATGCACAATTATCAAGACTAATTTTAGTCTTAATTCAAACCTGATTAGGCTCTTCATATGTTTTCATGTTAGTCACAGGAATTAAAAAAGGAATTTCATCAGATTTATATGAAGCAGCAGAAATTGATGGTTCATCAAAAATTAATACATTCTTAAGAATTACAGCACCTCTTATCTTGCAACAAGTTGCACCATTATTAATTGGACAATTTATTTTCAACTTTAATAACTTTGGAATTATTTACCTTTTTGGTGCTGGTGGTGTAGGACCAGCAGGGCTTCCGGGGAATCCTGGACCTACAGATATTATTATTTCTTTAATCTTTAATTTAACAACTTCTTCTGATAACCAAATTGGTTTAGCTTCAGCTTTCACTATTATTATGTCAATTTTTATAGTAGGAATTTCAGCAGTTTTATTTTTAAGATCAAGAGCATTTAGAAAGGATACAGTGTAATTATGAGTCTAACCCAAGATGTTTTAAAACATAATTTTAAAAGAACATTAAATTCGCTAAATCCTTTAGCAAATTCTTATGCTCGCTCTTTTAGAATTGAAGTTAAAAAAGAAATAGTTGATAGATTAAATTTAGTGCTGCGTAATGCACGTGCTAAACATTTAATCAGCAATAATGATTTTTTTCAAATTGTGCAATATTTAAAACATAATGATTTAAAAAATTCAGCAACAATTTTATCTCAGCAACTAGCAATTAAAAAAGATGAAGATACCATTAATCAAATTGTTCTAGTTAAGTTACTTAGCTTATTTACAAGTTTTTCACCTATTAGTTTTAGCTCAGCAAAAGCTAATTTAAAAGTTGTTGAAAAAATTAAAAAAGTAATTACTTATCATGTTGAAACTAATTTAGTTTCCTATAAAAATGTGATTAATAAATTTTTATTAAGCACTGAAAAAGCGCAAGAAGAAAAACAAATAATTTTAAATTATGATTTAGATATTGTCAGAAATTATTTTTATAACAATAAGATTAATGCTGCTAAATTGATCGAGAAAAATTTAAATGGCTTTAAATCTTTTCCTGAAGAGATCTTCGTTAATTTAGCTAAGTTTGAAATTCTATTTCATGAGCAAACTATTTACTTAAATAAAAAAAGTAAATACTCTCTTAGTCAGTTTTTATCTTACGATGAAATCTCAAAAGAAACAGTTAGACATTATGAATTAATTAAAGAACAAAGTAATTTAATTAAAGGTTTTAATGTTTCAGAATTTGCAACGCATATTAATGAAACAAGTAAATTTATCAGATTATCTGACTTACCACCTTTAACGATTTCACAAATTATTGGGATGTTTTTTTCTTACATAATCCTATTATTTTGAGCAGTCGCAGTTTTACTGCCGCTTGTACAAATGATTGTAATGTCATTTGATGGTAGTGGTGGGCAGTATTTAGGAACAACTTCAGGCTTTGCAGCTGAAAGTGCAGTTTTCCACTATCAGCAATTATTTAATGGTCAAACAGATTTTCTTTATTGACTAGGTAATTCTGTTTTAGTCGCAAGTTTAACGATGATTTTAACAGTTATTTTTACATTGTTACTCGCCTATGCTTTTAGTAGGTTTCACTTTAAAGGTCGCCGTTCATCAATTATTACAGTTATGCTTTTACAAATGGTGCCTTCAATCGCTGCATTAACTGCCTTTTTAGTTTTATATCAACTAGCATCGATACCTGTCTGAGTTTTTCTAATCATTATTTATACAGGTGGTGGTTTAACAGGTAACACTTTTATTTTAAAAGGCTATCTAGATTCAATTCCAGTTGATTTAGATGAAGCTGCTAGAATTGATGGAGCAAATACTTTTAAAGTTTTTACAACCATCATTTTACCACTAGCAAAACCAATGGTAGCAATTGTTGCATTATGATCATTTATAGGTCCTTTTGGTGATGTTATTTTACCTAGATTATTAGTTCCTGCAACTGTCGATGGAAGTAAAGACTTAACAATGGCAGCAGGACTAAGAACACTAATATCAGGTACAGGTTCAACTGTTAGACAATATGTTTTCTTGGCAGGAGCAATTGTCACAGGAATACCTTTAACTATTTTATTCGTTGTTGCTCAACGATTCTTAGTTAGTGGCTTAACAAAAGGAGCAGTTAAATAATGAAAATTGAATTTAGAAATGTCGCCAAAAAATATGCAGGGCGTGAAAACTATACACTGCAGGATATTAACTTTGTCATTAACGATAAAGAATTTATCGCCTTACTAGGTCCTTCAGGCTCAGGAAAATCAACACTTCTTAGAATGTTAGCAGGGCTTAATTCAATTACCAAAGGCGACTTACTTTTTGATAATGTGCGTGTCAATGGTTTATCTTCAAAAGATCGTGATATAGCGATGGTTTTTCAATCCTACGCTTTATATCCCCATATGAATGTTTATAACAATATCGCATATGGACTTAAAGTTAGAAATGAACCACGTGACTTAATTAATCGCCGTGTTAATGATGTTGCGAGCATCTTAAAAATTGATCAATATCTATCAAATAAACCTAGTGATATTTCAGGAGGTCAGCGCCAACGTGTTGCTCTAGGAAGAGCTATTGCTCGTAAGCCATCTTTATTTTTAATGGATGAACCATTATCTAATTTAGATGCTAAGTTACGAGAAAATATGCGTAGTGAAATTGTAAAAATTCATAAGTTATTAGAAACAACAACTGTCTATGTAACACATGATCAACTTGAAGCTATGACTATGAGCGATCGCATTGTTTTAATGGATAATTCAATTATCCAACAAATTGGAAAACCACGTGAATTATATGATAATCCTAGCAATTTATTCGTTGCTAAGTTTATTGGTAACCCGACTATGAACGTTGTCAAAGTAAATTATACTGATGGATATATCTCTAAAGATAACTGATTAAAAATGAAAGTTTCTGATACTGATAAAGTTAAACTTAAACCTTATGAAGGACAAGAAGTTTACTTTGGAATTCGCAGTGAAAATATCAGCGTTTATAAAAAAGATGAAAATGCAGCACATGTTAAGTGTGAATTGATTCTTTATGAAATCTTAGGTAAAGAAGAACAAGGGCAATTCGCTGCTAGTTCAGAAACCTTCTTTATAGTCACCATGCCACCTGGGCAAAACTTAGAATTAAATAAAAAATATTTACTTTCTTTTAACAAAGAAAAGGCATATTTTTTTGACACCAAAACTGAAAAGAGAATTAATTAAAAATTATTTTAAATTTATTTTAAAATAATTTTATTTTATAAATTAAAGGATGTATAAACATGCAAACTATTAGAACATGGAAAAATAAAGTAATCTATCAGATCTTCCCTAGATCATTTAAAGATTCAAATAATGATGGGCAAGGGGATTTAAAAGGAATCACTTCAAAATTAGATTATTTGCAAGAACTAGGAATTGATGCAATCTGGCTTAATCCTATTTATGAAACAGAATTTGCTGATGCAGGTTATGATGTTTTAGATTACTTTAAAGTGTGACAAACTTTTGGAACAATTGAAGATTTTAAAGAACTATCTTATGAAGCTAAAAAACGTAATATCGAAATTATTATGGATTTAGTTTTAAATCATGTTTCTAATAAACACAAATGATTTTTAAAAGCACTAGAAGGCCCAAATAGTGAAGAATTTAACTATTTTATTTGAAGCAAAAAAGCTGATCAATCAGAATCAATTTTTGGAGGTTCAGCTTGAGAATATGTTGAGCAAGTTGATCAATATTACTATCATTTATTTGCAAAAGAACAAGTAGATTTAAATTGAGAAAATCCTAATGTCGTTAAATCAATGGCAAAAGTTATTGACTTTTGATATCAACTTGGAGTTAAAGGATTTCGTTTAGATGCTATCCAACACGTGCATAAGGAATTACTAAAAAGTGGTACAGTACACAGTTTTGGATCAAAAATGGTTGAATACTTGCAAAACCTAATTAAAGAAATTAAGAAAAATAAAAACGATGTTTTTCTTATTGGTGAAGCAAGTGGCATCACTCCTTCAAAATTAATTAAGTATGCAAATGATAAAACTAAAATTGCAGATACATTCTACAATTTTAGTTGATGGTGAATTGGTTGGGGTAAAGAAACAGGTCGTAATGGTTATGATCCTGATTGAAAAGTTGAAGATTTTGCAAGTAAAAATGCAATGCGTTATCAAAATAGTAAATTAATTTCAGGTGGACAATTTATCAACTTTTTAACTAATCATGACACTAGTCGTGCTGTTTCACGTTACATTAAAGATCAAGCATATTGAGATACAGGCGCGAAGTCGCTAGCATTATTCACGCTAGTACAAAAAGGAATTCCTTCAATTAACTATGGAGAAGAAATTGCTTTATCAAATGCTAACTTTAAAGACCGTTCAGAATTTAGAGATGTTGATGCCTTAAACTCATTTAAAATTTATGTAGATCAAAAAAATATTTACACAGAAGAGCAAATGAGAGAGTATCATAATATTAACGGTAGAGATCATTCACGGTTGATTATGTCATGAGATGATTCTCAATATCATGGTTTTTCAAACCATGAACCGTGAATCAAATTTTCCGAAAATGTCGGTAAAACCAATGTTTTAGAACAAAAAAGAGACCCAAATTCGATTTTAAATTTTTATAAGCAACTTATTAAATTAAGAAAAACATCATTAAAAAAATATTTAATTGATGGTGAAAGTAAAATGAAAATAGATCAAAACAATCTAATTTCAATTACTCGTAAAGCAAATGATGGCTCAATAATTCGTGCATATATAAATTTAAATAATTACGAAATTAATTTAAAATTTAATAAGAAGAAAATTATATTAAATTCTTCTAAAGAAATTTTCGAAAACAAATTAGATAAATATCAATCAATATTAGTGAGGGTTAAAGATGAGAAAAATTAAAGGGTTAATTTTTGATTTAGATGGGGTGATAACGGAAACTTCAAGTTTACACTACCGTGCTTGATCATGAACGCTAGCGCGTTATGGAATAATGTATACAGAAGAAGATAATGCAAGATTAAAAGGTTTATCAAGAGCAGATACTTTAACTGCTATTTTAAAACTGAAAGCATTATCTAATGAATTTAGTGAAGAAGAATTCAAAAGAATCTTAAAAGAAAAAAATGAATACTATGTAAATTTATTAAAATCTGAACTGAAGAAAAAAGATATCTTACCAGGAATGGAAGATTTAATCAAAAAAGCAAAAAGAATGGGCTTGAGAATGGCAATCACATCAAGTTCAAAAAATGCAGTACGCATTTTAGATTCATTAGGACTACTATTTTATTTTGATTTTACAGTAGATCCTATGTTAGTTAAAAAGGGTAAACCTGCACCAGATATTTTCTTAAATGGTGTTAAAGGTTTAGGTCTTCAAAAACCACAAGTAATTGGTTTTGAAGATGCTCTTGAAGGTGTTAAAGGCTTAAAAGCTGCAGGACTTTTCACAGTCGGAATAACTCATGGAGTTGAAGCTGATTGAGAAAATTATTGTAATGTGATCGTACAAGATACAACTGAATTAAACTTAGAAGAAATCATTAAACTAGCAGAAAAGAGAGATACACCTTCAAAGTAAATATATGAATAAAGTCGAACTTAAATATGATGTTGATAATCTTGAAATTACTCAACATGGCTATGAAAATAAGCTAGCCAAAAAAACTGAATCAATTTTTAATCAAGGTAATAGCTACATCGGCATTAGAGCAGTTGATGAAGAATATAATTACTTACATAAAGAAGATTTTTTCTTAGCAGGTTTTTATAATAAAGGTGATGATAATGAAGAATCTGAATTAGCTAATCTAGCTAACTCAATTCAAAATGAAATTTATATTGATGGCGATTTTTTAGTTTTTACTAATCAAGATGAATATAGTAAAACCTTAGAATTAAAATCAGGACAAATTAAAAGAATCGTTACTTTTAGCCGTAATCAAAAGAAATACCGTTTTAGTTACTATAAAAATGTTTCGCAAAGTGTTAAACATTTATTTGCTCAAAAATTTGTTTTTGAGCAACTTGAAGGAGAAGATTCAGAAATTATTATCATGCCTCATATTAACGGCTCAAGTAATAATAATGGAGTCATGCACTTCAAAGAAGGTATTAAAAAACTATATAATGAAAATTTAGTGCAATATCAATATCAAAGCACTAAGTCAAAGCAACATGTCATTCAAAACTTACAAGTTAGAGTGCTTAACGATAACAAAGAACATCCTTATAAAGATAATGATGACTTTGTCCTTTTCATGAAACGCCGTAACATTGGTTTCAAAGTTAGATTTATTTTAAAATCTAACACAAGTGCAGTAATTGAAAAATTAATGAGCGTTAATTCATCACAAGATGAATTACCTAAATCATTAAATATTAAAGATGTTATTAAAAAATCTTATGACCTTGCCGAAGTTTTGAAAAAAACTTCTTATGAGCAAATTCAAAATGAAAATTTAGTAACTTGAGAAACTATTTTTAGACAGTGAGAAGTTGATATCATTGGAGAAAGTTATAATGCTAAATATGATCGTTTAGCACTATATTATTCAATTAATCAAATGAATACATTTATCCCTAAATATAGCGACCATTATGGTATTGCAGCTAAAGGTTTATCGGGTGAAGGTTATCAGGGACACAATTATTGAGATAGTGAATTATTTATTTTACCTAACTTAATTTTTACAGATCCTGCTCGTGCAAGGCAATATTTAAAATATCGTTATTTAGGTTTAAATGGCGCTCGTAGAAAAGCACAAGAGAAAAAACATCTTGGTGCCCAATATCCATGAGAAACTTCACTTCCACACGAAGGTGAAGTTACTCCTTATTGAGGTCAACCTGATATCAAAACTGGTAAACAGGTGCCAATTGCTTCACGTGCTCAAGAAATTCACGTTTCTGCAGATGTGGCTTACGCAGTTGAGCAATATTATCGAGTTACTGATGATCAAGAATTCATGAACGAATATGGTTATGAAATGATTATCGATACAGCGATTTGATGAAGCCAGCGTGCTGAATATAACCCCAAATTAGATATCTACGTAATCACAGATGTTATGGGCCCAAATGAATATAAAGGTAATATCGATAATAATGCCTATATTAACAGAATGGCTAAATTTAATCTAGATCTTGCAATTGAATATATCAAGGATCTAGAAGCAAATAGCAGTGAATTATTAGTCAAAATCAACAACAAAATTCCTTACCCATATAAACTGGAAGACTTAGAAAATGTTGCTAATAAATTAAAGCAACAAAGTCTAACTAGCGATGGTATTTTGCCAGAAAATGACACCTATTTAAACCTGGAAAAGAAAAATATTTCAGGCTTTAAATTACGTGGTGATGCAGGTAAAAAATTATTTAATACAGCTGAAGGGATTAGTAAATTAAGTGGACAATTAACTAAACAAGCTGATGTAGTTTTATTAAATTGATTATTTAAAGATAATTTAACAGTCAAAGATTTACAAAAAAATTGAGACTTTTATGAAAATTCGACTACACATGATTCATCGCTTTCACCATCAACCTATGCAATTAGTGCAATTGAATATCGCCATCGCTTAGACTATGCATATAACTTATTTAAATACGCTATTAACATTGATTTAGGTTCTAACTTTCATTCAAGTGATACTGGAATCCATTCAGGTGCCTTAGCTGCAACATTTCAAATGATCGTTTTTGGTTATGGTGGTTTAAAATATTATAACCGTAAGTTATATTTAAACCCTTTACTAGCCTCAGATTGAGATGGTTTAAATTACAGCATCAAATATAAAAATAGTAATTTAAATATTAAAATTAATAAGAAACACTTTACAGTTGAAGCCGATAAAGAAGTTGAACTAATTATTTATAATCAACCTTACAAAATTCAAAAATTACAAACTTTTGAAATTAAGTAATCCACTTCAAAATAAAAACTTTAAAGAAAATTTACGAACCATTTTGGTTCGTTTTTTTATGACTTTTCATTATTTTAAAAGCTTTTTTTATTATTTAAATAGTTTGTTTTACAAAAAGTTTAGCAAAACAATGACTTAATCTTGTACATATATTATGAAAATAAAAAAAATAGAGCATCTAGATTGCTCTATTTTGTAATTGTGCGATGTGACCGATGCGTATGGGTTATATGTGTAGATTAGAAACCCTACATCACACATAAATATTATGCAGTATTTTTAAGTTAAAAGTTGAAAAAATATTTTTTTCATATTTTTTGCACAAATTTGAATTTAATAAAGAATTTTTTGCGTTATTTATATATATGTAGTATAAATTACACTACTTTTTCTTAATTAATTCAAGAATTTCTTTTAGCTGTTCAACAATTTCTTCGTTTTGCTTTTTTAACCCTTCGTTTTGAACTTCTAGTTTTTCTACTTTAGAATAAAGATCTTTGTTTTGTTCTTTTACCTCTTTAACTTGAGTTTCAAGACTTTCTACTTTAGAATAAAGATCTTTATTTTGTTCTTTTACTTCCTTAACTTGTGCTTCTAGATTTTCAACTTTAGAATAAAGGTCTTTATTTTGTTCTTTCACTTAATTAACCTGAACTTCAAGATTATCTACTTTAGTTTCAAGATTATCAAATTTGATTTCAAGATTTTCAACTTTAGTTGCTAATGTTTCTACTTTAGAGTTGATCGCTACATTTTGAACATTTATCTTATTAATCTGCGATCCAAGAGATTTAATAATGCTATCTGC
>NZ_NQNY01000007.1 GCF_002276225.1 Mycoplasmopsis agassizii | reverse complement strand
AGTGACTAGATAATGTTATTAATGCTAATCCTGATGTAATTTTTATACAATCTGCAGGTAATGATGGTGATGTTTCTCGTGGATATGACAAGTATGGTGCACCCATAAAAAGGGGTTATGAGTTTGAATTAGCAAAATATACAGACAGTTATAAATTGTCTTTAAATTCTATTGTGGTAGGGGCGGTTAAAGAAGTTTCTCCAATAGTTGCACAAGATTTCAGTGAGTGATCAAGAAAGGATAATTATATAACAACATCTGTGCCAGATACATTTGAGCAACAGACAGGTCTTGAACCTGCTGACACTGAAAAACATAAAAATGGCACAAGTTACTCTGCACCTTCTGTTACTGCGATGATATCTTTTTTAAAAAATAATTATTCTAATTATTTCGATAAAGGAGCAGATTCATTAATTGCAAAGAGTGCGTTAATTTCTGGTTCAAGAAATAATTATTCAACAAAATTTAAAGATAGTTATGAGCATGTTGAGAACCACCTTGTTTATGAACAAAAAATAGGTTTTGGCGTTGCAAATTTTTCAAGAATGAAGGAATCGCTTGAGAATTTAGATTACTTTGTTCTTAGAAGTAGTAATGGTAGAGCGAAACCACGTAGTAAATCAATTTACTTAAGTGCAGGTGATAAATACAGAGTTAACATCACATGAAAAAATCAAGATTCATTAGACTGAGTTTTAAGACCAAAAAGTTCGAGTGATACTCCTGCAGTCTACGATAAGCATTTCATCGGTCCAACACAATTAGGATTAACTATTGTTAAACCTGATAATCATTATTATTTTGAGCATTGAACTGCAAGAACAATTACTGCAACTAATTTTACAAATATTTCTGGAGAAACCCAAAGAGTCAATACTAAAACAATCGAGTTTAAGGCAGAGACATCAGGAACATACAGATTCAATGTGTATTTCGAAAATGATGATGCCAGAAGTAAGGATATGGATGTCGCCCTTACCTATTCTAAAATATAATAAAAATAAAATGTTCTTAATATTGATAGCTCCTGTAATTTCTGTTTCAACTGTTTCATTATTTATTGCATGCTCACCTAATATAGGATTAAATCATAAGAACATTCAAAAGGATTCTACACCATTAGAAAATAAAGACATTCCTAAAGCGCCAGAGCCTTTGGAGGATAAGGGTTCTCCTAAGGAGCCTATTTCACCGTTTAGCAATAAAAGTACTTTTAAAAAATCTTCAACATTTGATAATACAGAAATTATTAAAAACAGTGCATCAAATATTAATAAAGGACCACATGTGCCATTTAATGATAAAAGTATTTTAAAAGGTTCTGGCTTATTTGTTAAAACAACGATAGACAACAAAAATTATTTACAACTAAATACTTGAAATTTTATGGATTTCACATTTAGTGATTTTCAATGGATCATTGAAAATGATTGGAAAAATAAAAAATTAGATAAAACAGACAAAGACAGGGACTCATATAACTGGTATCCAGTTGAAATTAATAATTCTTATATTTCTAAGTGGGAAACATTTATTAAAAAATGAAATTGAGAATATGAACCTAAATTTGTTGCTGATTCTAGTAATCAATACGAAGATTTCATAAAGTATTTTAGTGAGCAAAAACCATATCCTAATCATTTAAAATCTGTTAGTTTAGTAAAAAACGAAGGTGAATTAAAACAAGCATTAAGGCTAGAAGATCAAGATCGTGAAAAGTATTTGAAATATTTTATTGCTTTAGAAGACTATTTATATTGGTATAAAACAGAAAAACTTTCTGATGAAGAATTATCTAAAAAATACTTTCCTTGAACAGAGACCTTCAATTTTGACGCTATTAATTCTAAAATGGATTTTGAAAAATATGATTATTTATTTGTTAAAGATCTTAGGTCTACATATGGCGATGGTAATGTAGGAATTGGTGATTTAAGTAAGGGAATTAAAATTAATTCTTATAAAATAGAACCTGAAAGTCATAAATTCACAATTGAATTTTTGTACGATGACGAAGTTGATCCTTGTCCTAATTGTCCATTAGATGAACAATTAAATCACTATTGATCATGAAAAAGATTAAGTTCAATGCTGATACCAATTGAAAAAAATAAGATTAGCGAATTTAATATGAATGATTGAAATTTGCACATCAGAGGTTATTCATATATTCCTTATGGAAGAAGATAAGAAAAGAATAACTTAGTTCTATTAATCAACATAATCAAAACCAAAAACAGTTTGGAATTTTTTCTAAACTGTTTTTTAAACTCTCAAAGTGAAACTAATTCAAATTTTTGCAGAAAAACGGAGACATGTATTAACTTTTTACCGAAAATTTTGCTTTTTTGCTAGAATAGTATGAGTAAATTTCATTTTGCTAAAAAATGACTGTATAATTTATATTAAAGAAAAGAATATGACTAAAGATTACAAAGACCTGCAGACACGGTTTCGTAAAGCAAACCGTGATGGAATTAAACTACTATTAATTCCAAGAATTGAAAAAAGAATTAAGGAATTACCATCATGGTGATTATTTATTAATAGTTTTTTCTTTGGTATTTTTATAATAATTTTATTTGTAATAGGAATTGCTGCAATTGCCACTGCAGTTGCTACTTGATTGATTTTAAACCCAGGACAAGCACAGGTTTATCAAATTGCTTTAGCTTTTGCTGCAATTGCTGTTTTCTTAATTGCTTTTATATTATTTGTAACAAGAATCACAAGACGCAATAAAATTATTCAATATCTTTCAAATGTAATTGATAAAACTTTAATTTATAAAAGAGTGTTTGCTAATTTTCAAGGTTTTAAATTTTATGGAGCAGCTGATAAAGACTTTTTAGAACTGAGTTCAGTCAGACATACAGGCGAATTTGAAATCCCTGAAGAAGGTTTAATTAATTCACGTACTAACCAGATGTTATTAGAATATAACGGTTCAAAAATTATTTTCCAACTGCAAAGTTATACTTGAGGGAAGAAAAAAGATTTATTTCCTAAAAGAGTAATTGGACTAGTTAAATATGATTTAAGTACAAGCCAAAAAAATGTGCAGTTTTATAAAAAATTAATCTTTACTTTAAAATCTGATTCACCTCGTTTTGATAAACTGAGAGAATTTGAATCTGCTAATGAAGAATTTGATAGCTTCTTTAAAGCAAAAACTAATAGCATTAATTTATTAAAAGAATTGCTTGATGACAAAACAAAAGCAACCTTATTAAATTTAGCTAAATCAGGAATTAGAGCTAAAAAATGAAGTTTAGAAAAAATTGATAACTCATTGCAAATTAAGTTTGTTCCTTATATTGATTACACTCCTAGTTTGCATTTTGGTTTTTCATTATTAACCGATAAAATTGCCAATAATTTTGCTAATTCAATTATTAATGAAATCTTCCAAATTTATTTACTAATTAGAATTCCAATTGAATTAAGAATTGTTTAAAAGATTAAAGTTGGTTGCCTAAGCAACCATTTTTTATGCAGTTTTTGCAATCTAAAATTACATAAAAAATTAATAAAAAACCTTTATGAAAATTCATAAAAGGTAATATTTTAATTAATCTAACATCGGTGGAATTGCCAGTAAAGCAACGATTGAATACAGTTCATACATGTCGCCCATGATGTCACTTAGAATATTTCTAACGACAGTTTCAGCATTATTTGTAACTTTATAATTTAAAATTAAAAATCCTTTTAATGAAACTGCAAAAGAAATTTTAAAGGTATTTCTATTCTTAGTTAAATGTAATAAGTTAGTTGAAATATTATTTCGATAATGCTTTAATAAAGTTTCCATTGAATAAGGAGTTGCTACCATTAAAGCTTTAATAGGGTCGTTACTTTTCATGGCAAAGACACTATTAAATTGTTTATTTTCAGTTTGAATATTTTGTGAGCGAGTAAATAAACTTTTTTGAAATCAAGTAAAATCAAAATCACTGAATTCATTAGGTTTCATTAGCATTTTAGCAATGGCAACTTCTTGTCTTCTTCTAGTTTCCACCTTACCAACTGTTTCAATTCATTCATAAGTTAGTGATCTAATCGAGAAAAGATTTTCTCGATATCTAATATTAAATTCAGGTGAACGTTGCACGATGCTTTTAAAAGCCATTACTGGTACACCATAACTAGCAATTGGATAATCTCTAGGATCTAAATCACCACTATTTTGTGCTGAGATAAATTCAAAATCTTCAGAAATACTATCAAAAATATTTTTATAAATATGATTAGGTTTTAATTGTCTTTTTAATTCAGTTATTAATAACGATGAAGAACTTCAATAAAGTACAATGAAGGCGATTCCGATAAAAAAAACAGGAAGTAATAAAATTCCTAAAACAAGTCATCCAGGGTTTAATCATTTTAATTGCCTTTGATGTTCTTTAAAAAACTTTTCAACTGTTTCAATTACAAAAGGATAAGTGTAGCGATAAACACGCTGTTCAAATTCTTTATAACTAAGTGGCTCTGTAACTTTTTTCATATTAATCCTTATTATAAATAATATTAGTTAATTAACTGAAATAAAAAACCACTTAAAACTATTAATTTTAAGTGGTGTAAAATTAGTTGATTAAGTAGTTTTAAGCTAACTATTTTTGCTCTTCATCATCTTCATCAACTACTTCAAATCCAGAATCATCTTCAGGTTCATAAACTTCAGTTTCTTTTTGAATTAGTCTAATTTGTTCTTTATTAGCTTGTTTTTCTTTTTCAATTGTTAACGGATCTTTAGGTTTTAATTTAGAAGTTGCTTCGATAAATTTTTCAGTATTTTCTAATAGATCAATTGTTGATTGAAATGCTAACTCTTTAATTTTAACAGTTACACTTTTGCGAATACTTTTTGCAGCCTTTTCAATTACATCAACTCTCTTCATAATTGTTTCTAATTCTTTTTGAATTATTCCAATTAGATTTTTGTTAATATGATCTTTTAATTCTTCGAAAAATTCTCTAATTGTTTCTCTAGCTTTAAGATCCTTAAACTCTGAATCACTAGCAATTTCTTCTCTTCTTCTAGCAAGTTCAAGCATGTCTCTTTTTTGATTAATGAAGTATGTTAAGAAATAGTCGGGTCTCATTTCAATTAGTCTTTCATGACCCGACACAAAGCGAACCATAAAGTTTTGTTCCTTTTCTAATTCAGTAATTAAAATCCCAAAATCAGCATTGTTATTCTTACGATCTTTTTCTAGTTTTTCGTAGAAATCTCTGTTTTTTTGTTTTCCATTTTCTGATAATTCAGTTTTCATTTCAAGTACAAAAGTTCTTTCAGGTTTACCTCTATATAAAATTTCAAGGATAAAATCAGGAAGTGTTTTATTAATTTCTTTAGCCTTTTCAATAGTTAAATTTTCATCAACTAAAAACTCTCTTGCCTGACTTCATAAGTAATTTTCTAGTTCATTTCCACGAACTTTTATATTGCTTGTTAAGCGCGCTTGCGCTATTTGTTTGACTTCTCTTAGTTCATCATCTTTTTTAGATAATTGTTCTTTATAAGATTCAGAAATGTCTCTTTTTTGCTCTTCTAGGCGAGCTACTAATTGTTTATATTCTTCTTCTTTAATTTTCTTAACGAGTTCATCTTTTTTATTTTCAAATTCTTTATTAAGTTTTGAAGTTAATTCTGCTTCTAATCTTAATTTTTCATTTTCTAATTTCGCTTTAAGCTCGTTTTCTTTTTTAAGTAATTCATTTGCTTTAAATTCTTGCTCCTTTTCAAGCTCTTTTTCAACAGATAGTTTTTCTAATTCTAAATTACTAAGTTGCTTTTTTAAAAATTCAAGACTTTTATTATGGTCATCTTGCATTTTAATTTTATCATCTGCTGATGCAGATTGTATTTTTGCTTTTTCCGTTTCTAAAAGTTGTTCAATTTCTTTTTTCTTTGCAGCAATTTCAGATTCTTTAGATTTTTGTTCACGTTCTAATTTTTCCTGAATTAATTTTTTTTCATTTTGGACATTATTAATTTGAATTTTTAAATCATTAATGTCATTATTTAATTTTATTTCTGAATTTTGCTTTCTTTCAGCAAGATCTGCTTTTTCATCTTCGATTTTTTGCTTTTCAGCTTCTAATCTAGTTTTTTCTTGTTCAACCGCTTTGAATAAAGGACTATTTTTAACTAGTTCCTCTTTTTCTTTGTCAGTTAATTCTCTTTTATTTGTTTTGTTAACAAATTCGAAAACTTTTTCCATTAAGTCTTCTCATGCTTTTTGATCTTGATTTAAAAGATCATTTTTATTTGAAATTAATTCAGCAATAATCTCATTAATGCTGATATGGCTATTATTAGTTACTAAAACTACTTCACCCTTAATAATTTCTAGTTTGAATTTTGGATTCATTTTGACCACCTTGATGTATGTATATAATTTTATTATTACTCGATTAAAAAATAATTGTCGAAAAATTTCGAAGTTTTTGATAAGCCAATTTTAATGCTAAAATGCAATAAAAAATCTCTTCAAAGTTTTGAAGAGATAAATTTTAAATTGATAATGAAACGTCTTGTTTGTCAGTTGCTGAAGCAGCAAATAAAGGCATTTGCATTAAGTTTTTAAAACCAGCAACTACGCTTGCAGGTCATGAATACAATTGGTTATTGTATTGGGTGACATTCATATTATAGTTTCTTCTAGCAGCTGCTAGTTCTTTTTCAATGTAAGTTGCTTGTTCCATCATTTGTTGAAACATTGATTCAGCTTTTAATTGAGGATAGTTTTCAGCCACAGCCATTAAACGACCAAAAGCTGAATTAATCATGGCATCAGCATCACCAAAGTTATTTCTTGAAATATTCATATTTCTTAGTGAAGTAATTGCTTTTAAAGTTTCACCTTCATAATTTACATAACTTTTAGTTGCATCAACTAGTTTTGTTAAGGTGTCTTTACGGTTTTTTAAGTATGTATCGATACTTGAAGCAGCATTATTAATGCTCATTTGTTGGCGATTAAATCAGTTGCTTTTAACTACGTGATAAATAAGTGGAATTATTAAGATTCATAAAATAATTCAAACTACTTTCGCACCAGTGCTTATTTTAGCGCTTCTTTCAGTGTTATCAACGTTAGGGCTAAAACCTGTTTCTTTGCCTTCGTTGTTAGGGTTTACCAAATTCATAAGGTCTCCTTTTGTGATTTAAAGATTATTTAAACATAGCAATCTTATCAAAAAAGCAGATTTAATTGAAAATATTAATTAATTCAAATGTTTTAGTTAGTTAAATTTTAGGCTCTAGGCTGCTAATTTTAACTATTGAATTAAATTCAGGGTGTATATCAAAAATTATTAAAAATGAGTACAAATAATTGAATGTTAGTACTTTGATATGAAAAAACTGCCTTTTTTTCACAATTTGAAAGATTTTTGAAAAAAATTGCCGACAAATTTGCGAAAGGAATAAAATATGACTATTAAATACATACAAACAAAGGATATTTTATTTATGAAAAAAAGTTTTAAAAAATATATTTTATTACCAGCGCTAGCACTTAGTGCAGTTGCTGCAGCAACAACAGCGATTGCTTGTTCAAACGGTGTTTCAGTAGAACCTGCTCAAGTAACAAAAGACTTGCAAGCAAACAAAGACTTCTTAACTACTTTAACTTTCTCAGGAAACTTAGAAGAAGTTACGGGGACAACAGATAAAGCTGCTTTACAAACATGATTAACAGCAAACAAAGCAACTGTTACTCCAACCTTGTCAGCTGATACTAAAGCCACAAGAACGGCAGAGTTGACAACAAAAGATGTCACAGTAACTGCACCAACTGATACAACAGTAACACTAACAGTTGTTTCAGTTGCATACGATGGAACAGATTCATCTAAATTAAATGTTTTACTTAAAGCAACTAAAGGTGATTCAACTGTTCACTTCGTAAAACAAATTACTGGAAAAGCAAAAAACCCAGTTGGATCTGCTCAATTTGCTTTAGCAGTTAGTGACCCAACAAACCCTAGATGAAAAACAGCAGAAGGTATATTACAAACTGCTGCAACTAATAGCGGTTTTGGTGGAAAAACAACTAATAACGGTGACCAAATTAAACAAAACTCTGCTTTGGAAACTGCTTTAACTAGTGGTGCTAAAGGTGTACTTGTTTCAGCAAAAGACTCTGCATCAATTGGATCAGTAGTTAATGACGCAAGCCACAGAAAAGTTCCACTTGTTGCATATGACCGTTTAATTACAGGTAGCGACAAATATGATTACTACGTAACATATAACAATGAGCGTGTTGGAACTTTACAAGGATACAGTCTAGTTAAAGCAATTTATAGTGCAACACATTCTTGAGATGCAAGTAAAAGTGTCGAAGACAATGTTAATGCATTAATTGAAGAAGTTAAAGGTAAAAAATTATCTGAAGATAAATTTATCTACTTATCAGCAGGTGATCCAGCTGATAATAACTCAAAATTATTCTTTAACGGTGCAATGGAAGTAATTAAAAAAGCTCAAACAGAAGATGCACACCTTAAATTTTTAAATACAGCAACAGCATTTGAAAATGTTGCAACAACTGACTGAGTTGCGCAAACAGCAGCTGCTTCATTCCAAACTGTTTACAATACAGCAACAGAAACTCAAAGAGCTAATTTAGTTGGTATTCTAGCACCTAATGATGGATTAGCAATTGGTCTTGCTGATGCTCTAAAAACAGTAGCTGGTACTGCAGAAAAAGATACAATTTGATCAAAAGTATTTATTACTGGTCAAGATGGTATCGAGGGAGTTGTTTCTTCATTAAAAGCAAAAAACAGCAAAGTTGACATGACTATTAAAAAAGCTGATGAACCTCTATCAAGAGCAGGTACAGCAATTTTAACATTACTTACAGCGTACCCTAACGCAACAAGAGAACAAGTTGCAGCATTTGTAAAATTAACTAGCCCAAATGATAATTGACAATTAGATACTACTTCATATAAAGTAGGAAGCAAAGTTATTACAACATTTAGCTTTACACCAGTTATTGTAACACCTGAAAATGTTGCAACTGAATTCCCATCATAATCAATTATCAGAATACAAATATAAAAAGATTTAACTTTTTCAAGTTAATTCTTTTTATAAAGCAAGGAAAAAATGCAAACAAATATTAATCAACCTGCTCCAAAACCAAAAGCAAAATCCAAAAGTGAATTTATTCTAAAACTGGATAAAATCACTAAAAAATATCCTGGTGTAACTGCACTTAGTGATGTTTCATTTTCAGTAAGAAGAGGTAAAATTCTTTCTTTAATTGGTGAAAATGGTGCTGGTAAAAGTACTTTATTGAAGGTTATTTCAGGTGTTATTCCTCATACTTCGCATGAAGGAACAGTTTATTTTGATGGCGAAAAAGCCAAATTTCAGTCAATTAGTGATTCAGAAAGCAAGGGAATAGCAATTATTCACCAAGAACTATCTATTTCACCTTTCTTACCTATTTATGAAAATGTTTTTATGGGTCACTATCGCAAAAAATTTGGTGTTTTAAAATGAACTGAAATGATTAAAGAATCTAAAAAGTGACTTGATCTAGTTGGTTTAACAAATGTCAATGTTGAAGATATTGCAGGAAATTTATCAGTTGCCCAACAGCAATTAATTGAGATTGCAAAAGCTCTTAGTCAAGAATCTAAATTATTAATTCTTGATGAGCCTACTTCTTCATTAAACGACAAAGAAAGTTTTAAACTTTTAGATTTAATGAAAAAACTAAGAGATGATCATGACATTACATCAATTTTCGTTTCTCATAAGTTAAAAGAAGTGGAATATGTCGCAGATGATATTGTTGTTATTCGTGATGGAAAATTCATTTCTTCATACAATAATGAAGAAACAAAAATTACTGAACAACAACTTATTAAAGACATTGTTGGTCGTGCTTTAGAAGCTAAGTTTCCACCTAAACCTGAGAATCGCAAAATAGGAGAAGAAACTTTAAGAGTCGAAAATTTTAGAGTCCAACACCCTAAATTTAGTGATGTTTATGTCGTGAAAAATGGTTATTTTAATGTTAAAGCAGGAGAAATAGTTGGTTTATCGGGGCTAGTAGGATCGGGTCGGTCTGAACTTGCTTTATCAGTTTTTGGAAAGCAATTTGGAACAATCGAAAGCGGTGAAATTTATGTTAACAAAAAAAGAGTTAATATAAAAAGACCTCTAGAAGCCATTAAAATGGGGCTGATGTATGCTTCTGAAGATAGGAAATTAACAGGTCTAATTCAGATGTTTACAATCGATAACAATATTGGTTCAGCATCACTTCATCTTTATACAAAAGCATCTGTTTTACAACATAATAGACTCGTAAAAAATTCAATGGAACTAAAAGAAAAACTCAAAATTAAAGTTCCAGATATTCAATATAATGTTGAAACTCTTTCAGGTGGTAACCAACAAAAAGTCGTTATTGCCAAAGCCTTGACAACTAAATTTCAAACATTAATTATTGATGAACCAACAAAAGGAATTGATGTTGGTTCAAAATACGAAATTTATAAAATTATTTTTGATTTAGCAGCAGCAGGCAAAAGTGTAATTGTCATTAGTTCAGAATTAGAAGAATTAATTGGCTTAACAGATCGCATTTTTGTCATGGATGGTGGCTATGTTAAAGGCGAAATTAAAACTAGCGAAGCAACTCAAGAAAAGATCTTCGAAATTTCAGTTGGAAAGGTAAAAGAAAATGTCAAAACAAAATAAGTCAAACCCTGTAGGAAACTTTGTTTCAGATATCAAGTCACAAATTAATAAAGGTCTAGATTATCTAAGTGATTCTATTAAGGGAGTCAAAGTCAAATATCGAGCGACTACTTATTATAAAAAAACTAGTCCATACACAAGGTTTATTAAAAAGCATTTAAACCGTAACTCGATGTACTACATCCTTTTATTTGTAGTTATTTTATTCTCAGTTTGAACATCAATTAGTTCTCCATCACACATTTTACAACCTGACCAGTTTAATACGATGTTAAGAAATAACGTGCAGATCTTACTAATTGCAATGCCAATGCTATGAGTTATCATTAGTGGTAACATCGACTTATCAGTCGGTAGGCTCTTTGGTTTAACTGGTTATATAGCCGTTAGAACTTATTTAGAAACAAATGGTTCGGTGGCTGCGGCATTTTTTACAGCAATTGCTGTTGGATTAGCGATCGGAATTACTAGTGGATTTTTAGTAGGATACTTAAAAATCCCTGCCTTCATTGTTACTCTAGGGGGAATGCTTTTATTCCAAGGGCTATTACTATTTTTATCAGCAGGAACAACAATTGCTGCTGATTCACCTGCACTAGGGATTAACGGAGATGCCTTTAAAGATTTCACTTTATTAACTATCGATGTTAATTTAGGTAGTGGACTTTCAAACTTCTATATCGTTGCTTTCTTACTATTTATTGTCATTGGTGTATTAGTAGTTGTAATGAATGTTGTTGCATATATTCAAAAGAAAAAATTTGGACTTAATCCAGGACACATTGCTTACTTAATTATCAAACAAGTAATTGTTATAGGATTCTTCTTAGCTGTTGCTTTATTAATTTCTATGTCTAGATTTGGGTTGCAGTTATACATCCTTTACGTTGTAATAATTATTGCAGTCTTCATGTTTATTTCAAAAAACACTCGTTTTGGTAGAGCGATCTATGCAATCGGGGGAAATAAAAAAGCTGCTGCTTTATCAGGGGTAAATGTTGAATTTACAACTATGATGATCTTTGTGGTTATCGGGGTAATCAGTGGATTTACAGGAATGGTATTTGCTTCAATTCAACAAGCTATTGTTGCTAACGATGGAGCTTCACAAGAATTAACTGTTATTTCATCAGTGTTTGTTGGGGGTGCTTCAGTTTCAGGTGGAGTTGGTACAGTTGTAGGAACTATTATTGGTTCATTCATCATTAACTTCATTCAATTAGGTATGAACATTCTTGAACAACAAGCTGCTTTCATCAACATTATTCAAGCAGCAATTTTAGTTTCAGTTGTTGCTTATGACACCTTAACTAGAAGAAAAGTTTCATAGTTTATTAACTTTAAAACATATAAAAAAAGCGAGTTTATGCTCGCTTTTATTTTTAAATTTTGAAGTTTTATTTAATTAGTTTATCTAGTTCAGTATTAACTTCTTCGAAGTTAATTTGATCATGAATGTTAGTATTAGCTGTGACAAATTTAACTACTGAATTTTCATCAACAATAATTACACCACGGTTTAATAAGTGTAGTTTATCAACTAGAAAACCAGTTTTTTTACCAAAATCTAGGTATCTTCAATCACTTAGAGTGTCAACATTTTCAACACCATGTGCTCCACATCAATCTGCTAATGTAAAAGGTAAGTCTAATGAAATTGAAACAACATCAACTTTATCAGCATACTTTTCAGCAATGATACTTAGACCACGAGTTTGTTCATCACAAACTTTAGTACTAATAGCAGGAAATGGTGAAACTACAGTCACTTTTTTTGCTTTAAAGTCAATTTCTTCTAAATCACGATTAACTGCTTTAAAAGATAGTTTTTCTCCTACTTTAATTAATTCTTTAACAGTATTGTATTTAACTTTTTTAAATTCTGTTTGCATTTATAAATCATTAATATCTCAATATTAATGAATCCTTTCTGAATATATATAATCATTATAAAACTTTTAAAAAAAGTAAAGCAATTAAATAAAAAAAATTTTATTTAATTAGATCAGTGCTTATAAGTTGTTACATGTGATTCTACTATTAATCATGATGAATTAATTGGAGTCATTCAAAACAGTTTTATTTTATAAAATCGCTAATTGGTTCATTCAAATGAAGCAATTTTTAATACTAATATGAAAAAAACTGAAAAAAATTAATAGCAATTTTCTTTAGTTATAATTAAGTAATATGAGTAATGAAAACCAGCAAAATTCAAAAAATGTAATTGCGATAAAACAGTTAAAGAACTAGATAAAGAATACGACCTTGAAGAAATAAAAAATCATCTAACTGCAGATGATCAAACAGGTAACATTCTTTATGAATATAGTGCTAAAGGAACACCTAAACAGTTTGAACCACCTATCGATCCACCAGGACAACCTGGTGGGGAGAATGGAAATGGAGAAAATTTGCAATGATGACAAAAGTGAACATTAGAAAAGATCAAAGAATCAGCAACAGCAACGGTTTCCATTTTACGACATGAAATGAAGCAAATGGAAAAAAGACAAGAAAAAAAGTTTGACGCTAAACTAGAAAAAGCTGCACATGAAATTCGTTCTGAGATGAAAGAAGGTTTTGCAAAAGCTTAAAAACAAAATAAAGATACAAATGATAAACTTGATATGATCTTAGAACTTATTAAAAGGAAAGATAAATAAAATATTTGATTAATAACTAACATAAAGTTGATTTTTGGTGTATTTCAAAGTAATAAAAAAGAGCCAAAAAAGCTCTTTTTCTCTGCCGCTTGTTTACAGCCCAATCCGATCACTTGAGGACATACTAGTTAGACAGTCTTATAAAATTCTTTCTCATATCTTATGCCTTTAGCAACTTCTATCACTGCAATGGGGCGTACTAGGTGATAGCTTTAACACTAATGCGGGGGATTATTTATACGCAAAATACGTACTATAAGTAATCATACAAAAAAATTAATTTTTTGTAAATTTTAAAGCAATTTAAAAATTTAAATTACTTTTTTAGTTTTTCTTTTGGAAACGTAAAGCGAAATGAACAATTTATTGACTCAACTGTTGATTCATCACAATTAATTTCTACCTTGGCATCATGTGGTATTTCTTCATCAAGTATCCTTAAAACTTCATCAAGGTCTTTAATGTTACTTTTTTTAAGAATTTTTTTAACTTTATCTTTTTGACTCATAATTTTCTCCTTAGTTTATTTAGTTATTTAATTATATATATTAAAGATCAATCTACAAACTGCAATCGCTAAAAAAATTACTCTTTTGCTTTAACTATTTTATGAATATGGTGGAAAACTGCTTTTGCACGTTTTGCCTTTTTGAAGTTTCTTTCATAAACTTCAACGAAAAGAATTTTCTTAAAAAATTCATATTCAATTTTAATTAAAATATTTTTTTCATAATCTTGAACAATAAAATAAGCAGGATTAACTGTCATAGTTCAACTTTTAAATTCTCCAGGAAATTTATTTTCATCAAAGTATGAAAGTAGTTTTTCAACTTGATGTAGTTCACTATGAAAAATATTTTTAATTACAAAAATAGGTTTATAAAGTTGGATTGATTGTTTAAAAACATTACCAATACTTCCTTTTTGAGTTTTGTAATAGTTTAATAATTCTGAAAAAACTACCAAAATTTGCAAGTGGTCAAAGTAGTCAATTAAGTTAGTGTTAAAGTTAAATTGATTATCTTTGTTGATTAAAAATAAGATGTCTTGTTGTGAAACTTCATTTTTATAATTTTGCTCAATCGCCAATCAATTAACTTCATATTTTTTAAAAATAGGATCGAGTAAAATTCCTAAATATTGAGGTAATACAATCACTTTATTTCTTAAATCTATTTTGCCTACTTTTTTATCTAATAGATAAAGGTCTAAAAATAAAGTTAGAAATTCAAACTTTTCTAGGAAATGCATTTTGCTTCCAACATTAATTGCGATGTTTAAAAATGTTGCACCACTATCACTTGAATATAGTAAATCAGCATCTGCTTTAATAGCAGAACGTGATAATTGCATGGTGTTATCAATTAAAGGAGCAAGTATTTTATTTGATGATACATAACGATATTCAAAATTTAAGGAACCTAAAATTTTGCTACTTAATTGTGCAAATGCTTGTGAGTTATGACTAAGTGCAATTATTAAATCCTTGACATCAGTTGCTCTTTTAGAAAGGCTTAAAACTTTTTTGCGATATTCATCAAAAATTGCAGTTTCTTTTAAATATAAAGGCGCTTTCATCATTTTATGGATATCCTGATTAGGGTCTAGTTTAAAAATATTTTCAGTTATTTTTTCATAAACTTCTAAAGCAATTGAATTAGCTTGCCCATCTAAAAAAGTAACCTTGTATTTGCGTTGTTCCTTAATATAATTCAAATAAATAGCAGCATCTAGGTTTATATTTTTATAAGTTTCATTAATAATGCTATTAACAACTTCAACTCTTTCAAAAAGAAATACTTTGAAATTTCTTTTTGAAAAAATCTGCTGAGCTAGTTCTGCATAGTAAGCTAAATCGCTATCGTTGTTATAAGCAACTAAAATATTTAAGTTAATATTTTCAGGAATTAAATTTAAAAAAGATTGGAAAACTAAAGACATAGTTAGTGTATTAAAACGGTTATAACCTAGTCCTTTTTCAAAACTAAAACCCCTTTCATTAAAGTAAGGTCTAGCAAAAAAATCTGGATATTTATCCAAATTTTTTTCAATGTTTTTAAGATGTGCTAATGTTTTTTTGTCATCAGCATAAAAATTTATTCAGTGTGCAAAAGTATTATTCATACTTTTTATTTTACATTATTAAAACAGATTTTAAACACCTTCAGGAAATAGTGCAGTTTTATAAATACCTTTATTTTCTTTATCAATAATTGCTTTTAAATTACTGCGATATGAAGTTGTTTGTTTTTCATTACCAGTTTTATCAAACAAGTTGTATTTGTATAAAATGATGTCTTTATTGGTGCTAGCTATTTTAACTTTTTCATCACGAGCCTGCACAAATAATTCATAAACACTAGCAGCAGAATCTCCTAATCCTGATGAACGATAATGGATTCCCAAAGGTAATCCATAATCTGTCATAACTAATGAGCCAGAAGCACCACCACCCATTTCTGAGAAGTTAGAACGAATTTGATAACCATAATAATCTATGTATCACTTTTTGAAAAAAGTTTCTAAACTAAGGGCATCTGGTTCTCATTTAATAATTGATTCTTCTTGTCTTGCATTCTTATAATCTGTAAAAGGATTATAAGAATCATTATTTCTAGCAATGGCTTTCAAATTCTTATTTGTTTCACTATATCTTGCTTCATTATTGTTTCATTTAATTTTTGCAAAACCACCTGAAACAGGATAACCTAAAATATAGACATTATCATATTCAGTTTTAGCGTTGTATTTTTCTGCTTCTTTTGCATTCTCTTCATTATCATGAAGAGCTGATGGAATGTCATATGTCACATAAGATCTATCACCATCATTATTTGGAAGTTTTTTAGTCTTAGCCAAGTTAATGGTTTCATCAACTGCCTTCATTGCATTTTTGATTCATGATTCAAATTCTGCATTGATTTTTTCATTAGTATCAGGTGCTCCTGTACCTTTATTTAGCACTTCTTTTTTACTTAGATCTACATCAACTGCAACGACTGCAAAATCCTTAAAAAAACCTAATTGATCAATACTTTTTCTATCAGAATCTGCTTGATATCTCGTACTTGAATTTCATTTTTCGTGCATATCTGAAAGTTGGTCACTAACTGATTTATCCATGAAATCTACGGCAGCAAAAATTAATCTAGGAGCTGCAGTTATTGCACTTATTTGGGTACCGATTTGATTACCTTTGTCACTATTAGTATAAAAATGTGCTAATGTAGTTTGTCTTTGATTATTTGCAAATTTAATGTTATTTTCTTCTTGATTTAAGGGGTTAAAAATAGGTGCTTCAGTTAATTTTCCTAAAGAAACATATTTAACTTCACCTGCTTTATTAGATGAATAATCTCAACCTGAATCTTTAAGTGGACTAGAGTTCCCTATTTCAGAAACTACGTGAACATTGGTTGCTAGATATAAGGTAATTTGATTTTCATCAACTTCATCCTTATGATAATCTAGTAATCATGATGTACCTCAATAGCTAGGTGCAGCAATTATGCCATCTTCCTGTTGAATGCTAAAACGTATTGAAAATGTTCTGTCATAAAGATTTTTATAAATCTCATTTGATGGAATTTTTGGGTCTATTTTAGTTTCAATTTCCTTGTTATTAACTTCTCTTAAAGTAGTCTGTAAATTTAGATTTTTGTCAATGTTATTTTTTGATATTGGATCTGAAACCCCGTTATTTGGGGGTGTTTCAGATTTTTGTCCTGTTCCTGGATCTTCACTTTTAGGTGGATTTGATTGCTCTGGATCACCATTTTTAGGTGGTATTCATGGTTTATCTGCTGGTGGTGTTGTTCCTGATCCACTAGGTGTTCCAGGATCTTGTGCTGGTGGAGTAGGTGTTGGATCAACAACTTTTCTAGGTGGCAGAGTTCCAGGGTCTTCAATTTGTGTACAAGCAATTAATGTTGCACTTAGTGCAACAGCAGAAACTAAAGAAGAACTTAAAAGTAATTTGAATTTTTTCATATCTTTAATTATCAGTGATATTTGTCAAAATAATCCAAATAGACTAACTTTAAATTATTTAAACCATTTATTGAATTTTTTTGATAGATAAAAAAATATGTTGCTTTTGGCAACATATCAATTTAATTAAATTTCATCTTGATCTTCTAAATTATCATCACTTGAAGGTGCTTCAGCAATCACACTTACAGGTGGATTATTTAGATCATTTAAAGATAATTCAGTTGTTCTTCTAATAATTTCTTCTTCAATTTTTTGAATATTTAAGATACCAACAGATTTAATTTTTTCATTATCTTTTAAACGAATAACACGCACACCTTTGGTAGCACGATTAACTGTTTCACTAACTTGTTCTAGTGAAGTTCTAATGGTAATTCCACTTGAATTAATAACTAAAACATCTTCGTTTCCGTTAACAAAACCTGCGTAAACTAAGTCACCTGCTTTTTGCACTTTTAAGGTCTGAACACCCTTAGCACCACGGCGTGTTTTACGATATTCATCAGCCGAAGTTTTCTTACCAAAACCATCAGCACCTAGGGCAAAAATTAAGTTACCTTCGCTTGAAGATGAGACAGCCACAACTTCTGCTTTTTCTGATAAAGTAATACCTTTAACCCCAGCAGCTGTTCTTCCCATTGACCTTACTTCAGTCACATCGAAGCGACAAATTTTTCCATCTGAAGAACCTAAAATTAATTCTTCACTATCACTTACAACCATGGCTCTGATTAATTCATCGCCATCTTTTAAGTTAACAGCAATTTTTCCATTTGCGTTAATACGTTCAAATAAACTTAAATTTGAACGTTTAACAATTCCGTTTTTAGTTACTGTTAATAAGAATTGATCTTCGTTATAAGCATCAGTTGTTAATCATGAAACAATTTTTTCTTTAGGATCGATTTGGACTAGATTAACAAACGGTGTTCCTTTAGCTTGCTTAGAAACTTCAGGTACCATGTGAGCTCTAATTCTAAAGACCTTACCAAAACTTGTAAAGATTAATAAGTCAGTATGAGTAGTTGTTGGTAGGATATCGCTAATATCGTCATCATCATATGTTTTAGCAGTTCTTACACCAACACCACCACGGTTTTGGACTTTGTATTCTTCTAAGGCAATGCGTTTTACATAACCTTTTACTGAACGAGTAAGCACAATATCTTTAACAGGAATTAAGTCTTCATCACTAATTGAACCAAATGCTTGTCCATCGATTTCAGTACGGCGAGCATCGTTATATTTAGCTTTAATTTCTTCTAGGTTTTTAATAATTAATTCTAATAACTTAGATTCATCGCCTAAGATATCTTTTAAATTATTAACAAACGCTTCTGTTTCAGCAATTTCTGCATCAGTTTTTTCAATTGATAAACCAGTTAAACGACCTAGTCTCATATCAACAATTGCTTTTGTCTGAATTTCACTTAAGTTAAATTCAGTTGCTAGTTTTGCACGAGCATCTTCATCAGCTCTTGATGAGCGGATAATGCTAATAACTTTATCGATATTTTGAGTAGCAATTCTTAATCCATGTAAGATATGTAATCTTGCTTCTGCTTTTTCTAGATCAAAAGTAAGTTCTCTTCTAGTAGTATCTTTTTGATGCTCAAGATAAACTTCTAAAGTTTTTCTCAATGTTAAAGTCTGAGGTACACCACCTACTAGTGCGACCATGTTGACATTGAAATTAATTTGTAAGTTAGTGTTTTTAAATAACTTATTTAAAACCACTTCAGGCACAAAACCACGTTTAATTTCTAGAACAACACGAATTCCTTTGTTGTTAGTTTCATCACGTAAATCGCTAATACCTTCAACTATTTTTTCTTTAACTAGGTAAGCAATTTTTTCAATAATTGAAGTCTTTTGCACACCATAAGGAATCTGACTAATAACGATACGGCTTTTACCACTATCAAAATGAGTAATCGCTGCTTTTGAACGTAAAGGAATAGATCCTTTACCTGTTTCAAAAGCATCATAAATACCTCTTGTACCTAAAATAATTCCACCTGTAGGAAAATCAGGTCCTTTGATATATTGCATTAACTCAGCAGTTGTAATTTCATTATTACGTGCATAAGCAATCGCTGCATCAATTGTTTCGCCTAAATTATGGGGAGCAATTGTGGTTGCCATTCCGACAGCAATACCTTGGCCACCTGAAACTAAAAGGTTAGGAAAACGAGCCGGTAAGACTGCAGGTTCTTTTTCACTACCATCATAGTTATCGACAAAATCAACAGCATTTTTCTTGATTCCATCTAGCATGTGGAAAGCAATTTTTGAAAGCCTTGCTTCTGTATAACGCATCGCAGCAGCTGCATCACCATCGATTGATCCAAAGTTACCGTGACCATCTACTAAAGGATAGCGCATTGAAAAATCTTGAGCCATCCTTACCATTGCTTCATAAACTGAACTATCACCATGGGGGTGGTACTTACCAAGTACATCCCCGACAATTCTCGCTGATTTTTTATGTGCTGATGTATGTAAAACGCCGATTTCGTGCATCCCGAATAAAATACGGCGATGTACGGGTTTTAACCCGTCACGTGCATCAGGTAAGGCACGAGAAACGATTACGCTCATTGCATATTCTAAGAAAGAAATTTGCATCTCGTTAGAAACAAAACGTGGAGAAATCCCATTAACTGTTTCATCAATGATTTGTGATTGAACTTGATACTCTTCTTTAGCAGCAGGATTTTCTTCTTCAGCTTCTTCTACTTCTTTAGATTTTTTAGGAGCCTTTTTATTTTCTTCAAAAACAACTTTTAAATCATCTTCAGGAATTTCAAAGGTTCCTGTTTTTTTGCGGTCTTCGTCTTGACCGTCATGGTTATTATCTAAACTCATATAACACCTTAAAAATAATATTTAACAAAATTAATTTGCATTATTTAAATTATAAACTAAGACAACTTTTAAACAGGAAAATTTTTCGCTTTATTGTGATTTTTTTCATAATTATTTGCAGTTGATTTTTAAGCTTAAAAATCAAAAAAATCCGTATGAAAACGGATTTTCTATTTTGCGTTTTGCATTGAACGCATTACTTGTTTAATGCGTGCTTCGCTAGCTTTTACACCCATTTGATTAAACATGACACGAATCATGCTTTCATTAATAGGAGGGTTTTCTCGTAGTTGTTTTTCAAAGATTTTTTTAGTTACAAAAAAGGCTGTGATACCCCCAACTAAAAGAAATAAGATTGATAGTCCAACGATCAGACCAATTGCTAAACCTAATTCCATTTATGCTCCTAGTAAAAAAATTTTATTAGTTCTTATTATACATAAAATAACAATGTAATATTAAATTATATAGATATATGAAAGAGGTAATATGTATCCACAATATACGCCAGGGGCGATTGAAGTTATCACTGGTCCAATGTTTTCAGGTAAAAGCGAAGAAATTCTTAAAAAGTTAAGAATTTTAAACCATGCACGACGCAAGGTTTTAGTTGTCAAACCTAGTTTTGACACACGCTTTGGTATTGATAAAATCAGATCAAGAGCAGGAATTGAAGTTAGTGCAACACCTGTTAATCATTCTGCCAAAATTTTAGAACTAGCCAAAGACTATGATGCAGTCATTATTGATGAAGCACATTTTTTTGATTTAGATTTAGTTAAAGTTGTTGAAGAACTTGCTAATCAGGGTAAATATGTTGTTGTATCAGGACTTGATACAAACTTTAAAAAAGAACCTTTTAAAGTAATTGCAAAACTACTTGCAGTTGCTGAACACATTACAAAATTAAAAGCAGTTTGTTCAAATTGTCAACAAGCAGCAACTACTACTTTTAGAACTATTCAAGATGATCAAGAAAACTTATTAGGTGATGATGACATTTATGAAGCAAGATGTCGTTCATGTCACATTTTAGGTACTAAACAAAAAAACCAAAAAAGGTAATAAAAAAATGGGGTGAATAACGGGATTCGAACCCGCGCGTGACGGGACCACAACCCGCTGCGTTGACCACTTCGCCATATTCACCACATGCGTTTAAAATTATATATTAATTTTTTTACAATAATATAAAAAAATTAAGTGTATATCTGATCTAATTTTAAAGGCTAATAAGTTAATTTATGAAGAACAAAAAAATCCAGTTTTAAAATTTGAAACTGGATTTTTGTTTTCATGTTTTACATTTTAAATTTAATTTTTAGAATATAAAATTAAATTTGTTCTTTATAAATATTAACTATTTGAGAAATTAAGATCTCTTTTGTAATGAAAAAATTTCTATATTTTTTAATCTTAAATAAAAAATCATCTATTGCTAAATTAACCTTAATATAAGGGATATTTTTTTCTCTCATTTTTGCTAAGACATCACTATTTTTTTTACCCATTTTTAAATCAAAACTTTGAGTTAAAACCTTGTAAAAAATTTTTAAAATATTTAAGGTTAATTCATATTTTGTTTTAGAAATTTCAAGATGTAAAAAATGAACTAGCTTATAAAAATTTTCATAACTATTTAAAAAAGCAGTTAAAGTTTTATTAATAATTTCTTCGGTTTTATCATTAAAATTTTGTTTTATTTGTTCGTAATTATCGAACAATTCTGCATATATTTCTGGGTAACGAGATTTGAAATTAAGGCTCTCTAAATAGAGCATCTTTTCTTTGAAAGATAAAGGTAAAATTGTGATGCTTTGACATCTTGATTTTATAGTTGAAAGAATTTTATGATAGTTATATGTTACGATGAATATATAACTATTTTCAGGCGCTTCTTCGATACTTTTTAATAATGAATTATTAAAAGCATTTGAAGCATTTTCGATTTCTTTTATGATAAAAATATTTGGTTTATTTGCAACCAAAGTTGTCTTAAATAATTTCTCTAAAACTTCAACTAAATTATTTTTTACTAAGTCTTCTTTGACATCATCTAATAATAAAATATTATTTGAAATAAGACTCTTATCTAATTTTTCATAATTAGAATTATTTAAACTATTGACTAAAAATAATAAAGGCTCATCCACATTTGTATTTGGACTCGCCTTAAAAATAATGGCGTGTGAAACCATTTTATTATTTACAATATTTCTTAAATAGTCAATATTTTGATTCATTTTTATTTACCCATTTTTTTAAATTTATCAAGTGTCTTAATTTTGTCCATAATTATTTTGACAATTTCTTCGACACTTAATTTGCCATCAATTACTAAAAAGCGCTCACGATCTTCATTAATTAATTTTCAATAACCTTCATAAGTTCGCTTATAAAAATCTTGACTCTGTGTTTCTAAACGGTCGGTCGTTTCACGCTTTTCACGCCTGTTGCGTGTTTCTTCATAAGTGATATCAATAAAGATTGTTAAGTCAGGTTTGTACTTACCAATTACTAATTCGGTTAAATCTTTTGTTCACTTAATCCCTAATTCACGACCATAACCTTGATAAGCATAAAATGAATCAATGTAACGATCACAAATAATTATTTTATTTTCATAGTTAGGTTCAATTACTCTATCGATATGAATTCTTCTCGAAGCAGAATATAAAAGAGCCTCAGAAATATTACTTAAACGGCTATGACTATCCAAGATAACTTCTCTAATTTTTTCAGCTTCAATAATTCCTGCTCCACCTGGTTCTCTTGTGAAGATGAAATTTTTTTCTAAACCTAATCCAACTAATTCATTAAAAATTGAATTAGCAATTGTAGTTTTTCCTGAACCATCTAAACCTTCTAAAGTGATTAACATCTTTAACCTTTCACTCGATTTGTAACTGCGCTTTTTAAAGTAATATTATCGATATAATCGATGTCACTATTAACTGGAATCCCTAGTGCTAATCTAGTAATTTTAATATCATGATCAGCAAATAAATTTTTAATATATGTAATAGTAATTTCACCATTTAAAGTCGGTGAAATTGCTAAAATAATTTCTTCAATTTTATATTTTTCAACAAAATTTATTAATTGATCTTTTCAAGCAATAGATGCAATCTGATTTCTAATTTTTAATAAAGGATTGCTTACAAAAAAATAGCCATGATAATTTTCAATACTTGCAAACTTAAAAATATTTTGTGATGATTCAGAAATCAAAAGACTCTTATCTAAATTAGTATTTAAGCAGTAAGTGCAGATAGGCATTTCTTGAAATAAATTACATGATTTACAATACTGATTCTTAGCTCTTGCTTCATTTAAAATGGCAGTAAAATCTTCAATTTCTTTTTCACTTAATTTTAAAAAATCATTAGCTAATTTTGCTGCTGATCTTTTGCTAACTGAATCTAACTTAGTTAAACTTTCAACTAAATTTTCAAACGTTTTCGAAGCCATTATTAAAAAGGAAAATTCTTAGCTTCTGCTTCGATTGCGTCGTAAGCCGCATCAATTTTTTCAAGTACTTCATTAACAGCAATTT
Source organism: Mycoplasmopsis agassizii (assembly GCF_002276225.1). Taxonomy (GTDB): domain Bacteria; phylum Bacillota_I; class Bacilli_A; order Mycoplasmatales; family Metamycoplasmataceae; genus Mycoplasmopsis_B; species Mycoplasmopsis_B agassizii_A. The sequence goes on along the minus strand of NZ_NQNY01000007.1, from coordinate 32,877 downwards.
GAATCATTGTTTCTAATGTTTCAGGATCTTCAGGATCAATTAAGGCATCATCAATTTTAATTTCTTTTAATTGTCTCATACCATTGAAGGTAACTTTAATGCCTTGTTTTTCAACAGTAAAATTTTCTTGTTGAACTTTCTTTTCTCTTTTTTCCATTTCAGCTTGCATTTTTTTTGCAAGCTTCATCATTTCATTATTATTCATAATTTACTCCTTGTTTAAATCATCTCCGAAGATATTAATTAAGGTTTCTTCAGGATCAATTTTCTTCTTATTTTCTTTTAAAGGTTGAGGCTTAAGTTCGCTCATATATTTATCACGATTAATTTTTCAATCGTTTTTTGCTTCGGTAATTAAATTACTTGTTGCGACAAAAACATGTTTATTTTCTTTAAAGATACTGTAAATTAAATCGTAGAATTTAGGGTCTTCGACTTTCTCTAATGTTGAGAAAACAACGTTATCATCATCACTAGTTAGGATAACAAAATTTTCTCCTGATGTTACAAATTTTAATTTGCTAAAAAGATATTCATAATCTTTAAATCTGATATTTTCAAAATGTGAACGGCGATTTCGATAACTTTCTTTTTCATATTCACCAGCATCTTTTGAATGTCTTAGTTTAAATAAATTAATTAAATCAGATTTTGAATGAACATCTTTTGTAACTAAATTAATTGCTAAATTATTTAAGTCAATTTTTGTATCAGTTTTATTAAAACTATTTGTTTCAGTGTTAGAAAAATCTAGTGTGTTATTTAAAGTATCACCTTTAAATTGGGGCTTCATTGAAGTAGTTGCCATTTGTGTTTCATCTATTTTTAAAACAGGTTCATTTAAAATAACTGTATCCACTAATTCAGCGGTATCAGAAGAAACTTTATCTTCTTTAAGTGTGTTAAATGCATTAATGTTTTCGTTGAAATTTGATGAAATCAATTCGTTGTTATTAACTAAATCAGTATCGATTAAAATTTCATTTGTAGAAATGAAATTTTCCTGAGTATCCATATAATCATTTGATTCATTAATTGATGAAATAAAGTCATTAGTTTGCTTTAATAAGTCGGTGCTAGTTGCTTCAAAATTACTTGTTTTAGGTGCAATCGTTGGTGCTGTTTTTGGTTGCTCCTTAACTTTAATTCTTTGAGTTTCTTGAAATTCAATTGGTTTAACAACTTGATCATCTTGCACACCAACGATATCAAAAATCGAATCTTTTTCAGGTGGAGTTTGAATTCCACGTAAATCATCAGTATCAATTTGAATTGATTTTGTACTAGCAATTTCAACATCTGCTAAATCACTTGCTTTACTATTTGAAACACTTTTTACAAAACTTCCAAAAACATTTAATGAAGAAGTTTTTGGAGCGTTGCTAATTTCATCATCAACTTTGACATTTTGAATTACTTTAAAGCGATTTTGATTATCTTCAGCTTTGATTTCTTTCAAACGTTTTTCCATTTCAGTTGTTGAAAAAACTTGAGTTTTTAAATTTAAATCACCTAAATGATTATGAATTCGAATCACTAAAATTTCTAGTAAATCAAAAGGTGTATTTGAAGTATAAAGTCTTTCAAAAGTTTGAATTGCAAAGTCTAATAAATCATAAGCAGTTTTAGTTGTAAAATAAAATTGTTTCTTTTGGTCAAAAGTTAAGACACTATTAAATTCATCAGTATTGGTTTTACTCATCAAAATAAAATCTTTAATAATAGCAATAATATTGTTTAATAAATATTCTGCATTAGCACCCGAATTATTTAAATTATGAAGCATTTTCATTGCTTTTGCTAAATCATTTGAAGCAAAATTTAATAAGTCAATAACTGTTTCATATGAAGTAATTCCAAAGGCTGAAATTAGCGACTGAATGGTAATATGTTTATTTCCATAAACTGATGCTTGATCAGCAATTGATAAAGCATCACGCAATGACCCATTTGCTAATTTAACAATATAATTTAATGATTGTTCATCAAATTCAATATGTTCTTTAATCAAAATATCTTGAAGATGCATTTTCAAAATTGTGTTACTAATTCTTCTAAAGTTTAGTCGTTGCACTCTACTTAAAATTGTTGCAGGAATTTTATTAGCTTCAGTTGTTGCTAAAATAAAAACACTATGTTTGGGTGCTTCTTCTAATGTCTTTAAAAAAGCATTAAATGCAGCCTTAGAAAGCATATGAACTTCATCGATGATAAATACTTTATATTTACCATTTAAGGGCATTGAAATGGCATCATCGTTAATACGGCGAATATCATCAGCACCATTATTAGAAGCTGCATCTAATTCAGTAATATCAAGATTTGATGCTAATTTATCAACACAAATTTGGCAAGGGTTTTGGCTATCAATTTTGTGGATACAATTAATTGCGTTTGCAAAAATCTTGGCAATCGATGTTTTACCAGTTCCATGTGGTCCACTGAATAAATAAGCATGCACTAATTTATCGTTTTCGAGAATATTTTTCAAAGTTGTAACAACTGCGTCTTGACCTTTTACTTCATCAAAAGTTGTAGGACGATAGACACGATATAACGCTTGATATGACATAACACTTCCTTCTATTAATTTATTTAATTATATTATGATGTAGTCTTTTTTTAGTTAATATAAATATTAAATTTAATAAAAAAACAGAATTAAATTCTGCTGATTTATCTAGTTTTGGTTAACCATATTTTGCACTTTAAAAATTGTTTTTTTACATTAATTATAAAGTTTCATTCAGGGTTTAATTGATGGTATGGATAATATTTTTTAAATGCCTTATCTATGTAGTAATAAATAATTGAAATTAATCAATTTGTAAATGTAAACAAAATTAGATAGGTAATTAAATTATATGGTCATAAGGTTAAAGGTTTTGCAAATCCCGATAAAGTTGGATTATATCTATCTGGTGCTAAATAAGCATAATTTGAAATTCAAATTTCATCTACAGTTTCACTTGAACTAGCTAATGAGATATTAATTATAAAAACTGAAATTAAATAAATTCAAATAACTATAAATGAATAAATTAAAGTTTTGAAAGTTAATTTTGGTCTATATAAAATCAATAACATTCATGGTACAATAACGTTAAAAATATGAACAAAATAATAGTCTCAAAAAACATAACTGTCTGCACCTCAATGAACTTCTATTCCTGCATATGCTTCAGGTCTAGGTCCTAAATCAGGATTTGTTAAAGCAAGAAATCCAGTTGCTATCGAAGGTAAAAATAAAAAGTAAGTGTAAGAACTTGATTTAACTTTTCCAACTGAAAATAAAACTACAATTAATAAAACCATCGAAATACGAGTTCAATGAAGTGGTACTAATTCTCAAATTCTTGGATAAATAGGAAGATCAGTATTTACGATTGAATTTGTAAAAATCAAAATCCTAAAAAAGAAAATAAAAACTAAAAAAGATGCAATGATAATTCATCATCAATTTGTTTTAAAATAAAACATTGATTTTGATTTTGCATTTTGTTGTTGTAAGTAAATATAACTATCATATTTACGCTTAATGTATGGTGTAAAAAATGAAACTACAACCATTGCTAAAAGTGCAACAACTATAAGTGCGATCATTAATATTTTTTGTCCACCTGCAAAAATTGTATTATTTCCTGCTCAGCTAAAAAAGTTGTAATTATTCATGTATTAAAGTTTATTAAATTTTCAAATTATTTTGAAAATATTTAAAAAATATTATTAATGAGCCAATTTTTCAAAAAAAAGTATATATGTACCCGTTTTCAGAATAAAAAACTAATTTTTGAATATCTGAAAATATTATGTAAATCATTTTATTTTAAATTTATTTGCTTTGCAAAAGTTTTTAAATTTATTGACATTATTTTTTTTCAAAAAATAAAATTGTTCTAATTAGATTTTACTCATTGATAACATTTTATACTTGTAATCTAAAATTGAATTTAATAACTATTTATTTTTATTTTGCTACATATATTTTTTAAAAATATGAAAGCATAATTTAATTATTTTAGAAAATGAATGGTAAATATTTTAAAATTAAATATATAGCTATTTTTAAAAATTATGAATCTATCTTTTTCTAAAACAGGCATTAAAATTTAATTGATAAAACACCTAATAATTTTTATACAAAATTTTAAAATAAGGCAATAAAAAGAGTCATATTTATGACCCTTAATTTTTAAAATTATTTAGTTTCTTCTATTAATTCATTTAAATTAATATGGTGATTATTTGAATGATTTTTAGCTTCATCTTTTGAATCAAATAGGGTTGCAAAAGTTGACATGCTTCTTGCAGTTGAAGCTAAATCAGGTGGAATAATAATTTTAGTTGCATTACCATTTGCTAATGTATCAATTTTATCTAAAGCAATTCATTGAAGAATTTTTTGGTCAACGCCTGCTGCTTTTAAAAGTTCAACATAACGTCTTCTTCCTTCACCTTCTAAAATTATTTTTTCTTTATTAGCTTCTGCTTCAAGGCGAATTTTTTCTTGGTTAGCTTCAGCTTCTAAAATAGTTTTTTGTTTATTAGCTTCAGCTAAATATTTAATTGCTTCACTATCTCCAAGTGCTCTTTCAATTTTTGAAGTTTTATATCCTTCTGCTTCAGTTATGATTGCTGACTTATCTCTTTCAGCTTGCAATAGTTTTTCCATTGCTTGTAAAATTGAAGCAGGTGGAGCAATTTCTTTTAATTCAACACGGTTAACTTTAACACCTCATGCATCACTAGCAACATCTAAGATTTGAGTTAATTCTCCATTAATTCTATTTCTAGATGTTAATGTTTCATCAACTGTAATATTTCCCAAAAAGTTACGTAAGGTTGTTGCTACTAAGTTTTCAATCGCTAACACAGCGTTTTCAACTCCATAAAAATATTTTTGTGGATCCATGATTTGTAAGTATGTAACTGTATCAACTCGCATGGTAACGTTATCTTTGGTAATAACGTTTTGTGCAGGGAAATCAATCACCTTCTCACGAATAGTTTCTTTTAAAACTATTCGATCGATTACAGGAATCATAAAGTGAATTCCTGCTTGTCAACTCTTTTTAAATTTACCAAGTCTTTCAACCATAAAAAAACTTGCTTGTGGAACGATCTTGATTGACAGTGCTAAAAATAAAATTATAGATCCTATAATTAGTACTGCAATGATGATTCCAGCTATTTGGCCGCCATCTAACATTCGACACCTCTTTTTCTCTTGTTATTTACTTTTAAATTATATTCCAAATTAAATTAATCTCAAAAATATTATTTGCTTGGAAGTTCATAAAACTTTAAAAAATACGCTCTTAAAAAGGAGCGTAAATTTTAAAAACTATAATAATTTGATACCTTTAGCTAAAGCAGTTTTAATTTCTGCTTCACTTCAATAAGATACTTGAACCTCACCAATATGAGCCTTTTCTAATAAGAACATGCATAGTCTTGATTGACCGATTCCTCCACCAATTGTAAGAGGTAATTGGTTTTCAATTACTCCTTTGTGATAAGGACTAATACTTGCAACTTCATTACTTGATTTATTTGCTTGTTTTACAATTGAAGTACTATCGACTCTGATTCCCATGCTGCTTAGTTCTAAAGCACGGTCTAAAACAGGATGATAAACAATTAAATCTCCATTTAAATTTCAATCATCGTAGTCAAAAGCACGACCCGAATGTTTAACACCACTTTTTAAGCTGTAACCAACTCCGATGACAAAAAATGCTTTAACTTTTCTAGCAAATTGGTGCTCTCTTTGCTCAGGATTTAAGTCTGGATAAAGATCTTCTAATTCTTGAGCAGTGATAAAAGTCAACTCATCAGGCAACTTAATTTCTAGGTTGTAATATTCACTTTTAAGTAAATATTCCATGCGTTTGATTTGATGATAAATTGATTTAACTGTCATTTTTAAGTAATTTAAATTACGGTCTTGAACATTAATAACTTTTTCTCAATCTCACTGATCAACATAAAATGAGTGTACTTCATCTAGATCTTCAGCTCTTCTAATAGCGTTCATGTCTGTATAAATTCCAGTGTTTTCTTGAAATTCATAAACCTTTAATGAATGTCGTTTTCACTTTGCTAAAGAGTGTACGATTTCCACTGTCGTGTCAATATTTTTGAATTGAAAACTAACTGGTGTTTCACCATTTAGTCCATCATTTAAACCAGTTTTAGGGTCTAAGAATAAAGGTGCAGTTGCTCTTGTTAAATGTAATTCTTGAGATAAATATTTTGGAAAAACACTTTTAATTAAGCCAATTGCTACCTGAGTTTGATTGATATCTAATTTTGTTTTGTACATTATTCTCCATTTTTAATTCGATATAAATATTAGTAAATAATAAACTACAAAAGCCATTTTTGTTATAGATATTTTAGTTTTGCGTAAAAACTAAAGTAATTTGCAAAAACAAAAGCAGTTTTTAAGTCTGTTTTTATAATATAAATTATTTTAACATCAAATTTTTATCATTTATAACAGTGGGTTAGATAATTTAAGCATAATTAATTAGTGCTTTTTAAAAAATAATTAAGATATTTCAATTTTCATTGATATTTTAAAATACTGTTAAAATTGGCTCAATAATGCATAAGAAAAAATTGATTTTATACGGAACCTTAGCAGCTGTTTCTGCTGTTGCAATTGTCGCTGCTTCTGTTACAGCAGTGGTAGTTACAAAAAGTATTAATGCAGAACAAATTGCTGAAAATATTAAAAGAATTCAACAGCTTGCCACTGATATTGGTAATGCTGATTTTAGTGGCACTTTAGAAAAAGCAGGTCAGGTTGTTCAGGAATTAAACTCAAAAATTGGAGCAGAAACAACTCAACAAATAATGAATTATTTGGCTAATAATTGAGATTCAGAAATTGTTACAGATATTTTGTCAGCAATTAGTAATATTGGAACAAATAATACAACAAGTGGTAGTTATACTTTTGCAGATTCAAGTGGAAATCAGCATGGTATTTCACTTTCAGCAGAAAATGGAAGTCAATTCATAACTATTGATGGTACAAAAATTAATTTAACCCAATTATTTGGCGCAAATACTTCTACTTCTTCATCAAATAATCAACAAGGCAGAACAACCATCCAACAAACTAATACATCAAATACAACTGATACAAATAGCAATCAGCAAACTAATTCAGGTAGCACAAGTAATTCTAATGTAAATAACTCTTCAAATAATCAACAAAATAATTCATCTAACGAGCAATCAGATGAACAAGATTCAGATCAAGATGATGACGATGAAGATTCATCAAGCGGATGAAGTTGATGAAATTGATTTCGCAGAAATAGATCTTAAAAAATAGTTTATATATTATACCATATTTTGGCTATTTTAAGCCTTCCTTACTAAAACAAAGCGCTTTTTGCAAAAATTTTTGCAGATATTTCATAATTATTATGTTTTATGTAATCAAGAGCATAAAACAGTTGCAAAGAGACAACTTCAAAATATAGGTCAAAATATGAATTATATTTATTCTTGAACAAACCCCAAATAGGATCAAAATTGGTTCTATTGTACTCTTTAATTTATAAATTTATATATTCTTTTCTAATATATTCCCGCTTTCAAAGCGGGTTCTTTTTATGCTTTTTAAATTTTTTTAAGCATAAAAAAATAGCAAAAGTTTTTGCTATTAAAATTATTTTTTAAGTTGCTAAAGCAGAAATTTGCTTACGTTTTTTAATCACTTGATAAATTAAATATGCAGCAGGAATTATTATTAAAATCAGGTTCAAAATTAAAAAGGTTGTAAATCAAATTTTTCTAGTTTTACTTACTCATTTTTGGCTAGTTTCAACATCTGCTAGTTGTGATTTTGCAAAAAAACTTTCAATATCCATTTTGCGTTTTTTTCTAACAAGAAAAAAAACAATGTGACTCAAAATTCAAGCAAGTAGAATTGTGACAAATAAAGTAACGACTAAATCAGGATCGATAAAAGCATTTTTAATTCAGATATTTCAAGTAATTGGTAAGTAAACTCCACCTGGTTCACCAATTGATCAATCAGCATTTTTTAGACCAAAAAGAATTGCTACAAATAAGCCTCCAAATCATAATAAGTGAATTGTGATTCAATTATGATTAACCTGACCAACGATCAAACGTTTATATAAATTATCAATATAAGCTGGTGAAGAATAATCTTCATTTTTTAAATTATTACGATATTGTTCCATCGATCTTTTGATCGAGCTAAAGTCGATAGAGACTGAAATTATTTTTGCAAAAGCTGCAAAAATTACTAAAGCAGTAATAATATAAATCGCTATTAAAGGCTGTAAAGTCGTATTTTCAGCGACATTAAAAGTTAATTCTTGCTTAATTGTTGGTGTCAGTAATAAATCAGGGCGAATTGTATTAACAATAATTATGGCTGCCATTGTCAAAATGATCATTGATAAAGCAACCATCATAAAAACATCAAAAAACCTTTCAAAGCGAAAAACTCGATATAACCCATTAGGAATAATCTCGTTAGGTGGCTTTTGAAAAGTAGTTGTTTCAAGATAAATCTTTTGCATCTGTTCACTAGGTGTGATGATGTTAATGGTTGAAGTATCATTGAGTGGTTTGATGTTCATATTTTTAATTATAGCAAAAGCATGCTAAAGAAATTTTTATAAATTATTTTGTAATTTATAAAAAAAGCAGATGATTTATCTGCTTTGTTTTGACTTGTTTAAAAAACTATTTTTTAGTGCTTATGATTTTTATGCGAAGCATGATTATGTTCCGTTTGGTTTGGGAACATTTTGCGCTTAATTTTTCTATAAGCAGTTCTGAAAGGGTTAAAAGTACTTTCAGTATTAAATTTACATGTTGCATCAAAAGGTGTGTAGAAGAAAGTTTTTTCACTTGATTCAATTTTTGTACCTTCTTCAGCCATTTTGAAAATTCCTAAGTTCAATAATCTTGATCCTGGTTTTACTTTGAACTTAATTAATAAGTAGTAAAGTCCTGGTAAGAATAAGGCTCCTGATAATCAGTTACCTAAAGCACTAGGGAAGAAGTTAATGTAAATTGCCCTTCCGATTCACTCTCCTGGTTCAGTTAATCAAGGTGCCACTCTGTCATTTGATAAAATAGCGAAAGCAAATACGATTGCATTTGAAACTACTAAGTTAAATCCTGTTAAAACAAATAAACCAAAAGGCAACATAATAATAGCGATTTTACCAACTGGGTTACTTGTTGCAAGTGAAGCTCAGATCATTCCAGCAACAATAATATTTGCGGCGAAAGAATTACCAATTACCATTCATCATTCTGTTTCAGTTTTTGCTTCAACAATAAAAGCAATTACCTTGATATCTCGAGCATTAAAGACATTTCCTCATCACATTACAAAAGCGATTAAGAAACCTCCCATCACATTAGCAGTTAAAACAATTAATCATTTTCTAAACATTGTTCTAACTTTAATAACCTGTGAAAAAACAGCAATCATATTAATGCTGTCGCTAGCAAATAGGCTACCCCCTAGAAAGACTATTAAGACTACTCCGATTGGTAGCATGAATGATGCTAATAAAATTCCTCCAGGTTCAAAAGCAATTTGCTTGGCAGCACCTGCTGATGCTGCTAAAGCAATGCTTTCGGGAGTTAAAAATTGGGCTGCAACTTTAATATAGCCAACATAAGCAAGTCCCATGTAAACTGTACCAAGGATACCCATGATAACAATTCTCCATCAGACCATTGTTGCTTTTGCTGTCGAATAGTTTAATGCATTGTCAAAATTATCTTTATAATTATGCATATAATTTCCTGTTCAAATTAATATATAAATTGTAGATATTCTAAAATATATACATAATCATATTAGCACTATAGCAGGCTGATAATTACAAATAAGGAGAAACTGCAAAAAATATGAAAAAAACCACTCAAAATTTCACAGAAAGAGAGAAAGTTGAGATACTACACCAGTTTTTTGAGAAGAAATTAAAGATTTCTAAGAACAAAATGCTTACTTCAGCCATAAGTAACTCAATTTTGAACCTAGTATCGACTACAATCAGTATAATCATCTTAGTTTTAGCGATAGTAGCACTCATTTTTATTGTTAATAAACGTAATTCTTTAACTGCTGCAGATATTTCTGCAATTGAACGCAGTGCTTTTGTTGTTAATTTAGGAATTAGTTACTCAGATGCTATTCAACTTTCGATCATTACTTGTTCATTTATTATCATTAGCTTTTTTATAAATTTCTTTGTTCAATTTTTTACGATCAATCAGAAATTTAAAAGTTATCGTGGAGTCAATCGTGAACTATCTTACTTTTTAACTCACTTGAAATACGACTCAGAATATAAAGTTGAACAATTTATAAATGACTGTAACCAAACGATTGAATATTATTCTAAAAAGAAATTTTTAACTTTTAAACAGTTCATAATTAAAAAAATGAAAAGAGAATTATAATGAATTATTTTTTATTTTTTGAAGGCTATTATAAGAAAAGTAAAATCCATTTACATGTTTATAGAATTTTATTTTATCTTATGAACATCATAAGCTTTTTGCTTATTTTTTATACAGCAGTAATTTCTGTTTTACACTTAGCAGCCGTTACTTCATTAGGTTCATCTGCTCTTAGAACTGCAGCAGAAGGAACTTCATTAACAGATTTAGATATTGAATATAATAACGCTTTAATTTACCTTCGAAATTCAATTACTATTGGTGGAGCAAATACAAGTTCATACCCGATTTTTACGGCAATTATTTCTGCTGCATCATCAGCAATAATTGGTATGGTGGCTTTTTTTAGTGTTAATGATAAATATAAAAAAGCAAAGGTTAGAATTAGAGAATTAGAATATGAAAAAATGCTATATGAATTAAATTTAGCAGAGTATTCTGATCTTGAAACTAAGGATAAAAATCTTTATGAAGAGACAGTTAGAATTGTTAATTTTATAAGCGTTAAAATTACAAGACAGTCAAAATTAAGAAAGGAAAATAATGGCTAATTTAATGAAGTTTTTATTTAAAAATAATGATGATGATTCCTTATTAAATAAAGACCCTAAAAGAAAAGATGCATATCAAAAATATGAAGCTATTAGAGCGATAAATGAGAAGAAAGAAAAGCGTTCAAAAAATACATTTTTAGCTCTTCGTTTTTTACAATTATTTTTAAATTTTTCTTTGCTTATTTTAAACTTATTACAAATAAGATATAACATTTTTCCAGTTGAAACAATTGTCTTTTTTATTACAATTACAATCATGTTTGCTTTAATAACTTTTGTTGATTCAGTAATCTCTTTATTTGCTTTTAAAAATAGTATTAATTTTTTACAAGAAGAAAAAAAGTTAGCAGAATTAACATTGAGTGATATCAAGGGAAATAACTATCCACAAGAAATTGTCGAGATTTATGAAAGCATAGTTGAGACCCAAAATAAAAACGATACTGAATTATAAAAATTTTAAAAATTGTTTGCTAAATAATATAAAATTATTTAGTGCCGATATAGCTCAGGGGCAGAGCACATCCATGGTAAGGATGGGGTCGCTGGTTCAATTCCAGTTATCGGCACCATATCTAAACTATCGGTAAAACCGTGTTTTTAGACCAAATATAAAAAATAAACTTTGCTTGAAACAAAGTTTATTTTTTTACTCTTCAATTGAAATTGTTATGTGAAATTTTCCGATTTCATCACCACGAGTACTTAATAATTCATATTTGAATTCAAATAAGTTTTCTTCTTTATTGTATTCTTTCATAAAGGTTACAATCGGCATAAATTTACCTTCAACGGGATATTCATTATCAACTGTTTCATCTAAAACTAGTTGAATTGAAGAAGGTCCGGCGATAATTAAAATTTCTTTTTCACCAAATTCAAAGCGATTTACAATCTTTCTTTCAGGATCAATAAATTCAATTACTTTCGCTCCCTCAAATTCATCTTCTTGCAATAAAGGTGCTTTAAAAGCGACTTCAAAATCATTTCCATTTTGAACAAAATTTGATTTAAAATTTACAGTCATTTTTTAATAACATTTTTAATAAATGTCTCTCCATATAAGTAAATTGAATTAGCTAATTCAGGCCCATGTTCTTTAAAAGTAAAAGCTCTTCTAATGCTCATAAATAAGGGTTTACCTTTTACATTTAAAAGTTTAGATGTTAGGTCAATTGCTGACTTAATATTTTCGTTTGTAAATTTAGTTTCAGATAAAAATTTGGCAAATGTTTTAATTACTTTTATTTCATCATCATTAAATTTTTGGTCAACAATTTTTGGCTCTAGATATTCTTTTAATTCATCTTCAATTTGTTTCACAGTTACCATATGTGGTTTATGAATTTTGACAAAAATTTCTAGTCAATTATCATCGTTTTTTAAGCGTCTTAATTTTTCAATAATAACTTCATCATTTTCTTTTTGTCAATATTGTTTTGAAAATCAATTCATTTTTTCAATGTCAAATTTAGAAGGTGATTTTGATAAACGAGATGGGTTAAAATCTTTAATTAAAGTTTCATGATTCATCACTTCTTTAGCGTCAGGATGAGTTCAACCTAGTAATGCTAAAAAGTTGAAAATTCCATCAGGATGATAACCTTCAATTTTATAATCTTCAATAAATTGTTTTAAAGATGTATCTCTTTTTGAAAGTTTTTTACCATCTTCATTAGTGATAATTGTTAAGTGTCCAAAGTTTGGGTGTTTTCATCCTAAAGCATCATAAACCATTAACTGTTTAGGTGTATTTGTGATATGTTCTTCACCACGAAGAACATCAGTGATGGCCATATCATGATCATCAATTACAACTGCAAAATTGTAGGTTGCAATTTTATTGCTTTTAATAATTACTCAGTCACCAATGTCATTTGAATCAAATGAAATTTCTCCTCTAACGCGGTCGTTTCATTTATAAATAATATTTGGCTTTGAAATTAAACGAATCACAAATTTGTGTTTAAGATCTCGTTTTTGTTTTTCTTCATCAGAAATTTTTAATCAGTTACGGTCATAACGAAATGAAGCAAGCCCTTTTGCTTCTGCTTCTTGTTTTTGTTTTTCTAGTTCTTCATCAGAATCATAAGCTTTATAAGCTAAACCATCTTGAATTAACTTTAAAGCTATTTCATAGTATCTATCAAATTTTTCGCTCTGGCGATAAGGTGCATAGTCAGGATTAGGTTTTAAAGGTGATTCATCAGCTTCAATTCCTAATCATCTTAAATTGTCAATTTGTGAGCTTTCACCGTTTTCAACATTACGCTCAATATCAGTATCCTCAATTCTGATAATAAAGTCACCATTTTTATTTTTTGCATATAAATAAGCAAAAAGGGCAGTTCTTGCCCCACCAATATGAAGGTAACCTGTCGGTGAAGGGGCATATCTAGTTCTAATTTTTTGCATGCTCAAATTTTAGCACATAAGTATATAATAGAGAATAACTATGGAAAAATCAATGTACAACTCGCTTAAAGAAATTTATAGCAAATATCAAGAATTAAATAAATTATTAGAAGATCCTGAAACTGTCAACGACATTAAGAAATACAATAAAGTTTCTCGTGATCTATCTAACCTAAAAGATATTGCTGATACTTTCAGCAAATATCTAGATTATGAAAAAAAAATAACTGAAGCCAAAGAAATTCTCGAAATCATGGATGATCCTGAATTAATTGCTTTAGCTAAAAAGGAAATTACTGAGTTAGAACCTCAATTAGAAACACTTACAGAAGAATTAACCATTCTTTTATTACCTAAAGATGAAAGAGATAGTTTAAACGTTTTAATGGAAATTAGAGGTGCTGCAGGTGGCGATGAAGCCAACATTTTTGCAGGTGACCTATTTGACATGTATAAAAAATGAGCAGTCAATAACGAAATGAGTGTTTCAGTTATTGACAGAAGTTATGCAGCAAATGGTGGCTTTACTTTAATTTCCTTATCAATTTCAGGTGAAAGAGCTTATTCAAAATTAAAATTTGAATCAGGTGTTCATCGTGTACAACGCATTCCAGTAACTGAAACTCAAGGAAGAGTACATACTTCAACTGCAACAGTTACTGTAATGCCTGAAATTGATGATGATATTGAAATCGAAATTAATCAAGCAGATTTAAGAATTGATACTTATCGTTCATCAGGTCCAGGAGGTCAATCTGTTAATACAACTGATTCAGCTGTGCGTATTACGCATATTCCAACAGGTGTTGTTTCTGCTTCGCAAGAAGGTAAAAGTCAAATTGCTAATAAGGAATTAGCAATGAAACTTTTAAAATCAAAACTTTATGATTTAGAACTTAGAAAAAAACAAGAAGAAGAAAATAAATTTAGAAAATTAGCTGGTTCAGGAGCACGTAGTGAAAAGATTAGAACTTATAACTATCCCCAAGATCGTGTAACTGATCATCGTATTAATTTTAGTTCATCTTTAAAGTCAATTATGTCTGGTAAATTACAAATGATTATTGATAATTTACTTGCAGAAGAAAAAGCAGAATTAATTAAAGAAGCAAATTTATAATGGATCGCAGGCAACTACTTTTACTAGAAAAAAAGCGTTATCAACTTGAAGAAAAAATTTCTGAAAAAGAATTAAAAATGTTAGCAGATAATGTTCCTATTCAAAAAATTATTGGTTATTTAGAAATGGCAAATGTGACTATTAATTTAGACCATCATGTTTTAATCCCTAGATATGAAACTGAAGAATTAATTATTTTAATTAAGGAAAAAATTAAAAATATAAATTCAATTTTAGATATAGGAACAGGTTCAGGTTTCATTGCTTTAGCACTTGCTAAAATTTATTCCAATGCTTTAATTGATGCAGTTGATATTAGTGATGAAGCTTTAAAACAAAGTCAAAAAAATGCACTTTTAAATGACATTAAAAATGTACATTTTTTTAAAAGTAATGTTTTTGAAAATGTTTCAAAAACATATGATTTAATTGTTGCTAATCCACCTTATTTAATACTTGAAGATATACCTGATAAAACTATTTTAGAACATGAACCTGAAGTTGCTTTAATTGCAAAAGATGATGGTCTAGAAGTTTATAAAAAGATTTTAAAAGACTATGATAAATATTTAAATAAAGATGGATGATTATTTTTTGAAATTAATCACAGACATAGCAATTTTTTTGTAAAATTTAATTTTAAAACTGTTAAAGATATTAATGGCAAAATTAGATTTGCTTATTATCAAAAAGGTGCTGATGCTTAAAATTTTAAATGCTTCATTTAAGTTACAAGATCAAAAAAATAATGTTTTAAAAAACATTAATTTTGAAATTGAAGAAGGACAAATAATTGCTATCGCAGATCGCAAAACTAGCGGTGAATCCGACTTTTTAAAGATCTTTTTGAAAGAATTAATTTTAAGTGAAGGCTTTATTTCTTACAAGGGACATGACTTTGAAAAGTTAAGTAAAAATGTCAGATTAGAATATTGAAAAAGCATTCATTATTCTTCTAATTTAACATATGCATTAGAGTATGAAACAGTTTATGAAGAACTGCAAAGATGAATTCCTAAAACTAAAACTATTCAGAAATTTTTTAGGTTAGTTGATGACGAACAAGATCGTAAAATTTATGATGTTTTAACGATGGTAGATTTAATTCCAAAAACATTTGCAATTACAAAAACATTAGATCCTACTTCTCGTGCAAAATTAGAATTAGGACAACTTTTAATCAGTGACAAAACATTTATTTTAGCAGATGATCCTACTTCATATATTGACTCAACTTTATCATCATGATACGTTGAAATGGTAAAAGATTATTGTCATAAAAATAAGGCAACAATGATTTTTGTTTCACGTGATTTAGATTTACTTAGAGATCATTTTGAAAACTTTTATTATTTAGATAATCGTAAATTAAGGAAAGCATCAAAGGCTGAATTTTTAAAATTAATTGAGGAAAATAAAATCTAATGAGGACAAAGGAATTTGTTCTTAATTTCTTCAAAAGTAGAAGGCGAAATCATAATTTAAGAAGAGGTATCTTTTTAAGTGTTTTTGTAATTACTTTTATTTTGGTAATAGTAAGTTTTATTGTAAATAAAGCAGAAATTTCACGAACTGGAATTAGTGAATTTTTTTATTCTTTTGAACAAATGGGTGCCTTATCAAATTCATCTGATTCATCTTCAAATTTATTTTTTAGTAGTTGACATTTTATTATCATTACACTTTTATATAGTATTTCAGGAACATTTTTAGGTTATATTTTTTCCTTCTTTTCAGTGTATTTAGCCGCTAATAATTTACAAAGAAAAATAGTTTCAAATATGACTAAAACATTTATTTATGCAAAGATGTTATTACCTTTTATTTTAATTGCTTTCTTATATTCAAAGCAACTTAATCCGTTTTTGGGAACAATCTTTTTTGTTTGATGAGTTAGTTGAATTTATCTTCATAATTCACTTTTACCTATAATTGAAAAAGTAGAAGTCAGAAAGTTTTATTCACAAACTTTGAAATTGGAAAATAGTTTTATTGTCTATTTAAAAATACATCGTTATAAAGCATTCGAAATATACGTACAAATTTTTCAAAGAATAGAATGAATGACAAGATTTACTTCATTTATGCCTGTTTTAGGAGTTATTCATGCAGCTGATTTAGTAAGAGGTTTTGTTTCTGGCGAAAATAAAAACTATGCAGTTGTCGGAGTACCTTTAATTATTTTACTTGTGGCATATATTTTGCTTGAATTAGCCATTATCAAAATTGTTAAATGAGGATTATTTAGACAAAGAGATGATCTTCATTTTCAAAACATAAGAAGAAAATTAATTAATGTGCAAATCATCGAGTTTTTTATTTTTTCATTTTTCTTGATTACAACTTTTGCTTGTTTAGTTTATGGCTTTAATACGACAACAACTGAGCAATGATCTAATTATTCTTATTCGGTATCAACTATTTTTAATGCTTCATCATGAGATAACTTTAATATCGAAACAGTTGCAACACATATTTTTTCGGCCTATTCACAGTTACTTGCTTCGATTGCAATGGCATTAATTTTTGGAACACTTTTTGGAATTTTAATTTCCAAACAAACAAAAACAATATACTTAAGAAGATTCTTAAAATTAATAGTTTATTTTTTTAGAGTAATGCCAACGGTTGTTTTGTTCTTTTTAATTAGACCTATTTTTACTAATACTTTTACTACAGCAATTTTTGCGATCGCAATTGTTCAGTCAAATGGTTTAGCAATTGCAATTAGAAATGCAATTGATGGTTTTGATGAAAATAAATTAAAAAACATCAGAATTATCAGACGTGGTTTTAACAGATTATATGTAACTTATTATTATGTTTTTCCTAGCATAAAACATGTCATAGTTTCATGAGCAGCACCTGTTATTATGTATGAGATGTTTCAGCAATTTACAATCATGTCGCAATTTCAAGCATCCTATATTGGACTAACTTATTTAACTGCAGGTGCAGGTGATCCAACAATTTTAAATAATGCTTTGCCTCAAGTTGTAATTTTTGCAATTGGTGCAGCAGGTATTATTTTAATCGGAAAAGGTATTTCATATTTCTTTAGAAACAAAACTTTAAAAATGCCTTTTCATAAAAATATATATACAAGAGAATTCTTCTTTGAAAAACCTTATTAATTATTTATGGATAGTAAATTATTTTCAAATGATTTTACTCAGTAAATTAATTAATCTAAAAAGTGTCTAAAAGTGCCTGTTTTAGGCATTTTTGCTTACTTTTTTAATTTTTATAAAACAAATTTAATAAAATTAAACCATTCAGATTATTTTAAAAAAGTTTTTAGATTTTTTTAAAAATCGCTATCATTAGTAGCATGAACAAACAAATTTTAAATAGTGATAACGGAAGTAGAGTGTGATACAAACATGAATTATTTTCGATATCATCTTGAAATCTGAAATTTACAGTTACAGATTTATTAATTTTATTTTTTTCTTTATTTGGTTTTATATGAACCATGACAAGAGCAGCAATGCCACCAGTTGTAAATAATTTAGAACATGAATTACAACAACTAGTAGGACAAGGTTATAGTTTTTTACATTTTACTACTCAGTCAAATTTAATATTAGCAATCGCCATGTTTATTCTAATTTTTAGAAAAACAAATACTTCATATAATTGATATTTTGCAGCCGTAATTTGAATTTCAATTACCTTCATAATTTATTGATTATTACTTTCATGAAATAGTACAAACTGAAAAATTACCTTATCAGCTGTTGACAGTTTCTTAACACATTTTCTATTTCCAGTTTTTGGATTTATAGTTTTATTTTTTGTAAGAAAAGAATTTATTGTTTTAAGAAAAACCAGAATTATGATTCCCTTATATTTAACTGCATATTATATTTTTATGATCATCATGGCTTTTTCAACCTTAAATAATCCTACTTTAGTTGCAAACCATAACCAAGCAATTGCTAACTTAGGGGCAAACACAACTACAGAGCAAATTGCAGATGTTAATAAAAAATATTTAACTTATGTAGTAGTTTATGGATTTGCAAACCCATTCCAACCTTTATATATAAGTTCCTTAGGTTCTTCTGAAACTGCAGGAAAAATTATTGGAAGAGTTGCTATGCATTTAATAATGGTTTCTTTAATTTATATTTTACCAGCGTTTATTACACTATTTTTTGTTGGTGCATATTCAATCAAACATTACCGTTTATTTAAGAAAGAAAAAACTGATAAACGTTTTAAAGTTTGCAAGTTCACTAAGAAGGATGAACTAATTTTAAACCAGATTTCATTCAGAAAAGCAAACAAAAAAATGCCTGCTTAAAATCAGTCATTTTTTTATATAATTTTTAGTTTTAATTTATAATTAAAACCAAGATAAAATAAAAAATTTTCAAATTTAAAAAAAGGAAAGAAATGAATAACAAAAAGCAATTTTTTAATCAATACGGGCAACCAGTTGAACAACCTAACGTAAACAACCAAATAAATCAAGGGCAAGCATACCAACAACAGCCTCAAAATTTTTCACAAACTCAATACATTAGAAATCAACAAGCTCAACAACCACAGTTCCAGCAACAAGGTCAATTTCCACAACAACCACAACCTTATGCTCAACAAGGGCTACAACCACAACACCAAACTATGCAACAACAATTTGATTTTGTAGCACAAAATCAAGTTCCTGTAAGTCAAGCACAACAACCAAACCAAGTGCCAACTCAAACATGAACATATGCACAGCCTAATCCAAATCAAACTCAACAAGGTGATTTTCAAAATCAACCTCAAGTTTATGATAATCAAAATCAACAACAACATGGACATCATCATGCAACTGTAAGTCAAACTTATACAACAAGACAGCAAGCATTAACTACAACTCAAATGTACATGATGACTTCACCTTTTACTTATCCAGATAATAACCTTGTTTACATTCCACCTAAACAGCAAGCGCCTGCACCTGTGCAACCTAAACCTCAAGTTGTTGAACAAGAATTTCGTTTAGATGTATCTCACTTACCGATGCCTTTGAATCCACTACCAAATAGTAATTCAAACGCATACTACAACGAATTTCATAAAACTGGCTACATTCCTGCACCTAATCCAAATCCTGAAAGACAACCAAATCCATTCTTTCAACAACAATATGTAACTCAACAATTTGACTTTATGCCTGAAACTAACCAAGCACCTAAGTCACAAATTCAAGTTAAAATTGCTCAATTAGACCAATTACTAGCAAACAATATGATCACTCCTGAAGCATATACAAAACGTAAACAAAGTCTAATTGACCAAGAATTAAATGGTGATTTCTAATACCTAAAAGTCCCTAAAATGGGGCTTTTTTGATTACTTTTAAGTAATAAAAAACTAGTTTTAGATTTGCTAAAACTAGTTTTTTATATTGGTGCAATATTTGCAAATGGAGGCACCAACCGGACTCGAACCGGCAGTCAAGGTGTTGCAGACCAATGCTTTGCCATTTAGCTATGGTGCCGTAATAAAAATCTTACTTGATTTTTGCGTAAAATTCATTATTTTTTATAATCTTTGCAACTCCAGATTTTTTGTGATTTGGACCGACATAATCAACTAACTTTAAAAACGATTCATTTGAATCGCTCATTGCAATTAGTTTGCCCACATAGTTTTTAGCACTATAATCATTCAAGGAATCGCCAATATGAACTGCGTTTTCTTTATCAATTTGATATTTTTGCAAAACATATTCAATTGCTAAACCTTTAGAAGCTTCTTTACTTGTGATCTCAATCACACGATCTTTATAACTGGTTGCAATTGAAATATCTAAGTTTAGAGCTTTTAAATCACTAACTATTTTTTGAATTTTCTTCTTTGAAAAAGAGAAGATATTGTACTTATGAACGACTGGGTAAAAAGTGTTTAAAGCTTTCATGGGTAAGATTTTCGTTCCGATTAGAAAAAATAGTGGATACAAGTAATATTTTCCTGTGTGAACTCATTTTTTAATCAAACTGTTTAAGACAACAAAAGGTTTTGTTTTAATAAAATAGTCATTTAAGGCATTAACTGCTGCAGATGAAATTCTTGATTCTTTAACGATTTTGCCATCCATCATGATGATAGCACCATTCATAAAAATGGCATCTTTAACATTGGTTGAATTAATAATTCACATCGTGTTAATTGTCATGTTGCGACCTGTAGCAAAAATTACTTTTTTGCCTTGCTTTAGCGCCTGCCTGACGCTTTGTTTATTTGCACTCGAGACATTTTTATGCCCTATGTCGACATACGTACCATCTAAGTCAATAAAATATGCTTCAATTTCTTTCATAAATATCTATTATAAATGATATACCTCATTTATAATGATAAAGTTAAATTAAAGTTAAAATATGTAAGGAAACTTATGATCAAATATAAAAAAGATATCGGAATTATTGGCTTAGGGCGTTTTGGCTCATCAGTAGCCAAACAACTTCGCAGTATGCAACGTTCAATTGTTTTAATTGATAACGATGAAATTAATTTAAGACCTTGAGCAAATCAAGTTACATCAGCTTATATTGCTGATGCAACTGATATTGAAGCCTTAAAAAAATTAGGAGTTCATAACTTAGAAACAGTTATTGTAGCTGCTCCTGATAATATCGAGATTGTTGCTTCACTACTTGAAATTAATGTTAAACATATTATTGCACGTGCCACAAGCATTAAGCATGCTCGTGTTTTAAAACAAATTGGTGTTGACCAATATGTTTTACCTGAAGAAGAAGCTGGAATTAGAACTGCTTTAATTGCAGGGAGTGATAGTTTTATTAAATATAGTAAAAATATGACCGAGATGGGTGGAGGTTTTGTTATGACTTCGACTCAATTATTTAATAATAAAATTGAAAATAAACCAGTTAAAGAACTTAACTTAACAAAAAGGGGCATCAGTATTGTGCTGATTAAATCAGGTGGAGTTACTAAGATTCCTACTGGTGATACAATATTAAAAAAAGGTGATCTAATCACCTTAATCGGACCTCTTGATGTAATTAACGACATTTTTGAAATCTTTAATAAAGAAAACCAAGCAACTGCTAAAAGTAATGAATTCAAAGATACAGTTGAATAATTTAAAATGAAAAAACTGTTAATGCAGGGATGATAAAACTCAAAGCATAAGCAGATAAAAACCAAATATTTAAAACCATATTTTTATATGGTTTTATTTTTGAATAAACTAAAAATAAAGGAATAGTAAATAAAGCATATCACTGCGTATTACCCATTGTTTGTAAAAAACCGATGAATAAAACAGAAATAATTAGAAAAAGTGCAATAAAAGCGACTTTAAAGAAGATAAATCAGTTTTTTGAATTTAGTTTTTTAGCATAGTAGAAACTAAAATATGAAGCTAAAATTAATAAATATCCATAAGTTGAATAGTCAATTGTGATGTTTAATAAATTATTATTAACGATTACACTTGTATTTAAAAAGTCAATTAGTAAAAATGGAACTAATAAAATTAAGGCTAAAGCAAAACCTGCAATATTATTTTTATAATGAACATAGCCCACTAAAGTTCCGAAAAATAAAGTGAACATGATATTAAAATAAAAAGGACCTAAACCAGTATTTCTATTAACTGTAAAATAAAAAATAATTATAAATAATTGGATGATAACACCAATGACTAAGAATCTTAATACGTAGTAAAGTTTGCGATTAGAAAAGTTAACACCTACTCCTGCTAAGAAGGCGAAGATTGGAAAAGCAAGCCTTCCCACAATTCGAAATCAAACTTCAGAAGGTCTAGCAATTAAGCCTGCATGATCGATAAACATTGTAAAAACTGCAATTCAGCGTAAAACATTTGAAGATAAAAACTCTCAACTAAAATTATTTAAATCAAACTTAATTAAATTTTTGGTTGAACTAAGAAACGCAACCTTAAAGTTTTGATTTGATGTTTTAAATTTTTCACTTCATGATTTTTTATTATTCAGATTGACATTTGACATAAAATTAATTATATTGTTTTTTGTTAATATTGACTGAATTTTAATTTTTTGAAGCCAAAAAATTACTCCAAAAAACGCTTTAAAAAAATCTCAATTTTTTTATTTTGTTCTGACAAAAGTGTATATAATAAAAAGGCTAAAAAATAGCATCTCTTCAAGCAATCTTGCCGATTTAGCTCAGTGGCAGAGCAGCTGGCTGTTAACCAGTTGGTCACAAGTTCAAATCTTGTAATCGGCGCCATGGCCTATTGGTGAAGCGGTCAACACACATGGTTTTCATCCATGCATTCACGGGTTCGAGTCCCGTATAGGTCACCATTAATGGGGGTTTAGCTCAGCTGGGAGAGCAACAGCCTTACAAGCTGTGGGTCGTGGGTTCGAGCCCCTCAACCCCCACCATTATGCCGACTTAGCTCAGCAGGCAGAGCAACTGACTTGTAATCAGTAGGTCGTAGGTTCGATTCCTATAGTCGGCACCATATAGCGTTAAGCTACCATCTCTACAAGCGCGAGTGGTGAAATTGGCAGACACGCTGGTTTTAGGCACCAGTGCTTTGCGGCGTGAGGGTTCAAGTCCCTCCTCGTGCACCATATCATTTAAAATGACCAAACCAAAAGCAACCTGAAAAGGTTGTTTTTTTATTTTTGAATTTACAAAAATAATCTAGCAAAAAAGTAGTGCCACTTTTTTGCACTTTGTCATTTTTCTTTATTACTAAGGTGAGATAAAGGGAGGTTATCTCAAAGATCTTTAAATAAAAATAAATAAGGAAAAATATGATTTTATATAAATTTGGCAAAATTGTCCACCAAAATGGTGAAAATATTATTTACGAAGCGGCAGAAAACGCCTATTCAATTAAGGTAAATCCTAATTCAAAATGAGCTCTTGATGTTTCAAGTAAGTTGTACATTTATGAGCATCGCACTGAATATAGCGAACAACTTTATGGTTTTAAAACCTTTCGTGAAAGGGTTTTATTTGCTGATTTAATCAGTATTAGTGGCATTGGTCCTAAGATTGCTTTTTCAATTTTAAATGAAGGATGAGAAAAAGTTGCAGCCATGATTGTTGAGAAAAATATTGACTTACTTTCAGTTATTCCCTATGTTAATGCTAAAGTTGCAAACACAATTATTTTCACTTTAGAAAAGAAAATGCTGAAAATGATTGACCGAGAAAATGCTCGAGAACAAATCAATGTGATGACTACTTCGCAGCAAGAAATTAATGAACTAGAAACTTCATTAAAAGTTTTAGGTTATCAAAAACGGCAAATCAAATACGCCCTTGATCATATCGATGCAGGAGGTAGCCTTGAAGAATTAATTGAAAGAGCAATTGTTGCAATTAGCCAAGCACCAGAATTTAGAAATTAGACCAACATCTTTTAAACAATATATTGGTCAAGAAAAAATTAAAAATACATTAAAAATTATGATTGGATCTTCCCAGATTCAAAACAAAGTCTTGCCCCATATTTTATTATATGGGGCACCAGGTTCAGGAAAAACTACACTTGCAAATGTGATTGCAAAAGAAAGTGGCATGAAAATTTATTACTCACAGGGTTCTTTATTTGAGAAAAAAGCAACCTTATTGAGTGTTTTAACAGCAATTGAAGAAAATACAATTCTTTTTATTGATGAAATTCATTCTTTACCTAAAAATATTGAAGAAATGCTCTATTCAGTGATGGAGGATTTTGTAATCGATATTGTTTTAGGTGTTGATAGTAATTCAAAAGTTGTCAGAATGAAAGTTAAACCATTTACTTTAATCGGAGCAACTACTAAATTAGAAATAATTTCTAAACCACTACGTGATCGTTTTGGCTTTTTAAGCAAAATGGTTACTTATCAACTTAGTGATATTAAAAAAATTATTAAGAATAATGCAAAAATTATTAAGATAGATTTGGATGAAAACAATATCGATTACATTGCAGAATATTCACAGCTTACACCTAGAATTACTAATAATTTGCTAGCAAGAATTAAAGACTATGTAGTCTTTAATAAACTAGAAAATTTAAATCATAAAATCTTAAGTAAGATTTTTGATTATTTAGGTCTTTATGAATTTGGACTGAATGAAGAGCATTTAAAATACTTACAAACACTGAGTGAAAGTTTTAAAAATAAATATGTTTCACTAGATGTTTTGGCAGGTCTTTTAAACAGTTCAAAAGAAAGTATTACTCAAGAAATTGAGCCAGCTCTTTTAAATTTTAAACTAATTAATAAAACAATTCGCGGTCGCCAACTTACTCAACAAGGAGAAAAATACTTAGAAAGAAATATTTCTAAACAATAAATTTGTCTATAAAACTTCACTAAGTTATAAAGTTATTCCAAAAACATCTCAAAAAGTTTAAAACTTTCTTTATCTAAACGATTTCTAGAAAGCAGAATTTTCTTCTAGATGCAGTTTTCAACTATCAAAAACACTAGTTTTTGTACTTTTAAGAAGAATTCTCTATCCAAAAAGGGTAAAGAAAGGTTTTCGTACTCTCAAAAATCAGTAATTGAAAGGTCAAATTTACAACTTGATTTTTCAATTATTTTTTATTATTTAATTTTTGCTATATCTTTTTATGTGCTCTATAATTTAAAAACAAATCACTGATATCAAATTAAGAAAACAAGGAGTTAGTTTTGAAGAAATTTTTCAAGAAAATTTTTCACTGAAGTAATCCCAGAAGATTTTTTACATTAATCTTTTCATTATTAGCTTCAATCTTAATAGTAACCCTTGGATCAGTTTTATATTTAAAAGATAATACAAGAACTTCAATTGATTATAGTAGTGGTGCACAAGTTACTGCTCAGGCTTATGATAGCGAAGGACAAAAAGCAGATAATGAATTAAGTGTTTCGATCGCTCAGAATTTAAACGACCGTTTAACTTCTGGAACTGGTTTAGCAGGTGTTAATATTTCCTTACTAGGTAATGGAGTGATTGAAGCAACTGATTCACGAGTTACAAATAATGATGAGCTTACTTTATTTGCCAATACAATTGTTAATAAGCCAACTTTTATAGTGACTGATACAAATGGAGTGCCACTTTTTATTGATGGACAAGCAAATTCTAGTTTAACAAAATTAGATTATCAAAATCCTAGTGAAATCGAATGAAGTCGCTATCAAGTGCCAATCAAAGCTTCATCAGCAACCACACAATTAGCAAATGATGGAACAACCAATATTATTGCAGAATTTGAATCATCAACTGCTGCTACTCAGTGAACCCAAATTACTTTAACTAAAATGCAAGATACAACTAATAAAAATGTTGTCTTTTGATTTAACTTAGAAGAATTTGTCAGACAAGCAAATTTAAGCCAAAATCAAGCATCGTTTGCAAGCGTTAACTATAACCCTTACAACTTTGCTTTTGTTAAGAATAGCCCAACTTCAACTATTAATAACGCTACCGTTAATAATAGTTTGAAACAAGTTGAAATTGATGCTAGTTCATATTTAATTGCAACTAAAGAAATTACTAATTTTGAAAATTCAACTAACTTATTAATTAATGCAGCAATGACTGCAACAGTGGCAAAGCAATGAGCTTTTGACATTAACGCTTCAACAGTTAATTACTCTTTAGAAAAAATTTCACAGCAATTTATTAATGCTTTAAACGGGTCAGATGCTTTTAATAATGTTAAATATGCTTTGATTATAGCCTTTAGTTTAGTCGCTGTTTTTATGGTTTTAAACTATGGAGTGCTAGGTGTAATTGCCATGATTGCAACTGCTTTATTCTTATTTGTAACGATGGCTGTTTTTACAGCGTTAAATGGAGAATGAAGCGAAGCTTCAATTATTGGACTACTAGTTGGAAGTGCAATGGCTTTATCAACAAGTATTATGCTCTTTGAAAAAATCAAACAGCAAGTCGGCACGGGGGATACACTCAAGAAGGCTTATAAAACGAGTGCTTCGAATATCTTCTTAAGTCTACTTGACTACAATTTAATTGCCATAATTATTGCTGCAGTTCTATTTTACTTTGGTTTCAAAGTAATTAGAACTTACAGTTTAACGATGATTTTATCAATCATCTTTACATTACTGATCGCAGTTTTAGTAACAAGAATGGCAACCAGGTTAGTCGTTGATAGTGAATATTTTGAAAACAAATTACACTTATTAGGAATTAGGAAGAAAACTGAGAAAACAACTAATTCAAAATTTTTGAAAAAAATAGTTTCCTTTAACTATTTAAAAAATGCAAAATGATTTAATCTAGCAATCGTTATTTTATTAATAGTTGGGGCAATTATTTTTGCAGCAATTGCAGGTGTTAACCAAGATGCTGCAACACCATTTAATCGCTCATTAGATTTTAGTGGTGGAACAAATATTGTAATCCAGCGTGATAGCGCGATGAATTTAGTTTTTGAACAAACATCTGCTAATCAACTAGTAAGCGAAATCAGAGCCTTGAATATTTTTAACCCAAGTGAAATTCAAAGTTTTGCAACAAATACTAACGGCTTAACTTATGCAGTTGTCATTAAAACTAAAAACTTAATTTCTGCAGAGAATTTAACTGTTTTAGACAATCTAGTTAATACTAATGCTGTTTCGAATTTAATTTTAAATTCTTCTCAGGTTACTTTATTAGAAGCACAAACTAATTTAACTAATATTGCAATTACTTTAGGAATTGCTTTTGCAGTTGTTTTTGGTTACTCATTTATTCGTTTAAGATGAACCTTTGCACTAGCTTTAATCTTAACAAATGTGATAGATATTGCATTATTAATTGCTTTCTTCTTAATCACAAGATTAGAAATTAATAACTACTTTATGGCAACTGTGGTAACTATCTTTGTTTATTCAGTCACAGATAAAATAACATTAGCTAACCGTGTTAAAACAGTTATTTACAATGAATTTTATAATGTCAAAATGGATAGTTTAACTATTAGAAATATTAGTAATACATCAATTAAAGAAAACTTTAAAAAATCATTAATTGTTACTTTCTTGTTAGTTGTTATTATGGTAGTTTTTAGTGCCTTTGCTAATGTAATTGATTACAACGCAGGCATTGGAATTATTATTTCTTTAGGAATTTCTCTATATACTTCTAACTTTACTTATATGTATATTTGATCTCATTTTGAGAACTGAAGACAAAAAGGAATTAGAAGAAGAGAACTTAATAATTTCTGAAGTTCAGGAAAAGTTGAAGAACAAGTTTTCTCTGGATTTAACGATTTTAATGCTTAATTTTAAGCATTAAAAATTGCACAAAAAAATAAGCACGATTTCATTTTCGTGCTTATTTTATTTGTCTTAATTTGAATAATTAATTATTCAAATGTAAGAAGATCATAACCTTAGAATTTGAGTAAGTTTTGATGTCTCTTTTTGAATTGATAACGACATATTTGTCAGGTATTTTTAATAATTCATTTTCAATTGTTTCAATTATCACCATGCCGTTTTTATTTAAAAAATCAAATTCAATAATTGTTTCTAAAACTTGATTCAATAATTCAACATCTTTAAAAGGTGGATCTAAATAAATAAAATCAACCTTAATTCCTCTTTTCATTCTTAAAAAACTTAGTGCATCAGTATGATAAAGATCAATATTATTAATTCCTAATTTATTGACATTATCTTGCAAAATAGAAAAAGCAATTTTATTTTTTTCAACAGCAATTGCCTTCATTGCATTACGACTAACTGCTTCAATTGGATTTGCACCTGAACCTGAAAAAAGATCTAAAAATATTTTTCCAGGTAACTTCGCTTGGATTTTTGAAAATGTCGCTTCACGCATTCTGTCACCTGTTGGTCTAGTAATTTCATAAGGAGGTGCTTCGATTTTTCGAGAGCGATATTTTCCTGCAATAATTCTTAACATGTTTTATATTTTACTTTCTTTTGGGCTTTTTAATTAGCTTTATCTAATTAAAAAATATTCAAGATATTTCAAAATAAAATTGCTTAAGATATAAAAACTTATTTATAATAATTTTTATGAAACTAGTAAATATTATTGAACTACCAGATAAGCGTTTAAGGCAAATTTCAAAAGAAGTTACTTGACCACTTAATGAAGCTAATAACAAACTTGCAGAAAGAATGATCAGACATATTGATAACAGCCAAACTGAAGGGACAAAATATCGCCCAGGAGTAGGTGTTGCTGCTGTACAATATGGAATTTTAAAAAGAATGTTTTACGTTAATGTTCCAAATGATTCTGATCCTAAAAACCCCTATTTTAGGGATGTTTTAATTAATCCAGTGGTTTTAGAAAAATCAATTGATTTGCAAGCTTTACATACAGGTGAAGGATGTTTAAGTGTTAATGAAAAACATCCAAATCAAGAGGGACTAATTAGAAGAAGTAGAAAAATAAAAGTGCAAGCATATTCATATTTTATGAATGGACTTTACGACTTTGAAGTTGAAGGTTATGTTGCCATTGTTTTCCAACATGAATTAGATCATCTTGATGGAAAATTATTTATCGATCATATCGATAAAAAAAGATTATGAAATGATGAAGGTGTCGAACTTTTATAAAATAATTTTTGATTTATGAAATCAAAAATAAAAAGTTTTTTAAATAAAAAAACAAATTCATTTTGTTTAAAAACAAAAATAAAATATATTATTAATTTCAAATAAGCAAGGAGTTTTATGAAAGAAAAATATAAAGATATAGTTACACTTGAAGAATTAAAACAATTCAAAGCAAGTGTCAATTCTGCTGAAGGTGAATTAGGAAAATTAAAATTAAGTTTAAGAAATGCACCTAATAATGAAAAAGCAGTACAAGGTAAATTACTTCAAGAAGCTAATAAAAAATATGAAGCAATTTATTTAGAAATTGAAGAACAAATTAGAGTGCATAATATTACTCTGAGAAATCAAAAATATCAAAGTGATATTTTTGCTGATAATGGACTTTATTATGGTAATCATCCAATCAGTTTAATTGCAAAAAGAATGCGACAATGATTTATGCAAAATGGATATTACACAGATGATAAAAGTGCAAAAGAAATTATTAGTGATGAACTTAATTTTGAAGCCTTAAATATTCCCCAAATGCATCCTGCAAGAGAAATGCAAGATTCTTTATACTTTGATGAAAAAACTTTATTAAGAACTCACAATACAGGATGAAGTGCAAATGAATTAAGAAAGAATAAAAACAAGGCATTTTCTCACTTTACAATTGGTGCAGTTTATCGTAATGATAGTGATGATCAAACTCATTCACATCAATTTAGTCAATGTGATTTTATATCAGTAGGACACGTTACTTTTAATGAATTAATTTACACTTTAAAAGGCTTTTTATCTTATGTAATTGAAGAAGAAGTTGAGATCAGATTAAGACCTTCATTTTTTCCTTTTACAGAGCCTTCTTGTGAAGTAGATATGTTTTATGAAGGTCGCTGAATTGAAGTTTTAGGTTCAGGAATTATTCATCCTAACGTAATGAAATATGCAGGCTATACAAACGGCATGAACGCTTTTGCTGCAGGTGTAGGACTTGAACGTTTAGCAATGATTAAGTACAAAATCGAAGACATCAGAGACTTATATAATAATGATTTAAGGTTTTTAAAAAACTTCTAGGAGCGATATGTTATTTTCGTATTTAAAATTAAAAGAACTTGCAGGTTTAGATAATTCTGTAACAATTGAAGATGTTAGCAAAGCAATTAACAGCATTGGTTTTGAAGTGGAGTCAATTAGTAGTTTTCAAAATGTTGAAGGCATTAAATTTGGACACGTTTTGAAAACCTATAAAAATCCTGAAGGTGACAATTTAACAGTTTGTGAAGTGCAATTTAATGACCAAGTCAGAATTATTCAAACAGCTGCAAAAAATGTTGTAGATGGTGCCTACTTAATGGCTTTTGTACCTGGATCAAAATTAAAAGGTACAACCATTGAAGCAAGAAAAATGAAGGGGATTGTTTCAGAAGGAATGATGGTTTCTTTTGCAGAATTAATCCCTAATGATACGCTTGCTAGAGAAGAACATAAAAACGGAATCTTATTAATTGATAAGATTGATTTAAACTTAGATCCTATTAAATATTACAAATTAGATGATCAAATTATTGACATTAAAATTCTTACAAATCGTAGCGATGCAAATTCATATTTAGTAATGGCTCAAGAACTTAGGGCATATTTTCAAGTTAATCAAAAACTTGAAAATAGTTCAAATAAATATGAATTAAATAAAAACTTAAAAGTAACTAAAAATGAAGTTGAAAATTTTGTTTTATTAAAAACAAAAGATAAATTTGGAATCACAATTGAAGAGCAAATTTTATTAGCTAAAAATAATATTAAATCAATTAATGATGTTGTTGATTTAACAAACCTATCTTTAATTATGACAGGAATGCCAACTCATGTGTACTACGAAAAAGATCTTCAAAATGTAAATATTTCTAATAGTAATGACAAGGTTGAAATTTTAGGAAATAAGGAAGTTAAATTAGATAATACTTTAGTAATTAAAAATAATAATGATGTTATTTCTTTAGCTGGTGTTATGGGAATTGAGAAATTTTCTGTTAAGGAAAGTAAAGGGCATAATTACATTTTTGAATTTGGAATTTTTGACAATAAAGCAATTAGAAAAAGTATGAATACAATTAAGCTTGAATCAAATGCTGGTCGCCAGTCTGCTAAAGAAATTTCAAAAGGAACCATGAACTTAGCAATTATTTTTGTTGCTAATAAATTTAATAATGATGTTCTTATTTCTGAAAATTTAGAACTCAAAAATAAGTCATTAAAATTCAAAATTGAAGATGTTTATTATTATCTTTCAGATAATCAAAAATATGATTTTAAAGATGCAATTAAATCATTAGAAATTTTAGGTTTTGAATTTAAAAATAATGAAGTTATAATTCCAACTTACCGCCATGATATTGAAAATACTCAAGACATGGTTGAAGAGATTTTAAGATTTTACGGGTATGAAAAAATTGTCGCAAATGCCCCAAAAGTGGCACCTTTCAGCATTCAAGAAGATATTGATAATTTCCTAGATGTTGTTCCTTCACTTGGCTATCAAGAAGTTAAAACATACTCGTTAATTTCAAAAGAAAAAAATATTTTTAATCCATTCAAATTTACAAAAGAGATGGTTTTACAAACCTTTGTTTCTAAAGAAAGAGAAGTAGTTAGAAACTCATTAATAAGTTCCTTTTTAGGTGTCATAGATTACAATGTAAAAAGAAAAATGGATAACGTTTCAATTTTTGAAATAGGAATTGTAAATAACTCAAAAAGAGTTATGGCTTTAGCTTCAAATCAATCTAGTTTTTTAAAATTAAAAAATGACTTAATCAGAATTTTTAGAAATTATGATTTAGTTTTTGAGCATCAAAAAGATGTTCTTGATTTTGCAAATAAAATAGAAAACTTGATTATTAAATCAAATAATAAAGTTGTTGGTTATATTGCTAGATTAGATGCTTCAATTAGTGAATATGATGTTGTCATTGCTGAAATTTTAATTGATGAAATTACTCCAAAAAAATATTCAAAAAATAGCTTTGATCTAAGCAAGCAATTAAAAGTTTATGATGTCAATTTTGAATTAGAATTAAATCAAAATTCAAAAGTTATTGAAACTAAGATTACAAGTTTAGAAAAAATCTTTGACTATAAAATAATTAGTGAATTTGAAAAAGAAGGTAAAAAAATAATTACTGTTAGAATATATAGTGAAGAAGATTATTCAAGTCTTCTTTTAAAAACAAATTAGGAGTATTTTATGGCAAAAAAGAAAATCATCATCGGTAATATTTCTCAAGGTTTAGAACTAAAAAAAGAAATTATTGATGAACTAGAAAAACGTGATTATGAGGTGGTTGATTTAGGTTCATATCCAAATGAAGATCGAGTTAATTCATACACAACCTTAGCAACTAAAATGAAAGATGCTATGAAGGACGAAGACATCATTTTTGGTGTTGGAGTTTGTGGCTCAGGACGTGGTGTTTTAGAGTATTTAACTGAACAAAAAGTTGAAAATGTTTTAAATATTAAGACTAATGAAACAGAAATCAAAACATCTATTCAAACTGAAAAACCAAAAATCATTACTTTGGGTGGAAAAACCCATAATTTAAAAAATTTTATTGATGCTTTAGATGAATTAGAGAAGCAATAAATACAAAAAATCTAGCAGTTTTTGGCTGTTAGATTTTCCTAGAGTGTTCTAATAACTGCAACTCTTACATTTTTATTTTAATGGACTTTCATTCGAAAGTTCATTTTTATTATT
>NZ_NQNY01000006.1:51579-70127 GCF_002276225.1 Mycoplasmopsis agassizii | reverse complement strand
GCAGATAGCATTATTAAATCTCTTGGATCGCAGATTAATAAGATAAATGTTCAAAATGTAGCGATCAACTCTAAAGTAGAAACATTAGCAACTAAAGTTGAAAATATTGAAATCAAATTTGATAATCTTGAAACTAAAGTAGATAATCTTGAAACTAAAGTAGATAATCTTGAAGTTCAGGTTAATGAAGTTAAAGAACAAAATAAAGACCTTTATTCTAAAGTTGAAAATCTTGAAATAGAAGTAGGGGAATTAAAAAACCAAAACAAGACAATTGTTAAGCAAAATGATCAATTAAAGGCACAAAATGAAGCAATTGTTAAGCAAAATGATCAATTAAAGGCACAAAATGAAGCAATTGTTAAGCAAAATGACGAATTAAAAGAACAAAATGAAGCAATTGTTGAACATTTAAAAGAAATTTTAGAACTAATCAAGAAAAAATAAATGTTGATATTTGAGTCTCAAAGACTCAAATATTTTATTGTGCAAAAATATATTTTTTATCAAGTAATTTCTATTTTAAATTCCTTAATAAAATCAGATCTACTTGCTTTTAGCAAGCAGATTTTTTTAAAAATCTTTCAATTTTTAAAAATTTTTTTTGATATACTAAAAAGGCTTTTATTAATCTTTTTAAAAATCAAAATCAAGAAGATATTTAATTAAATTTAATTAAATAAAAAGCACATTTAGGAATTTTTTAGGGTGTGCTATCAGCATCAATGATAGTGCTTAAATTTTGAACTAAATGGAAGAATTAAACAAACTACAACTATTTTAAGGATCTTAATGGAAAATAAAAATCTAAACATTGAAGCTGATAATTTAGTTTCAAATGAAATCGATGGTGAAAAAATTGTTCCTAACAATTTAGTACTTTCTGCAGGAATTTACTTTGGTCACCGTACACAAAATTGAAACCCAAAAATGAGTAAATTTATTCACTCAAAAAGAAAAGGGATTCATATCATTGATGTTTCAAAATCAATGAAAGCTCTTGAATTAACTTATAAAATAATTCAAAACGCAGCCGCTAAAGGGGCTACCTTTGTTTTTGTTGGTACAAAAAAACACGCTAAAGAAATTATTAAAGAAGAAGCAATGCGCTCAAATTCTTTCTTTGTTTCAGAGCGTTGATTAGGTGGAACTTTAACTAATGCTAAAACTATCTTTAGCCAAATTAAAGAATTAGAAAGATTAGAAAACTTAAAAGCTCGTGACTATGATTCTTACACTAAAAAAGAAGCATTAGAGCTTGAAAAGAAATTACAAAAACTACAACGTAACTTTGAAGGTATTCGTGAAATGCGTCGCCAACCAAACTTTATGATTGTAGTTGATCCTGAACACGATAAAATTGCTGTTACAGAAGCACGCCGTAAAGGTGTAAAAATTATTGGTGTTGTCGATACTGATGGTAATCCTGATGATGTTGATTTAGCTATCCCTGCTAATGATGATTCAGTAAAATCAATTCGTTTGATTTTAACAGTTTTAGCAGATGCAATCGTAACTGCTAAAGGTGGAGTTGCTAAATTAGCTTACAAAAACGATGTTAACTTTGATTTAGGTGGAACACCTTCACGCCGTGAAATTGATTTTAATCCAAATCAGCAAAGACGTTTCTTTGAAGACAGAAGATTCACAAACTTTGAAGATAAACCTGAAAGAAAATACCACCGTGATTCAAATTCAGCTAATCGCCCTGAAAAACGTGACCATAAACCAGCAACTTTAACTGAGAAAAATAAACGTGTTACCTCATCTACAAATGATGAAAAACCTGCAACACGTAGAAGAACAACAAGTGATTCAAATACTCACAGTCAAAATGCTAAAGCAAAACCAAGAACAAGTGCCCCTAAAAAAGCACCTGCAAAGAAAGATTAATAATGGATGCATCTCAAAAAGCACAACTAGTTAAAGAACTTCGTGAAAGAACAGGTTCAGGATTTCTAGATGTTAAAAAAGCACTAGAAGCAACTAACTATGACATTGAAAAAGCAATTGAATTTTTAAAAGATTCAGGTAAAGCAAAAGCCGCTAAAAAAGCAGGTCGTATTGCTGCTGAAGGTTTAGTTTCAGTTGTTAAAAATGACAAAAAAGTAGTTATTTTTGAAGTTAATTCAGAAACAGACTTTGTTGCTACAAACAAACAATTTATTGACTTAGTAAAAAATATTGGTCAAGCACTATTAGCAAGTGATTTCACTAATTTAGAATCTGCTTTAGCAGTTAAAATTGATGCAAACACAACAATTTTACAAGCAACAGAAAATGCTACAGCAACAATTGGTGAAAAAATTTCACTTCGCCGTGCTGAATTTGTTAATTTAGAAGCAAATCAAGTTGCAGGGATTTATACTCATGCAAACGGAAGAGTTTCTTCACTATTATTAGCAGAAGGTACAAACGAAACTAACGCTCGTAACGTAGCAATGCATATTGCTGCTATGAACCCTGAGTTTTTAAGTAAAAACGAAGTACCTGCAAATCGTATTGAAAAATTAACTGCTGAATTTAAAGAATCACCTTCATTAAAAGGTAAACCAGAAAAAATTCAAGAAAATATTTTAAATGGGATGTTAAATAAAGCACTTGCTGAATTTACATTATTAAACCAACCATTTGTTATGGATCAAGGTTTTTCTGTTGAAAAATATTTAACTGATAGTTCACTAAAAGCTTTAAAAATGAAACGTTTTGAAGTTGGTGAAGGGATTGAAAAAGAAGTTGTTGATTTTGCTGCTGAAGTTGCAGCACAAATGAAAAAATAATTTTCTTTTCTTAATTAAATAATTAAAAGGCACTTTTTAAAAGTCGCCTTTTTTAATTTTTAAAATCCAAAAAATTATTTTATTTCACAAAAACAAGTCAAGAGTGATTTTTTTGCAAAGTCCATCTTTTATTTAATATAATTTATAAGCAAAAGAAGAGAGATTATAAATATGAGTATAAAAGGAATTATCGCTTGAGCAGCATCTATAACTTTATTAGCAGTTGCAGGAGCAAGTGCTTTAGGAGTTGTTGTTACTGTTCAAAAAGTTAATGCTGATAACGAGTCTAATTTAATAAATAATAAATCTGCTAATAGTGTTTTAGTAGATGTTTTAACTGATTTAAGAAATCATAATTTTGATAAAAAACAAAAAGCAAGTGAATTATTTAAAGGTTCAATCAGTGATTCAGTTGCCTTAACACCTTTAGAATTAAATAGTTATGGATTAGGTAAATATAATAATAAAATCGGTAGCTGAAAAGTTAGTCTATATATAATTGCCTACACCGATACAAGCGTAACTTTTAAAATAGAAGTTGGCGAAAATAATAGTGTTACAAGTAGTGATAAAGTTGTGATCAGTGGTTTTAATCAGACAACTTAATACTATTTTTTACTTTTTTAAAACGCAAAAAATTTGCGTTTTTTTATTTACATTTTATTTGATATGTTCCAAATAAAATGTAAAATTTTAATATGAATGAAAAGATACTATTAATCAAAACAACTCCTAATCCAAGTAATAATGCAATTGGTAAATACTTACTTGATGTAAGTAAAGAAATGTATACTAAGTATAATGAGAAGGCAGAATTTGAATATATAAATTTAAATAAAGATAATGACTTAATGCAAATTCTAACTGAAAATAATTTCTCTACTTTTTATAGTGATGGTGTTTCTCGAAGATGAATTGAAAAAATTCAAGACGTTGATAAAATTATTATTAGTGCTCCTGTTATGCATATTTTTCCGGGAAACGTTTTAGCTAATTTTTTAATGAGAATTACTTTAACAGGTGTAACTTTTAAACATCATATTGATAAGGCAAATAATAAGGTTGTAATTGAAGGATTATTTTCTGATAAGAAAATTTTATTCTTAATTACAAAGGGTGCTTATTCATCTGAAGAAGTAAATAACGACTTAATTAAAAGAGTTCAAGAACCACTTGAATTTATTGGCTTTAATTTTGATTCATTAATTTTTGATGGGGTAAATGCTAAAGGTAAATTTAGAGAAACACCTGAAGTAAGAATTGCTGAATTTGTTGATCAACTTGAAGAAAAAATATTTGAACTATCTAAACCATTAGAATTAGAATCAGAATAATGATTGAAACAGAACCGAGATTAGTGACTGAAAATGAGATAGTTGCTTTTTCAACTGATACAGTAAATGGAATTGCAATTAGTGCTAAAAATCGCTTAAATGAAATTCATTTATCTAGACTTAAAAAAAGAGATTTAAATAAAAAAATAATTATTTTAGTTAGTTCAATTGAGCAAGCAAAACAATTTCCAGAATGAGACGAAAATGCCGAGAAACAAGCAAAAATCAACTGGCCTGGAAGTGTTTCTTTGATTGTAAATAATCAAGGATTTAGAATGCCTAAACAAAAAAAATTACTAAAATTTTTAGAACTTAATGGACCTTTTTTTGCAACTAGTGCAAACATTTCTGATGAGCCTATAATTGAAAATTTAGAAGATATAAAAAAAGTTTTTCCAAAAATTAAAAGTGTTTTTAATTTTGGAAAAACCAGTAATCATCCATCAAAAATAATTGATGTAAATAGTAATAAAATTTTAAGAGATTAAATTATTAAGGTTTTAAATTAATAATATTAAAGTCAAAAGTTATTGATGTATTATTATTATCACCTTTATATTTTAATGTAATTGTAACAGTTAGTGCATTAGGAATTGTTTTAGATTCGCCTTTTGAATTAATTTGAAAATCAACTAATTTTTCTTTTCAAATTCTGTCAAAGAAAAGTTTTAAAGTTGAAAAAGTTTGTAGTCGTTGATCAAATTTGTTGAAGTTTTCTTCAAGCAATTCTTGTTTACTAAATTGAGCAGCTGTAATAGTCATATTTTGTAATTCATCTTTTAATTTATTAAGCATATCTAAAACAGTTTCTGTTTTTAAAGATGAAAGCATAATAAATGAATCTTTTGACATATTACCTGATGTAAAAGTTATATTTAATTTTAATTGTCGATTATCATCACTAACGGATGTTAGTGATTTTATTTCATAATCAATATTTAAATCTGCTAATGTTTCTAAATAAGTTTTTACAGTTGGCATTTTTAAAACAGTTGATTTTAAATTTTCAAGACTTAATTGTAATAAATCATTTTTATTATAAGCACTTGCATTAACTGTTAGTTGTTCACCTTGAGCAACGTTATCGTAAAACTTACTTAATAGACTATTATTTAATTCTTCATCAGTATAAAAATTATCAATTACAATTGCTTTTGAAAGTGCTTTAGATGCATTTTCTTTGTAAATAGTTAAGTTCAAAATAATTTGATTATTACTTTCACCTTGTGCTAAATTAAATGTAACTTTAATATCATTTTTAATCCTGTCTTGTAGGGTTGCTTTACCTAAAACTTTGTTTAAATTATTCTGACTAATAGTAGTTAAAAATGTATAAAGATCATCTAAAGTTTTAACACCCGCTTTTAAAATTTCGGCAGTAGTAAATTTCTTTTCTAAATTACGGTTATAACTTAAAACCAAACTACTTAAATTATTAATAACTCTACTTAAATCTTTATCAGCTTCAACTTGTAATTGATTGGTATTATTTTGATTAAGATTTGTACTATCAGTAACCATAAAACCTTTAATAGTTAGGCTCAAATTTGTTTTATTGTTTTGATTATTTTTTTCTCTAATTTGAATAACTAAATCAACATCGTTTTGTCTTGAACGAGTAGTTATATTTAATAATTCAAAATTATTAAGTTGACTTCCTAATAAATTATAAGAATTATCATCAACAATTACTTGTCCAATATAGTTTCATTTTTGAAGAACTGTTAGTTGATTTTCTAAATTAAGCACAAAATCAACTGCAGTTAATTTAGCCGTTTTACTGGTATCATAAGTAAAATTAAGCATCTTAACCACTTCTTTTATTTGATCAAAAATTTGTTGGTTGTCTTGATTACCTTGACCAGGATTAATAACTTTTTCTTCATTAGTAAAATTACTTAAAGCAAACGAAATAGTTTTTTGAACACCATTTAAACTAATGACAGTTGAAATATTTAATTTATTTTTATCATCAGCGAATTCAATAATTGTTGGGGTTGCAGAAATTTTATCATCGCTTGAAATAGCAGCTAATTTTTGCTTAAAAACTAGCTCGCTATTATCATCTAAAAATTTGATAATTTTATTATAAAAAACAGCTAATGAATAATTTGCCGAATCAATAATTTCCTTTTTAAAATCACTAACTTTAAGATTTTCCCTAACATCAAAATTTACATTATTTAATGATTCATTTAGAACATTTAATGTAATCTGTGTACCATTATCTAATTCACCAACTTCTGGCGTAATTATTGAACTACAAGAAATTGCTACTGCACTTGCTGTTATTGCGATTAGAGGTGTAGTTCCAAGTATTATTTTTCTAAATTTCATATTTATATCACCTTATTTTACATATCAATTTATAGCACTTTATTTTGAAAAAACCGATTTTTAAAATTTTTTTGGTTTTTTTGAAAACAATTTAAAAACTGTTGTTACACATGAAAACAACAGTCTAGATTTTTTATAAAGTATTTAAAAAATCACTATAAATTTTAAATTCAGCTTCAGAATTTTGTTTTTTGGCAAAAAATTCAGCTAATTTTTGATCCTGATATATTGCATTTAAAGTTTGAACATTAATTTTATTTCTAACATCTAATTCAGATCAATTATTAAGAATTGCTAATTGTTTAATCAAATAGTTTTTATTTTCTTCTGATAAAGTAAAATTAATTATATTTTTTTGCTTTAAAAATGAACTAATTAAAGACTTTTTGTAATCATAAAGTAGTTGCTGTAAAGCAATATTTCTATATTGTTCAACACTGGCAAAACCTTGAGCAATAACAAATTGTTCTAAAGTCATACGATTTTGAGTTGCAACAGATGTCATCTGTGAAATTTCTCTATTTACTATTCGATGAACTTCAGAAGTAGCAACTTTTAAATTGTTTTTCTTTAAAAATGCTTCAATTGAATCTGCAATATAATTGTCTAAATTATTAGTGTAAGTAGTTATTGTTAAATGCTTTTTGACAATTTCATCTGTATATTCTGCTTTTTTGTTAGTAATTACTTTGTGTAAAGTAATTGTAAAAACTGTTTCTTTTCCTTTTAAATTTTCAGCTTGATAATCTGCAGGAAAAGTAACTTTAATGTCAAAAGTTTCACCTTTTTTGCGACCAATAATTTGCTCTTCAAAACCCGGAATAAGTTTTCCTGATCCAATTATTATAGTCTGATTGGTTGCAGTTCCACCATTAAAAGCAACACCATCTAACTTTCCTAAAAAATCTATAATTACTGTATCTCCATTTTTAACTGCTTCATCTGTTTCGTTACTTAAAATATAAGTATCTTTATTTTTAGTCTTTTCAGTAGCTACTTGTTCATCAGTAATTTTTACTTCAGGAAATTTTAATTCACCTAAATTTTCGAACATATCTTCAGTTAAATTTGTTTTAAGTCCGTATAAAAATCCTATTTTTAATTCTTCTTTTTTTATCGAAGGAAAATAACTAAAAGCAACATTATTTACAAAATCTGCTGGATTTTCTTTAGATAATAGTGCATTAATTTCAGGAGCAATTTTTTTATTAATTGATTCAAGTAATTGATCAGTTCATTCACTTTCTTGCTTGCTAGTTCAATCATCTTCTTTATAAGAAACTGTAATTCTTATATCATTAGAATGCTCTAATTTTTCTTTTGAAATAGTTGATTTAGTTAAAATTGCTTTATTTTTTACATCACCAGTTTTAGTTTCGGGATTACCTTTTGATGGGTCAGAACCGTTTTCTTGGGCAGGTTTTTGCTCTAAATCAACAACTTTAATTGTTGCTGTTTGACTGTCTTCTCCTTTATTAATATTTAAATAAACTACTAAAGTTCGATTCGTAGTATCTGCACTTGCTAAAGTAACTTTAGAAATTTTGTAACCATCTTTTAGTTCATCTTCAAAAGATCTTTTATTAGATTCATCTAATAAATTTAAAAATGAAGTTTCTATATCTGCATTCAAATTTTGTAGTGTTTCTTTTAATTTATCTAAATCTTTATTCGAATCATTAGACCTTACTTCTTTAGGCAATTTATCTACAATTGTCTTAGCATTTACACCTGGTTCAGGATTATTTGGTTGAGCACATGCAATTGCTGTTGCTGTTCCTATTAATAAAACAGGCACCGATAACATTCATAATAATTTAGATTTTTTCATAACTAA
This sequence comes from Mycoplasmopsis agassizii, assembly GCF_002276225.1. Classification (GTDB taxonomy): domain Bacteria; phylum Bacillota_I; class Bacilli_A; order Mycoplasmatales; family Metamycoplasmataceae; genus Mycoplasmopsis_B; species Mycoplasmopsis_B agassizii_A. The sequence goes on along the minus strand of NZ_NQNY01000006.1, from coordinate 61,839 downwards.
ATAACTATAACAAAAGATAGTTAATAACTTTTTTATTAAAAAATTTTTTATTTTTTTGAAGAAAAATAAAAAAATGCACTTTAAAATGCATTTTTGAATTGTTAACTAGGATTAGTTTAAGATTTTTGTAACTGAACCAGCACCAACAGTTCTTCCACCTTCACGTAGAGAGAACTTTGTACCTTCTTCAACAGCGATTGGAGAGATTAAGTTAACAATTAAGTCAACGTTATCCCCTGGCATAACCATTTCACGCCCGTCTTTGAATTCAATTCCACCAGTAACGTCTGTTGTACGGAAGTAGAATTGTGGTTTGTAGTTTGAGAAGAATGGAGTATGTCTTCCACCTTCTTCTTTTTTAAGTGCATAAACTGCAGCTTCAAAACGTGTATGAGGAATAATTGTTCCTGGTTTTGCTAATACTTGACCACGTTCAACTTCACTTCTTTCAACACCACGTAGTAATAACCCAGCGTTGTCACCAGCCATAGCTGATTTTAGTAATTTACGGAACATTTCAATTCCAGTAACAACTGTTTTCTTAGGTTTTTTAGTAAATCCAACGATTTCAACTTCGTCGTTAAGGTTTAATGTCCCTCTTTCAACTTTACCTGTAGCAACAGTTCCACGCCCTGTAATTGTGAAAACGTCTTCAACAGCCATTAAGAATGGTTTTTCAAAATCTTTAATAGGTTCTTGAATTCATTCATCAACTGCATTCATTAATTCACTAATGTTTGCTTCGTATTTTGCATCACCTTCAAGTGCTTTTAATGCTGAACCACGAATAACTGGAGTATTATCTCCATCAAATTCGTATTGTGATAGTAATGAACGAATTTCTAGTTCAACTAGTTCGATCATTTCTTCTTCGCCTTCAAGCATATCAACTTTGTTAAGGAAAACAACTAAACGTGGAACACCAACTTGTTTTGATAATAAGATGTGTTCACGAGTTTGAGGCATAGGACCATCTGTTGCAGAAACAACTAAGATACCCCCATCCATTTGAGCAGCTCCTGTGATCATGTTTTTAACATAATCGGCGTGCCCTGGACAGTCAACGTGTGCATAGTGACGTTTTTCTGTTTCATATTCGATGTGAGCTGTGTTAATTGTAATTCCACGTGCTCTTTCTTCAGGAGCAGCATCGATTGAAGCATAGTCACGTTTTTCTGCTAATCCTTGTTTTGATAATACAGTTGCAATTGCAGCTGTTAAAGTAGTTTTACCGTGGTCAACGTGTCCGATTGTTCCGATGTTGACGTGAGGTTTTGAACGGTTAAATTCTTCTTTTGCCATTTTTAAATCCTTTCAAATTTAATGTATATATTGTTTTAGCGCTAAAACCACCATGATTGTCTAGTCTTTCACCTAGAACCTGTCCTTATTTAGCCTTTTTTAGTTTTAAAATTACTGTATGTAAATTAAAAACAGCCTTTTTATTTTAATATAAAAAACTTAAAATAAGTATAAAAATTTTCAGCTGTTTTTGAGTAATTTTTTAACACTTTTTTCTAACTTTTAAAGACTGCTAGAAGTCTTTGCTGCAAGTTATTGATATTAGTTTTTTTAGTTGAAGAAACAAAAAAAACTTCATTTTCGAGTTGCTTTGTTAATAAATTTTGTTTTAATTGGTGTTTTTCACTTTGATTTAGCTTATCTAACTTAGTAGCAACTAGGATTAAATGTTTATTCTCTTGCTTAGCTCATTCTAAGATTTTTTCTTCATAATCACCTAGACCACGCCTTGCATCAAATAATAAGACAACTGTTTTTAAGTTGCTTGATTGATGAAGAAATTCATCAATCATTTCCAGCATAAGTTGTTGATCTTTTTTAGACATTAAAGCATAGCCATAACCAGGTAAGTCAACATAATAATTATTATTTTCATCAATAAAATAATTTATTAAACGAGTTCTTCCGGGGGTATTACTTGTTCGAGCAATTGTAGTTTTTGCTAGCGCATTTATTAAGGAACTTTTACCAACATTTGAGCGACCAATAAAAGCAACTAGAGCTTTAGGGCTAGTTAATCAATTGGATTTATCAGAAGCACTTTGGACAAACTTTCACATATATAAGATGAATTTTAACCTATTAAAGTAGTTCTGAAACTATTTTTTTAAAGGGTTTTAAAAAAATAATATATTTATACTTTTTTTAAGTTATTTATACACTCTTGTTACAATTTAAAAGACAAAAGTGTCATAAAATTATTCTTAATTTTATCTAGTAGTTTTAGCCTTAAATTACTTAAATTTAGTCAATTTAACTTTGCAAATTGACTTAGATTTATAAACTTAGTAGCACCAATTTTATAAAATTGCTAAAAAAGTTAAGTTTTTTAGAAAAAAAAGTAAATAAAAATTTTTGTGGTAAATTTTACTAGTACTTATTCAGACATTCGTAAGGGGATATTATGAAAAAGAAAATTTTAATTATAGCGACTACTGTAGCCGCTACTTTAGCAGTTGGTGCAGGGGCGGCAACTGCAGCAGTAGTTACTTTAAATAGACAAGAACAAAAGCAAATTTCAAATCCAATTTTAATAGGTGGTAGTAACCAACCAGCTAACCCAATTAAGCCGATTGAAAAACCTGCTGAAGGTCTTATTCTTATTGATAAAAGTGGTCAAGCACAAAGCGAAGTTTCATCTTCGGATTTTTTAAATACTTATAAGAGTAATTTAGAAGCACAAGACTTTAAGTTTCAAAATAGTTCATTTACAATTAATGAATTTATTTCTTATTTAGAAAAAGTTAGCCTTTCAAATTCAAAAATTAATCTAATTAAATCATTTAATACTGAATTTAATGAGTATTTAAATAGTCAAAGCGCTGAAATTGAATTTGAAATTTTATCACTAGAAAAAATAGAAAAAAATCAGTTAAAAATTAATCTAGAACTAATTCTTAATAACGAAAAAGTATCTAGTCATATTTTATTAAGTGGTTTCCATGTTAATGAAAATGTTGAAGTAACTGATAATGGAAATAGTGAAAATAGTGGTGAAACTGAATCAGGAATTGTTTTTGAAAAAGAAATTGATCCTGAAGAAAGTAAACAAGCAGAAGTTATTAATAAAACTAATGAACTATTTTCTGAATTAAATACTCTTTATGCAAACAAACTAATTTCATTAGCCGATAAAAATAAAGGTGCACCTGAAATTTATGAGCAATTTAATCGTTTAAGCAATATTTCTGAAAAAATTTCCTTACTAAATACTTTCTTTTCATTTGCTAAATTAGATGCTTCAATAGTTAAAACTTTTGAAGTATTTCCACCCGAAAAATTCTCACGTTCTTTAGGTTTTGAATTATTTCTTTCTCAAAATGATCAAGTTACTGTCTTAAAATTTGCCTTTACAGATTTAGTTAGTTTAGCTGATGAATTTGAAAACAACTGAAAAGAATTTCACGACTATTTTGCCTTAAATCATTTACAAACAGATGGTTCAACAACTGCTTACTTATTTAATGAAAAAGTTAAAAATATGGATACTAGTGCTTTCTTAAATGAAGTTTCAAAAATCCAAACTGTATCTGAAATTAACCAAGCAATTCTTGAAAAAATTAATCATGTTTTTGATTCAAAATATGAAAGTAAAAAAATACTTTCTTGAGAATATCAATATCCTGAAAACAATTTAGCACCAGGAAGTTTCTTAATCAATTTAACAGTTGAATTTAATGAAATTAACTATCAAGTTTCAGTTGTAGTTGATGGATTTTTAACTGATGCTGACTATCAAGTTAAAGTTTCACGAGACAAACAAAAAGCTCTTGAGGAAGAAAATCAAAAAGTTCAAGATAGTGCAAAAACAAAATTAGAACAAGATAAAAAAGATTTTGAAGATGCAAAAGTTTTATTAAAATCAAACCTTGTTTTTAAAACAACTTCTGATTCACAAACTTATTATAAAAAATTAAGTGCTTTAAAGCCCCAACAAGTTATTAATGAAATTGCAAATCAAGTTCAAAATGAAAAAGTTAAAGAAAACTTACAAAAAGCAACAGTAACTTATGCAGTTGTTAAATTTAATATTACTGCTAAAACTGAAGCAGAAATAGTTACTGTTAAAGTGTCATTAAAATATGGAGAAAATGTTTTAGAAACAACTTTAAAATTACAAACTAATTTAAAAGTTGAAGATGCTTCAGGGGTTACTTTTACGCTTGATAATGCAAACGCAGAATTCTTATTAGATATGGCTTATCAAAATCGTTTTTCAGCAAACAACTTTAAAAAATATCTTAATGATTTAAATAATGTTGCCCCAACTTGATGAACTAAATTTAACCAAGCTGATTTTAAGGAAATCAAATTATTGCCATTAACTCATACAACAAAAGATACTTTGGTTTTAAGAGTAAAACTAAAAAATGGAACTAGTTTTGATGTCAATATTAAAGCAGGAATTGCTTCAGAAAATAGCCTTGTACAATTTCAAGCATTGATATCTTTATACTACAAAATCATTACTGCATTAGAAAGTAATTGAGTAGCAGCATATCCTAACACACAAGCTTTAAATAGCTGACAACCATTAAGAAAAATTAATAATAAAGATGTAAATGAAATGCAAAAACGTTTATTCTTTTTCAAGAATAAATTATCTAAAAAAGAATTAAATGGTGACACTGTACAAAGTCTATTTATGAGTAAATTTGTTGATAATGTAATCTTTTATTCTGCAGGTCAATTTGAGCAACATGAACGTATTAATATTGCTTTAATGCTTTATCGAATTGATGAAAAAGGTAATAAAAAAGAGTGAAAATATATTGCCCGAAAATTATATTCAGCAAAACCAAATTTCAATGTTGGACCATTTGAATATATGCTTAGATTAGGATTAGTAAGACAATAAAAAAGTCTTTTTCAGTAAGGAGATAGATGATGAAAAAATCTTTAAAAATTTTGTCAATTAGTGCTGCATCTTTAGCATTAACAGGAGCCGTTGGAATAGGTTCTTATTTTGCTATTTCTGCTAAAAATCATGAAGCAGAAATTAATCAAATTAATGCTTTAAATCAAGAAGCAAATTCAACAACACAAGCAGGTATATTAAATGATGTTGCTAAATTATTAGACAATCAAAAATTTAAATTTAATAATAATTTGGCTAATGTTGAATTAATTACTCAACAAGTTCTATCTCTATCAAATTCTCTTTCAAAAACAAGTTATATCATGTATCAAAATGACAAACTGATTGAGATCCTAAACAATTATCGTTCAATTACTTTTGAAGTCAAAAACGTCGATTCTACCGATAAAAACAACATGATTGTAAAACTTAATTTGAAATTAAATGAACAAATTAAGGAAGTAAATTTTACTTTATTTCATGAAGCAAAAAATAACCAAAATGGTGGAGAAGATAATGACCATAATTTAGATAAAAATTTATCTGTAAATCAGCAAGCACGCAAATTATTTGACACTTTAAAAAATAATTATGACAAAAAAGAATTTGCTGCAAAAGGCTTAACAGATAAAAATCCAAGTGACATTTATGCAATGGTTTTAACTGCTAAAAATTTAAAAGATAAATTAGATATTATTAAAAAGATGATTGATATAGATGAAAGAATTACACTAGATAATTTACAAAATATTAGCTTAGTAAAACCAAGCGAAAGAGACTCAACTTTAACGGTTGAAATTAACTTATCAAAAGCAGAAAGTTTTCAAGTTTTAAGAATTAAAATTACAGGTCTAAAAAGTTTATATTTAGAATTTTTTAATTACTGAAAAACATTTTCAAATTATTTAGAAGTTCATCCTTTAAGGGTTAAAAGTTCAAAAACAAGTGACAGTTTTTATAACAGAAGAGTTAAGGATAGTAAGGGTAATGTAAACTTTGAAAACTACTTTTCTTTAATCACTGAAGACATAATAGATGAACCTGAAAATCAACGTATTTATGAATACTTATTTTCACCATTACCAATTGAATATTCATCATTAATTAGAAATAAATTAAAATATACAATTGAACACGAAACTGGTTTAACTGATACTCATCAAGGGCGTTTTAAAATCATTGTTTCAGTTTGATATGCTAATGTAAATTACACAGCTTATGGCTATGTTGAAGGATTTATTTCACGCCGTGATTTTGAAAATGCAGAACGCATAAAACAAGAGCAAGACAAAGAAACAGTTGAACAAAAAATGAACAATTTAAAAACACTGGCATCAACTAAAAAATCTTTAGTTGAAAAAGAAAAATCTTTATATTCAGTTTGAAATGATTTAAGAAAATTACAAAATCATGTTCTCTTAAATAAGTTATATCCATTAATAACTGATGGAGATAAATTAAGAACTTTTGTTAATCAAGGTGTGCTTAATAAAGCAGTTTTAAAAACTGATTTTATTAGAAATTCTGCAGGTGTTTATGATGCTTCAAAAAGTGTTATAAATCTGGAATTAGAAGTTGCTTATGATGATCAAAAAATTAATATTTCACTAGCTTTTAACTCACAAAAAGTCTTTGCTTCAACTAGCGAACAACGAGCTTTTGAACAATCTTAAAACTTAATACTGATTGCAGTTTTATACTAAAAACTGCAATTTTTCTTAAAAAAATATCAAAAAAGTAATTTTTACACTTTTTGGACTTTACAATATATAATGTAAACGTAAAAAACGCCTTGTGCGTAGTCTATCTAGGTTTGGCAATTTGATCTAGTTAGACCATTTTTCGAGGAGAATATGAAAAAAAGAAATTTATTTATCGCCTCTGCGGCATTAGCAGTGGCTATTGTTGCTACTGGAACAGCAGTAACAACTGTTTTAGTTACTAGAGATAATCAAGTATCTTTAACTAATACACAAAGATTAATTAAAGAATTAGGTGAAAGAAAAGCAACACTTTCACTAACTTCTGATGAAATTACAACTTCTGCTTTAACAAATGAACAAGTAGTTGAAAATATCAAAACAATTTTAACAAACACTATTTTTGGTAAAACTTCAACAGAAATTAATTTAACTGAATTTGTTAATTCAGCAAAAACATCAACTAGTGAAACTAACTTAAATGTTTTATACCAATTAAGTACTTCTTTTGAAGCTTTTGCTAAATCAAATCCTAATGTGATTTGACAAGTGGGGGAAGTAAAATCATCTGCAGATAACGGTTTAGAAGTTACTTTAAGTGCTAAAGTTGCTGATTTAGAAGCAAGTGGAACTTTAAAAATTTCAGGAACAAGCACAACTGATATTAGAACTACAAACGAAGAAACCACTGCAAATAAAACTGACCAAGAAAAAGTTAGTGAGTATGCACTTAATTTATCAATTTCTACTTTTGAAGTTTCTGAAGATAAAACTTTAGCAACCTTGTTAACTGAAGTTAATGCAGCAGAAGGTGCTGCTAAATTAGAATTATTAAAATCAGCAAGTTCATTATTAACTTTTTATTTAAATGCTTTAACAGGTGTAGAAGTAACTGTTAGTCAAGCAACTTCACCAATTGAAAATCGTTTATCAGCAAGTGTTAGTTTAAAATTAAATGAAGCAACTGCTAACTCAACTATTAACTTAATTCCTAAAACCGCTGAAAAAACTGAAGCAGAAAAAGACGCTACAGTTTCAGATCGTGCAACAATTGATGCAATCACAAAAGCTTTAAATGCTCAAACATTTAAATCAGCAAAATCTGATATTAAATCAGGTTTAGTTTATGCAGATTACTTATTAAAATCACAAACTAATGAAGAAAAATTAAACCTAGTTAAAGAGTATGTAACTACTTTACCTAGTGAATTAAAAGCTGAAATGATTATTTCACTTGTAATTGCTCAGCCATCACAATTTAGTGATAAATTGACAGTGGAAATTGTTTTTGCAAAAGGTAATCAACTAGGGGTTAGTGCTTTTGTAATTGAAGGTTTTATTAACACTAAAGAACAATTTAACAGCTATTGAAAAAATGTTTCAGATACTTTCGATACAAATCCTTTAACTATTAAAGAACAAATTTCAGCTAAAAATTTTAGTGAAAAAATTAAAGATTTAGATACTGCAAATAAAATATATGAACTAGCAAAACTAGTAAATGGTGATGATGCTAATACTAAAAATTCTTTTGCAGAATTAGTTACACCAATTCCTACTCAATATGGTGCAATTAAAAATATTGACTTTGTTTATAATGAAGCAAGTGTTGAAAGTGAAGCAGGTTCATTTTCAATTACAATAACTACTAAATTTGATAATGTAGATCAATCAGCACAATTAAAAGTTACTGGCTTTTTAAGCGTTAATGCTGAAAACGATATTAATAAAGGTAATAACGGTGAAGGTGAAGCTAAATCCGATCAAGAGCAAGGTGCACTTGATAAAGAAGAATTAGAAAACTTATTAACTGTTAACATGTTTAACCTAAAAAGTGGTATTGGAATTTCAAAGCTGTTGATAGTTTTAAACAAATTGAATCAAAAAATATTTCTCAGACAGATAAAGTTAAAGAATATTTTGAAGTTTTAAAAACTTCAATTAATGCAAGTGAAGTTGTTAAATTATTAAGTAAAGACACAGTTAAAATTAAAAGTTTTAGTTTTAACAATGACTTAAAAGCAACTTCAAGTACAGAAATTTTATCAGTTTCTTTTGAAATTCAATTTGGTGAAGATCCTAATAATTCAGTTAATATCACCAACATTCCTTTAATTGGAATTAAGTCATTATCTGATTTTGAAGATGAAAACAATATGGTTGAAATTTTACTGCCTGATACAGCAGTTAAAAACTTTATTGAAACTGAAAGAGCAACAAACATTTGAAAATATTCATTAGATAAAACTAAAACACTTTTATCTAATTTAGAAAAAACAGATTTAGGTGCTTATCTATTTAACTTAAAATGAACCGATCTTTCAATTGAGCCTGCTGATGATCAAACTGAAGATACTTTAAAAGTTAGTGTCAAAGTAGTTAGTGGCACCGAAACTTATGAAGATGGCACAAGCAGTGATACTTATGCTTCATTATATTTCACTTTAAAATTTGGAACTTCTCTAGCAGCAAGTTATCCTAATGTAGCAATTACTAAATTTATTAGAGCAGTTGAATCACGCTTATTATTTATCAAAATTGCTGAATCAGGTTGAGCAAAATCAAAAGTTTCTTCTTCAACTGTAGCAGCACAATTAACTAATGCTGACTTAGCAATTGGACTATTTTATTCAAATGCTACTCCAGGAACTCAAGATACTGGTAAATTAATTAACTTATTCCAATGATATGACTTTATTAAAGCATCAGGAAGAGTTACAGGTGAAATCAATATTGATAAAAAAGAAATTTATAATTCATTATGAATTTTAGAAACACCTGCTTCAAAAAGAACTATCGGTGATAATGGTGCTTATAACTTATTCATGCGCGATGAAGTTGAAAGACTTTACATTTTCTCAGCTGAAAATGACCAATTCTTTGGTTATGCAGGTCTAGGTGCAGACATTGTTATGCTTGATAAACAAAATCGCCGTGTTCCTTATTCAGAAAAAGGACTTGGTAGAATTGTTAAGTACCAACACTATGACTGAATGGCTTGAACTTACCAATATCAATTCTATACAGATGATCTTTACTACGCTGGCGTAGTTTATTGATAATCATAAGTAAAACGCTTTTTTCCAAAAAAGGCGTTTTTATTTTTCCAAAAAGCCATAAAATAACTTTTTGGAAAAAGCAGTTTTTAAGCTAGCTATTAAATAAGTATATTTTTAAAAAATTTCCAAGAAATTATATTTTCCACAAAAAATAAATTATTTTAGTACCATTTCCACGAGAAAAAGTACATATTCTCGTAAGGAAATATTCATGAAAAAAACAACTTTAATTATTGGTTCAGCACTAATTTCTACTGCTTTAGTAGCAGGTGCAGCCGTGACTGCTGGTGTAGTTATCAGCAAACAACAAACATCAGTTGCTAGTAGTGATTCAAAAAGTTCATTATTAGCAAAATTTAAAGATATCAATGAAAATGGTGGTACATTAGTCATTGATAAAAATGAAGCATCTTCTTCAGGTGTTTTAACAAATGAAGAAATCATCAAATACCTTGCAAAAACTTTTGCAACAACAGTTTTTGCAAAAGGTCAAACTAATGCAGATTTTAAAAAAGTGGTAACTAGTTTAGAAACAGCAACGCAATCTGCTACTAAGTTAAATATTATTAAAGCTTTAAGTAGTAGTTTTACAACTTTTATTGATGGTTTCCCTTCACTAGAA
>NZ_NQNY01000006.1:0-51480 GCF_002276225.1 Mycoplasmopsis agassizii | reverse complement strand
TCTGCTACTAAGTTAAATATTATTAAAGCTTTAAGTAGTAGTTTTACAACTTTTATTGATGGTTTCCCTTCACTAGAAATTGCAATTAGTAGTGTTAGTTTTACTGGCGATGTACTTAAAGCTAGTGCTAAATTAACAATTGCAAAAGCTGATGGTACTAATTTAGAACGTGATGTTGTAATTAGAATTTCATCTACAAAAACAACTGATGAAATTACAGCAATTTTAAATCCTAATCCTGAAAAAGATAAACCAACTAAGCCTGATACACCTGTTAAGCCACCTAATCCTATCAAGGGAAAACCAATTTTATATGATACAGTTAATGATCAGGCTTTAATTCAGCAAATAACAAATGAATTAAACGGAAAAACATTTTCATCAAAAGATACAACTGTTAAAACAGGAATTGTTTTTGCTAATTTCTTATTAGCAGGTGATGATAAAGATAAAAAACTAGAATTATTAAAACAATATGTTGATTTACCTGAAAAACTAACAGCAAATTTAGTTTTATCAATGGTTTTAGCAGAACCAAAGCAACATAGTAATGCTTTAACAGTTGAAATTATTTTGAAAATAAATTCGCAACTGGGTGTTGTAGTATTTTCAATTGATGACTTTTTAGATACAGAAAAGGAATTTAGTGATTATTGAAAAGCATACACTGAAACATTAAAAACCAATCCATTAACTATTACAGATAAAAGAACTGCTAAGGGTTTTTATGATCTAATTAAAGAAATGTCTTTTGCAAATCAACTTTATGCATTAGCAAAAGTTGTTAGTGCAGATGATGCTAATTCTTTAGCTGCTTTTGCAGAATTAGCACAACCATTACCTGCTAAATTTGCAGCAACTTCTAAAAACGAAATTACTTTAGTAGATGCAAAAACAAATGAAACTGCTGGTTCTTTATTAGTGACAACTAGTGTTACTTTTAATTCAAAAACTTACACTGCAACAAATGAAATTAAAGGTTTTGTTAGTGCAAATGAACAAGCAGATTCTGAACCTGGATTACCAAATTGGGTTAAAAAAACTGAAGAAGAAATTGCAAAAGAAGATCAAGCAGCCTTAAAAGATATTTTGAGCAAAATGCCTTCATTTATTCTAAAATCAAATATTGGAATCGTTGCTTTCATTAAAAAAATAAATGCTATCAAAAACTCAAGTAAATCAGAAACTGATAAACAAACTGAATACTTAAAATTATTAGCAGAATCATCAGTGAACGCAGAATTAAGTGATTTATTAACAAAAGCAAAAGCAAATAAATTAGTTTTTACATATGATATTAATGCTAAAAATGCCAATAAGATTTTAGGTCTGAATTTAGATGTTCATTTTTCAGAAAATTCTAATATTAATGTAAAGGTGGATAACTTAAATATTTTAGGTACAAAACGTTATGAAGACTTTACTGATCAAACAAATGCAATTGATATTGCAATACCCGGAGTTGAGATATTCGACTTTATTGGACTTTGAGTAGAATATGATCTAGGGCAACCTCCATCAATAGCAAATGATCGTAAACTTTTAGCAAATATAGTAAAAACAGATATAGGTGCTTATTTATTTAATTTAAACTGAACAGGAGTAAAAATTTCAACTCTAGGCCCTAATGAACTTAGACCTATACTAAAAGTTCATATAAAAATTAAAGTTAAAGAAAAAAATGCACAAGGTGTAGATAAAGATGTTCTAAAATCAATTTACTTTTACATAAAATTTGATAAGGGATATTCCCCTAAAAGCAGAAGCTACAACAATATTAAACCAGATAATATTAAACGTTCACAAGAAGCTGTATATTTCTTTAATTTAGTAACTAAATATGGTTGAATCAAATCAAAATGAATGTCACTTGCTTTAAAATATAATCAACATGAAAACGAAAGAATGTATTTAGGTAAACAAGACATTTGAGCACCATTATGATTATTAGAAACACCTGCATCATTAAGAAGTATCGGTAAAGATGGAGTGTATAAATTATTAATGCAGCCTGAATATAACCGACTGTATTTATTTGCTGCAGATGCTCCAACTGACTTTTTCAACAAAGCAGGTTTTGGTGCAGAAATTGTCATGATCGATAATAATGGTAATGCAATTCCATATAAAAGAGTAGAAACTACGATCCACTACTTACATTACGATCATTTAGCTTATACCTTACAATATGAATTCTATAACCATGACCTATATCACTATGGTGTAGTTTACGATTAAAAATTAATATACAATTCATTAAAATAATAATATTACTTTCCTTAAATTGTAAAAACCACTACTTAAGAAATTTTGTGGTACATATTACAATTTAGGGATTTTGTTATGCTTTAACAAAATTCTATTTTTATTAAATAGATTTTCTCATTATTTCACTATAAATTTTGAGTTATATCCAAAACTATGATTAAATAGATTAAACCTACCAATATCAGTTTTATACACATTTTCCTTACCAAAGCAACTCAGTTTATTGATATTCAAAATTTAATTACTTTTTTCCAAAAAAAGTTTTTTGGTTTTTAAATATGCCATAAAAATAACTTTTTGGATAAAACTGGGTCTTACAAGATTATTCCATAAGCATATTTTCAAAAAAATTTAAAAATTTGCAAACAGATTATATTTTGCAAAAAAGCATGTATTATGGTAAAATTTACATGAGAAAAAATACATATTCTTGTAAGGAAATATATATGAAAAAACGAACTTTAATTATTGGTTCAGCGCTTGCCTCTGCCGCTTTAGTAGCAGGGGCAGGTGTTGTTGCTGGTGTAGTTATCAGCAAACAACAAGGACCGCTAATCACTGATCCAATCCAGAACTTATTGCTAGCGAAATTTAAAAATATTAATGAAAATGGTGGAACATTAGTAATTAACAAAAACGAAGCAACTTCAACAGGTGTTTTAACTAGCGAAGAAGCGCTTGAATTAGTTGCTAAAACTATTTCAACAACTATTTTTGCTAAAGGTCAAACAGAAACAGATTTTGCTCAAGTTGTTACAAGTTTAGAATCAACTACTCAAGCTGCTACTAAGTTAAATATTATTAAAGCTTTAAGTAGTAGTTTTACAACTTTTATTGATGGTTTCCCTTCACTAGAAATTACAATTAGTAGTGTTAGTTTTACTGACGATGTACTTAAAGCTAGTGCTAAATTAACAATTGCAAAAGCTGATGGTACTAATTTAGAACGTGATGTTGTAATTAGAATTTCATCTACAAAAACAACTGATGAAACTACAGTAATTTTAAACCCAAATCCAGGTGGTGAAAATCCTGCAAACCCTTCTACTCCAGAAACACCTGGTTTAGATGAATCAGTTAATGACCGTGCATTAATTAAAGAAATTACCGATGCATTGAACGGAAAAACTTTTGAATCAAAAGATAAAACTGTAAAAACAGGAGTTGTTTTTGCTAACTTCTTATTAGCAGGTGATGATAATGATAAAAAATTAGCATTATTAAAACAATATGTTGATTTACCTAAAAGTTTCACAGCAAATTTAATTTTATCAATGGTTTTAGCACAGCCAGCACAATATAGCAGTACTTTAACAGTTGAAATTATTCTAAAAAGAAATGCCCAACTAGGTGTTTTAGCATTTTCAATTAATGACTTTTTCAATACTGAAAAAGAATTTACTGATTATTGACAAACATATACTGAAACATTAAAAACTAATGCTATGAATGTTACAGGTAAAAGAACTGCTAAAGGTTTTTATGACTTAATTAAAGATATGACATTTGCAAACCAACTTTATGCCTTAGCAAAAGTTGTAAATGCAGATGATACAAATACTTTAGCTGCTTTTGCTGAATTAGTAACACCACTACCTTCTAAATTTGCAGCAATTACTAAAAACGAAATTACTTTAGTAGATGCAGAAACTACTACAAGTGCAGGTTCTTTATTAGTAACAACTAGTGTTACTTTTAATTCAAGAACTTACACTGCAACAAACGAAATCAAAGGTTTTGTTAGTGCAAATGAGCAAGCAGATGCTGAACCTGGATTACCAAATTTGGGTGAAAAAACTGAAGAAGAACTAGCAAAAGAAGATCAAGCAACCTTAAAAGATATCTTGACAAAAATGCCTTCAATTTCATTAAAATCAGATATTGGTATTGTTGCTTTCATTAAAAAATTAAACTCAATTAAAAATTCAAGTAAATCAGATACAGAGAAACAATCTGAATACTTAACATTATTAGCAGAATCATCAGGAAACACTGAATTAAGTGCTTTATTAGCTAAAGCCAAAGCAACTAAATTAAACTTCACAACTGATATTAATGCTAAAGATGCAAACAAAATTTTAAGTCTTAGTTTAGATGTTCATTTTTCAGATGATACAAAAATTAATGTAACTGCTGATAACTTAAATATTTTAGGTGTTAAAAGTTTTGATGATTTTATCGATCCAGAAAACCCAATTGATATTGCACTACCTGGAATTGAACTTAAAAACTTCATTGAGGTTGAGAGAAATGTTAGTTTAGCAGGACCACAACTATTACAAAATGATCGTTCTATGTTAGCTAATATGGAACAAACTGATCTTGGTGCTTATTTATATAACTTACCTTGAACAGGTATAAAAATTTCTCCGCCTACTGACAAAACAGTCAACGACAGACTAAAAGTTGTCTTACAAATTAAAGTAAGAGAGAAAAATGCTCAAGGGGTTGAAGAAGATGTTTGAAAATTAGGTTACTTTAACTTGAAATTTACAAACCCACTTGAATATAAAAACGTTTCAATTGAAAACTTTACACGTGCAGTTGAAGCAAACTTCTTTTTCCATTTAATGACCAATTATGGTTGAATTAAATCAAAATGAATGTCGCTTGCTTTAAAATACAATCAACACGAAAATGAAAGAATGTATCTAGGTAAACAAGACATTTGAGCACCATTATGATTATTAGAAACACCTGCTTCAGAAAAATCAATAGGTAAAGATGGAGTGTATAAATTATTAATGCACCCAGAATATAATAGATTATATCTATTTGCTGCAGATGGACCAAGTGATTTCTTCAGTAAAGCAGGATTTGGTGCAGAGATTGTTATGTTTGATAATGATGGTAAAGCAGTTCCTTATTTAAGAGCTGAAAATACAATTTACTACTTACATTACGACCATTTAGCTTACACTTTACAGTATGAATTCTACAACTACGATTTATATCACTACGGTGTAGTTTACGAATAAAATCAAAATACGAGTCATTAAAAACTCGTATTTTTTTATTGACTTTTCAAATATTTATAATCAACTCAAACTAAAAAATGCCTTCCTCGAAAAATATATTAATTTCATTAAAAACTAGTGACCTGTACTATGTTTTGGAACATTTTATTCTGAGACTATATACAGGTTAACAATTTTAAAAATTACTAAAAACATATACATGTTGCGTATTTTTTATGTAAATTAAGTATTTAAAAATCGTTTGTTTTCTTGACGGTTTTGTATTGTCATAAAAATATTAAAATTAATCCAGTTGATATTTTTCATAATATTGATACTATTAATCATTGCTTAATAATTGTTTTGTTTTAATACCAATACAATCGGTTAAATTATCCGCATTTTTCTTAAATTATTGCGGCTAAAATGTTATAATTAAAATAGCAAGTTCTTTATCGAGGTAATATGAATAAACTAAAAGTTATTGATTTATTTTGTGGAGTTGGTGGTTTTTCATATGGCTTTGAAATGACAAATTTATATGAAGTTGTATTAGGTGTTGATATTTGAGAAACTGCCTTAAACACATTTAAAAAAAATCACTCTTCAACAAATCTTTTATTAAATGATATCACTAAAGTTGAACTTAGTTATTGAGAAAAATATAAAAATAAAATAGATGTAATAATTGCAGGTCCACCATGTCAAGGTTTTAGTATGTCTGGAAAACGCGAAATAAACGATGTAAGAAATACACTATTCGAACAAGTAGTAAATGTTGCTGAAATAATTGAGCCTAAATACATTGTTATAGAAAATGTTGTAGGTCTTTTATCAATGAAAAATGATCAAGGTGAAGATATTAAAGAACTGATTCAAAAAAGTTTTGAAAATATTGGTTATAGAGTTAATTATAAAGTATTAAATGCTGCAGATTACGGAGTACCTCAATCTAGAAAAAGAGTAATCTTTTTAATTAGTAAGAACTATCCTCTTGACTTTCCAGACCCAATTTATGATAAAGAAAATTATGTTACAGTAGGTGATGCTCTAGGGAATGTAGATCCTGATGGTGACATATATTTTTGTCCTTCAACAAAATATCAAAAATTAATGGAAGGTAATTCAAAAATAACTAACCACTCCAGAAGAATCTCAAATGAATTAGTAACTAAAAGAATGTCATATATACCACAAGGTGGTAATTGACAAAATATACCAATTGAACTAGGCACAGGTGGAGGAACTCATTCAAATGCTTATAAAAGATTAGATTCAAACAAACCATCAATAACAATTAAACACGCAGCAAAAGCAATGATTATTCATCCCTTAAAAGACAGAATTTTAACAGTTAGAGAAGTTGCAAGATTACAATCCTTTCATGACAATTTTGAATTTACAGGTTCTAATTCTGATCAGCATCAGCAACTAGCTAATGCTGTTCCGCCATTATTAGGTAAAGCAATCGCTGAACAAATATATAAAAACATTTCATTTGAAAATGAAACTCAGTTAAAATTTATCGACCTATTTTCAGGTTTAGGTGGTTTTAGATTAGCCTTTGAAAAAAATAATTGTAAATGTGTTTTTAGTTCTGAAATTGATAAGTATGCAGTTGAAACATATAAAGAAAATTTTAATGAAACTCCTAAAGGTGACATAACAAAAATTGATTCAAATGATATTCCAAATCACGATATTTTATGTGCAGGTTTTCCTTGTCAATCTTTTTCAGTCGCAGGAAAAAGACTTGGTTTTAATGATGCAAGAGGAACACTATTTTTTGAAATTGCAAGAATTTTAAAAGATAAACAACCTAATGCATTTATTTTAGAAAATGTTAAAGGAATTATTAATCATGATGGTGGAAAAACTTTGGAAACGATTTTAAATATTATTAATGATTTAGGTTATTCATATCAATATAAAGTTTTAAATTCCAAAGATTTTGGAATTCCCCAATCTAGAGAGAGATGATATTGTATTGGTATCAAAAACGGATTAAATGTAACTGCAGAGGATTTTGTTTTTCCTACAAAATCAGAAAGAAAAATCAATTTAAACCAAATAATAAAACCTAATAATGACCCAAAATATCGAATAACTGAAACAGCTAAAAAGAATATTGATTTTTTTATTACCAAAAAAAATGTAGAAGTTAAAAATAATTCTTTAGCATATGAAATTAGACCTTCAAGATGCCAATTTAAGCTGGATGGTATTGCGCCAACCTTAACTGCAAAAATGGGTACAGGTGGCAATAATATACCAGTTGTGATAAATCAAAATAGAAAATTAACCGAAGGAGAATGCTTACAAATAATGGGTTATCCAAAAAGTTATAAAATAAAAAAAGGATATCAATCTTACAAACAAATAGGTAATAGTGTTGTAGTTCCGGTGATTGAAAAATTAGCAGAAGAATTAGTAAGAATCTTGAAAACAAAAACTATATAAACTAAAAGAAATAACAAAATTAGTAAAACCTTGTTATTTATTCAGACTACTATCTTTTTTTGTGTAGGTTTTAAAACAATTTTATAACATTTTGATATTTGTTTGGTAAAAATCGATCAGATAGACCAAACTTTGTTTTAAGAATTTCTGTCAAGTTGTTGTTATTCTAGAAAAAAATAATTTATATTTTCACTGTAGGCATTAATACATTCTTTTAATAAACTTTCATTATTTCAAATTCTTATCTTGTAATAATTTTTGGACAATTGTTAATCTTGGTCTAAATAATAAATATTCTTTCATGAATATTGCTTTCGAATTGCACTTTAGCTATTTCCCTAGTAAAAATATATACTTTTTCACTTTTTGCGATTACTAAAAACATATAGATATCAAATATTTTAATTTTATATTAGTTAAAGATTTAAAAATCAGCAATTTTAAAAACTGCTGATTTTTTATGTTGAATTAGTTACTCCAAATCTGAAATAGATAAGTTTATCTTAACTTCTTCTAAATTTGACAACCTACTTTTATTAATGGGCATAAAAAGTGTTGCGCTCATATTCGGAAGTTCAATCTCTATTGGAATACCTTTTTCTTTATTTTTGTTTGAAATGAATTTAATTTCTTTTTTTGCGTTATAACCAGGATCTTGATTTGCCACATATTCTCTTTTCAAAAGTTTTATGTTAATATTATTACCAGAAATCTCACTGTAATAATCATCAATGAACCTCGAACTACCTTGCTTGAAATAATGAATCCAATCAAGAACTGATACGATTGTTAAAACGTTATTTTGAAAAAAATTATCGTCAAAATAACCTTTAAGCCTACCAAATTCAATTAGTGCGTTTTTATCATTTTCCATGTTAATCAAATATGATTTTCTAGATGTATCTATAAGATTGTCAAATTCAATTTTTGATTTTATTAATATTTCTGAGTATGATTCATCTATTTCATTACTAAAAGTATTATCTTTTATTTTTATTCTATTTCAACCTTCACTGTATTGAGATAGATCAATGTTTAAATATGAACTTGCACTAATTATTCTTTCACTTTTTAATGCTTTAATAGATGTATTCCAATACTTAGAAATCTTATATTTTTCATTATTGTTTATACCAAAATCACTGTTTTTTAATTCATAAAGAACAGGTGTAAAAGTATGTGGATCAAAACTTCTATCAACTTTATCGTAAGTTATCTCAATTTCTTTTTCATTTTTTGCAACATTATCTGGATATTGTTTCAATGAAATATTTTTAAGGTTTGTTACATTGGCATTTTCAAGAAAATAATCTATGCTTTTAGTTGTAACTTTTGCACCGATAAAACCACCATAGTCAATTATTAAACTGTGTTCTTTAAAGAAAGAATCAGAATAAAATTCATCAAGTTGTTCAATTGCTTTATTTACAATGAGTTCAAAATCAGCAAGGGATTTCGAAGTATTTTCCTCTTTTTTTTGGTATTTTATGAAATCATTTTTTCATGAAATAATGGTTTCTTTTAAAAGTGTCTTATTATTTATAATTATTGGTTCTTTAAAAGAATTACCTTGATGGTTGTCATATTTTTCAAATAAATATTCAAAATATGATTTTCCTAAAGCTGTGTATTTAACTACTTTTTTATCGTCTAATTTTGCTAAACCTTTAGCTATATTTATAGGCTCTTCATAATTAAGACACGAAACAAATGAAGTTGATGCTAATGATATAAATAGAATTCCTGTGATTAATAATTTTTTTTAGTTAACCACATAGGTTACTGCGCCTATAGTTCTTTCGCTACTTACTTTTCCATGTTTGTAAACAACTATTCTATATCTACCACTTTCAGTAACTTTATGTCTTATGAATTCTACATTGCTATAAGATGAGATTGAAGACACTACTGTATTTCACTGTCCTGAAGATGAGTTATATTTTTCTAATTTAAGGTCTATATCAATAGGTGTATATCAACTATTTCCAAATTGTTTCTTCATTGTTTCAATTGATTTTCAATTTGCTTTATCATATTTATTAGATGATAAATCACTTAAAGAATTATTATACTCCTTTAGTTCATCTAGATGTTTTTGTCTTTTTTGTTCTCATCTTTTTACATCTTCTTGAAATAGTGAATATTTACCTAAATAACCAAAAGATCCAAAAGGTACGAAATTTAATCAATTTCAGTCTTTTATTCAATCAGGTCTTTTATTAAAGTCCTCTGGCTCTACTGGTTTTCCTTCTCCAATATCAATATAACCTGCATTAAAAAGTCAGGCGGTTGAAATATCTAAATTATCATTTTTATTTAAATATATCTCTTTAGATGTAAAATTTTGGAAATTGTATGAATCAATAAAACTTACGTTATCGGCTGCTTTTTGCATTTTTTCATAATTAATTAATCCTGCACCAACTTCATTATTCAAGCCGTTTGTTTTATTTTTTGCATAACCTTTCATTTCTTTTGAGCCTGCTGTAAGAACAGCTAACATGGCAGCGGGTTTTTTAAATAATTTTGGGTTATGCCTTAGTAATGTTGTAATCAAACCTGTAACAATTGGTGCAGCAAAACTTGTTCCAGAATGAGTAAATCTTACCTCATTAAATCTTGTGCCGTGCTCAGTTGAAGAAAAAGCAAAATTTTCTCCTGGAGCTACTAATAGAGGTTTAGTTTGTATTTTTGGGTCAGGTGTTTCGTATTCTGAAAAATAACTTCTTTTTTTACCATCTTCAGTAGTTGATCCAACTACAACCGAATTATGTGAAAGAGCAAAAGAATTAATGCTTCTGTACTTTTGGTCTTGGTCGTCATTACCTGAAGCAATTACGTTTATTATTCCATATTTTCTTGCAATAAAATCTAGATAGTAGGCTTGTTCGTTATAACCAAATTTACTTAAATCACTTCTTACTGTATCCATAGGAAGTCTAACTTTTCAACTATTATTAATTACTGAAACTCCATTTTTGATCATCCAGTCAATTTTTCTTATTCATGTAGATAACAAATCTTTTCTTTCTTTTCCAGAAAGAAAATGAGGTTGTTTTTTTTGATAAGTTGAATAAATATCAGTAATATAGTTATCTATACCATTTTTACCAGTAATAACTGATGCAACCTTGTCAGCATGGTCACTAGATCCACGACCTAGTAAGTCGACCCTTTCATTTGTTTCTTTATCAGTTAATTCATAATAATGTATGTTTTTAACACTTGAATTAATAAAATTTGGATTATTTCTATAGACAGTTGCATTTGCCTCGTAAACACCAACTTTTATTTTTGGTTTATGTGAGTTAATTATTCTACCATTAGCATTATTATCTTTTACCATTTGGTTGAACACACTGACTGTTTCGAATATTTTTTTGTTCATTTCATGATATTCAATACCATTTATAGTTGTTGATGTTGAATAAGAAGAGTTGCTTATAGGTTCTACATCAAATGTTGCTTCTGTTTCAAATGAAGTTACTTTTATTGTTTTTTCATTTAGTGCAAGTTTTACTAAATTTAATCCTAAATTTTTTCTATTTTTGAAAGTAAAAGTAACAAATGGTGAGGTTTCACTTTTTGTTATATTTGCAATATCAACAAGTTCTTTTGTAATAATATCTACAAATTTTGAATTTTGGCCTCCATAATATTCAACTAATTGGTCGAAAGAAAGTGAATCATTGCTGTTTTCACTTAGTCTAACCAAAACCTCGACAGGTTGATCAATGTTTTTTTCTCAATCTTCTTGAGAATAACCAATGCGTTCTATTTTAAAAATAGTATTTAAGAAGGTTGAATCTTCAATAAATTGTTGTGTAACAGGTGTTAATGTTTGTAACGGTACTGCTGCAACACTAACATTGTTAAATAATGTAAATAAAAATTTTTTCATTTTTATACTCCTTTAATAAATAATTATATTTTAAGGCTATATTTAACAAAAAATTAATTTTTAAATAGGTATGAATAAAAAACAGTAAAAGGTTTTGAATAAAATCAATTTTTTGTTTTTAATTTATAGCCAACTTTATATTAGCAAAATTTAAATAAATTTACAATTTTTTTTAATTTTTTTTACACATAATTTGAAGGTTCACGTTTTTAAACGATATAAAAAATATATAAATTGTCAAAATTTTTATTTTTACATTAAAAAAAATGAAACAAGGCATAGGTTTCATCTTTTTAATAACTAAATTTCTAAGATTTGTATTTTATGATTAATCAGCAACAATTACTAAGTTAACTGATTTATTTTTTAACTCAATATTCCACAGCAAAATCTGCATAATCATCTTTATGATCAAGTTTAAAATTATCTAAATTAAGATTTAAATAAACATCTCCTTGATGCTTATGTTTAATTCGTGAAATGATTAATTCACTTGCTTCATTAACATAACGTTCATAAATACTTTTGCCACCTGAAATAAATAAAATTTTATCACTATTTCTAAATTCATTAAATAATGAATTTAGTTCTTGATCATTATGAATTACTTTATGAGCTTTATCTAGACCTTCATCAGTAGTTGATAAAACATAATGAAAACGATTTTTTAAAACTGCAGGCAAACCTAAAAAAGTAGTTCTTCCAAATAGTAAATAATGATTTAAAGTAGTATTGCGAAAATGTTTAAATTCTTCGGGATAATGTCAAGGCATTTTATCTTTATTACCTATTAAATTGTTTTGTCCTACTGCTACTATTAACTTAATCATAATTAAACTGCAACCTCTGCTTTAATTTTTTCATGTGATTGATAATCAAGTAATTTGATATCTTCATAAGTAAAATCAAATAAACTTTTAATTTCTTTATTTAATTCTAATCTAGGTAGTTTTAAAGGTGTTCTACTTAATTGTAAATCAACTTGATCAAGGTGATTTAAATAGATATGACTATCACCAATTGTATGAATGAATTCACCTACTTCTAAATTACTTACTTGGGCCACCATTGCTAGTAAAAGTGAATAAGAAGCAATATTAAAAGGTACACCTAAAAATAAGTCTCCACTTCTTTGATAAAGTTGCAGTGATAATTTATTATCACTTGAAACATAAAATTGAAAAAATGCATGACAAGGTGGCAATGCCATATCTTTAACTTCTACAGGGTTTCAAGCACTAACTATAATTCTTCTAGAAAAAGGATTATTTTTTAAATCATCCAGTGCATTTTGAATCTGATCAACACCAAAAAAAGATCTTCATTGTTTGCCATAAACTGGACCTAGTTCACCATAGACTTTAGCAAATTCTGCATCATCTTTTATTTTTTGAGCAAATTCTTTTAAGTTTTCACCTTGATAATCTTTTGATTTTTTATAAATTTCATAAGGTCATTCGTTCCAAATATTGACTCCATTATCAACTAAAAACTTAATATTTGTATCACCATTAATAAATCAAAGTAGTTCCATAACAATTGCTTTTCAAGCCATTTTTTTAGTTGTTAATAAAGGAAAACCGTTATCCAAAGGATAACGAGTTTGCGTTGCAAAAACACCAATTGTACCTGTATTGGTGCGATCTGAACGCTTTTGTCCCGTCTGTTTTACATGTTTTAATAATTCTAAATATTGCTTCATAAATACCTCTTTAATTCTTACTTATTTTATTTTATTGCAAAAGGCTTCTAAATTAAAATTAATTTAGAAATATTAATTTTGAAGAATCTAGAGTTAAAGTTCTTAATGATTATTGCTAGTTTTAAAAATAAGGTTTTCTTATTTTACCTAGACATTTTTTTGAAGTGGTGTTATTAATTTTCCTTCAGGAGTAAGTACTCAAGTGCCATTATCTATTAGTAAATAAACAACTCTTCAATGAGGTATTACTAAATTAGGATATTCACTTTTCATCAATTTTATTGTTGGTTTTACACCATGATAATGCTTTTGATAATTCTTAGGAAACAGTCTTATAAATTCATCATATTTCTTCATATAATTCAACTTGTGACTAGCCCTTCTGACTTTAGTCAATTCAATGGCTTTTAAATAATCGTATCCATCTTCAGTTGAATTTGTTTTTATTTCTCTAGAAATTGATGACTTGTCTCTATTTGTTAAGATTGCAATTTCTGTAATTGTTTTACCTTCTTTTAAAAACTTATCAATTAAAAACCTTCCATTATCAGATAATTGTTTATGTGCCATAGTAAAAATATTATAAAAAATATTTAGTAAATTTTTGAACTTATAATTATTATTTTGACATAAAAAAATCACTAGAAACTAGTGATTAATTTGATGTTAAAACTGTTTTTTCAACTTCTCTTAATAAGAACATAATTGCCACTGCTAGACCATTATTAAATGGTGAAGTAGTGTAATCACCTGCTGCTTTTTTAAGGGTATTAGAACTTGTTAAATTACCACCTAAACGAGTAATATAAAATTCTGCTTCACCAATTTTTAAGAAAGTATTTCTAGTTGTACTTGTAGTGTTAGTTTCTCCTGTAACTCAAGCATTTCCATTTGCATCACTTGATAATTGCTCTTTAGATTGAAAACCCGCAATTACATATGTTTCACTATTAGCCCCTGCATACTGAGTAGGTAAAGTTGTTTGACTATTTCAAGCAATTTTATTTCTTAATTCATGTGGCATGGATTCTCTACCAAAGGTTCAAACAAAACCATAATGCTCCATTGATGTGTCTGTTAATTCACTACCTTTAATAGCCATTTGCTGATTAATTACATCAGCATAATTATTTGAAAACTGAATTAATTTGGCTTCATTTTCTTTGTATTTATTTACAACTGCATCGATAAATAGTTTGGTTTTTTCATAAGTGTCAATACCTTGATATTTAATAATTATTAAATTTAAAGCAGTTTCACTATATTTTTCTACTGATTCACTATTTAAAAGTCTTAAAAAGTAAACAAAGAAGGTATCAAAATCTAATTCTTTAGAAACTGCTACAGTGACATTATTAGTATTTTTTAAGTTTAGATTTAAACTGGTTTTATTTTCTTTTAAATTCGCTGTTGCTGTAGTTAGTTTAATATCATTTTCTTTAGTTGTATCAAATTCTCAATTATTGATTAAACTTAGATCAATTTTCATTTCACCAGTTTTTGCAACCTTATTAAACGCTTCTACAAAAGTCTTAAAGTTTGCTTTATCTTCAACTAATTTAGCTAACGCTTTAACGTTAGTAGAATCTTCTTTAGTTAAATCTTTAACTTCAAAATTTTTGAATTTATTTTCTAAATATTTAGCATCAGTTACTAAGTTAGTTAATTTAACTTCAATGCCCAAAGCATTAGTTAAATTATCTTCAACACTAATAGTTTTTGAAGTAGGATTAAAACTTAAATATTTAACTACGTTTTTACTATCTTTATATTTTAAAACTAGTTTTAAATTAACTACCCCTGTATCATAACTAGTATTATTTTGAACTTCATGAAGTTCAAAAGCATATCCTGGTTTTAAACCCTGATTAACTTCATCTAAATAAGTTTTAACTGAACTAATACTATTTAAATCTTTTAAAGCTTGTTTAACTGTTAGGTTAGAAGTTGCTAAATCAATCGTATTAGTTTTAGATGTATGTTTTTCAAATTGATCTTTAGCATAATCAACACCTTTTTTAAAGCCACTTAAAGTAACCACTTTACCTGAATCTCAAGTTCTTAAAAAAGTTTGTCCATTTTGATCATAATAAGTAGTTCCATCTTTAGATGTAATTGTAACAATTGCATTAACTAGTCCATCTAGTTCTGAATAAGGATTTAATGTTGTAAACCTTACACTATAATCAAATGCATCAGAAGGCATTGTTAAATTTAAATAACTTTTTAAATTTTGTCCTTCTACTTGTGAAGTTAGTAAATCTTTAACTGCTTCACTAGTTAAAGTTATATAGCTTTGACTAGCATCATTTTTTAAATTATTACTATATCAAGTTTTAACTAAAGTAGCAGCAGAGTTAGTTTCTAATAATCCTTGTAAAGTAATTTCTACTCCTGCATTAGCTTGATCAACTTTTTCACCTTTAGCATTATAAAATTCACCTAATTTAGATAAAGTTAATTTAACTTTTAATGTCCCTTTTTCATCATTAGCGCCACTTGCTAGTTTATCAATTTTTAAATTGAAAGATCGTGGAATTACAAATGTGTCATTTGTAATTAAAGTATTTAGTTTTTGATCACTAACTGCTGAAGGTGCTACTATGGCAAATGATTTATCTTTTTTTACTAGTGAAAATTCAGTTCCTAAATTAGTAAAAAAGTTTTTAGCAGTGTCTCTGTCTAATGAAGTTGCTTTTTTAAACTTAATAGTTACATTTTCAGTTTTACTTGCACTACCATAACTTAATGTTAAAGCAATAATTACTTCACTAGCATTTTTATTAACAGTTGCTTGTTTTTCAAGTTGTGCTGCACCTACAGCATTTTCAATTGTTTTTTTATTATCAGTATTAAATAGGGCAACAAAATCAGCAACTGTGGTTGCTTCACTTAATCCTTTTTCTAGTTGATCAATATTTTCATAAAGTGCTGATTCATATGATGATTGTGATAAAAGATTTTTAAAAACTTCATTTAAAACAGCATTATCAATACCTTCTTCAGGTACTCTTGGTTTATCAGTTTCAGGTGCACATGCAATTAATGCTGCTGAAGCAGCAACAATACTTGCAGATGAAGCTGAAAGGATTAAAAAATTTTTACTTAGTTTCTTCATAAGTATTCCTTACTTATAAATATCTTCTTAATGATATTTATATTTTTTAACTTTTTTAATTATACCAAAACAATCGCTACACTATTTGCAGAAAAAACTGTAAAAATTTTTTAAAATTTTTTGCCGTTTTTTAAAAGACCAAAATCTTATAAAATAATATTGTTTGGGTTTTAAAAACTAGGTTTTTGGTTTAAGTGACTGATTTTTAGCACTTTTGATATAAATGCTCTAGCAACTATTTTATGCTATTGCTAGCATAAAATATAGTGCTTAAAAATTGTTAGTAATTTGTTAATGATTTATACTTTTTATATTAAAATAAAAATGTTTTATTAAAAGCTTGGAATCTTTGATTTGAAAAAGTTTTTAAAGCTAAATTTAAAAGCAAATTTTAAATTTTGCGCTAGTAGCTCAATTGGACAGAGTACTTGGTTTCGGCCCAAGGGGTTAGGGGTTCAAATCCTCTCTGGCGCACCATTTCCAAGCAATTGGATCAAGTTATAAATAAAATTAAGAAAGTGAAACTTAATATGCAAAATATCTCAGGATTATCATCTGTACAAGAAATTATTTACCACCTATTTGAAAGTGGTGAAAAAAGATTTGAAGAAATCTTTGAAGTGATTGAAAATCATTTTAGAATCAAATGAGCAGCATGAGCTGAAGCAAATCAAATTGAATATGCTAAATTACTAGATAAAAAAAGAGGTGAAATTTTTACCCTTTTAATTTCTGATGGTAACGTTAGTGTTAACAATTTAGATGATGGTTTCTTATTTAGTTTCAAAGAAACATTATAAAAGGAAGTTTAAAATGTCAAAATTAGTATCAGCATCAAAAATGCTAAAAGCTGCAGAGCAAGGAAAATATGCAATTCCTCATATTAATATTAATAATTTAGAATGAACTAAAGCAGCTTTATTAGCGGCACAAAAAAATAATAGCCCGATTATGCTAGCAACTAGCGAAGGTGCTGTTAAATATATGGGTGGAGTTAAAACAGTGGTTGCTTTAGTTTCAGCCCTAGTAGATGATTTAAAAATCTCAGTACCAGTTGCCCTTCATTTTGATCACGGTTCATATGAAGGTGTTAAAAAAGCAATTGAAGCAGGGTATACATCTGTTATGTATGATGGTAGCCATGAAGAATTTGCAACTAATATTAAAAATACTAAAGAACTAATTACTTTAGCAAAAGCTAAAGGAGTTAGTTTTGAAGCAGAAGTAGGAACTATTGGTGGTGAAGAAGATGGGATCGTAGGTAATGGTGATCTAGCAGATCCTGAAGAAGCTAAAACTATTGCAGCTTTAGGTATTGATGTTTTAGCTGCAGGAATTGGTAATATCCATGGACCTTATCCTGAATCATGAAAATCATTAAACTTCGAAAGATTAGAAATGATTAAAAAAGCTGCAGGTGTAGGAATTGTCTTACATGGTGGTAGCGGGATTCCTAAAGAACAAATTCAAAAAGCAATTTCTTTAGGTGTTGCTAAAATTAATGTTAATACAGAATTACAACTAGCAAATGCTGCTGCTATTAAAGATTTTGTTATTTCAGGTAAAATTGATCAAGGTAAAAACTTTGATCCACGTAAAATTTATGCGCCTGGAATTGAAGCTATGATTAATACAGTAACTGAAAAAATGCAAGAATTTGGTTCAGTTAATAAAGCTTAATTAAATTGATTTAAAAAAGATGAAACTTGTCAAGGGTTTCATCTTTTTTTGTGTAGCAACCAATTATTTTTCTTGTTTGTTTCAATAACAAATTAGTAATTAACCTAGTTATCTTTATTCTGTTTTTCTATTAAACCTTTTAGTATTTTAAATTCATCTGTGTCTTTATATTTTTTATTGTCAAATGATTCAAGAATAAATTTTTCTGTTTCTTTACTTCAATATATACCTAATTTAGTTTTTGCTCTAGTAATTGCTGTATAAAAAATTTCTTTTGTTATTAATTCCTTATTTTCTTCTGTAAGCACAAGCCTCACTGAATCGAATTCTAAACCCTGAGCACGGTGTATAGACATTGCATATGAAATTTGAAATGGTATTTGAGATTCATTTGCAGAAACATCTTTGTCATAATCTTCATGCTTAATGGCTGATATAGTTACTGTGGTTTTGTTATCTTTTTCGGATACAAATGATATTCCTGGGTCTAAATTATTTTTATCTAGTGATTGATTAATTTCTATTTCAAAATTAATTTTATTTTCAGTTAAAACAATATTTTTTATAGTACCTGTTAAATTATTATAGAAAGTGTTCGGAAATCTAGATGATTGATTGAAAACAATTGGATCACCGATTTTAAATTTTTCAGATTTTCATATAAAAGCTTCATTAAAATTATTATATTGCATAGTTTCATTTATATTATTAATGCCATAAATACCATTATAATTTTGGGTTAAAATAATTTCATTCAGATTCTTTTCAAATATAAAATCTTTTAATTTATGATTTATTTTATATTTAGTCAAATTTTCAAAAAAAAAATTAAAATCTTTCTTTGCTGAATATCAAACCTTTTTTAAACCTTTATCTTTTGTTCTAAATTGATCATCTAAAACATAAATATTTTCTTTAAAATATTCATTAATAAAGCGAAATCAGTTACCGAATCTAATGGACGGAATTTGTTTAACATCTCCAACAATTAACAAAAATTTAAATTTATTTTTTTCAAGTATTTCTAACATTTCCTTATTACTTATAGTACTTGCTTCATCAACCACCAGTAAATCGACTTCAATTTTGCCATTCTGATTATATTGATTAATATTTTTTGCAATTGTTGAAAAACTAGCATTATTTCTATCTAATATTTTTAGCCTTAGATTTTCAACCGCATTATTTGTCACTGCCAAGAATAGTTTTTTATAATCTTTAAATATTTCTGCAATATTATTTATGATTGTTGTTTTTCCAGTGCCTGGATCACCAGTAATTATTGCTATTCTTGAATTTAAAAATAAATTTTTAATTATTTTTATTTTTTTAGTTCTTATATTATTTTTATTTAACAAATATTTTTTAGATAATTCTTTGTATTCTTCACCTTTTTCTTTAGATAATTCAATAAGTTTATTAATCAATTTTAGAATAACAGTTTGATATTTTTGAATATAAATATAATCTCTTTTATCTGTAAATTTGATTTTTTTATCATCATATTCTGTTGAAAATGATGAATTGAATTTACTGACTAAAAGTTTTATAGGGATATCTTTTCCTAACTCATCAATAGATGTATATAATTTTGAACTATATTCTGTATAAGTTTCAATTCTTCTAAATAATAATTCGTGACTTCTGTTTTTAGGAGATATACATTTAAGCAAATCTGTTAATTTAGGATTATGTGCAATTAATGATCTTGCATAAGGCATTCTTTCAAATGAATTTGCAGATGATGATATATTTAGCAATGGTGCCCGTTCATTTGGTCAATAACTTAATTGTGATTTAATAACATCATTATTCATTTTAAAAAGTAAATAACTTATTATGTTTTTTCCAAACTCATTATTTTTAATAATTTCTCTACATCTATTCAAAAAGTTAAAAAAAGATAAACTAATCCTTTTATTTTTGTGTATTTTAGTATTTAAAATATCGTATTCTTCGTCAGATAATGAAACAACATCAAAAAGATTAAGATTATTGATTGTCAAATATTCCATTATTTGTTCAAATTCATGTGTATTTCCAAATGAAATATTTAAATTTAATAATTTAGCAAAATGTTCTAATTCACACATCCTAATTCTAAACATTCATTTAGTTACTATGTTAATAGAAGATTCATTATTGAAAAATTGTATTTTTTCTTCGTATCATCTAAGTTGAACAGAATAATTATCAGGTATTAGTTCTTTGGAAAAAAATATTTTTTTATTATTTTTTGCTTGACTATTTCTTCAATTAAAAACAGTTATTTCGTAAAATAAATCTTTATTAATAAAAACTGGTTTAATTTTTTCAACATAAAACCTGTCTGAAAATTCTTCCTTTAATTCAAGATTACGAAAATCAAAAACTTTTTCGTGAATGTTAGAATAGTATTCATGTAAATCGATATTTTGTTGCGCAATTATACTTTCTATATTTCCTAAAATATTAATTTCAAGATCATCTTTCATAAATTGTTTTAATTCAATTAGTTTTATTTGAAATCAATACATTAATCGCTCGTAACCATCATATCCATGCCCAAAATGAGATGAAGATACTTGATAAGAATCAAAAAGGGGCATGATTTTTTTGTATTTATTATTTTCTAAAACAAACTTTGTTGCAGTATCAATATTTTCCTTATCATTACAAAAAAGTTGATTTTGATTACTGTGATTGTATATTTGTATAAACAACGATTCTAAGAATTTTCTTAATTTATCGAATAGTGTTGAAAATAATAATCCTTTATCATTTGAAAGTACAGATATAAGTTTTTCAATTTGACTATTATTATCCTCAAGACATTTATTTAATTCCATCTTAGTTCCTTATGTTTTTTAAAAATTTTAAACTACTTAACTAATAACTCTAAGTTCTTATTTTTTTTAAATACCTCATCCAATTTTTCAAGTATTTTATTTTGTTGTTCCAAAGATGGTATTTCTACTATAACATTTTCAATTTGTTTTCTTGTCAACATAGGAATTGCACCTCCAAATTTTGAATTTCTTATTTTATACTCAAGCGATTTTAAATAATAATACAGAAATTTATCTAGCAAAATATTGTTTATTGGGTTGATAACAAAAGCATTAGAAGTGGCTCAGAATTTTTCCGTTAAATAATTTACATATCCAGAATAGCTTCCTCGGTTAGGTATTACAATTCCTTTTTCAAAATTAAACTTGTTGTATCTTCCTGTAGATTTAAACCCACCACCCATAACAACAAACTCTCCATCATCAATAATTTCCTTAGAAGAAATATATTTTCCAATAGTTATTCCTGCTATATCGATAAGTTTTTCTTTGTAAATTTTTCGTTTTTTAAATCCATCATTTTGAATAAGTTTTTTTAGTACACTTACAGATAATTTTTTTGTTAAACTGATATTTAATTCTTGTAACCTATAATAATACTCAGAATATTTGGCTAATTTTTCTTCTAGTATTTGTATTTTTTTATTAATGCGATTTTGTTCATCAATACTTGGAATAGGTATAAGCAAATTGCTAATACTTGATGAATTTAATGTCATTCCCTTAATAGCGTTTTTAAATTTTCCCTCATTAGAAATCGTTGGAAGTATATTAAACAAGAAATTTCTGAAAACATAATTTTTATCACTATAAGGAAATATTGAAATTATTGCTTCATTATGAGTTGCATTTATTCCTAAGATTGAGACGCGCCCAACTGTTAATTTAAAACTCATGATAAGTGTTTCTTTTGGGGATATCTTATTGTTAAATAGTTTTTGACTTTTGTCTGAAAGTGATTCTTTTGTCTTATTAATAACTCCATTTGGTGTCATGTCTGCAATAGAAACTCAAGGTATTTCATTACCTCATCATTCAGGGTTGGATCTAGGAGGTGTTTTACCAATATAAAAATTTACTATATCTTTAAATCTTCTATATTTTCAATATTTTGGTATTACATAAGGAACATTTATTATTTCAGATTTTAATGAGTTAGATTTATTTTCGTAATAAACAGAATTTTCATTTTCATATATTAGATAATTCTCTACAACTTGTTTTTTAAGTTTATCTTCTTTGTACAATTTTTGCTTCTCAATTTTAATTCTTTCCAATAAAATTTCAACTGGTTCATCATCAGGTTTTTGTTTTGTAAGTTTACCAGTCATTGCTCATTTAAGAATGCTAGCTTTTAAATCTTCAGGGCTCATCTAATCATCGCTTTCTAAAATGTCTAATATTTCTTTTAAGACAATATCAATATTATGGTTTAGTTCTTGTCTTTCTTTATTATATTTGTTTATTAAATCCTTTGGATCTAATATTTCATCTTCTTCAATATCATATCCACATTGGTCAAAATTATAATCCAATTGTTCAAGTTCTAAGGTTGTAAATCTTTTTGCTTTTGCTAAAGTACCTTCAATAATTTCTTCACGATTATCTCATCACATCATTACATCATTAAAGTGTCCAGTTTTCATTGGTTTAGTCTTAGAGAAATTTTTATACCCCTCAGGCATATCTAAACGATAAAATCAAACATCTTCTGTTTTCTTAGTTTTATCAAAAAACAGAATATTTGTAGCTATGGAAGTATATGGAGAAAAAACACTTTTTGGCATTCTGATAATTGTATGTAAATTAAATTCTTCTAATAATTTCTTTTTAATTGCACTTTTTGCATTATCTGTTCCAAATAAAAAACCATCAGGAATAATTACAGCAGCTCTACCATTTTCTTTTAAACGATACATAATTAAGGAAATAAATAAGTCAGCAGTTTCACTGCTTCTATGATCTGCTGGAAAATTATTTTTAACTGCATCACTTTCAGTACCACCATAAGGTGGGTTCATTAAGATAACATCAAATTTTTCTTCTTCACTATATTCTCTAACATTTTTCTCTAATGAATTACCGTGAATAATTTTAGGGCTATCAACATCATGTAATAATAAATTAGTAATTGCTAAAAGATATGGTAAAGGTTTTTTCTCTACACCGTAAACGCTTTGATTATATTTTTCAAGATCATCAACTGTAACTTGACTTTGTTTTAATAATTTTAAAGTAGAAGTTAAAAATCCACCAGTTCCACAAGCAAAATCTGCAACTGTTTCACCTAATTTAGGATTAATCATTTGCACCATAAAATCAGTAACAGCTCTAGGTGTATAAAATTCACCAGCATTACCAGCGCTTTGTAAGCCTTTTAATATAGTTTCATAGATATCACCAAAAGAATGTCTTTCATTATAATCATCAAAATCAATTTCATCAATTTCATTAATTACTTTTCTAAGAAGAATCCCATCTTTCATATATTGGTTAGCATCTTCAAAAACAGCCTTAACAATTTTTTTACGCATTGGTGTAAAAGAATCAATTACTAGATTTTTTAAAGATGGAAATAATGAATTATTAACAAAATCAAGTAATTCTTGACCTGTCATTGTTTTGCCATCTTTATTATCAACTGCCCAATTTCTTCATCTTAATTTTTCAGGAATGATTGATTCATAATTGCTTTCATGAAACTCTCAATCTTTTTCTTTTGCATCATATACTTTTAAAAAAAGAAATGATGTCATTTGTTCAATACGTTGGGCATCACCATTAATGCCACTATCACCACGCATGATATTTTGTATTGATCTAACAAATGTATTTAAACTCATTTATAATCCTTTATTTATCTAATTTCATAGATTCAATTTTGCAGTTCACTAACTGCTTGTAAATATGCTTCTTTACCACCAAAATAATCAGTAATTTTTCAAGGCTTACCTAATTTATCAAAAGGGGCAGTTTCTAAAATTTTAGTGTTTTCTAGATCTTTAATGCTTCCATCATGATATTTATCAAGTAATGCAGATAAGACTTCTTGACACGCTTTTGAAAACTTACTTAAAAGTCCTTTTTCTCTAACTCATTTGATTCTCTGTGTTTTAGTAAGGGGTTCTTGATCAAAAGCAATCTTAACAATTAAATCGAAATCATCATAATCTTTTTTGATTTCATCTTTAAGATGCTCTAACATAACACCATGTTTTTCAAGTTCTTCCAAAATTACAGATTTTTTATCTGCTGCCTTTCAATTATGAATAAAATCATCTAAAGTCGCATATTGATTCAAAATATTTCTTTTTGAATAATCAACAATACTCTCAGTTGTCAATTTACCATTTAAAATATACTCAACATGTTTAGCAGATACTTTAACATCAACACCATTAACTCTGATTTTCTTTTTTGTATTAGTTTCATCTAAATCAGGTGCAGGTTCACAAATAGTTGTGTCCTGATTATCATCTTCATCAGTTGTTTTAATAACTGTTTCATCACCATTTTTGATTTCTTTAATAACCATAGGTGTACCATCAAAATCAGGGTGTTTAAATAAATGCGTAACATTTTGAAAATCCATGATTGTAAAAAACATCTTTTGAATGTCTTTATTAGCAACATCAACTATTCTAGTACCACGGCCAATAATTTGTTTAAATTCTGTCATTGAAGTAATATTACTATCAAGTACTATTAATTTACAAGTTTTGACATCCACCCCAGTTGTTAATAATTTAGAAGTGGTAACGATTGTAGGATATTTTGAATCAACATCAATAAAATAATCTAGTTGTTTTTTACCTTCAGGACTATCACCAGTAATTCTCATAATGTATTTATGATTTTCTTTCATTAAGTCAGAATTTTCATTAGCAAGTGCCTGTCGCATTCTTTCGGCGTGTTCAATATCAACACAAAAAACAATAGTTTTACTATATCTACCATTTTCATGTAATCACTTAGTTATTTCTTTAGCAACAACTTTAGTTCTTTCATCAATAACGATGTTTCTATTGAAATCTTTAGTTGTATATAAACGTTCTTCAACTAATTCACCTTCAACATCTAATTTTCCTGGTTCAGGATAATATCCTTCAATATCTTTATTTAAAAAGATTCTTGTAACATTATAAGGAGCTAGAAAACCATCTTCAATTCCTTGTTTTAAACTATAAGTATAAACAGGTTCACCAAAGTATTCGATATTACTAATATATTTAGTTTCTTTAGGTGTTGCAGTCATCCCGATTTGAATCGCTGAAGAAAAATATTCTAAAATTTTTCTTCATCTAGATTCTTCTTTAGCACTGCCTCGGTGTGCTTCATCAACGATAATTAAATCAAAAAAACCTTTATCAAATTCTCGAAAAGGTTCTTTACCTTCATCACCATCTAGTTGTTGGTATAAACTCATATAAACTTCATAAGCACTATCAGGTTTTTTATCCTGTACTTTAGTCATTACTTTAGCAAACGGTTTAAAATCTTGATTCATTGTTTGATCAATTAAGATATTGCGATCAGCTAGAAATAAAACTCTTTTAGCGATTTTATTTTCTCTTAAGCGATGCACAATTTGAAAAGCAGTATAGGTTTTACCAGTACCTGTTGCCATT
Organism: Mycoplasmopsis agassizii; assembly: GCF_002276225.1. Taxonomy (GTDB): domain Bacteria; phylum Bacillota_I; class Bacilli_A; order Mycoplasmatales; family Metamycoplasmataceae; genus Mycoplasmopsis_B; species Mycoplasmopsis_B agassizii_A. Next base: position 25,938 of record NZ_NQNY01000006.1, on the reverse strand, counting down.
ACTAATAAGATTCTTTTTTGACCTTTGGCAATTGCTTCAATTGTTTTTTGAATAGCAACTGCTTGATAGTATCGTGGTTTTTTAGAATTCTTAGAATCACCACTATAATCTACATAAAAAGGATCACTAATAACTTTAACTTGATCTTGATTAAGATTTTTACCTTCTAGATAACGATTTCATAATTGTTCTTCAGTTGGGAATTCATTGATACCTAGATTTTTTTCTATACCTGTAAAAAAATCATATTCAGTAAAGCCTTTGCCATTACTTGAATAAGCAAAATAAACATCTAATTTTTCTGCATAATATTTTGCTTGTTCAAGTCCTTCACTAACAGGTTTACGATCATTTTTAGCTTCAACTACTGCAAGCTTAAAATCTTTATTAATTTTTTTAGTTAAAACAATATCTGCTTTACGTTCTCGTTTTCTTTTAGCAATATTTTTTACAACAGTAATTTCACCAACACTTGTTACACCGAGTTCAAAATTCATTTGATTCTTGTCTCAACCAGATGCTTCAATTGCAGGGAGAATAACTTTGTTTTTTACATCTTCTTCAGAATTTTTTGACATTTTTCACCTTTAAACTAGATCATTTTAATTAACAAAAGGCAGTTAACTTCTTTAATTATAACATTTTTTTAATTTCCAGTAGATAAGCAAATCATATATTCGATAGCGTAAAAACTAACCAAAAATTGGTAGTTTTAATATGTAATTTTATAGTGACTAGCACAATAAAATAAAAAACCTGAAAAAATTTTTCATTTTTTTATATCTTTGGACTTTTTTGTCAAAGTAGTAACATTTTTGTGTTAAAAGCACAAAAAAGTTTTAACACTCCAAAACATACGTTTTGAGATATCGGAGATTTTAAAATGAAAAAGAAACATAAAAAAATTTTATTACTTAGTTCGCTTGGTTTAGGTTTTTTAGCAAGCACTGCAGTTGCAGTTGCTTGTTCAGAACAACCTCAACCAGATCATAATGATCAAAAAGCACTAGAACAAATTCAAAAAGGCGTTAATGAATTAAAAGATCTTGATCTATTTAGTTCTTATCCTACACAAACAGATGCTATTAATGCTATTAAAGCATTAAAAGCAGATGATCATCTAAAAACTAATTTACTTGCTTTATTTGCTAAAAAAAGCAGTACAACATTAAATAATATCTTAGGTACCCATACTAAGTTAACAGCACTTACTGTTACTAAAGGTGATGCTGATGATAAAGTTAATATTAAAATTACTATCAAGTATGGCGAACTTAAAAAAACAGCAGATGCTACATTAAAAAATGTCAAATTCACAGTCGGTGCACCTGCTTCTGCTGATGTTATGCAGATTCGTTCTTGATATGAAGCTAACCGTAATTTACAAGTAATTGCTGCTAAATCATCACAACTAGCTTCAAAAGCGTTAGCTACTTTTAAAGAAACAGATCTATTACATACTTTAACAGCAGTGCCAGTTGGTTTAACTAAAAGTTTTACAGCAGTTGCTAATTCTGCAGATGATGCTAAAGGTACACTAGAAGTTAAACTAGTTCTTTCTAAAGGTAGTGACTTTTATAAAGAAGATGGAAGTAAAACCACAACTCAATCTGAAGCAGGTATGAAAGCAACTGTTTCAGGTTTTGTCAAAGACTTAAGTAAGTCATTGCAACAAGAATTAGATAAACTAGCAGCAAAAGTAATTTCTAAATTAGATGCAACTAATTTAGAAAAAATTGCTGATTATGTTAATAAGGATCATAAAACTAAAACAAGTACCTTAAGTGATTTTATTAATGCACTAGCAGCTTTAACTAATACTAGTTTAAGTGCTGATCTAGTTAATAACTTAGTATTAAAACCAGGTACACAAGCAAGTTCTACTTTATCAGTAACAAATAATAAATTAGTAACTAAGTTAGATCTTAAACTACAAACTAAACAAGGTGTTGATCTAAATTTTACTAAAGATATTGAAGTAGCAGAATTTGCACCACTATTTTTTGAAGATCATGATTCAAATAAAGTTTATGAACCATTAGTAGTTAATAAAGATGTACCCGCTAATAAGAGTCATAAATATGCAGAGATTCATGTAGCAGGTTTTGAAACTTATGATAAGTTCAAAACCTTAATTGATACAGCAATTGCTGTGACAGATGGTGATAGTAATAAACTAACTAGTTTTGCTAATTACTATGCTAATTTTATTAAGAAAAGATTTTCAACAGGTTTAGATGAAAAAGAATTGTTCATCATCTATCCTTATGATTCATCTACTTTACCTACTACAGTTACACCACATGGTAATACAGATAATAAGTTTGGTGCTATAGGATCTAATTCAACCACAAGAGTAATAGGTGGATGACAAAACTTTAGAAAGTTAACTTATTCAGCAGAAGCAACTGGTTGACCTTGAAAAAATGCAGGCGATGGTACAGGACAAGATTCATATCTAGTATTAGATCAATATAAATATTATTTCATGGATGTTCATTCTAAATTTTTAGAAACAGTAAATGCTAGAAAAGCATGGACTAATTCACCAGAAGTTACAGATACACAAAGAAACTTATTTAATAGTGGTCTAGCGGCAGCAATTCGTTTCATGATTGAAGCAGCAAGAACTAGCGATAATATGCATGAATTTAAGAAATAAAATTTTTAATAGAGTCAATGTTTTGACTCTATTTTTTTATAAGTTAAAAGCAAAAATTAATCAGTTTTTTAAGCAACTATCACATTAAAAATTCAAAATATTAGTTCAAAAACATAGCAAATGGGGGCTATATTTTTCATAATATTTTCATTTAAATAGGTATTTTAGCCTACATCAAGTAATTTTAACCATTCTAGTTTATAATTAAAAGGAATCTATTTAAGGAGACAAATGTCAAAAGATAAAAAAGAAAATAAATTCTTAAAAGCAATTAAAAAAATTAAAGCCTTGCCACGTACTATAAAAGCAGTTAGAGACATACTTACTTGAATTAACATTCATTATGATATAGAAATAACAAAAAGTCTAATAACACAAATTAATGATGCTTAATCAATTATGTATGATTTACAAATGAAAGGTAATTTGAAAAAGCCTGATATTGAAAAATTTTTTCCAGGTGGCGATGGAAAAGGTGGAACTGATACTTCAGGAATAGATTCTAAAATTGTTAAATATATTGATCAGAAAAATCAGGAATTAGAATCTAAATTAATTGCAACTATTGATCAGAAAAATCTAGAACTAAAAACAAGTTAATTGAAACAATGGATCAAAAACATTTAGAGTTAAAAAATGAATTAATTGAAACAATGGATCGGAAAAATCTTGGTCTGAAAAATGAATTAGTTCAGATCATTGATGAAAAAATTGATGAAGTTCGCCAAGAATCTAGAGAACAAAACGAAAAATTGAATAAGAAAATTGACGATCGTTTTGATCAACTTCTTGACGCTATTGAAAACATTAAAAAATAATTAGGAGAAAAATGTCAAAAGATAAAAGTGAAAATAAATTTTTAAGAGCAATTAAAACGATTAAATCTTTACCTGCTACTTTGGCTACAATCAGAAGAATAATTACCTGAATTTTTAAGAATTATAATGCTAACATTACAAAAAGTGTGGTTACACAGTTTAATGATGCCTCAGGTATTCAATACGATTTACAAATCAAAGGCGATCTGAAGAAACCTGACATTGAAACTATTTTCACAGGTGGAGGCGATGGTAAGGGTGGAACTGATAATTCAGGAATAGATCCTAAAATCGTTAAATACATTGATCAGAAAAACCAAGGATTAGAATCTAAATTAGTTACTACAATGAATCAGAAAAATCAAGAACTGAAAAATGAATTAATTCAAATTATTGATCAAAAAAATTTAGAACTAAAAACTGAATTAGTTGCTACTATGGATCGAAAAATTGATGAAGTTAGAAAAGAATCTAGAGAGCAAAATGAAATTTTGAATCAAAAAATTGATGAAGTTAGAAAAGAATCTAGAGAGCAAAATGAAATTTTGAATCAAAAAATTGATGAAGTTAGACAAGAATCTAGAGAGCAAAACGAAAAATTAAATAAGAAAATTGATGATCGTTTTGACCAACTTCTTGAAGCAATTAAAAACATCAAGAAGTAATTTTACTTACCTAAAACTATTAATACTTTTTAAAATCGTGCATAAGATAGCACGATTTTTTACTACTTTTAAATTCTAAATAAATTAAATTTAAAATTATTTTGCTTTTTAAAAATAAAAAACCTATTTCTTTTTTACAAGAAATAGGTAGATTTTAAAGTTTATTTAAACTTGTTGCACTTGTTTAACAGTTTTTTTACCAATACGGTAATTAAAGGCAGTAAATGAGTAAATAAATCCAAAGATCAAGTTTAAAATTCCGAAGAATAATAAGAATAATCCATAAATATTATTTTGACCTCAATTGTTTTTTGTAATTGAAGTTGCTGTTGTAGCAACAGCTATATCATTTTGGAAAGCTTCAATAACTGCTGAAAAATTCAAGGCTAATAAAACAATTCCAATGATTAAAGTGATGACACCTAACACAATAAAGAAATTAAATGCTACTAATTTTTTATGTTTTTTCATTGCTAGGTTGACTTTAGAATTAGCCATTTTTACTCTAACAGAATGTTTTCAAGTTGCAAAACTTGCCATTTTTGAAACCTTAGTTTCGCTAACTTTAACTTCTTTAGTTTTAAGAACTTTTAATAATAAACCGTAAACTAAAACAGTTGTTGCTGAACCAGCGATGATTGCAATGAAGAAGAATAAAATTCCTAGTCCAAATTGTAATCCTGAATTACCTACACCGATAAAATTACCACTAATTCCACCAACTATTCCAATTCAAGGTCCTCCGTGACCTACTGCTGAAGTCACTCCAAGAGCACCTGCGATTGCACCAGCAACTGCTGAACCGATGATATTTGCAGGGAAAACACGTTTAGGGTCGGCAACTGCAAAAGGAATTGCTCCTTCAGAAATACCAACAAATCCCATGATAATTGCACTAATACCTAAACCACGTTGATTTGCATCAAATGATTTTCTATAAACTTGGCTAGCAATTCCCATACCAATAGGTGCAATTGGAATAGCAGCTGCGACAATTCCCATTGGGTTTTGAATATTTTGATTTAACAAGGCAACTGATAAAACAAAGGCGATTTTGTTAATAGGCCCACCCATGTCAAAGCCGATCATGGCTCCAAGCACTAGACCTAGGCCAATTCCTACACCAACACGTGTAGCAATTGCTGATGATGCACTGCCTTCAAAGGCACCTCTTAATAAAATACTGATTTGATCCATCACATAACCAATTGGTGCACCGATTACAAAGATTGCTAAGAAAGCATAAAATAAGGTGACTAAAACAGGAATAATAAAAATTGGCACTAACGCAGAAACATTTTTGTTAATTGTTCAAGAATTAACTCATTTAGTTGAATACCCGATTAAAATCCCGAATAAAATTGCTCCAATGAACCCCATTGGTGTAGTCACTGCTGTTCCTGTAATTGGAAATAATAAGGAAGCATTATTGGCAACTAGCGAAACTATCATCGCAGGTGCTATTGCCGCCCTACCACCTATAGAATGGGCAATATAAGCACCAAGTACACCGATCATAACATTAAAAGCAATTACTCCCGCTTGGAAAATATAGTAAATGAAAGTTCCTTCAGGAGTTGAACTTGAACCATATAAAGCATTAGCTAAACCAAGAGCAATAGCAATTAATAATCCACCAAATATAATGAAGGGGATTAAGTAAGAAACCCCTGCTAATAAGTGTTTAACTACGTAAGATTTTTTCTCACTTGAGCCTGTATTTTGACTTTGGTTTTTATTTTCAGATGCAATTACTTTAGCTTCTTTAAAAGCTTTAGCAACTAATCCTTTAGGATCTTTAATTGCTTCTTTAGTGTTTGTGTAATAAACTTTTTTATTAGCAAAACGGCTCATATCTAAACCAATATCACTAGCGATTACAATATAATCTGCTTGATCAATTTCTGCTTGACTAAAAACATTTTTAGGTCCTACTGACCCATGAGTTTCTACCTTGACATTATGACCTAAGTCCTTAATTGCATTTTCAATTTTTTCAGCAGCAATATAAGTATGAGCCACACCTACAGGACAAGCTGTAAGCGCTAAAACATTTAGCGCTTGATGATTAGGTAAAACTGCTTGTTCAACTTTTACTTCAGTTTTAGCTTTTTCTTCGATTCTATTTAAAATAGCTTCCTTAATTTGGATGCGATCTTTAGAATCTACTAATAAGTTTTTAAAATCATTATCTAAAAGAGCAATTGCGATTTTCGATAACACTTCAACTTGAGAACTTGAGCGCTCTTTTTGAGGGATAAATAAAGCCATAATATAACGGCTATCTTTTCCATCAAGCGCTTTTCAATCTAGACCCTCACTTACTCTAAGATAAATAATTGCACTTTTAGTAATCTTATTACTTAAAGCATGAGGGATGGCAAAGCCATCTTCAAGACCAGTAGTTGTTTCATCTTCACGGTGAATAAAGGCTCTATAAATTTCTTCTTTTGAACCTTGTTCAATGATGTTTAACTTCTCTGCTGCAATTGATAATAATCAAAGAGCATGGTCTCGTGATTTTAAACTTTTGTCTAAAATAACTTCTACATTCATGTAAATCCTTTCAGAAACTATTTTAAACAAAAAAGATTTTTACAGCGAAAATAGTTTCAATTGGCGCTTTTTGTGAAAAATATTTTCAGTATTTGAGTCACTAGCACTAGCAAAAATGTCAATTGTTAAAGAAACAATTGAAACATAGCGAGGTTGTAAATCTTTTAAGAAAGTGATTACTATTTCAGTAATTTTATCGTTAAAGATGATTTTTTGAGTTATATATTTATTGATTTGGCTAAGGTTATTTTTTGCTACTTTTACATAGATAAAATCACTACTATTTTCTCTTTTGTACTTGACATTATAGAATGCATCGTGCGCTTCTTGATTAAAATAATCAGGAGAATTTTTAAACAATAAGTTCAAGTTTGCAATATTAATAGCCCTATTTTTTGCTCTTAAAGTAAATGTAATATCTTTATCATCTCCTTCGGCAATTCACGAATTAATTGAATTAGCAACAAAAACATTTTTAGGTAAATGATTTTTATATCATCTTGATAAATAATCAGATGCAGAAACATCAAGTAACGATTTGGTTTGTTCATTACTTAATAAATAAACTTTATCATCATCTTTTAATTCTCTTACTTCGTTAATAATGATTGCATTTTTAGAAATTTTTTCAGTGTTTAAATCTTGTCTTGAATAACCTTTGATAATGTAATCAATTAAAACTTCTGACATATTTTTATCAGGTTGAAAGCGATCAATTGTCGGCTTTTCTGAAGTACCCTTCATATAAATATAAATTAATAATTGGTCACTAGAATATTCTTTAAATTTAGTATTTTTATCTTGACTTCCATACATTGATTCAATCAAGTTATCATTCAATAAAAAAATGTCATTTGTATCACGATAATTATTAAAAAACGTAATACCCTTTTTAGTTGCACTAGAAATTCTTCGTTTTAATAAATAATAAATTCCATAATTTTCTCTAGCCCAATAAACTGATTTTACAGGTGTATTTTCATAAACAATTAATTGCAATAATGCATTAATTCTAAACATGTTTCTATAAGACCTAATGTCATAATATTTTCGATCAGGAAACTTAATTCTTGTCATTGTATAACACTTAGCAAGAGAGAAAAAAATTACATCAATAAACTTATTTAATGACTCATTTAATTTAAGTGCCCTTCTTCCAAATGAAATCGATTTTGAAGTATTTTTGGATTCAAAAATATATTTTTGAAACAATGTATGAACAAATCCCCCCCTGACATTTGCATCACTAAAAAAGTCTTCAATTCATTGATTAAAAATCTCTGTATTTTTTTGATTATTAAAAAAGTCCTTAACTCATTCTAAAATAAAATTAACAAATTCTGTTCTAACAACATTTTTTTCTCTAACTATATTTGATGATGTCTTTTTAAAAATTTCTAAATAATTATTTGAAGATATATCATAGAAATTGATATTGTTTAAAAATGATTTTGCAAAGCTAAAAATCATTTCTTTATTGTCGAAAACTTTAATTAATTCCTTAATTATTAATTGAGTTGATAAAATAAATTTTTTATCTATTACTAAATTATTAAATAAATTTGAAACTTTAAAACTAAGTGATTCTAAAAGTGATTCATTTGTTTTAATTATTCTTATAATTGATGGAATATAATGAAGAAAAGTTTTTAAAAATGCTTCTTTAATAACTGAAATAAAAAACAATTCCTCATCATCATTTACACTACCACTGTTTGCTTTTTCTTTTAATGTTTTTATTACATTCTTAATTACTGCTGAAATATTTTCAAGTGAAAGCAATTCATCAAAAATATAGCTAGCACTATCGTTTTTGATATTGATTCAGTTTTTAAATGATTCAATTAATTTAGATTTTATTTCAGTTTTTTCGTTTATGTATTGATAAATTAAAACAGATATTATATTCATGAATTTAGAAATATTTGAAGGTGTTTTCATTAATTCACTATTTGCAAATGATTCTAATAATAAAGACAAACTTTCAATATTACTTAATGTATTTGCAACTGTTTTTGAAAGTTCTTTAAAGTCAATTGTGTAAGAAACATCTTCTCTTATATTTGAATAAATTTGATTTTGGATCAAAACATATACATGATTAAAATAACGATAATTGATTATTGAATTTAAAAATTTAATTATGTTATCGCCTTCTAATATAAAAGATTGCAACATCTTATTATCATCAAAAGTGATCATAAATTTTGAAGCAAAAATGCTTTGCAATAATGATGGAATATATGTCTTAAAAAAGACACTTCCTGAAACAGTTCTATTAACTAAATTTTCAATATTAAATTGATGTTCGTATTGTTCAATAAATGAATCTTTGAAAAATAAATAATCATTTTTGTTTCCATAAATTATTAATTTAGTTTTATCAATTTGATTAGTAATTTGTAAAAAAGGAGTTAATGTTTTTTCATCTGCTTCTAAATATTTTTTATTTTCAGAATTAGTTAATCTTCCTTTTTTTGAAACAAGAATTTTAGAAATAATTTCTTGAGCAATTTTTTTATAACCATATTCGTTAGGGTGAATATCAAAGGTTGCTGAAGTTAATAAATTTTTATTTTTAAGTCAAAATTCGTCATCATAAATTTCAATGTAATTAATTGATTCATCTTCTTCTTTTAATTTTGAAATTACTTTTTTTAATGTTCCGTTTAATCATGCTAACATGTCCTCCGAAAAATTATTTTTTACATGGTGAGCAATTTTAAATTTCTTATCCAAAGCGTTTACTAGTTGAATCATAGGCATTGGATAAGATACAAAATTAATTACCACCGATTTATTATTTTGCCTAATATTTTGTACTAATCTTTTAACACCATTTGTAATATTCATAATTGTTTTTTGTTTCACAATTTTTAAATTTTTAAGTGCTTCATCAGAGAATCTAATATCAAAAAAAGTTCACAAATCATAAACAAATAATTCTTCTAAAAAATCATTTGCTCCTAATGAAATCGTTACCAAATTTGCCTTTTTTATATTGCCTATAAATTCTTCTTCGTTTTCTTTAAGTGGTTCATAAAATTTTGTTTCTTTTAGTAGTTCATATTTTTTTTCAAACAGTAAATTTCAATGCTCTAAGGTAGAACCAGATAAACCATAATTATTAAATGATTGCAAAACACCAGAATCTATTTCATCAATAAAGCGAGCTAAATATGCAGGGTATGAAAGGCCAATAATTTTTTTATAGCGACTTGATTGTTCACCAATCATTTTACCAGGATAATCTTGAGGCAATTTTGCATTTCAACCAGCAGAAATTGAATCACCAAAAGCAACATAACGAATGTCTTTTTTAACAATTTTTACTGGATTAAGTGATTTAGTTTTCTTCTTAGATTCTTCTTGCATCTTTGCCTCTTTAAATTATTTATATTTATTATTTTATAATTACTAATATAGTAATTATTTTACTATAATAGGTTATATTTATATAGCATCAAAAACAGTTATTCAGATGCCATTTATTTATTATTTTAAAAGAATAAACATCAAAAAGGAAAAAAATGACAGCAGTTTTAGTAATTTTAATACTACTAGGTTTAATCATTATTGTAATTTCTTTAATTATGTCACCAGATAGTAATGGTTTTTCTGGTGCCTTAGTTGGTTCAGGAGACTTAGAATTATTTAAATTTTCAAAAGAACGTGGTTTTAAAAAATTTATTAAATATGCCATGATCATCACTGGAATCATTTTTATTATTTTAGGAATTGTAATTAGAATTTTCTTTTAAAAAAACAAGACAACAACCAAAATTTAGGAAGCAATGAAACAAGAATCAAACACATTAAGAAATCAAATATTAGACTTTTTAATTAACAACTCACCAAAGGCATTCACTTTCTTAGAAATTGTTAAATCTCTAAGAACCTTAGTAAGTGAAAATCATGCTGTCTCTGATACACTAGCATCACTAGTTGAAGAAAGACAGATTATAAGAACTTTTGAAGATAAATTCGTTTATCTAGAAGTTATCAAAGTAGTTCAAGGAACTTTCAAATTATCACAACGCAGCTTTGGGTTTGTTGATGTAAGCGAGAACGAAAGTTATTTCGTAGCTCGTGAAAACTTTAATAATGCTTTAGATGATTATTTTGTCGAAGCAAATATTTATCGTGATACAAAAGATGAAAATAAAACTTTTGCAATCATTACGAAAAATATTGAAGAAAAAGAAACTTATTTAATTGGAACTATTGAAGAATTTAACAACATTAAATTCTTTAGTCCATATAATTTTCAATACAGACCATACCGTATTTTCTGAGATCGTCGATATGTTGATGCTATCGCTGACATTGTCCATGGTGACATTGTTAAAGCATTAGTAACTTCAGTTAACCGTGATCGCTTGGAATTAAAATTTATTAAAAAAATTAGCCAAGCTGATTTAGTACTTTCACCTGTAGATATTATTTTAGAAAAATATCAAGTTGATACTGCTTGACCAGCAAATGTAATTACTGAAAGCGAAAAAATTGAAAAAGAAATTAATCCTGATGAAATCAAAAATCGAAAAGATCTAAGAGAACAACTAATTGTTACAATCGATGGTAATGACACTAAAGATTTTGATGATGCAATTATTGTCACTCGTGAAGATAATTTATTTAAATTAGGTGTACATATTGCTGATGTAAGTCACTATGTTAAAGAAGATAGTGCAATCGATTTAGAAGCTTTAAAACGTGGTACTTCAATTTATTTACCTCATGCAGTCATTCCAATGTTACCCGAAAGTTTATCTAACGGTATTTGTTCACTAAACCCTAATGTCGATCGTTTTACAATGTCTGCTGAAATTTGAGTAGATAAAAATGGTGAGGTCGTAAAAAGTGAAATTTTTGAATCAGTTATTAATAGTAAACATCGTTTAACTTATGAAAAAGTTAATGAATATTACAAAGCTAAAGCAGAAAATACTTTAGAAGAATTTAAATCTCAAACACCTTCATTTAATGATGAATTAATGGTGATGCTTGATGATGCTTTAGAATTATCAGAGGTTTTAAAAGCTAAAAAATTACGTGATGGTTTTATCGAATTAGAAATTGAAGAAGCTAAAGTAATTTTAGATCATGAAGGTTACACTAAAGAAATTAAAGTTAATAAACGTGGTTTAAGTGAAGTTTTAATCGAAAACTTCATGGTTTTAGCAAATGAAGTTGTAGCGACTGAGTTTGAAAAGCGTAAATTACCCGGAATTTTTAGAATTCACGAAGCACCCGATTTTGATTCACTACAAAATCTAGGAGCAACTTTAAAAATTTTAGGTATTGATGTAGCAGTACCTCAAAGCGTTGACCCAAGGCAACTTGCTAAAGTAATTGAATCAATTAAAGAAAAAAGTCATTTTGACAATTTCTTAAAATTAATGGTTTTAAGAACCATGCAAAAAGCGATTTATTCAGATGTTAACAGAGGACATTTTGGGCTTGCTTCAAAAGCATATAGCCATTTTACAAGTCCAATTCGCCGTTATCCTGACTTAATTTTACACCGTATGATTAGAAGAATGATCTTGACAGATAAAAATAAGGAAAATGTTGAACATTTTCACCAAATTTTATCTTCAGTTGCAAAACAATCAAGTGAGCAAGAGCAAAACGGAGTTACAATTGAACGTGCTGTTAACGATATTAAAAAGGCTGAATTTTATAAACGTAATATCGGTGTAACTTTAAAAGCGCAAATCGTTTCAATTTTAAATTTTGGATTATTTGTGGAATTTGAAGATACTGTTTCAGCAATGATTCATATTTCTAATTTAATGGGTGACGAATACAAAGTTAATGAAAATAAATTACAAATTAGTGGACACCATAATAGTTTAAAAGTTGGTGATACAGTTGAAGTTATCGTTGTTAAAGTTGATGACAAACTAGGTAAAGTTGATGCTGTTTTAGCAAAAGATTATGATGCATATCTAGAAAAAGAACGTTTATTTAAAGAAAAACGTACTAACGATCGCTCAAAAGGTGGCGTGAATCAAAAATTTCTAGATCGCAAAAAAATCGATAATCAACAACGCGATGAAAGAATTCGCCGTGAAACTTATTCAGAAAGACCACGTTTTAATTCAGATTCAAGAAGACCTTATTCAAATAATTATGCAAACGACAATCGCCGTTTTGAAAGAAATGAGCGCAGTGAGCGACCTATCAGAAATAATTATTCTAATGATCACTATGGACAACAAACTCGTAGTTTTAATCCAGATTATCGACCTAGAACTAATGATTCATATCAACCTAGAGAAAGCCGTAATAACTATTCAACACCTAGAGACGGTGGTTATAGAAATAATAATTATGTCGATAAACCTAAAAGTTTTAATCGTGAACCTAATCAGTATAATTCTTATCGAAATAACGATGATAGACCACGCTCTAATTATGGAAGAAGCGATCAAGATTGACCACGAACTTATGAAAAACGTGAACCTTATGCACCAAGAGCAACTTACAATAATAATGTAAATGCACCCCGACCTTCATTTAATCGAACAAATACTTTTGATAAAGCACCAGCTCGTGATAACTATTCAAGAACAAGTTCTTTTGATAATGGCTTTAATAATGAATATAAGCCACGTTTTAGCGACAATTCTTATCAAAACAGAAAAACATATGGCGATAAAAATAAATACGCTGACAATCGTTTTAAACGTGAAGAAAAAGGTAGAGAAGAAGCAAAGCCTTACAAAAAAAGAAGTAGTTCTTTCTGAAGTGATAAGGATAACGATTAATAAATGAAAGTCATTGCAAGTAATAAATTTGCACGCAGTGATTATGAAATTCTTGATACTTATGAAGCAGGCATTGAACTGCTTGGCTGAGAAGTAAAATCAATTCGGGCAGGCAATATTAATTTAAAAAATTCATATTGCACTTTTAAAGATAATGAATTATTTTTAACTAATGCTTTTGTTAGCCAGTACATGTTAGTTGAAGCCAATGAAACAAGAACCCGTAAACTTTTACTTCATAAAAATCAATTAAAAAGAATTCAAGCAAAAATTGAAACACAAGGTTTAACCATGATTCCTTTAAAAATTTATTTTACTAAACGTAGTTTAATTAAACTAGAAATAGCAACTGTTAAGGGGATTAAAAAACACGATAAACGCAGAGTTTTAAAAGAACTTGAATTAGCAAAAGAAGTGCAAAAATATCGTTAATAAAAAAGTAAATCAGCATCAATTTTAGATGCTGATTTTTCGTATCTTTTTAAGCTAAATTTTTAAGTTTTTATTATTTTCTAATTCAATAATTTCAGTGCCAATTAAGTCAGTATCATCAGGGTGAATTGTACTCATAATTTTTGTCTTATTAAAAAATTGCTCATCAATATTTTTACGACTTACTTTCTCATCTGGATAAATTAAATTACGACTTAAATATAAACTTTCCATGTGCAATGATTCAGCCTTAAATTTAAATGGAGAGAATAAAAAGATCTGCACAAAAGATAAAATAATTAAAAAGATATTTCATGCCAGAAATAAATATATGAATCAAAAAAAGCTTTCTACTTTTGCAAATGAATAAAATAATAGTGACATTGAAAACGCTGCACGAAGGTGTTTAAAAATTTGATAGTAAAATCCTATTGAACAAATACTAATTGAATGTTTAGGATATTTTTTTATTTTCTTTCCTAGCAATAAATCTTTATGTCTTAACTTTCTAAAAATATAAAGTCTAATTTCTTTAAACGTAAATTTACGAATTTTGATGTCAATGATAATCATCATAAAAAGTGTTGAAATGCCCGTAATTAGGGCAATTACGATCGCTAGTGTTTTAACATTTTCGTTGCTTCCTTGATTATCAATAAAGTATCAGGCTCCTACTGCTAAAAAAATTGTTATTAAAATGAAGGCAGCTAAAATAATTAACATGCCTTTAATAAAATCACTACTAATATTTAAATTAAAGTTAAATCTTTTTTTCTTTTTATCTTGTTCTTGGTAATTATTTCTCATCTCTTAATTTTAGTTTAAAATTTAAATGTAGGTGAAAAATGAATAGATTTTTTGTAGATAAAAAAACTGATAATTTGTTCATCATTAGTGATGAACAATATAATCATTTAAAAGTAATTAGAGCACTTGAAAAAGAATTTATAGTGGTTTTTGAAAGCAAATTTTACAAGGTAAAATTAGTGGATAAAAAGCATGCTCAAATTATAGAAGAATTAAATTTAAATCATGAATATGAACAAGAAGTTGTTTTAGCAGTTGGCTTAATTGATTGAAATAAATTTGAATTTATTTTAGAAAAAGCAACTGAATTAGGGGTAACTAAAATCATTCCTTTTACTTCAAATTTTACTAATTTTAATGAGCAAAATTTTGAACGTAAAAAAGCAAGATTTATGAAGATAATTAAAGCTGCTGCACAGCAGTCTTTTCGCAATCAATTACCTATTTTAGATGACGTAATTAAGTATGAAAATTTATTTAAAAATCACCAATTGAAAAATATTTATTTAGCTCATAGCGATCTAAATGATAGTCAAAATAAAATAAATAGTTTTGATCAAAACTGTTTATTAATAGTTGGTCCTGAAGGTGGCTTTAATAATTCAGAAATTGATTTAGCACTTAAAAATAATGCACAAATAGTTTCTCTAGGTAAAACAATTTTAAGGGCAGAAACTTCTGCCTTAAAAATGTTAGCGCTTGTAAAATAGTAAATAAAAAACAGCCTTTTAAGGGCTGTTTAATTTTATTCTAAGAAGTAAATTTTATCAATTCCAACTCGAGCAGTTACTCTTTGTTTACTATCAACATCATTAACATCTTTTAAGAAGTTTCATGAAGTTTCAGGTGCTCATGAACGGTATTTACTTTCTGCATTAGTATCGTATTCATGTTTACCTTTTCAGTATCAAACTCTGAATTGAACTATGTCTCTTTTGACGTTTGTAGTTAAAAACATCATGTAAGTCACATCATTAACTGAATCATAGAAACCGATTGGAATTTGATTAACATTTAATGCATCTGCAGTTAATACTTTTAAATTAGTAATTGTTCCAATTTCACTTCCTGAAGGATAAACAACAACTTTATTTAAGTTAGTTGGTAAAGTTATACCTGAACTGAACTTATTATCAGGATCGCTAATAACTGATCATTTTGCATCTTTTTTAGTGCTTCAGTAATTAATCTGATCAATTGATTTTAATGGTGTACTTTGTTCGTAATAAATTTTTCCATTAACTGAAGGATTAACAATATCAAAAGTTAATAATAATAAATCTTGAGGTGTTTCATCATTATTATAAATTAAATCACTACCTACAAAATTTAAGGTTGATCAATTCAATGTGTCAGGGGCATCCATGATTTTCATTGATTGGTTTGCTCACATTAAATTACTATTTGAAGTTGTTCAAACAATTTGGTAAGCAATAATTACGTTTTTAGATTCAGTTTCAGATTTTTCTTTAACTTTTAAATAAATTGTGTCAACAATTTTATTACTTTGCACTTCACGCTTACTTGTTCAAGTTTGGTTATAGTTTTCAGCTGAAGTATTTATGTCTGTATATTTACCTGTTAATGAAGCAAATCCTGGTGTATAAACTTGGTTAACATCGCTATAGCGATGTTGAATTTTCATTTTTAATAATTCAAGATTTTGCCCTTCTAAGAAGATGCTTGGATTATTAACATCGCTTGAGATAGCATTATTATTTAAATTATTAATTACTAAATCAACACCTAAGAAGTTTGAATCATGAACTTTATTATTAGTATTTACTGTTAAATCATCCTTAATAATTTTCACTCTGAAGCGAATTTCACCTTTGATAGGATCCATGCCTGCTATATCTACATTAGTTTTATAACCTTGTTTTAATAAGTAACCTTCTAAAGCAGGAACTTTGAATGAAGTTCACTCACCAATTAATGCTAAACGGCCTTCAATAGTTGATTCTTGTAGTGCTTTAATTGCTTCATTGAAACTTAAATTATTAATAGCACTAGCAGTTTGTTTGTAGTTTGCATAGGCTTCTTTAACATATTTAGCTCTTGATTTTAGGTTTTTAAAAGTAATATAAACTTTTGAACTATAAATTCCACTTCCTATGTTGTTGTAGCCACTATAACTATAAAATACTGTTAAAGCATAAACAACTGTACCGTCAAAATCGCTTGTTTTATCTGCTGTAGGTTCTTTAACTCAAGTTAAAGAAACATCTGTTGGTAAAGCACTTAAATTTTCTTGTACAAGTTCTTTTAAACTAGCAACACCTGATAAATTTAAATTAACTTCGCTAGGTAAAACATTTGCAAAACTTGAACTGTCTTTAATAGTTAAAGTAGGTGGTAATAATTTTAAGAATTTCTCACCGTGATTTACATCTATTTCAGTTGCCAGTTGATTTAAAATAAAGGTTTTGCTTGCATAATTAGGTGAAGGAATGTTTGAATTATTAACGATTCTGCCATCTTTAGCTAAAGCAATCGTGAATTTTAAAACACCGTTTTGATTACTTTTTTCAACGATATTAAAGACAACTGTATAGCCACTTGGAACAGTCACATTAAATTTACTTGATGCATTTAATAAGGCATTTAAGTTAGTGAAATTTTTTTGAATAGGTTGTAAAATTTCATCCACGCCATTAGCTAGAATTTGTTTTGAAACTACTGCTGTTAAGTTAGTACTATGTGAAGTTAGTGAATTATAAAATGTTTTTACTGCACTAGATTGTGCTGAATCTACTACTGAAGTTTGTGAACTTCTAGTTGCAAAATTGTTGATAAAAATGCTTTTTCCAAAAGTATTTGAATTAACACGACCACTGATGTCGTATGTATTAACTCCGTTTGAAATTCTTAAATTTAAAGTCACACCACGAGTGGTTGTGTTAAATGCTGAATAATTTAGATTAACTTCTAATTTGTATCCACTAGGTAAATTAGGTAATTTAGTTGTTAATAAACTATTTAAATAAGTGTAAGCATCATTTTTATATTGTGCTTGTAAAAATGATTTTAACTCATCAACTGTTAAAGCTTTACCTGTATTATTTAATGTATAAGCAACATTGTTTTTTAAATTTGTGTAAAACGAAGTAACTGTTGGTTCAACTTTAGATAGAATTGAATTATCAACTTCATGTTGCGAAGAACTTACTTTGCTAAAACCTGTAAATGTAACATTAGCGCCTGCAAAACTTGTAACTAAATTTCCTGAAGTGTCATATAAATTTGCATTATTAGTTGCAACTGAACTAAAGACATTAACTTTGAAAGTTAAAGTTCCATTTGCATCATTTGCACTTAAAGAATTAGCGACTATTCTAGCTTGTAAACCTGTTGCTAAAGTAGGTAAACTAGTTAAAGTTAAATTATTTAAAGCTGAAAAAATATTAGTTGTACTTCCTAATGATTTTAATTCTTCTAAAACAAAACCTGCTCTATTTGAAGCGTTACTTGTAGTAAAGGTTTTGTTGTTAATTGCTGTATAAAAAGCAGTTGCACTTTGTTTTAATAAAGCATCATTAGGATTAGAAGGAGTAGTTGTGCCACCACTTCCAGGTCCACTTGGTGCAACTGCTTGCTCTGTTGCTAAATTAGTAATTGTCATTAACTTGCCAGTGTAGTTTCTATTTACTAGACCAGTTGTGTCATAATAATCACTACCTTTTTTAAGTCTTAGAACTAAAATAACGCTGCGTGAAGAATTATTAGAGGTTGATAAGTTGCGATTAATTTCTAAAGTAAAACCACTAGGTAATGCAGCAATTTGGGTTGTTAAGAAGTTGTTTAAAGTAGTTGGTGTAACACTTGTTAGTGCTTTTAGTTGATTTAAATATTCATTAGCTGTTAAAGTGCTTTTGCTTGTAATTGCACGATTTGTTGCAACTAAATTAGCATATCAAGTTTTAACTAAAGCAATGTTAGGATCAACTGGCACAACTGGGTTAGTTGTGTTTTCATTAGTTTTAAAGCCTCTCACACTCATAGTTACACCTTCAAAAGAAGCTTGTGCATTACCTGCTGTGTTATATCTAAAGCCACCAATATCTAATGCTAATTTAAATGTCAAAGTACCTGTAACATCATTTGTCGTAATTGTATCAGCTACGATTGTAATTGATGATTTATCAGGAACAGAAATGATTGATTCGGTAAAGAAGATATTATATGAAACATCATATGTGGCTGTGCCACTTTTAAAATATGTATTGACAAAATCACTTGCACTGCTTAAGCCAGCGTAAGCACTTGTTAAGTTTAAACTTGTTGGTAGTGAATTATAAAAAGTCTGTGCTTGTTGCTTTACAGTTGCATCAGTTTTTAACCCATTAATCATAAAAGTTGCTTTTGAAGTTACATTATTAATTGTCACTTCAGCATCAACAGTAACTGATGAAGATTGCTCGCTCGGTTCATAAACCTTGATAATCTTATTAACAGTTACTTGTTTAATTGTTTCTTCACTTAAGTCACTTGTAAAACTTTTAAAGCTTGAGAGAAAATCACTAGCTGAGACAGCATCTAGTTGCTTGTAAATATCTTTAGCACTAAAAGTCTGTGAAACTGCATTTGCTTCATAAGAGCGTGAAATCGTTTGCGCTGTGATTGTTGATAAATTTGGGGGGGTGCCAGGAGGGTTAGGATCTGCTGGATTTCCATTATTTGAACAAGCAATCACAGTAGCAGAAATAGCTGCTACTGAAGTAAGAGCAGAAATAAATAATCATGACCTTCGATTTAATTTTTTCATATATCTCCTTAAAAAAACAAATCACTGACACGCAAAATATATACCAATTCCAAAAAAAACGGGTTAAATAGTTGATTTTGGACTATTTTTCCTGCTTTTTGGATAAATATGCTTTGCATAGCATTATAGTAATTTACTTTTTTGTAAAAAATCGAACTTATATAAAACACCAACAATTAGATTAATTGTTGGCATTAAATTTTTTATTTTGCAGTTAGCTCTGTAACTTTAATTTGAATTATTGTTTCGTAGAAGCTGTTTGCATCGTCTTCTTTTTGTTTATATGAAACTTTTAAATTTAATAGCCCAGTAGTTAGACCACTTGTTCCAGGACCTGATGGTAATAATGATTCAAAAGTTACTGTTTTAACAGAATTTTCGATATCAAATTTTGCTAGGATTGCATCAATAACACTTGCTTGATCTTCTGGCAATTGTGCTTTAAATTCATCCATTGAAGATTTATCTTTCATTGCATCATTAATTTCAGCAATTGAAGTATTTTCTTTAGATTTTAAAGTAGTTCCTTGATCTGTAGCAGCTTTTAGTGAAGCTTGCTCAGTAGTTAATTTAGAAATAATTGCTTCTGTAAGTTGAACTTTTGCAGCGAATTCTTGATTTTCTTTTTTAAGAGTTTCAATTTCATCATCTGTATAGAATCCAGTAATTGTTAATTCAACATCTTGAGTATTTGATGCACCAACTAAGTTAACTGTTACAGTTGCTTTAACAACTTTGACAGTTGTAGTAGTAACTGCTGGTGTTTCTTCTTGTGGAGTTGTGCTTGAAGTTGAACCATCACCCGAACCTGTTCCTGAAGAAGTACCATCTCCTTCTGAACCTGCTGTTGATCCACTTGTGGTGTCTCCTGATCCTGTTGTTCCAGCATCTGAACCATCTGCATTACCTGCAGTTGTTCCACCTTCTGAACCAGTAGTTGCATCTCCTGATCCTTCTGTATTACCTGTAGTTGCACCATCTGTTGAACCAGTTGAATTTGTTCCAGTGTCTGCTCCACCTGTAGTTCCTGCAGAAGCAGAAGAATCTGAAGTTGTTTGTTCTTCAACTTTTAAAACAATGCTTACTGATGTCGCTTCATCTAATTTTGCTTTAATTTCTGTTTCGTTTGTCACGAATTCGTAAATAAAGTCAATGTTTGGATTAGGTGTTGCAGCAAAAGTTGTTGCTGTAAATTTAGTTGCACGATCTTTATCGTAAGTTAAAGTTTTATCTTTAAGTGCATCAACAATTTCTTTTAATTTAGCATCTTGTTCAGAACTAATTGCACCTAATTCTTCAGTTGTGTATAGACCTTTAATTTTTAGGCTTACAGTTTTAGCACTTGTTGAGCCTTCTTTATTAATAGTGAAACTTGCAGTAACTTCAGTGTTATTTCCTTCAACTGCTTTTAGAGTTAAGTTAGCACCTAATTCTAGATCTGCTAATTCAGGTGTTAATAATGCTTGTGATTCAGAACTTAATAAACTTCTTAGTTTTTCAAGAGTTAAAGTATTATCTGCTACTAAAGTTGCAACTGTATAGTTAGTTGTTCCACCTTTAGCATATGTTAAATCTAGAGCATCTAGTTTTGTAACTTTTGCTTCTAATTCAACATCAACTTCAGTCTTATTAGCTTCTGTTGGGAAGTTGTTAATTAAAGTTTCAACAGTTTGAGGTGTTGTTGCATTATCTCTAGTAATTGTTGTACTTAATTTAACAGTTGTACCATCAACTGTTGCTTCAATACTTGAAACTGTAACTGAATCAAATGCTGTAGTAACTTTTGTATAGTTATCGTTTTGTAAAACGACTGATTTTAAGTATTCTAATTTTTCAGCTGTTGTAGTTTTTGTTTCTAATGTAGTTTTAAATATTGTTGCAGTTGTATTTACTTCTAATCCTGAATTATAAGAAAGTGCTACACCTGTTAATTCATTTTTTAAATCAAGTAATTGTTTATCAATTACTTCAGGATCTGTTTCAGCTGCAAAACCACTTACAGTTGTTGAAATAGTTCTATCAGCAACTTCTGCAGTAGCATTTTCCTTATTAATAACTGTTGAAATTACAACATTATTTCCACTCATTGTTGCAGTTAAAGAAACTACAGTTGCTTTTGCTAATTCAGTTTCGAATGTAGTTAAGTTAGCATTTGCTGTTGAAGCTGCTTTTAATACTGCTAATTTTGCACTGTTATCTGCAGCAGCATTAAAGTCTGTTAAAAACTTATTAGCAGTTTGATTTGAAGCTGCTGTTAGAGTAACATTTGCAAGTGCTGCTTTAATTGCTGTTAATTCTCTGTTTGCTTTTTGGCTAGCTGTTTCATCTGTTGAAACTTTTAATCCATTTACTGTTACAACTGCCGAATCTTTAGCATCATTTAATTGAAAACTTAATGTAACTTTTACTTGGTTAGCATTTGTTGAATCAACTGCTGCATTTAGAGCAACTGTTACACCTGAAGTATTAAGTGCTGTTTTTAAATCACTATTAAATTGTGCCTTTGTAGCATCGTTTAATAATGCAGAAACTGAGTCAATTTTTTGAGTAATCGATTGTGTTGCACTAATTCCATTAATAGCAGCTACAAATTCAGCAGCAGTTTTATCTCCTTTTGCTGTTACAGTTTTATTATCGACAGAAACTTTAATGTCAGCAATAATTGTTAAATCTGATCTTTTAGGATCTGTTTGTCCACAAGAAATGGCAACTGCCGCTACAGAAACAGACATTATTCCTGCTAAAGGTAATAAAAATTTAATTTTCTTCATATTTTATATATCTCCTAGTGTCCTTAAAATTTTGCGTTTTAAGGCTTATTTTTACATTATAATTTTACCAGTTTTTTAAAATTAGTCTATATTTTTAATTGTTCTAATTTTTTTTACAAACTTTTAAAATTTCACGATCGTTATTATTTCAGGTCTTCTTACAACTGTTATCAGCGAACTTAATCCTGGAATAACTTTTAAATATTACCCTATTTTTTAAAAAAACCTGATTTTTTTAATTTCCAAGGTTTTTTTGCAGAATTTTATTTTTTCTGCTTAGTTTAAGTTTAGTTAGTTAATCTTCATTGATAAAAATGTTATCAGGTTATTTTCAAATAACCTGATTAAGTCGCTATTAATAGTAAATTCTAGAGGTTTTATGCTAGATAAACTAGTTAAAAGTTATTGAAATTTAAAATAAAAAAAGAGTCGCTAGGACTCTTTTACCTGAACGCATGCGCCTTGCATGTCAGCCCCTTCCACACTTGAGAACATACTAGTTAGACAGTTATAAAAACTCTTTCTCATATCTTATGTTCTTTAGCAACTTCTATCACGGCAACGGGCAATACTGATGTGATAGCTTTAACACTAATGTGGGTGATTAATTTGCATAAATATTACTTATGAATCGATTAATTATATTTTAAGATAATTAATTTCTATCTATTTTTGCATCTTATTAGGTGAAGAAATACCGATTAGATCAAAACTTAATTTCATAATTATTTGTGTTGCTTTTACTAGTGCTAATTTAGAAATTTGATTTTCTGAATCAATAATTTTTTCTTCTGCATAAAAAGCATTAAAAGCATTTTTTAGATCAATTAAATAAGGAATAATTAAGTTAACTTTATAAGTTCTAACAATTAAATCAAAGATGTTTTTAAATTCATTTAAAAACATAATAAGTTGTCTTTCTTTATCATTAGTTAATTGACTAGAAGTGACATTTTTAGTGCTTGCTTTTTCTAATAAAGAAACGGTTCTTACATAAGAATATTGCACTGAATAAACAGGGTTATCTTGACTTGCTTCATTTGCTTTATTTAAATCAAAATCCATTTTTGTATTTAAATCACGAGCAATCATATATCAGCGTAAAGCATCAACTGAAGAATAATTTAGCATCTCTCTAAGAAATAAGCCAGTACCTGCTCTTTTTGACATTTTAAATTCAGCGCCATCTTTAATTAACCTTACAAGTTGAATAATTTCAATATCATAATTAGAAGAATCGTAACCTAAAATATCAATTGCAATTTTTACACGTTTAACATAACCACCATGATCAGCTCCTCAATAAGCAATCAACTTATCAACGTTTTGAAACTTTTTATTATGGTAAGCAATGTCTGGTAAAAAGTAAGTAAAGGTTCCATCTTTTTTAATTAAGACACGATCTTTATCATCACCAAAATCAGTTGTTTTTAAAAACAAAGCGCCATCTTTTTCATAAGTATGTTTTTTAATTTTTGCCATTGCATCTTCAATTTGTTTACCATATAAAGTTTTTTCACTAAAAAATAAATCATGCTTAATATTAAAAAGTTGCATGTCTTTTTTAATTTCATTCAGAGCAATTTCTGTAACTAAATTTTTAAATTCAGGGTTAGTATAAAAATCATCTTTTTGATTTAAAAATTTATCTTGATATTTATCTTTAATGATTTTTGCAAATTCAATAATGTCTTCACCTTTATAAGATTCTTCAGGTAAAGTTATTTCTTTTCCAAATAATTCTAAGTATCTTAAATAAGTACTTTGACTAACTATATCAATTTGATTACCTGCATCATTAACGTAATATTCCCTGATTAAATCATGTCCTGCATGAATTAAAAAATTATTTAATGTGTCTGCATAAATTGCACCACGTGCATGACCAAAATGTAAAAAACCAGTTGGATTAACTGAAACAAATTCATCATTAATTTTTAATTTATGTTCAACTGAATCTTTTAAATAATTTGATCCTTGTTGATTAATTAAATTTACAATATCAATTAAAATTTGATCTTTAAAAATGAAATTTAAAAATCCTGGAGATGTTACTAAAACTTCTTTTATTAAATTAGATTCTTCAAAATATGTTTTCATTTTATTTGCTAAATTTAATGGATTAGTTTTAAAATTTTTAGCATTAACTAAAGCAGCATTAGAACTAAAATGATAAAACTTTTTTTCTAAATTTAAATTATCAGGAATCTTGGTTTCACCGATAAAAAAGTCAT
The DNA here is from genome assembly GCF_002276225.1 of Mycoplasmopsis agassizii. Lineage (GTDB taxonomy): Bacteria > Bacillota_I > Bacilli_A > Mycoplasmatales > Metamycoplasmataceae > Mycoplasmopsis_B > Mycoplasmopsis_B agassizii_A. The sequence continues at coordinate 1,452 of NZ_NQNY01000006.1, read as the reverse complement.
TTATTTTAATTTCTGAATCTGATTCAAAATTAGATTCTCTTATTATTTTATTTAAAATTTCAAGTGTTAAATTTTTAAGTTGAGTTTGTAAATTCATATCTTTTATTTTAACAATAAAAAACGATTTTAAATTAATGATTTAATTAATTTATTTAAACAGTTTTTTGCTAATTTTTAATCACATCAAAAGAATAAAAAAAACCTAGAGAGTAAATCTCTCTAAATTTTAATTTAATTTTTATAATTAATTTTTCGGATTAAAAATTATTTCTCATTCGTTAAAATCAAATTCAGTTAATTCAGTTTTTTCAATTGGAATCATGAATGAATTTAATCTCCCAGATTTATCAACTCAAACTGCTGTATTTACAATGAATTGTTCGCCTTCATTTGTTTCGGGTTTAGCTCCTGTTTTTAAAGTTAACTTTTTGTTTGTAACATCAATTTGATAATCTTTTAAATCAATGCCACCATCTAATCTAGATACTGCTTCACCACTATTTATAATTGTCCTATGAAAATCTTTTATAAATAAGTAATTATATTTTTTAAAATCTAATTTTGATTTTATAACATCAAAATTAAAAGTTTTTGATCATGGCATATATCTTTCTTTAAAATAAGCAGTTTCATCTTTGACATTTTCAAGATCAATTTCAGGAGTGATCTCTTTATAATAATTTAAATATTTAAGTTGCTCTTCATCTGTTAATCTTAAAGCTTTTTTTAAATCATCATCACTTTTAATTAAACTAATTGATTTTTGATAATCTTCAAATCTTTCTTGCGTTGCTTTATCAACTACATAAAAATTACTTTTTAATCATTCATGTTTCGAAAATTTCTTGTAATCTCATTTTGCTTTGATTCCAAAATATTGGAAAAGCAATTCATTATTAAAAGCTTTTTCATCATCACTAGTTTGAAAACCTTGACCCGTAATCACCGAGCCATTTGCTTTAACAATTGGAACACTCATTGAAACTAAAAATCTTTCAGTTGTAATTGCTCATTTAAAATCGCTGAATGTGTAATCTTTAAATCCATATGTGTTTAATTGCACATATGGTTTATCACCTTCTTCAGTTTTTTTCTCATAAACTGCTGCTTTTTTTCAAATGGTTTCAGGATGTTGGCTACATGATATAAAAGTTATTATTGAAGCAGCACTAGTTATTGCTGTTGAAGCAAGAAAAAGATGTTTTCATTTTTTATTGCTTTTAGTTTTTGAACGGAACATAAAATCCTACTTTCTCATAAATTGCTGAAAATATTAAAATTTGCTTTCAACATTTTCATTTTAAATTATAGCAGTCAAGATTTAGCTAGTTACAATTAAGGTAAAAATCTGCTTAAAAATGAAAAAATTTTCATTCCCGCATCGGCCTAATAACTGCAACAGAAAGGTTGTAGTTATTTTTTATAATATAAGTAATATGAAATACAAACAAG
>NZ_NQNY01000005.1 GCF_002276225.1 Mycoplasmopsis agassizii | reverse complement strand
CATTTTTCAAGACTTGTAAATATTCAAGAGATACAAGAAAAAAATTACAACCTAGCAGTTAATACATATGTAGCAAAACATGATAATCGTGAAGTTGTAGATATTACAAAATTAAATAGCGAAATTAATGTGATTGTTAAAAATGCAAATCACTTAAGAGAATCTATTGATAACATTATTAACGAGATTGAAACTCGTGAATAATACTAAGTATTTGTAGGCAATTATGGAAAAAAATAAGTATAAAACAATATTAAAGACAGAAGGTTGAACCCTAGCTACAGAATATAAGATAAATGAAAATGTTAAATACATATCTTCAGAAATTTCAGAACATGACCTAGAAGAAGAGTTTGTTAGAAAATTAAGAAGACAAGGCATTCGCTATGATCCATCTCTTACAACAGAAGAAAAGCTTATAAAAAATTTAAGAAAACAAATTCAAAAGCTAAACAAATATATTTTTTCAGATACTGATTGAGATAAATTTCTTAGCGAGTACTTAAGTAAAGATGAAGAAAACTTTAAAGAAAAAACCTGAAAAATTCAAGAAAATTCTACATATAGCTTTAGAAAAGAAAATGGTGAACTTGTTCAAATAAAATTAATTGAAAAAGATGAAGATAAGTTAAGTGAAAACGAATTAGAAGTTGTTAGACAATTTATATCAGGTGATAACAGGTTTGATGTCACTATTTTAGTTAATGGATTACCCCTTGTTCATATAGAACTGAAAAAACCAACAGTTGATATTAAAAAGGCCTTTAATCAAATTGATGAATATCGAAATAAAGCTTTTTTTAACGGTAGTAAGTTATTTCAGTATGTACAAATTTATGTAATTTCTAACGGTAATGAAACAAAGTACTATTCAACAACTACTAGACAAAGTTCAATAAAAGAGAACAACCCAAAGTATGCAGAACAGGATAAAGTAAAAAAAGATGACTTGCTTTATAAAAAAACAAGTCACTCTTTTGATTTCACAAATTATTGAGCTGATTCAAAAAACAATAATATTTTAAATTTATTTGATTTTACAGAAACATTTTTTGAGAAAAATTCGCTTTTGAAATTGATTACAAAATATTCTGTTTTTACAGTTGATCAAAAATTATTAGTAATGAGACCGTATCAAATTCAAGCAACAGAAGAAATTCTTCATAAGATTGAATATGCCAAAAATAATGCACTAAAGCCAAAGGATTCGGGAGGATACATCTGACATACAACTGGCTCAGGAAAAACATTAACTTCATTTAAAACTGCAATACTAGCTTCAAAAAAATCTTTTATTGATAAGGTTATTTTTGTTGTTGATAGAAAGGACTTAGATTTTCAGACATTAACGGAATACAATAAATTTCAAGAAGGTGCTGTAAGTGGAACCATTGATACAAGATCATTAACAAAAAGACTTGAAGCAAGAGATCCTCAAGAAAAAGTCATAATTACAACCATACAAAAACTTAATAACTTTGTTAAAAATAACAAAACTCATGCTGTATATAGTAAAAATGTAGTCTTCATTTTTGATGAAGCTCATCGTTCTCAATTTGGAGAAATGCACAAAAATATAACGAAAAGTTTTAAAAATTATTACTTGTTCGGGTTCACAGGAACACCTATTTTTGCTCAAAATTCTGATTCAAATATCATAGCGGACGAAGTTGATACAAAATATATGACTTCTGAAACAACTGAATCAGTTTTTGGAAAACCATTACACATATATACTATAGGAAATGCAATTGATGATAAAAATGTCTTACCATTTAAGGTCTCTTATACTGAGACAGCAAAGCCCGTTTATGAAGGTAATGAAAAGGCAAGTCATGTAATATATGAAGATAATTGTGAAGAAAATTCAAGGTCGTGAAAAATTACTGAATATATCTTAAAGAACTTTGCTGACATGACAGGTAGAAAAGATAAGAATTCATATTTAATTAATATGGTCACAAATATTGAAGAAGTTATTAGAATATCTGAAAAAAATCGCAAACAAGCTCTTTTAAATAAAAAGCCTATCACTATAAAAGAAAAAACAGAGCAAATTAGTGTTAGCGGTTTTAATTCAATTTTTGCAGTTTCATCAATTGAAGATGCTAGATGTTATTACAATCTTTTTAAAATTCAACAACAAGGACTTGATGAATCAGAAAAAATAAAAGTAGCCATGATTTATAGTTATTCTCCAAATGAAGATATTGAAGATGAAAATAACTCAAATGTAGATGGACTTTCTGACAGTAATCGTAGGGCATTGGATGATGCTATTTGAGACTATAATATTATGTTTGGTACCGACTATAGCACAAAACCTGAGCATTTTGAGTTGTATTACAAAGACTTAAGTGCAAGAGTGAAAAATCGACAAGTTGACCTATTAATAGTAGTTAATATGTTTTTGACAGGTTTTGATGCACCAACTCTGAATACATTATGAATTGATAAAAATGTTAAAATGCACGGTCTAATTCAAGCCTTTTCTAGAACAAACAGAATTTTTGATGTTACTAAAGAGTTTGGTAACATTGTTGCTTTTAGAAACATTGAAAAAGATGTTGAAAATGCTATAAAAACGTTTGGCAATATGGATTCAATTGAGAATGCAAAAAATCTAGTCTTATTAAAATCTTTTGATGAATATTACTATGGTTATGAAGACTTTAAGGGTTACAAATTTTTAGTTAGTGAGTTAAAAAGACAATATAAACCTGATGAACCTATCACTTTAGAACATAAAGAAAGATTAGAAGATTTCATTAATCTTTTTAACACAATCATGAAAACTAATAATAAACTAAGAGCATATCCTGATGAATTTAGAAATAAGAAACTTTTAAGTGAAGAAGAATTTAATAATTATAAAAGAATTTATCTTGATGCTTATCATCAATTTAAGGATTCAATAAGACGTGATCCTAATAATTGAGAATTAAGAGATCAAATCGATATAGCTTGAGAAATTTCCTTAATCAAAGAAGTAGCATACAGAATAGAAGATATAAATATGTTGCTTGGTAAAAGCATAAATGAAAATTTCGATAAGAAAAAAATATTAGATTTTATCAATAGTGCTATTTCATCATCTCCGTATTTAAGAACAAAAAAAGAATTATTAAACGATTTTATAAAGTGGCTTAATGTTGATAAACTTATAGAAAAAATAAAAGATAGAGATCCAGAAGAATATATTGGTGAAGAATTAACTGGCTACGTTAAAAAAGAAAGACTAGATTCTATAAAAGGACTAATTCAAAAATATAAAGGACATCTAAAAGAAGAAGAAACTATGGAATTTATGAGAGATGCTTTTGATAGAGGCGAAATAGAATTTATTGGAGAAGACCGTTTTAAATTGATGGAAATTGATGATATTTTCAATCATGATGAAAAATTGTGAACAGAAATTAAAATCGACCTAGAAGATCATTTCGAGAAGTATTCAATCAATTAAAAAATCAGCATCAACGCTGATTTTTATTTTGTTTTAATTTCTAAAAATACTTCATCAAGTTGTTCTTGAGTAACTTCTGAAGGAGAACCTGTAAGTAAATCTTGAGCTTTTGAATTTTTTGGAAAGGCAATTACATCTCTAATACTTTCACTTTTAGTTGCTACCATGATCATTCTTTCTAAACCGAAGGCAATTCCACAATGTGGTGGTAAACCATATTTAAATGAATTTATAAAAAAACCAAATTGGTTTTCGACCTGTTCATCTGTTAAACCGATTTTTTCAAAGATTTTTCTTTGAATATCATAGCTATAAATACGTTCACTACCACCAGCTGCTTCAAAACCGTTTAAAACTAGATCATAGGCTCTAGCTCTAGTTTTAACAAAATCTAGTTCACCATTGACTAATGTATCTTTATCATACATTGTAAAAGCATGATGAGCAGGTCCATAAGAATCTGTTTTTTCGTCATATTCGAATAAAGGTCAATTAACTATTCAAGCAAATTTATATTCTTCATCTGAACTTAATTTAAATAATAAATTAAGTTCATTTCTAATAGCACCTAGTGCTTGATGAGTTTTATCATAATTATCTTCAGCCACTATTAAAAAACATTTAGTTCTTGTTTGATAATGCTTAACAATTCTATTAACTGATTCAAGATCTTTTTTAGCAAAGTTAGTGTCTGTTAGTTCACCATTTTCAACATTAAAATATCAAAGGATGTTAGCACCATTTTTCTTAACTACTTGTTCTAAAAATTTATGATCCTTTTTAGTAATTAAATGATCACTAGCAATTAATTTAATATTTTGTTTTTTACTAATGATGTCAAATTCAGAATTAGTAAAAAACATACCTGCATCTTCAATTAAATATTGAAAGCGTAAATCAGGTTTATCTGAACCATAATATTTAATTGCATGATCATAATCCATTCTTTGAAAAGGAATTTTGATATCAATCCCTACTGCTTTAAAACCTGCTTGCACAGTTTCTTCAACAATGGCTTGTAAGATTTCAGGGCTTTGAAATGACATTTCAATATCAAGTTGACTGAATTCAGGTTGGCGATCCTTGCGCCCATCTTCATCTCTAAAAACACGTGCAACTTGATAATATTTTTCAAAACCAGAACTCATTAAAAGTTGTTTAAAGAGTTGTGGACTTTGAGGAAGAGAATAAAAATGACCTGCTTTTCTAGTTGCAACTAAGAAGTCACGAGCACCTTCTGGTGTTGACTTAGCTAGAATTGGAGTTTCGATTTCGATGAAACCTTTTTCTTCTAATTTATTGCGCATTGCCTTGATCATATGAAAGCGCTTAGTAATAATTTCATGTGTTTTAGGTTTTCTAAGTTCTAAATAACGATACTTACCTGATAGTTCCTCTTTAACATGATTATTGTCATCAATAACAAAAGGAAGTTCTTGTGCATAGTTTAATACTTCTAATTTAGAAGCAATAATTTCGAATTTTCCAGTTGCAATTTTTTCATTAATATCTTTACGATTTTTTAAAACACCAATAACTTTGATAACACTTTCATTAGAAATCTTTTGTTCTAAATCGTTAACAACAATTTGAATAATTCCACTTTCATCACGCAAATCAATAAAAGTTAATTTTCCAAAATTACGGTGTTGCTGTACTCACCCATAAACTTCAATTTCTTTTTCGAGAAACGATTCATTAATTTCTCCGTTATTAATTTTCTTCATTTTTTTCCTTTAATAATAATTCTAATTGCTGATCTAAATTATGATTTTCAATTTCATAAATTAATTTTGTTTGAGTATTTTTTAAGACAAATCTACTTAATTTTTCTTCGTAAAAAATTAAGTAAGATGCTTCCTTAATTTTCTTATTTTTGAAAGCCTTTTTATGCTCAATTATCTTTTCGACAATTTCAAAATCAACATCTCTAAATACTAATTTTGAACGCATCATAATTAGATCTCAATACTCTTTATCAGTTGTTGCATAAGCAACAATTTTTAATTTTTTAGACTCTTCAAAATTAATAATTTCAAGTAGCCTTTCTAGTCCAAAAGCAAAGCCAACTCCAGGTATATCTTGACCACCAATTTCTTTTAATAAATTGTTATATGAGCCACCACCTAAAATAACTTTTTGTGCTCCTAATTGATCTGACTTATCAATAAATTCAAAAACTAAATCTTGATAATAATCAAAACCTCTAACTAGTTTTTGATTGACTTCAATTTCAATATTTTGATTTAAATTAGTTTTCAAAATATTTAAAATATCTTCTAGTTTTTGTTTTGATTCATGACTTAAATAATCAAATAAAATTGGAGCATTTTTAACAAAATCTTTTTGTGCTTCAATTTTATCATCAAGAATTCTTAAAGCATTTTTTTCTAGTCTTGCTAATGATACTTCTTCTAGTTGATCAACATAATTTTGAAAGTATCTTTTAAGTTCGTTATTATATTTTTGTCTTTCATCAAAAGAACCCAATCAATTAATTTGGACTTTGTAATTAGTTATATTTAATGAATTTAAAAAGTCGATAGCAATTAAAATAACTTCTGCAAAATACTTAGAATCAGCATTTGTAAGTCATTCTATTCCACCTTGAAAAAACTGCCGAAAACGCCCTTTTTGGGGTCTTTCATAGCGAAACATAGGACCAAAATAAAACCCACGGAAAGGTATTTCATAATTATTTTCAGCAATTGCTCTTAAAACACTTGCTGTACCTTCAGGTCTTAATGCAAGCTCTCGATTTGCTTTATCTTTAAATTCGTAAAGTTCCTTTTTTACAATGTCACTTAATTCACCAGTTGCTCTTTTGAATAAATCACTTGTTTCAAAAATGGGAGTTTCAATATAATTAAAATTATATTTGTTCATTGTTTCAAAAAATTTACTACGAATTAATTCAAGTTTTTTTGCCTTAATTTCATAAAAATCTTGAACACCTTTTGCTCGTGTATATTTCATTTTTTAATCCTTAAATAAGCGCAAATAAAACTACTGCACCAATAATGAAAACTGCTAAAAAGGCTGTAGCAATTAAAAAGTTTCTTGAATAGAATTTATATCTACTTTTAAATTTATATGCAGGGTTAATTGCTTCATAAAAATAAAACTCTCTAAAAAATAAAACACGAAAATTTAGAAAATCTTGTTCAGAAAAAATGTCTGGAAAAACATCTAAAACTTCAGTAGATTTTAAGCTAGTAATTTTATTAATTGCTTCCTGATTTGAAAATGCAAAAGCAACATTTTTAGGATTTCATCATTTACCAAAATAAGTTTTAATTCAGACATTTTTATAAGCTAAAATTCTGTTTGTTCTTAGCAAAATATATAAGCTAAAAGCTATTCCAAAAAGTAGTACAACAGTTGCAATTAAAATGAAAGGCACATTGTTATTTGTAGATGAAATTAAGGTGTGTCTAGATGAAGCAAAAACAAAAGTTACTCCAGCAATAATTAATACCAAAAATGCTAAAGAGACAATAAAAAGATACTGTAAAAAATTCTTTTTACTTAAAGTTTTTTTATAAGGTTTTTTTTCTTGACTAGATGAATTAAGAGAGAGGATACGTTGTGTCATTCTGAATAGTTGTGCTTTAGCACGAGGGTCACTTTGATTATAAGTGTCATAAAATTCTTCTTTAGAACCTCAGTTACTAATACGTGCTTTTTCAGGTTTTTTGTAGTTAACTTCAAAATCAGGACTACGGACTCACTCTTCACGACTGATAAAATTCTCGTCTCTAATAATCGATAACTTGTGATCGATTTCTCTTAGTTCATCTGCTAAATTTCTTTTATTACTTTTCGCCATTGTTGTTTAATATTATAAAGGCTTTAAAGATAATTTTATGATAAAATTATAAAAGCATTTTATAACAATCGATTCAAAAAATAAACTAAGTTAGGAACAGGTGAATGTGAGTAAGATAATTCTTTACGGGGGAAGTTTTGATCCGATCCATCAGGGTCACTTAAAAATTGCTGATTATGCAAAAAAATTTATTGCTAGTGATTGCTTCATTTGAGTACCTACTAATACAAACCCTTTTAAAAAGGGTACTAAAATTTCATCTTCAAAAGACCGTGTGAAAATGCTTGAACTTGCAATTCCTAGTGAAGATGAGATTTCTGATTTTGAAGTTAAAAGACAAACTATCAGTTACACTAAAGATACAATTGCTTATTTTAAAAGTAAATATCCTAATGATGAACTTTACTTTTTAATCGGCAGTGATTTATTATCAAAGTTACATAAATGAGAGGGCATTGACTGAATTAGTGCTAATGTCAAAATTTTAGTTGCTAAGCGTACTAAAACTTTTTCTAAAATGAATGCTAAAAAATATCGTGCTTTAATTATGGATAATCCGATTTTAGAATTTTCTTCAACTGATGTTAAGTATGGTCGCTATGATTTAGTCCCTGAAGAAGTTAAAAAATATTATGCAGCTAATTATTTATATCTAGATTCAAATATTAAAAAGAATTTAACTATTCATCGTTCAAAACATTGTTTTGCAACTGCAGAATTGGCAGGAGAATATGCTAAACTAAATGGTATAGATTTTAAAAAGGCTTATTATGCAGGTATGATTCACGATATCACTAAAGAGTGAAGGGATGAACAACACCTAAGATTACTTAAAAAGTATTATCCTAATCAGCATTTTGAAAAACATCAATATCATCAACATAGTGCATCTTTATGATTTAAACATGTTTATAAAAATGATGATGAAGAGATTTTTCAAGCCTTAGCAAATCATACAACAATGGAAATCAAGCCTTTATCAGTTTTAGATAAAATTATCTATGTTGCCGATAAATTGGCTTACGGGCGCAAGTGAGAAGGTATTCAAAGTGTACGTAAACTTGCTCTTGACAATTTAGAACTAGGTTTCAAAGCACTTTTAGAGAAAAATCTTGAATTTTTAAAAGAAAAAGGTGCTTTAACTGACAAAGTCAGAGAAAATTATATGGAGATGATAAATGGCTAAAAAAAGAATTCACTTAATTGTTGCTGATAAAAATGAAGTAGATATTATTGTTAATTCAGGCTTTAAAAATACTAAAACAGTCGATACAAACTTAAGGAAATACTACTTATTGGAAAATAAGGACTTAGAAATTATTTTAGGTTGATCAAAAATTGGTTTAGTTAATGCAGCAATTACAATGCAAGATATGATTAATACTTTTAAACCCAAAATTATTTACAATTTTGGGGCAGTAGGTTCACTAAATAAGGATGATTTGTTTAAAACTTTCATCATTAGTGATGCTTATTATTCAGATGTTGATACACCTTGATATTTACCAGGACAACTTCCTGGCGAACCTCAATCTTTTAAATTATTTACTAATTTTAAAAATGTTGCCAAGATGGACAAACGTAAAATTGCTTCAGCAAATTCATTTATTTATGAATATGAAAAAGCTTTTTATATTAAAAATGTTTTAACAACTGATCTTTACGACATGGAAACTGCGGCTTTAGCTCATACAGCAATTCAGAATAAAATTGCTTTCAGTTCTTTTAAAAGTGTTTCTGATATTGTTGATCTATCAGGTAATAAAGATATTGCTGAAATCAACCGTAACATTCAAATTGCAGGCGATAACGCCTTCAAATTATTAATTAAAAGTGCTATTTAATGAAGATTAGAATTAATAAGTATTTAGCAACTTTAGGTTATGCAAGTAGGCGTGAAATTGAACGCTGAATTAGTGAAGGTTTAATCACGGTTAATGGTAAAGTAGCACAGTTAGGCATGCTAGTTGATGATCAAGATCATATTAAAGTTAATAACAAATTAGTAGTTACTAAAACAGTTAATAAGGTTTATTTAATTTTAAATAAACCACCTAAAGTGATCTCTGCAGTTAAAGATGATCGTAATCGTGTTTGTGTAACTCATTTAATTAACAGTAAGTACAAAGTCTATCCAGTTGGTAGACTAGATTATGATGCTCGTGGTTTAATTTTATTAACTAATGATGGTGATTTAGCTCATTGCATGATGCATCCTTCTTTTGAAGTAAAACGTGTTTATCATGTTTTACTTGCTGAAGAATTAAGTGTTGAAGACTTAACTTTTTTAAATTCTAATCAAGTAAAAATAGATCATCAACAATCTTTACAAAAAGTGTTTAGAATTGCTCCTAAACTTTATGAAGTAGAAATTTCTCAAGGCAAATATCATCATGTTAAACGCTTATTTGAAGCAGTTAATAAAAAGGTTAAAGAACTAGAACGAGTTGCTTATGGCAATTTAACTTTAGAAAATTTAGCACTAGGTAAATCACGTAATTTGACTAAAGATGAACTTGAAGAATTAAAGAATTTGTGTATTAAGAAATAGATTTATTTCTTAATTTTTTTATTTAGAAAATAAAAAAAATCTCTTTAATAAAAAAGAGATTAGGTCTAATTTAGTCATGGTGGAGATGCGGGGAGTCGAACCCCGGTCCAACCATTTTAAGGTCTTACTATGTCTACAGTTTAGTTACTGATTTAATACTTAAATAAACACTATCAATAACAAAAGTAATTTATTTAAGAAGCCTAAATTTAAAATTAATAAGCGGACTTAATTATTAATTCGAGATTCAAAGACTGCAGATTATTTAAATGAATCTTTTAAATAACTGACTAGTTGCTAATAACTAAGCAAAAGCTAGGTTTGATTGGTATTGACTTGATTGAGCGATCATTAGGTCGTTGTATTCGAAGTCTTCTTGTTTTTCGTTTCCGTTTGCTGAAACGCCTAGAAGCAATTATAGTCTGCCACACTACTGCAATAATAAGTTTAAAATAGTTGTCGAAACCATTACACCCCCATGATTTCTATTATATAAATTAATTAACTAGTTTTTGAAATATTGTCTTAATAAGTATTTTTTAATTTAGTTTGTAAATTGAAAAAATAAAAGGCATCTTTGTTTTTTAATAGAGTTAACTTGTTAAAGAATTATTCTGAATTTTTTTCTCACAATAGAAAGGAAAAAACGGCTTTTTTGCAAAATTTTAATTTTTTAAAAATCATCTTTTTTATTTTCTATTTTTATTTTAAATAGCAAAAAGTCATTTTTTGTAAAAAAAATTAAAGACAAAGTAACTTTTTAGTCAAAAAATTAAAATCATCTTTTTAATTATCTAAAAATCTGTTTTTTGATTTTTTTAAATTTTTTTAGTTTCATTTTTCTATATAATAATGGAAAACATTACAACAAAACTTTTGCTATTCTTACAGAATAAATTTAAGGGCAAAAGTTGCGAGAGGAATTATGAAAAAATTTATTACAGATTTAAGTCTAAGTGGTAAAAAAGTTATCGTTCGTTTAGATTTAAATGTTCCTATTGACAAGAAAACAGGAAAGATTACCTCTTTAAAAAGAATTAAAGAAGCTATTCCAACAATTAATTATGTTGTTGAAAATGGTGGTCGTGCTATTTTAATGTCACACCTAGGAAGAGTAAAAACTAAAGAAGATAGAGAAACAAAATCTTTATTACCAGTTGCAACAGCACTTGCTGATTTACTGCAAAAAGATATTCGTTTCATTGATAAAACTAGAGGAAAACGCTTAGAAGCAGCGATTGAAAGATTGAAAGACGGAGAAATTATCCTGATGGAAAATACTCGTTTTGAAGATCTAAATGAAAAAGCTGAAAGTAAAAACGATCCTGAATTAGCTAAATACTGAGCATCATTAGGTGATGTTTTCATCAATGATGCTTTTGGTACATCACACCGTTCACATGCTTCAAACGTAGGGATTGCAACTTACATTCCTGAAAGTGCAGTTGGTTTCTTAATTAAAAAAGAAATTGTTAACTTAAGCGAAGTTCTAGGACAACCTCAAAGACCTTTTGTAGCAATTATTGGTGGTGCAAAAGTTAGTGATAAAATTCTAGTTTTAAAAAGTTTAATTGATAACGTTGATAAATTAATCATCGGTGGAGCAATGGCTTATACCTTCATGAAAGCACAAAATATTGGTGTAGGAAATTCAATGGTTGAAGAAGACCAAGTTGAATTTGCTCGTGAATTCTTATTGAATAATCAAGGTAAAATTGTTTTACCAATTGACCATGCTCTAGCAAAATCATTTGAAGACAAACAACCTCAATATAACTTTGATAACCCAATTGAAATTCCAACAACTTTTATGGCTTTAGATATTGGACCTGAAACAGGTAAATTAATTACTAAATATCTAAATGGTGATCAAGAATTAGGTATCGAAGCTGCAAGAACAGTATTTTGAAATGGACCTATGGGAGTAACTGAGTTTTCAAATTACAAAGTTGGAACTCAAACAGTTGTTAATGCAATTTCAACTCTTAAAAATACTTTCTCAGTAGTAGGTGGAGGAGATTCTGTTGCTGCTATTGAAAGTTTAGATGCTGAAAAATACTTCAGCCACATTTCAACAGGTGGTGGAGCCTCAATTGAATTTATTGAAGGTAAACCATTGGTAGGAATTGAAGCAATTCAAGATCTAGATGCTTACTCAAGAAAACATGTTGTTGAAGAGCAACAAATTTTTGAAGAAGAACAAAGCAGTGAAGAAGCAAGTATTGATGAATATACTTCAAAACTAGGTGATGATTCAACCATTGCTATGACTGATGAAAACTTATTTGCTGATTTAGAAGTAATGAGTTTACCACAAGTTGAACCTGAAGTTGAAGTTAAAGAAGAAGTATTTGTTGAAGAAACTGCTCCTATGCCAGTTCAACCTTCAAATGAAGTAGTTCTTAATAAAGACTTATCAGACATTCCAACAACTGAATTAAAAGAATCATTACTACGTGATTTAGAAATCACAAACTTAATGAGTGAAGATGCTCCTAAAGAAGAAGTTGTTGAAGAATTAGTAATTGAAGATCATCCTGAAGAAAACATTGTTGTTTCTGAAGATTCAATTGATGAATTCTTTAACACAAGTGAAGATAACTTATTTGAAGCAGATACAGAATCAGAAACTTTTGAGCACTTCTTTGAAGATGTTACAGAAGAAACTGAACTAAAAGCAACAAATGAACTTCCTGTGCTTGAAGAAACTGATGAATTATTAGTTGATACAGATGAGCATGCTCATCATCACGAAGAACAAGATCATGAACATCATGAGCATAGCCATGAAGAACATGATCACGATCATGAAAATCATGAACAAGAGCACGGTTATGACCCACTTCGTGAAGAAGTACTTGATGAAACAGATCAATTATTTAATGATTCACTTGATGAACAAGAAAATCTTGAAGGTTCATCTGAATTAGAAGAATTTATTGAAACCAGCACCCAAGAATACACAGGTGATTCTACAGAATCATTATTCGATGACATTGAAATCGATAATGATACAACTCAAGAAGAAGCACCAGTTAAAAAAGTTGGATTCTGAAAACGTTTATTCGGTAAAAATAATTCAATCAAATCACAAAAAAAGATTAAAGAAAAAGGGTAAAACGCCCTTTTTTTGATTCCTTTATCTTTTTAATTTGTTTTTTTATTTTTTAGTTAAACCTTGATTAATGCTTCAACTTCAGGTTTTAAATTATTTTTACCATCTAGAAAAGTTAGTTCCATTAAAACAATGATTTTAATCACTTCTACGCCTTGTGATTCAAGTAAATCGACAATCGCATTTAAAGTTCCACCAGTGGCTAGAACATCATCAATAATAATTGCTTTTTGTCCTTTTTGAACATAACCTTTTTGAATCTCTAGAATATTTTTTCCATATTCTAGAGCATATTTTCTTGTAATTACTTCTCCAGGTAATTTACCTGCTTTACGAACCATGATAAAAGGTTTTTTTAAAAAAGCAGCAACTGGAGTGCCGAATAAAAATCCACGTGCATCAGGACCTACGATAATATCTGCTTCTTTAGCTAAGTCAGCCATTGTAGTAATTGTATAGTTTAGTGCTTCACCATTAGCTAATAATGGTGAGATGTCTTTAAAGACTATCCCTTTCGAGGGAAAGTCTTTCACATCTTTGATATATTTAATTAATTGCATTTCTTTGAAATTATATGCTTTTAAATCCATAAAATCATAATATTTTTTAAAATATTATGAAGCAAGTTTTTAGGTAGATATTGGTTGAACATGTGCGCAGGCGTTCAGGAAAAAAAGAGTCTGAAACGACTCTTTTTTACTTTCTTAAACTATTAAGTTATTTCTTTAAAGCCTGCTATTTTCTTGAAAAAATTTCATCAGAATATTTATAACAAAACTCAGGCTTTTTTGCTCTCTTAATTTATAATTAAAAAACATATGGATAAATCAAAAATTAGAAATTTTTCAATCATCGCTCATATTGATCATGGCAAGAGCACTTTAGCAGACAGAATTTTAGAAATCACTTCAACAGTTGAAAAAAGATTATTGCAAGCACAACATCTAGACAGCATGGATATTGAAAGAGAACGTGGTATTACTATTAAGTTAAATGCTGCTCAGATTAAATATAAAGATTACACCTTTCATTTAATCGATACTCCTGGTCATGTTGATTTTACTTATGAAGTTTCTCGTTCTTTAGCAGCTTCGGAAGGTGCTTTATTAATAGTTGATGCAAGCCAAGGTATTGAAGCACAAACCTTGGCTAATGTTTATTTAGCAATTGAAAATAACTTAGAAATTATTCCTGTAATTAATAAAATTGACCTACCTAGTGCAGATGTAGAAAGAGTGAAACAAGATATTGAATCAGTGATCGGTATTAGTGCTGATAAAGCAATTTTAATTTCTGCAAAAAATAATATTAATATTGAAGCTGTTTTAGAAGCTGTAATTGAAAAAATTCCAGCTCCACAAAATGCTGATGATAACTTGCCTTTAAAAGCCTTAATTTTTGATTCTTATTTTGATCCTTATCGTGGTGTTGTCTTATTAGTGAGAATTTTTGAAGGTAAAATTAAGTTAAATGACACCTTTATTTTTATGTCTAATAATAAAGAATATCATGTGACTGAATTAGGGGTAAAAACGCCAACTGAAGTTAAAAAAGAGTATCTAGAAGCTGGTGAAGTAGGTTGAATTGCTGCTTCAATTCGTGATGCAAAAGAAGTGGCTGTTGGTGATACGATCACTTTAAAAGCAAAGCCTACCAAGACAATGCTTCCAGGTTATAAAAAGATGAAAGCAGTCGTTTTTACAGGATTTTATCCTATCGATGGTAAGGATTACCCGATTTTAAAAGAGTCATTAGAAAAAATTTCTCTAAGTGATAGCAGTATCACTTGAGAACAAGAATCTTCAAAAGCCCTAGGTTTTGGTTTTCGAGTTGGTTTTTTAGGTCTTTTACACATGGAAGTTTTACAAGAAAGATTGCAGCGAGAATTCAACGTTTCAATCATTGCAACTAGTCCTAGTGTTACTTATAAATTAACTAGAAGTAATGGTGATGTTGAATATTTATCTAACCCTGCAGAATTTCCTGAAGCAAATTATATTTCTAAAATTGAAGAGCCTTACATTCAGGCTTCAATTTTAGTTACTGAAGAATATATCGGCTCAGTCATGGAACTATGTAACTCAAAAAGAGGTAAATATATCAACATTGAATACCATGAAAAAAGAGTAACTGTGATCTATGAAATGCCTTTAGCCGAAATTATTCTTGACTTTTTTGACAGGCTTAAATCTGTTACAAGAGGCTATGCATCATTTGATTACAACATGATTGGCTATTTAGAAAATAAACTAGAAAAAGTTGAAATCTTATTAAATAAAGAAAAAGTTGATGCTTTTTCTTTCATCTCGCACCATGAATTTTCTTATGAAAAATCACGTATTTTAGTTGAAAAACTAAAAGAAGTAATTCCAAGACAAAGTTTTGAAATTCCTGTGCAAGCAGTCATTGGTGCTAAAGTTATTGCACGCGAAACTATCAAGGCTTATCGTAAAGATGTTACTGCTAAATTATATGGTGGTGATGTGACGCGGCGCATGAAATTACTAGAAAAACAAAAAGCTGGTAAAAAACGTATGAAAGCAATTGGTAAAGTGGAAATCCCTCAAGAAGCTTTCTTATCAGTTTTAAAAAACAACCAAGACAATAAAACTTCAAAAAAATAATTTTTATTTTCTTTTGAAGTTTTTTTCATGCTTTTACTTATTATTAAAATAGCTAAAAGCCTACTTAGATAGTAATAACTGCTTAATTATTTAACTACTTTAATTAAATAAAGTTGTAAAAAGGCTTTTACAACAAAAAAATAATTTTGACAAAAAAAATTTAAAAAAATATTTTTAAACAAATTATTTTAATATTTATTAATAATAGAAACATGTTTAATAAAGAGAGAGAAACTACAACCATTAAGGAAGAGATTGAAGCAACACTAAACTACAATCACTATAACCAAAAACTTAATGGAGTGCGCTTTGATTCAAGCACACAACTACAAACAGTTTCAGCAAAAAATCAATCAAAAAGCCCTGCGCTTTTAAGATTTTTTACTGAAAGAAAATCAACTAAAGAATATAAAAGAATTCTTTTAACTAAAAAAATCGCCATCACAGGGATGATGTTTGCACTAGTTTTACTGTTTTCATGAATTGCTCATTTAAGTGGAATTTTTACATTTTTAAAAATCGATGTTTCACTTGTATTTATCCTAGCAACCTTAATGGTTGCAGGATATCAATATGCATTAACTTTAATTATTTTAAAGTTTGCAATTGTTCCAGCATTTACGGGAGGTGCTGGCTATAGCCATGTTGGAATTTTAGGACATGTTATTTTATTAATAACTTTCTTAATTGCAACTACAGTTTATTACTTACTAGCTAATTTTCATCTAGTTTTATCACGTAAGATTAAAATCAGCGATTCAAATAGAAGAATCGTGCACGTACCATTAAAATGACAAGTAACTTACATAATTGCTGCTTTAGCATTAACAACTGTAGCAATTTCAACCTTGAATACATTCTTATTTAACCCACTTTATTTTTCATTATTTGGAATGCTTCAAGGTCCTGCTACTTACTCAAACATGGCAAACCTATACGCACTTCAAGGATTTTCAACATTCTTCTTTGGAATTCCTGAATACATCAATGGTTCATACGCTTTATATACAGCTTTTAACACAATTCAATTTTCAATTGTTGGTGTTGTTACTGTTGGATTTATTATTTTCTATAGTAAATCTTACAAATACTTTGGCTTAGACCAAAGCATTTACTTAACAAAAGAAGTTGTTAAAAAACCAAAACAACTGCCTTTAGCAGTTTTAAGTAAAAAAACAGACCCAGTTTCTAACTCTTTTGACTGATCTTTTTAAAAAGATTATTGCAAAAAAAGGTCATAATAAGATAAAATCACTAGTGATTTTATTTAACTAATTTAGAAATTAAAAAAATATTTAAATAATATTAGCACTCTGCCTCTTAAAGTGCTAATATTATTTATATTATAAAGAAATTTCATATTAAGGAGACTTATGATTAAACCAGTTATAGCCACCAGAGGCTTATTACTTTTACAATTTGTTGAACTTGAATTTCAAGTCGGTAGACCTGCAAGTATTAGTGCCCTAAGACTTGCACAAAATAATTACAATAACGAAATTGTACTTGCTTCACAAATCCAAAGTGATAACGATGTTGTTGAAACAGTGAGTGATTTACACAAAGTGGGATTCTTAAGTAAAATCATTTCAAGTAAAGAAGAAGAAGGAATTTTTAAGATCACAGTTTTACCATTTAAACGTGTTTCAATTGTTAATTTATTTGTTGATGAATCTAACACCAAACATAAAACAATGGTTGAAATCCAAGATTTCAACATTAATGTTTCAGATGCTGCAAAAGCTAAAGCAATTTTAAAAAGTTTGATTAACTGAACTGAAGATAAAGATGTTAAAATTGATCCTAATTTAAGACTGAAATTTTCAAAGTTACAAAAACGTTTTAAAGATAAAAAAGCCATTGACTTTGAAAATATTGATGTTTGATTTCAACCTCTTGAAAATTCAAATGACTTAGAAGACTACACTAGTTTTTTAAATCCGATTCTAGTTTCTAGTTATTTTGTTGATGTTTTAAAACCAGATGATGATTGAGTTAGAAAATATAATTCATATCTTGACTGAGTTGAACAAGCTGATCGCTTGATCTTATTAGTAACTTCAAAAGTACATGAAAGTGAAGTTGAAAACGACATCGAAAAACGTTTAAAAAACACTTTAAATAAACAGCAAAGAGAATTCTTACTTAGAGAAAAACTAAAAGCAATTCGCAACGAATTAGGCGAAGAAAATAGTGATGAAGATAGTATTTTTGAAGAATATTCTGAAGATAAAGAAGAAAACGAAGACAAAGAACCTAATGTTGAAAACGATGATAAAAACGTTAAGAAAAACCGTTATCCACGTTCAATTATTAAGTTAATCGCTAACGAAAAGTCTAAGTTAAAAGGAATGATGTCTTCAAGTCCTGATGCTAATATTTCACGTAACTACATCGACTTATTAAAAGAATTACCTTGAAGAAAAGTTTTAGTTGATGATCTAGATATTGCCAAAACTAAAGACATTTTAGATAAAGGTCACTATGGTCTTAAAGAAGTTAAGGAACGTGTTTTAGAATATATTGCAATTCTAATCAACAACAATAAAAAACATGACAAAAGCAAAAAATTCTTAAAAATTGATGATACTCATAATGTTGATTTAGAACTTTTTGAAGAAAATGAAGATGATTATGAGCGTAAAAGCTTCAATAACGTACCTATTTTGACCTTAGTAGGGCCTCCTGGTACAGGAAAAACTTCTTTAGCAAAATCAGTTGCAGAAGCTCTAGGTAAAAAGTTTGTCAAAATTTCTCTAGGGGGAATTAAAGATGAATCAGAAATTAGAGGACACAGAAGAACCTATGTCGGAGCTCTTCCTGGAAAAATTATTGCTGCTATTAAGCGTGCAAAAGTATCTAACCCAATCATTTTATTAGATGAAATTGACAAGATGACTTCACAAGCACAAGCTAACCGTGGAGATGCTTCTGCAGCAATGCTTGAGGTTTTAGATCCAGAACAAAACCACAAATTTCAAGATCACTATCTAGAACATGAATATGACTTATCAAAAGTTATTTTTATCGCAACTGCTAATTACTATGAAGATATCCCTGCACCTTTATTAGACCGTGTGGAGATCATTAATTTAAGTAGTTACACAATTTTAGAAAAAGTACAAATTGCCCGTAATTACTTAATTGATAAAGTCAGAGCAGATGCTTCTTTAGAAGAACGTCATTTTAAAATCTCTGACGATGTTTTAAAATACATTATCAACCACTATACCTTAGAAGCTGGTGTACGTAATTTAAGAAGAATTCTTGATAAGGTAGCTCGTAAAATTGTTGTTAAGTTATTAAATTCTGAAATCAAAGATGAAGAAGAATTTGAGATCACTGAAGACGTTGCTTTTGAATTATTAGGTGTACATCGCTTTAGTAATGAAGTTAACGACAAAGAGCCTCAAATCGGTTCAATCAATGGTTTAGCTTATACTTCTTATGGAGGAAGCACCTTAAAAATTGAGGTTAATTTATACCCTGGTAAAGGTAAAATTTCTTTAACAGGTCGCCTGAAAGATGTGATGCAAGAATCAGCACAAACTGCCCTTTCTTATGTCAGATCTAACGCTGAAAAGTTCAATATTCCTAAAGACTTTTCATGAGAATCTTATGACATTCACATTCACGTACCTGCAGGAGCAATTCCAAAAGATGGACCTAGTGCTGGTGTAACATTTACAACTGCAATCATTAGTGCAGTAACTAGAAGAGCAGTTAGTCAAACAGTTGGAATGACTGGTGAAATCACTTTACGTGGTAAAGTTTTAGCAATTGGTGGACTAAAAGAAAAATCAATTGCTGCTCATAAATTCGGTGTAAAAACTGTCTTTATTCCCCATGATAATGAGAAAGATTTAATCGAAGTACCTGATGAAGTTAAGAGTGAATTAACCTACATTCCAGTTAAAGAATATGATGAAATTTTTAATCATTTATTTGCAGGAGTAACTTCAAATCCTTTAGAAACTTTGCATCCTAAAGAGCAAAGCAAACAATAAAATAAGATTATAAAAAAATGGAGCATTACAGTTGCTCTATTTTTTAATGCCGTAATTCAACGATAAAACCTAATTAGCAAAAAATAAAAAATCTGCCAAAGCAGACTTTTTCACAAATTAATCTATTTATTAAGCAGTTTTCTTACGTAAACTGATTGGCTTTTCAGTTTTATTAAGTAATCTTTTAATATTTGAATGATGCATTCCAATAATAATTGCTGCTGCTAATAGGAATGCTAAACCTGAAACTAAAGCAGCAATCGGATAGCCTGTATCTAAATATAAGAAAGCATTATGGGGAATTAAATAACTCAAACTTTCAATGCCACTATAAGTCATTCAAGGTAAAAAGAATAAAGGAATTACTAGTAAGTTTGCAAAAATTGTTGCTACAGAAACAATTTTTTTATAAAACATTAAAGCAATTCATAAAGCAGCACCAATTAAGAATAATAAGACATTAACTGTTAAAAACATTCCAACAACTGTTGCTGCTCCTTTACCTCCTTTAAATTTGAAAAAGACAGTAAAGATATGACCAAGCACAATTCCAAATGCTGCAATTTGAGGATAAATATTAACAACTGGGTTAAATCTAAGATCGCTATGAGTATTAATAATATAAATAAATAATGAAAATAGATAAACCCTGAAAATATCTCAAGCAAAAATTGCTCCACCAACTTTTACTCCAAAACGTCTGGTAATGTTGGTAGAACCAGCATTACCAGAACCGTGTTTTCTAATATCATCTTTAAAGATGAATTTAGAAACCAAAATCGAAGTATTTAAACTACCCCAAAGGTAACCTAGAAAAAACGCTATTAAGTTATATATAACTAAAAAACCAATATCACTCATTATTATTTACCATACACCTTTAATTTTGAACTATCACGATAAAAACGCCCCACCTTAGCTAAATGTTTGCCGTTAATTTTAACAGCATCTGCGCTGAAATGATTTTTAATCTCTAAAATATATTCACCAACACCATATGAATCAACTGGAGCGTTTTGGGCTTCAAATTCAGCGATTCTAGCAGGCGTAAAACCACTAGAAACAACGATTTTAACATGCTTACCACCATTAGCATCTAAAGCATTTCTAAGGTTTTTAATTTGCCTAACAGTAACACCAAATTCTTGATCACTTTCAGTAAACATTTTATCCATAACTGATTTAGAAGTATCAACACGAACGGCTTTTAAATCATCTTTTAAAGCATCTAAAACTTTTAAAGAATCTCTGATAACATCGTTATTAAAATCAACTAAAGCAACTAAATAATCATCTTCAGGATAAAGTTCTTTGTAATAAAGCATTGCTTTAACTACATCACCTTCAAATGCCTGAATTAAAACATGGGGAATAGAGCCAAAAACTAATTCAGGATGATTTTGCGAAGTTGCAGTTGTAGGATGAGCTTTAATACCTGCTAAGATCGCTGCTTTACCATCTCTGATTTGATTGCTATAATGGTCGCTTCTGTCAGACATAAAAATAATTTCTTTTTTACCTGCTGCTTTGATGCAGTGTCTAATGTTAGTTGCAACCGAAGTAGCACGTGCTAAAATGCTATCGATAATGCCTTCATAAGTTCCAAAATATTCATACTTACCTTCTAGTTCTAAAACGATATCCATTGAATTAATTATGGTTCCATCTTCTAGGTACTTAATCTTGTACTTACTAGTATCAGTATACTTTTCAAGCAGTTCTAAAACTTCTGCCATACCCGCTAACATTGCATCATCACCACGTTGGAAAAATTGTAAAGTAGTGATTGCATCAGGTAGAGCATGTTTAATAATTCCTTCTGCTTTAAAAAAATAATTTGCTGCGTAGTATAAAGGGTGATTAGGATCTAATTTTTTTTCATTTACTTTCTTCATGCTTCTCCTATTTTAAAACTGTATTATAAATTGTATTTACAAAGTCAGCTTCTGAATTGTTTATTTTTTCAATTAAAACTAGAGTTTCAAAAGGTTCTAATTTTTTAGGAATCTCGTGATATTTTTTTCTAGTATAACTAGAAACTAAAATCCTACTTGTTTTTTTCAATTTAACATTTTGAAATGAATGTTCTAAATTAGAAATAATTCTTAATTTAAAAAAAGGTGTCTTAATTAAAATATTTACTAAAAAAATATTTTTACTTTTAATTGAAAAAGAATATTGTGAATTTTGAATTAAATCTTGGTAGGATTTATTTTCGTTTAAACTTACTAATTTTTTGAAAAAATTTAAATTAGAATTTTCATCTTCTCATTGTGATTTAACATTGATTTTTTCAAGATTTTTTAAATTAGGATTTTTAGTTTGATCCTTATTTCAAATCATTTCATAGTTTAAATTTTCTGTATAAAATTTATTAAATGAATTAAAGAATTCATCTAATTCAATTCCATTATTTAATAACTTATGTTTAATTTCATTTAGTTCAAAATCGTTAATTTTATTAACAAATTCTTCCTTCATATTTAACATTCCGATTTCTTGTCCAAAATAAATTTTCTTATCTCTATTATTGATTAAATTTAGAATTAACAAAGATCTAACTGACTCATTAAAAAAGGAATTTTCATTTCCCCATAAGGAAGCAATTCTACTTACTCATGGTGATTGAAGTGCAACAATATTTTTTTCTGAACTTAATGCTGCTCCAAAATACGCCGCAAATTTTTTGTAATTAATCTCGTGATAAATTGGGTAACCATATTTGTAATTTTTATTCAATGATGCAAAAGATGTATCGATTAGATAATCAAAAAATTCTTCATGATTTAATTTCTTTAAATTTAAATAATTTCAATTTAAGATTTCACTTTCTCAGACAACAGTGAAATCTTTCATCTCAGTTTTTATATTTGAATAGATAGCTTTTAATTGATTAGTTGTTTTGTCATTAAGAATTTTATCTCTTTCACGACTATATAAATATTCAAAATTATGAATGATAATGCCTCTAAAACCTGCATTATAGAAAAAGTTTACAATTTTTTTAAACTTTTTAATTGTTTCATTTGCAGATCAAGATGATTCAAAATCAATTGTTTGTGTTTTAATAAAAAAGGATTCTGTTTGATATTCCTTTTCATCTTTTTGCATGTTATTTAAAAAATCAACTCAGTTTTCTTTTCTTTGAATCGCTCGACTTTTCATTTCTAAATAATTATTATAATTATCCAGATAGTTACTAATTTCTTTAATTCTTTGTAAGTCAATTTTTACTAATGGCTTAATCTTTTTAGTTCTTAAAATTGTTAATAGTTCTTTTAAGTCACCAATAGTTCCATGTTTGACCTCATTATCTTTTATAAAAGATAAATTAGGATCTGAATAATTTAATAAAGGATTTTCTAGTATTAAATTTTTAATTTGTAATGATTCAAAATATTTTATAATTTTAATTATACCTTTATAAGAACCAGGTTTATTTTTACTTTCTGATGCAAAAACATTCTGCTTAATTTCGTATCAAATTTTACTCATGTTCATCCTTAAAAATTTTTAATACAAATGCTTCTAAAATTATCTCAGGAGCAATTTTTGTGTTTTTAATTTGGAAGTCAACTTTATCTAATTCTTTAATTAAAGACTCAATTTTTTTTCTACCTCTAAACTTTAAAAACTCATATATCTTTTTACCACGATATTCATTTAGTTTTAAAGAAGCAACTGCTTTAGAAAAACTACCTTCACTTAAAATTGCATTATCTAATTCTATAGAAGTAATTAAAATATTTGAAATTTTACCTACAAGTTCGACTGCTTCACTATTGTAGGTTAGTTCCTTTTTAAATGTTGCAAAAATTTCTTTTTTGTCGTTAGTTGATAACGAATTTACAAAACTAAACCCTGGGTCTTTTGCATAAGATGAAAAAAAGTCATCAATCATTTCATAAGTTATTTTTTTATTTATAAATCTCAACTTAGAAATTTCATTAACAATTATTTGCATTTCATTAGGTAAAACTGTAACTATATGATTAATCATTTTATGATCTAGATCAATTCCATTTGCTTTTGCAAAATCATAAATATATTTATTTAATTCAAAACCTTCTAATTTTTTAATGTTTTCAACTTTAAAATTCTTTTTTAAATAAGTGTGTAACTTATTTTCTGAAGTAATAAATGGTGCAGAAATAATTAAAGGATATTGTTTATATTTTATGATAGTTAAAAGTTTTGAATAATCAGCATCTTTAATTATTTTAGACTGCAAAAAAGTAGGTGATTTTAACCAAAAAATCTTTTTTTCAGAAAACAAGTCTGATTGTGTTATTTCATTAAATAAATAATCAAGATCAATATCAAGTGAATGAACTGTTAAGTTATATTGGCTAAATTTTTCAGTAAGTAACTTATTAACTTTTTCATTAACTAGAAACTCATCTTCCCCCGTAAAGATAATCATGTTCTTATTATACATAAAGGTAGATTTTTAAAGCCATTTTGTTGGCTAAAGTATTAAAAAATTAAGCAAGTTTTATGTGCTTAATTCTAGGTTTAATGTTTTTGATTATTAAAATTGATGAAAACGAAAAAATTATGTAGTAAGGCAAGTAAAATCATTTGTAAACATTGCTTATTTCAATGTAGAAATTAATTTCAAGAAACCTATTTATCAGTCAATCAAACATTTCGAATATAATAGTGAGAAAATCCCTAAGGTAGAAAAATAGTGCTGAAAAAATATAAATTGCACCAATAATAGGTGTAGCTAATAAGGTAAAAAAGTAAGCAAATATAATAAACTTATTTGTAATTAAAACTACTAAAGGAACAGCCATAAAATAGGTTGTTAAACTCATTATTAAAAACTTTGTAATTTTATTTTTATAATTCATTTTATTTAAAAATGAAATGTAAAAAGATAAACCATAACTGAAAATTAAAGCATCTCTGATTAAATAAAAGGGATTAAAAACTAAGAATAAATTTAATGAAATTAAAATTAAAAAATAATGGTTTATTTTTTTTGAAAATAAGTATTTAAAAATTATGGCTAATAAATAAACTGTTGCGTATCTAAAAATTGAAATATGAAATTCAAAAAATATTAATAAAAAAACTACTACCAAAATAAAAGATAAGTCTATATATTTTTGCTTCAACCTGAATAATTTGAAAATTTTAAAATAGACAAATTTTACAATTGATAAATGAAAACCTGAAATTATAACTAAATGTAAAAGTTGCAAATTTTGAAATTGCTGATATTCAAATTCATTCAAATTATTTACTTTTCCTAAATAAAAAAGAGACATATATTTTTGGTAGATTTCAGAGCCACTTGCAAAGTATTTTTTTAATTCGCCTTTGAAAGAAAATGAATCTGAAATTTTATTTATCTCAAAGTTTTTTATTTCATGAAATACATTCTCGGATTTTAAAAAATTACTAAAATTGTAATCATCGATATTAATAGCTTCTAAATTGCCGCTTACTTTTAAAATCTCATATTCTTCGAAACTAATTTTTGTTTTTATAAAATATTTATTAATTCCTTTTTGAAGAATATATGAGTTTTTAAATTTTCTAATTACTTTAAATTCACCATTAATATTTTGTTCAAAACTATCTGTTCTAATTTTTAAAATAATAAAAATTAGAAAACAAATAATTAAAGAAAAAATCAAAACATAAAGAAGATGTTTTTTTCTGAACGTAATTAAAATAAAAAATAAATTAATTATAAAAACTAGAAAACCTATTTTTAAAAATAGTTCAAGTAGCGAAAATAAAATTGGTAATATCAGGGCAATAAAAACAAAAACTAGATTATGTAAATCTCCTTGATTTTTTCAATTGATTTTGAACCAATTCCAGGTAGGTTTTCAATTTCTTCTCATGTATATGTAGTTTTACTATTTTTGTATTTTAATAGCTCCGTGATTTGATTACTTCTAAGCCCCAACTTTTTTAAGGCAACTTCTGAAATATCAGAAAAGTGGTTATTTTCTTTAAGATTTTTTAAAATGGTATAACTTTTACCATCTGTTAATAATTGGTTTAAATCTAAACCTTTCATAGCACTATTAGCCTTAATCTTAACGGTATTCAGTGCTTTTCTTAAACTAGTATCTTTATCAAAAATATATTTCCCAGGTTTTTCTACATTGCCTATAAATGTCACAACAACTTTATCTTTTTCAGCTGGAGTTTCTTTTTGTACAACAGGGAAAATTTGGTCTTTAAAAAAATAAACACCAACGGTTGCCGAAATTGCAACCAAAATTATTGAAGCAATTATTGCTTTATAAATTTTTTTCATAATTTTCTTTCACTTGATTAGTTTATGTATAATGTTAAAGCATCGGTCAATTGCTAGTAATTCTAGAGGAAAGTCCGCTCTAGCACAAGCTGCGATGCTTGTAGTGTTCGTGCAGGGTCTAATAAACCCTGACTTAGATGACTAGTGCCACAGAGACGAGAAATATGAAACGCGGTAAACTCCACGAGCTAGAAACCCAAATTATGGTAGGGGAATCGAAAACATATAACTGAATATGTTATCGGAACATGCAATTTGTAAAATTGCATGTTAGATAAATAATTGACGCAACCCTTAAAGGTTGAACAGAAAGCGGCTTATAGATGTAAAGCACTTCGGTGCTTTTTATTTTTTTAATTTTTTTGTGTAAAATATATAAACCGAGAAATAAAGGAGTTGAATATGGATAACGTAGTCTTATATATCTTAGTAGCGATAATTTTATTTTTAATTTTTGCTTTTGTTGCTTACAACTTTATTAAAAAAGAATTACGTAAGCGCAAACTAAAAAAGAAAACTAATGAACTTGAGCATGAAATTAATAAAAAATATTTCCAATACATTATTGAAATCAATTCATTAATTAATGAAAATGATGTAATCATGGACAAATTTTTTAAAAATCAAACTAATTTAAAAATGAGTATGATTGTCACAAGAAGTGATAAATATCTTGACAAATTAACTGATACAAAAATCTTTAAAATGTTCTTTTTGCCTGATAAGAAATATCGCCGATTTGTAAGCGAACTAAATACTTTAATGGGTTACAAAAGTAACATGTGAAATAAGAAGATACCTGAAACTATTAAATGATTCAAAGATCAAAATGAAAGTATTTTAGGTACAGTTGATCTAAAAGATCTTGTTGAACAATATAGTGAAAAAACAAAACTTCTTTATGCTGATAGCAAATAAAAATTTACCTAACTATTTAACAATTTTCAGATTGTTAATTGTTATACCTTACATTATTTTATTTTCTTTAATTGCTTATCGAATTAATTATCCTGGCAGTTTAGTAATTGATTTAAAATCAATTTGGTCAGTCAACTTTATAATTTTTATAATAGCAATGATAACCGATTTTTTTGATGGATATTTAGCACGCAAATATAAAAATGTTTCTATTTTTGGAAAGCTATTTGACCCAATTGCTGACAAAATAATGATCAATACAACATTGATCTTTTTAGCGATTACAAATTTAACTTTTGCATGAGTTGTAGTCTTATTTATTTTGCGAGACATCGTTGTTGATGGTGCAAGAAATTTAATGGCTTCTAAAGGTGTAGAAGTGGCAGCATCAATTTGAGGTAAATTAAAAACGGTTTTCCAAACACTTGCAATTATTATTTTATTTGCAATTGCAATTCCTTTTTATGGTAATGATTTATTAATAAATCTAAATATTAGTATGATGGCATTTGTAGCGTTAATAAATATACCAACTTTTGTGGCTCTAATTATGTCTTATATTTCAGGATATTTATATTTAAAACCTTTATTTAAATACTTAAAAATATCTAAGAAATCAAACTAAACATTGAATAAAAAACTTACTGTTTTTTATTTTTTATTTCATTTAAAATTAACTCTTTAGTATTTTCAGTATGAATAAAGTTAAGTAGCTTTTTATTAATAAATAAGTGATTAAAAACAAACAAGAAAATTCCAAAAATTTGAATTATTGGTTTCATTGGATTAGTTGCAATTTGAGCATTTGCTCAACTTGTATTGTGAGCAAATTCATTTCTTAGTGCACGAGAATCATCAAATTGATAATGATTTTTAACTAGGAAATTTTTAAGTATTAATCTGATATCATCTGAAAAAATACTTAATCAGATATCAGGTTTACGACTTATTAATAAATCGTTTAATGAGCGTGTTTTAATTTTAGTTACTTCACTTGAATGATTTTCATGAATAAGTAAAGCAGTCGATCTAATTAAGCCTTCAATAATTTGTGAAGCTCTTGAAACACGTGAGAAATATAAGTCATTTTTAATTACTTTTGAAATCTGACTATTTAAAGACATTTTCAAAACATATAAATAACCTTTAATTTGTTCAACTAAAGAATTTTCTTTTTTATTGTAATATTCAGTGCTGAAAAATTTTTCTAAAATTCCAGCCATCTTAATCATTTTCTTAACAAACTTATTAAAAGATTCTGCTGATGAAAGAATATCATATGAAATATATGAATTAATTTCATCTGAAACATTGTTAATAAAATTCAGTCTTTCAAGTGTGAAGAAATTAGCTTCATACTCTTGAAAACTCATATTATTAAAATTATGATTTGATTCTATTTCAGGATCAAAGAATTTTGAAACTCATTTATATTTGCCTAAAATAGGGTCTTTTACAAAGAAATGAGTAATACTAATAATTGAAGCATAATCACGATCTTCATCATCTTGATCAATTAAATTATTTAAATTAATTTCTGCAGTGTTAATGATTTTATTTTTAAAATCAAAAAAGGAATTATTAATTTTAACATTGTTACCTGCATTTAAAACTGGTGTTAGATCAGTTTTTAGAATTTCTAGTTGACTAGGTTCTTTTTTAACTGGTTCTTTATCAGGATTCATTAAACGTTCATATTCATCCAAAATTTCCTGATTGACATTACTGAAAATTCTAAATTTGTTATAGATGTAATTAAAGTCATTAGTTAAATTAGCTTGGTTGTTTTCCTGGTTTAAAACTTTTTGTCTTAATGTGTTTAAACCGTTTTTTATTAATTGATTTTCAGCTTTCAGACTCTGGTTTTCTTTTAGTAAAGATTCAAGATTGTTCGCCTTTTTATTTGAAGGTTTTTTTATTTCTTTTTTAACACTACTCATACTCTTGATTAATAATCAATACCTTTCCCTTTTTTGATTTCTAAATAAAAATTTACCATTGCTCTTCTTACAAAAGATGCAGGCGTATATTTTGAAGTACATGCCTTGACAAAGTCATTGTAAGATTTTGCATAAATATGTTTTTTAAATAAATTATATAGTTCTAAATTGATTTTTTTAATATAAAAATAACTATATTTTAAATTATTCAAAAATAGAGATTGGAAGATAAAATATCAATTTTTCATTACCTGTTTTTCATTTTTTAAATGATTGAAAGCAGGTGTATATTTTTCAATGTTTTTATTTTCTAAAAACATTTTACGAATATTAGTTGCACTTGTAATATTATCAATCGTTTCATCAGAATTATAATCAACATTTCTTTTTAAAATTAAATATGAAATGTTAAGATTTAATTTTTCAATTGCTTGAATATAAGAAATTGCTAAGATGTCATTTGATTTAATTAAAACATTTTTATTTTCTTTAAGTAAAGAAAAATAATTTTTATATTCACCATTATTAATTTCTTCTTTTAAAAGATCAGAAAGTTTTTTTAATTCTTCATAACTTCCTAATTCAGAACCAAAGCTAATATGAGTTATAGCATTTTCTTCAAACCTAGAAATTATTTTGCTTGCAAAAAATGGTGCTCCTTGAACAACTTCTTCATCAGTTAATTTAATAACTTGATCAGTTCCATATTGAAAAGCAAATTTTTTTCTGATTTCAAAATCGAGAATATTAATTGTTCCTCTTTGAGTAAAATAATCACTAAGAAAAATCACTATCTCAGAATCAGGATATTTAGTTTTTAATCAATTTAATTGTCTGATATGTCCATAATGAAAAGGGTTATATTCAGCAATGATAGCAATTTTCATATTAATTTAAATTTTAGCAAAATTACTTTAAAATTTAAGAATGCCTGAATTGCCAGAAGTTAGAGTTAATTCCTTCAAATTAAATGAAGCAGTTACAAATAAAATAATAGTTGATATCAAAGTGTGAAAGCCAAAACTTATTCAAGAAATAAATGAAGAGGAATTTAGAAATAGTTTAATTGGTAAACAAATAAAAAGTGTTTCCAATATTTCTAAGTTTTTAGTTTTTGAACTTAGTGATGATACTTATATGCTGAGTCATTTAAGAATGACTGGTCAATATTTATTTTGAAATACACCACCTGATTTTTTAGAACAACACATTCACGTGATTTGATATTTCAGTGATGGTTCACAACTTCAATACAAGGATTATCGAGCGTTTGGAACATTTCATATTAGAAATAAAAGTAATCTTTTAAGTACAAAACCTTTATCATTAATTGCTAAGGAACCCCAAGAAATTGATCCTAATGATTTTTTTAAATTAACTAAAAAATCATCAAAAGCTATTAAGACTTTTTTATTAGACCAAAGCAAAATTGCGGGTCTAGGAAACATTTATGCAAATGAAGTTCTTTGAGCCTGCAAAATTCACCCTAGTAAACTTGCTAGTGAAATATCTTTAAAAAATGTTAAAGACATTTTAAAATTTGCTGCACAAATAATGGATGAGTCCACAAAATTAGGCGGCTCAACAATTGATTCTTATTCATCGTTAAATAAACAGGAAGGAAATTATCAAAACTTTTTACAAGTACATCTAAGAGATAAAAAAGAGTGCCGTAGATGTAATACAATCATTAAGAAATTTTCACTTAATGGTCGCAGTTCTTATTACTGTCCTAAAGAGCAAAAATTATAATTGCTCAGCTTTTGCTTGTTCAACTATTTTTTTAGGTCTAAGCAGAACAATTGTATGGTCATCCATATTTTTGTCTAATGATTCATAAATTGTGTGAAGTAGTTTTATTTTGATTCTTTCTTCAAAGAAATTACCTTCAATAATTTCATTTAGAATTAAATTATCTAAATGAATTTTTTCAATTTCATAACTAATATATCTATCGATATAGTAATTCTGTTTTTGTGTTTTTAAAGAATAGTTTCCTAATGATTCATCTGTAAATAATTCGTTAAAGAAATAACTTTTTTCATCTTCACTTATAATGATGATTTCATCAGTTTGTTGATTTTCTTTGAATTTAAAATAACTTTTAATTTTAAGTGGGGTTAATAATGGAGCCATGTTAGACAGCCTTTCTTTTTAATCTGTTATGAACTACTTTTGAAATTACAACAATTGAAATGATTGATAAAATAGTTATCGGAATTATTCAATATAATTTTGAAGTAGTATCTTCTTGTGAATTTGATTCAGCAAGTGAATTATTTTTTGTTTTTGAAATCATTTCATTTAATTCTTCATTTGAAACAATTTCAATTGTTTTATTTGAACTTGATGTAATAACTGCTTCGTTAGTTATTTTGATAAACTTATCATTTAAAATATTTCTTGACTTTGAAACTAATTTTAAATATATGCTTGTGTCAGTTGTGTTTACACCTAGAAGAAATCCAATATATTCTGAATTATTGACATCTTCAAGATAAACATCTTTTCCATTTACAAGTTTATATTTATCAAGTTCAGTTTGTAAATTTGTAACTATCTGTTGAACAGCATCGTGACTAGTTGTTGCATTGATTTTTATCTCTGATATAGCTAAAGATGATAAATCAAATTGATAGTTTTGTTCTTTTGAAACAGTATTTTTGACTAAAATTTTTTTGCTATTTATGAAAAATTTTTGTTTAGGAATTAGCTTGATTTTGAACTCAAAAATTCCTTCTACATTTTCGTTAGTTTGTAAATTTTCAAAGTTTTCTATTTCAATATCTGTACCTAAAATAATGTTCAAATTTGACAACCTGTCTGTGATTTTGGTTCAAATTTGGTTTTTTAATTCAACGTTATTTAAAGCATTTGTATCGATATTTTCAATATCTAATTTTTCAAGATCTTTGTATTCTAAATTAACTTTTTTAAATACAAAATTATATAGATAAAAACTTGCATAAAAGTACTGTTGTTTATCTTTTGAAAATACCTTAACATTTAAATATTTATTATTTTCATTTTCCAATTCGAAGTTAACAATATCATCGATGTTACCATCAATCTTGTAATCAAAATATTGTCATAAATCTTTTTCAATATGCTCTTTTATATGTTTATCAATTTCATCTTTAATACCATCTATAGTGTTAATGCCATTTAAATTTAAATCAGGTATTTGAATATTATAGAGAGTTGTGTTATCAATTGAAACTGGTAAATTATCAATATAATCTCTTTCTAGAAAAATAAATTCTTCACCGTTTTTTACTTTTGTATCAGTTAAACTTTTTTGTCATACAAGAACATAAATCTTTTTGTTGGATATAAAATATCAATATTTTATTTCTAATTTTTCTTCACTAATGAATTCATCAAATTTTTCTAATTTACTATTAGCTCTAATTTTATTTGATAGTTCAGAAACAAATAAATCACTTTTAAATTTTTCATTTGTTCTTCTTTCTTTTCCATATTCATTTTCAAAGACAATTGAAAAAGGTGCTGAGTTTAAATTGTTACCTTTAATTCTAAAATAGTTAGAAAAAACATCTTCATCCATATCAAATATTTCTTTATATGGAAATTGCTTTTCAATAATGAAGGGTTCATAAGTGTCGCTTATGTAAAAGTTGATATGATTAATTTTTTCTCAAATTGTTCTGATTGCCTCATCAGAACTTATTAAGTTATTTTCTTCTAGTTTTTTCTTTAAAAACTTAAGAACCTTAGAATCATTTTCAACTTGCCTAATTATTTGTTCTGCATATTCATTATCAATATAACCAGATGTATCACCTGGATTTTTTTCTAATAATCTGTTAATAGCATCTGTATGTCCAATACCTCTTGTGGGGTCATTGGGATTGCTGGTGTTTTCTCTCAATTTACTTTCTATTTCTCGTAAGTCATTAAAGCTAAGAGGGGCTTTAGTGTTATTTGGTAAAAACCCTCCTCTTTGTGAGCTGATAGTCGGTGAAGAAGAAGTACTTTCTAGATCTCCTGCTATCGGGACAGCACTTTTAGGATCAAAATCTGTCACGTATTTAGTTCAATAAGACATTAGTTCTTCATAACTTAATTCATTAAGAGAATCGATTTTTAAGGATTTTTTATTGACTAAATAATCTTTTAAAATTTTTCCGTATATTGAAAAATCAACAGGTATAAATTTTTTTGAATGAATTAGTTTTTCAAATGATTTGTCATTGCCAATATGAATCATTGTATATTTTTGAACTTGCTTATCATCAACTCCCAAATTAAAAACGTGTGTTTTTTCTGATGAAATGTAGTTATTATTTTCATCCTTAATTTTTTCATGTTCGATAAACTTTCAATCATTTTTTTCGCCATAAATTTTATGTTTTAAATAATTATATTTTATATCTGAATTAATAACTATACCTTTTCTGCTGTGAACAACTTCGACAAAACCACCATTTTTAAGATTTTTATAAGTTTGGTCAATTAAGTAACTGTTATGAAAAAAAATATCGTCAGTTACTCAATAAAGTGATGATTCTAAACCTGTATCTGGCTTGATATTTGGGTTATATACTTTATTAACAATATTTTGTTGTGGCCCGATATATGGTGTAATTAATAAACTCTGATCTGCATTGATGGCCGGGTTTCAGCCAAATCATTTGTATCTAAAATATCCTGATGATGGATATTTTTTAAAAATAAGTTGGTGTGCATTAGGGAACATTTCCGATGATATTTTTAAGTTAACCTGTTCGTGTTCACCCATATTTTCTTCAATGTCATATTCAAACATGCTGTTTAAAACACTGATTTTTTGATCATCTATATATAGCACATCGTGTTTTTTTTCATTAGTTGAAAAAGTTATCTTGGGATATTGATATGAGTGCCATTCCTCTATGCCATCAGAGTTTTTAGTAACATGTGGAATTTCATTACTATATAGTTTTGACATTCAGTTGCTTTTTTTATAGTAGATATCAAGATTCTTTATGATTTCTTGTTTATTCTCCATAACACCATAACTTCAATCAACAAAAAATGAGTCAATAGTTACATAATCACTAATTTTATAATCTGTAAAACCTATCTTGACTTTCATTTTAGTAGTAATAGCACTTTCATAAGTAATTTCATAACTTATTACAAATTTACTTCTGTCCTTTAGTTCAGATAATAGTTTTTCAAAATGCTCTTGAAGTCTATTAAACTTATTCCCTGTTCCTGATTTTAGATTTTTTGATGTATCAGATGGATTAACACCTATAGTTATTCTTTTTTGAAATGCATCAATCATTTTTAATAATGACTCTTTTACACTTTCACTCATTAGTGGTATGTAGGAAATGATAGTCTCTTGGTAAATCGTTAATTTATTTACTAGTCAATATGTTTTGCTTCTTCCTTGAGAAATGTCTAGTTTTAAAACAATATATTCGGGTTGTGGATCTCCAACATGTTCATATTTGTATCCTGTATTTGTTTCATTAAATCTTTTTTTAGCTAAATTTATGTCATTTGACTGGAAAGACTTAGTAAGTACTTTACCTGCAGTATAAAGATTCCTATTATATATTTCAATTTTAGTAATATTTCTATTTGTTGGAATTACTTCTATTTCAATAAATTTTTGATCTTTCTTAATTTCGCCTATTTTATAAGTTTCAAATTCCTTACCAGAATAAACTCTTACATCATAGTCAAAATTTCTAGCATAAAGTGTCGCAGAAAAATTTTCTTCAGTTTGCTTTGTATCTATGAATCAATGATATTTATTATAGAATGTGGTATCTCTAGGAATCACATAAGCGAAGGGGTCTATCAAATCATTTCTTTTTGCTGGTGGTTTTGCACTTATTGAGACAGTTGATATTAAACCAATACTGATTAAACCAAGGCTACTAAAAACAATATTTCTTTTCAGTTTCATTGTAATTTACAAGAAGTTTTCTCCTTTCGTGTGGGTTAAATCCAAAAATAATTTCACCTTTTGCAGCCTTTAATAGGAAGAGTTTTTCATCTTCAGATAAACCTCCACTGTATTTATAAAAGTCATCAATAATTTCTATATCCATGCTTTTTAAATTAAAAAAGAAACTAAATTGTGTATTAGAAATTATTGCTTTTGATTTTCTCGCAGCTTCATTTGATAAAATAAAATCTGAAGGATTTTGTGTTGCTAGCATTAATGAACCTTTATATTTTCTAATTGTCTTTGACATCTTAAATAGAAAGTCAAGAACAATTAAATTTGATTCATCAACTAGTAAATGCGCTTCATCTATAAAAACAATTAAATTATTATTTTTGTCTCTTTGATTATTTATTTCACTTTGAACATAATTTAAAATAGTGAAAAAACTATTTAATAAAATATTTTTATCATTAGCTTCATAAATATTTTTCACATTTATAGTTGTTAAATTTTTATCAAATGTAATAGATGATTTTTGGTTATAAAGTTTTTGATACTTACCATGATTTTGAAAATCATTTTTAAGCATTTTACTTATTAATAATTTGTCATCTTCTTCATCAATATATGTGATTAGATTATCGATTAAAGGAAAGTCTTTTTCATTAATAATTTTAGCTTCATAATCTAAATAAATTTTCTTTAATATCTTTAATAAAAAAAATAATTCATAGTCATCAATTGAAGGATATAAAGTTATAAATCATTTTTTTAACCAGTCAATATGAATAGCAAAATCCTTTTGATAATCATCTGAAAAATTTCTAATTTCTAAAGGATTAAAAGAAATATTTTCATCAGCATATAAATTCAATCTTGAACCATTATGTGCTTTTGTAAATTCGTTGTATTCATTTTCGGGGTCAATTATTATTACCTTATTATTTATCGATAAGTTGTAAGAAATAACTTTTTTTGCAAAAGTACTTTTGCCACTTCCGCTAGTTCCAAAAATAATTGAGTTACTATTTTTTCTACCATTAGATAAATTAAATTTATCAAATACAACATTTTCTCCAATCATACTTTTTCCTAAATATAAAAGGTTTCCATCATTAAAATTACTTGTATAAAATGGTCATGATTCTGCTGTTGTGGAACTGGGTAAGTATAGATTATTTGTTTTTACATTTAAGACAGAATGAAAGAAAATTGATGAAAATAATTCTTTTTGGAGAAAATCTCCATCTCAAACATCAATACCTAAAGTATGTAGTTTTTGCCGTATTTCTCGAGTTTTTTGTTTCAAATCATTCTGATTAAAATTTTTATTAATTAAGAAAATTGAAGATGAATATAAATTTTCGTTAGAACTAATAATTCGTTTGGATAATTTTTCTAAAACTTCAATTTTGTATTTTTCATAATCAATTTCAGTTTGTACTTTTGAATTTGTTAAATTAACTTTTGTATTGTTTAAAGATCTATTAATTAGTGTTGCTGAATCTTCTTCTCCTAATCTATTAAGATGTCAAACTACATCACAATCTAAAGAAAAAATCTTTTTTGCTCAACCATGATTTAATTCAAATGGAAGCGATTCAATTTTTTGAATTTTAATAAATTGATTATTCAAATTTATTTGTGAACTCGAATAATTGACTTTTAATTTAGAAACAATTTTATTAAAACTTGACAGTATATTTTTTTCATCATTGTCGTCATTTTTTAAACCTTCATTAATATTTAAATTTACTTTTAATAATAAATTCAAAGTTTCCGAAACAGTTAATAAACGACTTTTAAAATTTAAAATATTAAAATTGCTTTCTAATTTTTTGATGTCAAAATTTAGTTCAGATAATTCAGGATTTGAGATAACAATATAATATTTATTTATCTTATTTTTATTTTTTAATAATTCCTGAAAATCTTGTTTATATGAACTTAATAATTGCTTATTTTGTGGAGCAATTATTTTTTTAAAAAATAAATTATTCTCTTCTAAAATTTCATTTTCTCTTAGCTTGATAATTGTTACTGTTTTAAAATTCTCTTCAATAACTTTTTTAAAGCTAATTAATTTTTTATCCCTTTCTCTTTCGGAATAACCTTCCAATTCAAAACCATTGACTTCAAAAATTTTTATATAATTTTTTGAAAATTTGAATTGTTTAAAATAAACTGTATCTTTTTCGATTGAATATTTTTTATCTAATTCAAGGTTATCTTTTTCTTTATCGTATTTTTTAATTGCTGTTTGAAAGTTAAACATTCTTCAAAGCAAAACATAAAGTTTACATTTATGTTTTTTACTTCTAATTATTAACGATCAAAGTGGTAAGGCTAAAACTAGAGTTAATGCAATTTTAACAATGTTATTTAGATCGGGTATATATCAGAATATAAAGAAAGATAATAACAAAGTCAAAATCATATAAAGTAGATCAAAAAGATGAATATTTCTATGAATCTTTAGATCAATTTTTTTGGATACTTTAGGTACGAGCATTATCTAATTTCCTTTGCGTAATAATTTTTATAGTGTTCGATGTATTTAGTTTTTAGGTTTCACGAACTTGTTTTAAACATGTTTCTGTATTTGAATTTTTTAACGAGTGCTTCTGAAAATTTAGTAATTGACATCAGATAAGCAACAAGTAATAAACCTTTAATAGTGATTCTCTGTGATAACATGGATGTTCATTTATCGACTTCAGCAAATAGAATTGAATTAATTAAAGATGTAAATTTTAAAAGAACTAAAATCAAAAATAACTTGATCGAATAGGAAATAATTCTTTCTTTAAAGTAATTAATTTTTGAAGGTTCATTATTAGTCACTCAGACAATCATCATTGGGCTAGTCATTGCAAAGTAAGATATTTTAAGTTGTAATCTCATTATGTAAACTACTAACTTAATCAAGAAAAAACTTACTACATAAGATAACACTCCAACCATAACTATAGACAAGTTACTTCACCTAGTTGCTCTTCAAAGATCAAAATCAGGCACTCTAAATTCGCCGTCATTTGCTCCTTTTAATCAATCTTGCATAGATGTTTGTGGTGGTTTAAGTGATTCATAGAACATGTGAGAAAACATTTTGTTTCCTCCTGTAAAGATATCCCCGTTTATACTGTCCAAAAGACTAGAGAATAAATAAAATGCAAAAAACAGGATAAAGGGAACTGCAATAATTAGTAAATAGAAGACAAAAGAGTTTTTTAGAGCATATTTCATCCTGATGAAATTGTTCTGACTCTGATTTACCATTGTTCTTAAATAAATACCAACAAAAATAACTGCAAACATTAAAAGTGAAATAAAAAAGAAAAACAGAAAAAAAGTTGATGGGTGGATATTGCTTGCAGTTGAATTAGAACTGAAAACAATATTTTTTGTAAAGATACTGCTGACAAACGATAACAGTTTTTCAATGCCATACAAAACTGCTAAAGGCACAGTGATAAAAAGATGTCAAAAGACTAAAAATAAAATATATTGTAAAGTCTCGCCTAGGTTTCAAATACTCATTGTTTACCTCAGTTTCGGAATATATAATGCTTGAAGAAAGCTGTTTGTATTTGGTGTTGCTGATAGTTTAGCTTCCATTAAGTTAATTGCAATCGAACTAACTCCTCAGATGATTAAAACAGCGACAAAGCTAATTCCAACTCATTTAATGCTATTCATGTATCTCGCGCGTCTTTCAACGTTATTAGCATTGGCTGCTAATTTAACAAAGTAAAATATTACTAATACAATTAAAGCAATTGCTATAGCTCCACTAAAAGCACCTAAAACAGCATTGACAGTTGTTTTAATATGGTCGCCAAATAACTTAAGGTCGCCTCTGGCTAATGCTTGTGTTACAATCATGTCTCCTCCTTTCACTCTAGCAATAAAATTTTTGACCCCAAAAGGAAAAAATTTTTTAAAAAAATACTACCCCTAAAGGGGTAGTAAAAAGTTGTTTTTAAAAATTTATTAAGTTTTTTCCGTTTCGTGCCTTGTCAGCCATCAATTTCATCTGTTTTGACATGCGATCGAACTCGATAATTAAGCGATTATATTCTTGAGCGCTTTTACCTGAACCTTTCATGATTCTTTGCTTACGAGACGCATTTTTTAAAAGCCGTGGTTTTTTGCGTTCTTCTAATGTCATTGAAGAAATTAAGATTTCAAATAGTTTGATTTTTTCTTCAGCTTCACTAATTTGCTCTTCACTGATTTTTCCTGCTAAACCCGGAATCATTTTAATTAACTTGCTCATTTTTCCTAGCTTTTTAACTTGATTAAGGTTTTGCATCAAATCATCTAATGTAAAGTTGCCGCTAAACATTTTATTAACCATCTTTTTAGCTTCTTTTTCATCGATAACTTCTTCAGCTTTTTCAATTAAGGTTAAAACATCACCCATACCTAAAATACGATCAGCCATTCGATCAGGATGGAAAACATCAAGATTTGAAGTTTTTTCATCAGTACCGATATATTTAATAGGAATGTTTAGCATTTCTTTAATACTTAAAGCAGCTCCACCACGTGCATCTGAATCTAACTTAGTAATAATTACTCCTGTTAATTTTAAACGCTCATGAAAAGTGCTAATAACATTTAAGATCTCTTGACCACTAAGTGAATCTAGCACATATAAAATTTCATCTGGTTTAAAAATCTTCTTCAGATTCTCTAGTTCGACCAT
The DNA here is from genome assembly GCF_002276225.1 of Mycoplasmopsis agassizii. Taxonomy (GTDB): domain Bacteria; phylum Bacillota_I; class Bacilli_A; order Mycoplasmatales; family Metamycoplasmataceae; genus Mycoplasmopsis_B; species Mycoplasmopsis_B agassizii_A. Next base: position 41,778 of record NZ_NQNY01000005.1, on the reverse strand, counting down.
TAATTCTTCATTAATTGATAAACGACCTGCTGTATCTAAAATCAATAAGTCGTTTTTATTTTCATAAGCAACATCAAGTGCTTCTTTAGTAATGTCTTCAGGTTTGAAATCAACTCCTTTATCAAAAGTGTCAATTTGAATCTGTTTTCCTAAGATTTTAAGTTGCTCAACAGCAGCAGGGCGATAAATATCGGCTGCAATTAGTAAAGGCTTTTCAATTTCCTTTTTCTTACGCAAATGAAAAGCTAATTTTGCAGTTGAAGTAGTTTTTCCTGAACCTTGTAGACCTACCATCATAATTTTGAAAGGTCGACTTTCGATTTTAATTTCACTTTCTTTTGAACCTAGAATTCTAACTAATTCATCTTTAACAATTTTAATCATCATTTGTGAAGGATTTAGTTTTCCAATAATTTCTTCTTGTAAAACTTTTTCCTTGACATTATTGACAAAGTTTCTGACAACTTTTAAGTTAACATCAGCTTCTAATAAAGCGACTCTAATATCTCTAGTTACTTCAGCGATATCTGATTCATTAAGGGTTGTTTTTGAACCCATTTTTGACATACTTTTTTGTATTCTATTACCTAAAAAATTTAACATTGACATAATTTATTCATTATAAATTATTTTATTGAAATTTATCTGATTTTATTTTTTACCGATGTTTGGTAGTTATTTTTTTTAAAGTTTATGATTGTCAGGTGTGTTCTTTGAGACAAAAAATAGTCTAAAAATAGTCAGAATAAATTATTAAAATAATTGTTTTTAATATATCATTTGTTTGATAAAGTTTCAAGGTGCAAATGAAAAAAAACAAATTGAAATTACTTTTTATGCTTACTCCAGTAGCACTATTTTCATTAACAATTTTAGCTGTTTCATGTATTCCTCAAAATGTAATTGATGCTAAAGGCTCTTCCTCTGTTCTACCATTTATGGCAGCTTTAAGACGTGCTTATCAAAATTATGATAAAGAAGCAGAAATCAATATTCAAGCAGGTGGTTCTGGTCTTGGAATTGCTTTAATTGCAGAAAACGGAACAACTTTAGGTAATGCTTCAAAAAGTCCTGCATCAGCCGTTAGAGGCACATCTTTAGAAAGTCATTGAAAAGAAAATAGAATTAAAACTATTACTCTTGGAAAAGATGGTATTGTTTTATTAATGAAATTACCAAGCAATTTAAATGCTGATGACTTTTCAATTAATAAGGATAATATAAATAATTTATATACTGCTTTTGCTGGTAATGAAGATGTTAAACTAAGTAACTTTTATAATAAAGATGACCAACAAAATTTAGATTTATTAAATAATATAAATTTAATTCCTTTTGCTAGAAGTGGTGGTGCAAATTCAAGTGGAACTGCTGAAGCGTTTTTAAAAGATTCAAATATTAAGCCAAAAGAATCTCTTTCTTCATCAGTTAAAACAATTTTAACTAGTGGCGATTATGGATTAAAAACTAAGATAACTGCAGAAGCAAATGCTGAAGCTTATAATAGATTTAAAATTGAAGGAAATGAAAATGGAAGCGTGATTTATTTATCAGCAGGATATGTTTTAAATAATTTAGAACAAATAAAAAACGATGGTTTTACCTTGATAAATTACTTCCAAAATTCTAAGTCAGAAATTAATAATAATACAGTTTCTGCAACATTAGAAAATATTGAAAAAGGAACATATAAATGGGTTCGTCCTTTTAATACAATGATTAGTTTAAAACATGCTGCAGAAGGAACTAAAAATTTTATAGATTACATATTTTTTAATGGTGTATTTAATTCTCAAAATAAAGAATTAGTTAATAATGTTTTTAATGAATTAGGAGTTGTTGAATTATCATTAGAAGAAAAAATTACGATGTTTAAAAATTCATCAAATATTAATTTAGAAGGTTTAACAATCGAACAATTATATAATCAATATAGACAAATTTTTTGAAACTCTGCTGATTATGAAATTGATGCTGAAAACGGCAGTTTTGGGGCGTTTTAGATGCAAAATCACAGGACAAAAAACAGAATAATTAAAGATAAATCATTTTCAATTTTCTCTCAGATTTTGACTCTTTTAGTCATTCTTATTTTTATAGTTTTAGTACTATTTATTTTCATAAGGTCAATTGATGGATGAAAAGAATATGGTTCAACTATTTTTTCAGATTCGTTTAATTTAAGTGCAACCCCAAGCACTTCTCAAGCATCAATTTGATTACCATTATCTATTACAATTTTAGTAACTTTTGGATCATTATTAATAGCTACTCCACTAGGTATAAAATCTGCCATCTTTTTAAAATTTAGATTAAATAAAAGATACGTTAAACCACTATTAATTATTGTCAATTTATTGTCGGCAATCCCTTCAGTTGTCTTTGGTTTATTTGCTACTTCTTCACTAGGAGAATTTTTAACTTTATTATTAAATACATCTTTAACGTTTAGTGTTTTAAACGCCATTATTATGCTTTCATTTATGGTTTTACCAACCATTGTTTTATTAGTTTATAATGCTTTAGATGCTGTTCCAAAAGAATTATATTTAAATCCTTTTGCACTAGGTTCAACTAAAAACCAAAGTATTTATAAAATAGTTTTAAAAGAATCTAGAAAAGCAATAATTGTCGCAGTCATCATTGCCATGGGAAGATCAATTGGTGAAACTATGGCATTGAATTTTATTTTAGTGTCACAAAATTTTAATGCTGTTTTTAGTTCTGGACAAAACATTTTTGTTACAAGTTTAAAAACCTTAGGAGCAGTAATTTCATTCAACTATTTTGGGGAAAATGCAACCATGGCAACTCGAAGTTTATTGAATGCATTTGGTATTTTATTATTAGTATTTGTCATCATCTTAAATTTATTTGTATTTTTTATACAAAACAAAAACATGAAAAGTAAGTATCAATTTTTAAGAAAAATAGAAACCAAAGTTATTAAAATATTAAGTTATATTCCTGAGCATTTGATCATGTTTTTTGAGTATGTCTTCTTTAAAAACTCTGAAAAATTAACTTTAAAAAATGATACTAATTCATCTAAATTTATTCACCAAAGGTTTAATCGTAAAAAGCTTTTTTTAATTAATAAGTGAACTAAAATAACAACTGAATTTATAGCCTTTTCATTTGTAATTTTATTTATTGGATGAATTTTGATTTTTATCTTAGTAAGAGGTGGACAAGCAATTTCATTGCCAACTCAAACAATTACATCATTCGATTTAGATAGCACAGGCAGGGCTATAGTTAATACGATCGTAATTGTAGTAATAGGAATTTTAATTGCTTTTCCTTTCACATTATTTGCTGCAATTTATTTAGTTGAGTATACAAAAAGTCCTAGATTTAGAAACATCGTGATGTTTTTTGTAGATGCTTTAGGTTCTACTCCATCAATTTTATTTGCCATTTTTGGTGTTACATTCTTTTTACAAACTTTGGGTCTAGCAGCAGGTGGGCCCAATTCAAATTCACTGCTTGCAGGTATTTTAACAATTGTAATTGTTATCATTCCAACCTTTATTAGAACAATTGAACAATCACTTTCAAGCGTTCCTGACGATGTTAGAATTAATGCCTATGCTTTAGGAGTTTCAAAAGTAAGTACAATTTTTAAGATTGTACTGCCACTTGCCTTGCAAGGAATCATCACAGCAATAATTTTAGCAATTAGCCGTATCATGTCAGAAACAGCTCCATTATTTTTAACAGCAGGATTAACTAGCTCAAACCGTTTTAACTTTTTACTTCCGGGTCAAAGTTTAACAACAAGAATTTTTGCTCAGTTATTTAACCCTGCATCCAATGCTCAAGACATTATGTATGAAGCTTCATTTATGGCGATTTTATTAATTTTAGTTTTTGTCTTAATTTCTCAGTTAATAATCCCCTTATCATTTCAACATAAAGATAAAATCAAGAAACTGTTTCAAAAAAGGAAGGTAAGCCATGCTCAAGCAACTATCTAATATTATAAAAAGTAAAAAACCAGTTAAGGTAATTGATGTAAAACAAGATTTTGATAAGCAAAATCATGTTTTTGAAGTTCGTGATTTTAGCATTTATTATGGTGCTAAAAAAGCAATTCATGATTTAAATGTCGATATTAAGAAAAATAAAGTAACGGCCTTTATTGGTCCATCAGGTTCAGGAAAAAGCACCTTTATTCGTGCTTTTAATTTAATGAATGATTTTACAGCCGATGCTCGTTCTGAAGGTGACATTTATTTTGATGGCAAAAACATTCGCAGTAAATCATTAACAAACATTGAATTAAGGACAAAAGTCGGGATGGTTTTTCAAAAACCGACAGTTTTTAACTTGTCGATTTATGAAAATGTTGCCTTTGCTTTAAAGATCCATGGCATTAGAGATAAAAAAGTGCTTGATAAAATCGTGCAAACCTCATTAGAAAGTGCAGCCCTTTGAGATGAAGTTAAAAATACTTTAGATAAAAAAGCTAGTTCTTTAAGTGGAGGACAGCAGCAGCGTTTATCAATTGCCAGGGCAATTGCTTTAAAACCAGAAGTTTTATTAATGGATGAGCCTACTTCGGCACTTGATCCTATTGCTACTGCTAAAATTGAACAACTGATTAATAAGCTAAAAAATGATTTTACAATTATTATTGTGACTCACTCAATGGCACAGGCACAACGCATTAGTGATGAAACTTTTTACTTTTATCAGGGTCATTTAATTGAAAAAGGTAGTACCAAAGACATTTTCACTAACCCAAAACATAAAGAAACAAAAGATTACATTAACGGAAAGATAGGTTAAAATGAATTACGAAAGTCTAGTAGATTCAGAGAAAAAACTACGCAAAATATTTCATGGTTATTATGAATTAGCAATTAATATTCATAAGGAACTTTTGCACGCAATAAATTATTTAGTGCAAGATAAGCAAAAAGAATTCAATCTTTCTTATGCAAGAATTGTTGAGCTAGAAAAACGCTCAAACACTTTAGAAGCAGATATCTTGTCAGAAACTGTTTGAATTATTCAAAAAGATCAGCCTCAAGCTAATCATTTAAGATATTTAATTACAACCATCACTTCTTCATCTGACTTAGAAAGAATTTGTGATTATGCAATCAATGTCATTAACTTAATTAAAAGATCTGAACCTGATAAACAACATTTAAAAATGCTATTTGAAATTGAAAGATTGGCTTTATCTTATTTTATTGAAATTTTGCAAATTCTTAAGGATAAGAGTGCTAAGCAAGCAAATGAATTTGCAATTTTGAAGCAAAAAGATTTTGAAAAGCAGTATTATTTAGTAATCAAGAAAACTTTACATTCAATCATTGATGACAAAAAATTTGATAATTTCTACAACATCATCATTGCTTTCAAAAATATTGAAAGAATTCTTGATCATGTCGTTAATATAACTGAAAAATTTGTTTATATAAAAAATTCTCATTTTTACGATAATTAACACGACATTAATGAATTTGATAAAATTAATATATAAATTATTTAATTTACCCATTTTCGTTATTAATAGTTTATAAATAAGAGATATATGGCAAGATGAGACGATATTCGAGATGGCAAAAACTCGATTTTTCTGCAAAAAGTGGATATTAAAGCAATTAATTCTGCAAATTTGTATAAATGGCAGAACATTTTTCGCTATCTAACTTATGGCTTTTTGGCAATCTTTATTTTTGTCAGTTTTTTTGTCATCAGTAATGGTGTAAGTAACATCTTAGGAAATCTAAATATTGGTGGTGAAACTAGTGAAAGTGCAATGCAGTCGATCTGAACAAGTGTTGCTGCAATTTTGAACACCAGTTTAGCCTTTTCTTTTTTAATGTATGCAACTTATACAGCCAATCGCAGGATTTTTTCAGAACATCGCCGTTTTGAAAGTTACATTATTTGGTTTTTAGTTTACATCTTTTTTGGTTCAGCCGTTTATGTAATTCCCTTAATCGTTCCTTGATTAAATGAATCAGGTCTTAGTCAGGTTCAATCTATAACTGTACAGTTTAATAATAATACGCAAATTGAAGGTGATGTTGCCATCACAATTTTGAAATTTTTATCAATTCATTGAGTTAAATATCCTTTATTGGTTTTATTTATAATTGAATTTGCTCACACAATTTATTCTTATAAAAAATTACTTGAAGTTGATCCAGGAAAAAGAAAATATTGAAAAAGCAAAATTGTTTCTACTTTTTTAGCAATTGTTTATTTAGCAATTTTTGTCTTATCAACTATCGGCGATACTGCAACATTTGTAAGAAGAGTTGCTAACTTTGTGCTTTGATTTATTCCTGTTGGAACAATCACTCAAGCAGCAGTTACTACTTCAATCATCAGAATTATTTTCTTATTAATTGTTTTAATAATTTTATTAATTCCTGCTGTTTATACTTTGATTCAAAAAGTAACTATTCACCAAACTACTAGTGCAAGTGCTAGTTTAGGTTTTGCTTACACAGTTTTATATTTCTTTGCATCGACTATTAACTTTGCAATTAAGTTTGACCAAAGAGCAGGTTTTGCAGATAATATTAATACAAATAACTATATCTTTTTAGGGATAGCCTTATCTTGTTCAGTATTATTTACAGTTTTTTTCTTTTCAAATCGAAGAACTAGATTTTCATCTTTATTTACTTTCATAACTATTTCCTTTATAGTTTTTATGATTGCCAATATTAACCTAATTTTTAATAGTGTTTATGGCTGAGCAACTGCCTTTAGTGGAATTAATATTTTCATGTCATCAGTAATTATTTTACCTTTATTATTATTTGCCTTATTTGCAAAAAGGCAACTTGTAAGACAAGGAAAAGCCAATAGATGATTCTATTTCATGTTCAATGTTACGTTAGGTTTATTCACATCTGTTTTAGCTTTTCTGCCCTTCTTTGCATCAATTGATCAAGCAATTAGTACATCAGATATTTCGGCTTCAACAATTGTGGGAGTAATTGCTAATTTCATATTTAATACATTAAATATTTGAGTCTTAATTTATATTTTATTAGCAGTTTTTGCATCAATATCTTTCTTAATAATTTTAATTAAATTATTTGTAAGTATTGGTTTAATGAAGAGCAAAGTATATGCAAATAATTTAAACTATATTGAAAAATTAAAACAAGATGTTTTAGCAAATGAAAGCAAAAATAAGAAGACTAGATTCAAAATTAATGGCAAAGATAAAAACAAAGTTTTAGCTAAAGGACAGGTGTAAAATGTTTAAAAAAATACTTACAAAAATTTCTGATTTTTTTACTGCTAGCGATGATAATGATGGCCAATATAATTTAAAAAATAAGGGTCGTTTTTCAAATCGAAAAAGAAGAAAAATAGTTAATGAAATTTCTCAAATACATGGCAAAAAAATTGAACAATTTAATGACGTAATTTCTAATAAAATGAATTTTTTAACGACTATAAATAATTTAAAAATTCCTGTTTATTTTAAAACTCATTTTAAATTATCTGATCCTGTTTTTGATAGTGTCAAAGCAAAGATCGATAAAGCAATCGAAAACCGTGTTCCAATTATTTTTGGTGATTGAGTTTTATCTTGAAAAGAAAGCAAAGAAATTTATATTCCAGAAATTGTTGATTTAGAAAATATAGATTCAAGTACATATATTTTAAATTTATCTAATGAAGGAACAAGAGAAGAAATTCTTGTTTTTAAAACCATTTGTAACTACATTAATTTATTAATAGATGAAAAAAATGCACTCTTCTTTTTCAATGATGAATTCGTAATTTTAAAAAGAGCTGACAATAAAAAAATTACTATATTTGGAGAAAAATTCATTCATGCAAACATATAGTCAATTAGCAAAAAAAATGAAGAATTATCAAAACATTAGAAGTCTTGTAAATTTGAATTTTCTGCAGATTTTAGGGCAATATCAGGTGCTTAGCGATAATCTTCAAAACCAACTTGCTGAAGCAGCAAGGCTAAAAGAAATTTATTGATCGATCAATCGTGAGTATAATATTAAGTCATCATTTTTTGAAAATTTGAATAAAAATGAAAAGCCTGAACAGCAAAAAAAATTAATTATTTATATTGCTGAAAAAGCAAAATATTCATCAATTGGTTTTCATAATACAGACAATTTAATTTTAAGTACAATTACAAAAAATGACTTATTAATTACAATGGGAGATTATGCTTGTGAATGATCTAAAAAAGCTAAAATCCCAGTTTATGATGAGTATGAAAGAATTGATGTTTCATATGTTTCAAGAATTAAAACTTTAATTTATGAACTATATGTTTCAAAAGTAATTAACCGTGTTGAAATGATTTTTCCATCTAATAAAATTGAAAATAATAGGCTAATTATTTTGCCTGTTGAACAAAATAAATTAAGTGTTGCAAAAGCACCTGAAACTATTGATATTAAAAATTATTCAATACATCCAAACCTTTCAAGTTTTATTGATAATTTAAATTTAATTTATTTAGATTATACAATTGCAGCAGCAATTACGGAAGCTAGTTTTTATTCTTTAAAACAAAAAATTTCTCGTATCAAATCTTTGATTGAATCAGTTGAAAAGAAAATTGAAAAACTAGCAAATGACATCTTAAAAGAAAAACGAAAAGTTGCTACGGATGATATTATCATCACAACTCAATAATTAAAATTTTATTAAATTAAGAAAGAGGAAATTATGAAATTTTTGAAAATTAATTTTCCAAAAATAGGTTACTCATTTAGTCGTAAATTGAGTAAATTTCCTTTTCTAAAAAGTCATATTACATTGCCTAAAAAAGTAATGATTAAATTCAAAAATATTAAGCAATGAAATAAAGCAAATATAGACATTGATTTTTCAAAACCATATTACTTGTGATGACAAACAAGTCTTAATGTTCAATCATTATCTTTTTCAGGTGGTAAAGGTGTTTTAACGGCACCGACTGTGTTATTAAAAATTAGTGAAACGCCTTGAGAAGAAAACTTAAAATATCTAATTATTGATGAAGTTTTTGCGGAATATAATGATGATGAATTTTTAATTTATTTCTTTAGAAAAGCAACAAGATTATTTCCAATTGCAAATAATTCAAACGGTCATTATTATTCAAAAAATGTTTTAAATGAAATCTATCGAAAGACCAAAAAAATTGAACTTGCATATTCATCGCAAGAAGAAATAGGTCTAACGACTAGAGAAATAATTGAAGCAGCTGAATCACGGCGAAATAGCCTTCACTATTCCTTAATGAAAAATCACAACCTAACAATGGAGAAGAAAAATGAAAAAGAGTAAAAAAATAGGATTATTATTTTTATCTGCAACAACTCTAGTTTCAGCAGTATCTGTTGTTGCTATTTCAGCAAATCTGAATCAAATTAATTCAACGAACTTTCAAGAAGTATCTGAAGATGATGGTGACACTAGTGACCCAAAAGATGGTGATGGTGAAGGGGAAACCTCGGGAAAATATGAAAATAGCAGTGATAATGCAGATTCATCTTCTAGCACTTCAAATAGTGAAAATACAGCATCAGGAGAATGTAATACTGAGTCAGGTTCTGCAGATGGTGATTCAAATACAGCAACTTCATCTGAAGAAAAAGACTCTACTGATACAGTTAATCCTAAAAATCCAGATGAAATTGAAGGTGGTTCATCTTCTTCAGGCGATGACTCAGATAATAGTGATTCTGCTAGCACAGGTTCAGGAGAGCAAAGCGATCCAAATGGCTCAACAGGTGAAACATCTGGTTCAAATTCAGGAGAGAACCAAGGTAATTCATCTTCAGGCACATCTAGCGAAGAATCTAACGCAAATGAAAATTCTAAGCGTGATTTAGATTATACAAATCTGTCATTAGATCAAAAAATTACTAAATTTTTATCTCATTTAAATTCAGCACTAAAAACTAGATATGAATCAATTAAATCAAGTTTTCCAACTAGCAAGGAACAAACAGCAGAATGAAATTTTACTTATTTACTTTATAATTTAAGTCTAGAAGATTCAGCTCATTATAAAAGTTTTAAAGATAAATTAATTGCATCTTTAACAACTTTAATTGCTGCAGATAATTTTGATAAAACACTTTATACAATAACTGAATCTGCTAAAATAGAAACCGTTTTAAACACGATGACTAGTGAAGAAATTGAAAATCAATTTCTAGCAGTTTTTAAAAATTTAGAAGATAAGTTAATCACTCCTTTATTAGTTGAAAATCCTGATTATGCAAGCTTATATAAAAACTTTAAATCTTTTACAAACTCAACAACAGATTTATCTGATTTTCAATGAAGTAATAAAACAGGTTATAGTGCTATTTTAACTCAGGCTGATTATGAAAAAGTTATTACAGAAATGACAACTATCAGTAATGAAAATACTTTGGCTTTTGACTTTTTAGATTTTAAAACTATTTATACTAATATTCTTAAATTATTAAATGATCAATATCAAAAAGATAAAGCTAAAGTTGAAGAAGTAACTGCAGATGATAATTTAAATACATACTTTAGTTATGATTTTCCGAAACATAATTATGCAATTATTAAAGATGGTGTAAGAACATTTTTTGATTGACGTTTTTATAGCAAAGATTTAATGCATGGAGTTATAAAACAAGAAGTCAGAATTAATAATAAATATGGTTTAAAATTAGAAGCAACAGATTATAAAGTTGAAAAAACAACAAGAGGTGATAACGAAGTATTATTACCTGTAATGTATAACAAATTGACTTTAGGAAATTATGTAAAAGATGAATTTAAATTAACTTTAAATAATATTATTAATAGAGTTTTAACACCTGAGCAAACCATTGAACATATTATAAAAACCTTCTTTACAAAAGAAGAATTAACAGAAGATAGTTTTTATACACTGATTAATTCAGAACCAGTTTTAACTTATGATAATGTTGAGCAAACTGATTTAACATTACTACCTGATGTGCAACAAGTAATAGCTGATTTAGGACTTACAATTGAAGAAATTAAAGTAAATACTGATGAAGATTTTACTAAAAATCATGACTATAAAATTATTAAAAATACTGTCAAAATTAAATTCAAAAATTTAACTGATATAGAAAATTATAACCCTTCAATAGTTACTTTTTATATAAATAATTTAGACTATAAAACAGCCTTACTTAAAAAGGCTCCAGAGTTATTACCTGCTATTAAAGAAGATGCTAAATTTACTGGTTTTACCGAGCTAAACAGTGAAAATGCAACTAAATATTTTGAAATAAAAAACACTGATGAAAGATATAATTACACATTAGAAAAAGTCAGCCTAGCTAGTACAACTACTAATGAAGATGAAGTTTATTTTGTGCATAATGTAACTGTAAATTTAACAGATGATGAAACTTATAAACGTAGTTATACAATCACTAGTGAGCCATTTTCAAAACAGAAATTTTTTGAACAACATCAACCAACAAATCCTGAACCACAACCAAGTGATCCTGTAGTTGTAAATCCTATTAAGGATAAAAATACTTTAGACACCGATAGTTTAAAAGATGAAGATTTAAATTATTTTAGAGCAACTCAAAATGAAGCACATAGCACTATGAGATCTTCATATGGTGAACTATTTGCAAAACAATTAAGTGAACATAAAAGTGAAATTGAATTAACTTATAAAATTAGTGTTGCTCAGACTTTAGTTAAGTCGGAAATTGAATCAGTTGATGAAATAAAAGATGAACATAAAAATTCAGTTTTATTAGATTTTAGAACAACTTATATTTCAAATTTAATGCAATTATATAGTGCAAATAATACAGCTGCAGCAATTCAAGAATCAACTAAAAATGCTTTTGAATTTGCTAAAAAAGAAATGGTTGAAAAATTAGTTGAAGCAGGAATTGATCCTTCATCGGCTTCATCGTTATTTAAAAATTTAAGCGAATCAGAAGCTAAGGTTATTGACTCGCTAACTTCATCTTTAGAAGGTTATAAATTAAAAGAATTTGTTGATAATGCTTTACCTGTTGCTGCACTATGAAGTAACGGTGATATTGATGCACAACAAGCTTTAAAATTATTAGAAACAATTGCAAATATTAATACAAGTAACTTTAAAAAAGTTGCTGACTATGCAGTTGTGGTTAGTCGCTATGTAGGAATTGGTGTGCTTGGCGCTATTTCTGCTTTGGCTTTAATTGTGGCTTTTAGAGGTCGTATTACAAAAGGTTTAAAAATGAAATTAAACCGTAATACAGTTCGTACATTTGCCTATGCAATTGCAACTTTTTCTGCAGGGGGAATTGTGATCTTAGCACTTTTAATTGCAGGAATTTTATAGAAAGAGAACGTAAGAAATGAAATTAAAAATTAAATCTATTAAAGACTACATCGTTAAAATCGGTGGCAAATTTAAATACAGTTATGGACAAATTTTTCATCTAGGTGAAGAAAAAGTTGAGGGTATGTTAATTCGTGCTGATGAAGATGAAGCCTTTTTATTAGTTGATAAAAACGGAATTGAAAAAGTTAAAGCAGGTGACAGTGTTGAACTTCATCTAAATGAATTTCAAGTAAAAACCAGCCGTGGTTTTTACCATAAAATTATCGACATCAGAGGTAAAACAATTTACACAAGTCGCCGCAGTGATCCTGAAAGAGATAAATCATTTTACCCTGCTTCATCAACTATTTTTAATATCGCTTCCAACATGATGGAAAGAGAACCTCTTGATCAACCATTAGAAACAGGAATTTTTGCAATCGATGTTTTAATTCCAATTGGATTAGGGCAACGTGAAGTAATTATCGGTGATGCTAAAAGTGGTAAAACATCTTTAGCATTAACAACTATTTTGAATCAAAAAGATAACGATATCAGAGTTATTTATGTAGCGATCGGAACTAAATTAACTGATTTAAAAACTATTTATAATACTTTAGCAAAAAATAATATGATGCGCAAAGTGATTATTTTATATGCACCTAGCGATAATTCTTATGAGCAATATTTACTTCCATATGTAGCGATGACTCATGCTGAAAATATTCGTGCAACTGGCAAAGATGTTTTAATTATTTTTGATGATTTAACTTCGCATGCTAACTTTTTAAGAGAAGCAGCTTTATTAATTAATAAACCTGTTGGAAAAGAAGCTTTTCCTGGTGACTTATTTTATAGTCACTCATCTTTATTAGAAAGAGCAGGTAAATTCAAAACTCCAGGAACAATTACGGCGCTGCCGATTGTCAAGATTTTAAATAATGATGTGACATCATTATTATCAACAAATGTAATTTCAATTGTTGATGGACAAATTGTTTTAAATAGTGACATGCAAGCAGCAGGAATTATGCCAGCAGTTGATATTAATCGCTCAGTTTCTCGTACAGGAAGCAAAGTACAATCAAAAGTACTTGCCAAGATTAGTAGTAAGATTTTAAGAATTTATACGCATTATCAACATAATAATCGCTTCGCTGGAACTAACTATGATTTTTCTGATGCTATTAAAGAAATTATTTCAAAAGGTAAAGCCTTATTTGGAGTTTTAAAACAAGAAGAATATGTAACTTATTCAAGAGCCTTTATTTTAATTTTAGCTTATATTATTGACTGACAAATTTTAGAAAATTTGTCAGATACAACTCAAAGAGTACGTTTTATTCGTTATGTTTTATATAATACTTTTACAGGAAATGCTTTAATGGAAGGTGTTTCATCAGCCAAAACGGAAATTGATGAAGAATTATTAAAGGCTTATATTAGTAATTTAATGATTGAATTTGACAAACTAAAAGATGATAATTATGAAGTTAATTTCAATGCAAATTCATTACCTATCATTCCTGAAGATTATCAAAAAATTAAGGACATTGTATGAACGGACAAGTAGTAGCAGTTTCATCTGACGTAATTGATGTTAAGTTTGCACCAGAACATTTACCTGAAATTGGAGTTTTATTAAAATCAACTTATTCAAAAACAGCGATGATAGTTGAGCAGATTTTAAATGATTCAACAGTGAGAACTATTCTAGTTTGAATTGATAAAAATGTTGCTATTGGTGATGTAATTATTAATACTAAAAAAGGTTTTATGGTGCCGGTAGGGCCAGGAACTAATGGTTATATTTTCAATGTTGTTGGCGAAAATTTAAATGTCAAAAAACGTAGAAAAATTGAGACTAAAAAACCAGATAAAACTGATAAAAGTATTGACTGAAATATTTTAAATCCACATGAAACTTTTGGAAGTGGTGAATTTTATTTAGATAAAGAACCACAAGAATTTGATCTAGAAAAAAGACTAGTGGATACTGAAGAATTTTTTAGTAACGTCAAAGATGAAGAAGAAAATCCGCACATGAAAATGTTTGATGAACTAGGTGATGATTTAGAATATGTGGAAAATAAAATCTCTGCAGACTCACTTGCTTCAAGTTATGCAAACGAAATTTTTGAAGATAATTTTCAAAAAATTTCAATTAATTCTTTAGCAAAAAGTAAAGATAATTTTAATATCGAAAATAAGTTTATTGAAACAGGAATTAAAATTATTGATTTCTTCTTACCTATCTTTGAGGGCGGTAAAATCGGGATTTTCGGTGGTGCTGGAGTAGGTAAAACAGTTTTAATAAAAGAACTTATTTTTAACATTTCTAAGAAGACACAAAATTTAAAAAGTTTCTTCATAGGTACAGGCGAGAGAACTCGTGAAGGTAAGGAATTATACATCGAATTAGAAGAATCTAATTTGCTAGATAAGACCACAATGTTTGTTGCACAGATGAATGAACCTTCAGGTGCTAGACAAAGAATTGTACCTGTTGCCTTAAGTGCAATTGAGTATGCAAGAGATGTTGAGAGAAAAAATGTTTTATGTTTTATCGATAATATTTATCGATATGTACAAGCAGGAAGTGAGCTATCTTTTTCACTTGGAAGAAAGCCTTCAGAAGCTGGATATCAAGCAACTTTAGTTAGTGAAATTTCTTCAGTTGAAGAAAGAATTAAGGCTAACGAAAACGGCTCAATTACTTCATTTCAGACTGTCTTTTTACCAATGGATGATATCAATGATCCTGCTTCAGCAGCGATCATTGCGCACCTAGATGCAACGCTTTTACTTTCAAGAAGTATTGCCGGAGAAAACTATTTTCCAGCGATTGATGCTTTATCTTCTAACTCGGTAAATACATCACAGAAAAAAATTGGAACAAGACATTTTCATTTATTAACTGAAGTTAAATCAATGCTTCAACGTTATCGTGAATTAGAAGATATGATTTTAATTTTAGGAATTAATGAACTAGAATTATCTAATCAGATTATTGTTAAAAAAGCTTTACAACTGAGTGCATTTTTTACACAGGATTTTCACGTTGCCGAAAACTTTACCAAAAGACCTGGAGTTTATGTAAGTAAAGAAGCCACTTTAGAAACTGTAGAAAGAATTATTAATGGAAAATATTTAGATATCAATGAAACTGATTTTCTTTATATTAAAGACTACCGTGATCTAGATGTAAAACTAGCTGAAATTCAAAAAACAAAAATTCAAGCTTTAGCAGCTGATGAGGTTGTTGAAGAAAGAACTAAAAGTAAAAAGAAAAAATAAATTTAAAGATTAAAATAAATTAAAGAGGTATTTGATGAAGACTTATTCACCAGATTTTATGAAAAAGCTAATTGCCCATTTGAAAGCAATTGGCTTTGTTTTTCAAGGTAGTGAAATTTATGGAGGTCTAGCAAACACTTGAGATTATGGACCTTACGGTTCATTAATGAAAGATAATGTCGCTAGTGCTTGAAAAGATTTTTTTATTAGTCAAAATGACAATGCCTTTTTAATTGATTCTAAAATTTTAATGAACCCACTTGTTTGAAAAACATCGGGTCATTTATCGAATTTTAGTGACTATTTAATTGAGGATAAAATTAGTAAAAAGCGTTATCGTGCAGATCATCTTGTTGAAGAACATTTGCCTCATATTAATGTTGCTAAATTAAATGAAACAGATTTAGAAAAAATTATTAAAGATAATATTAAAACTATTGAAAACAAAAAAGTTGAATGAAGTGAAATTAGAAAATTTAATTTAATGTTTGAAACTTATCAAGGAGTAATTGAAAATAATAAAGATAAAATTTATCTTAGACCAGAAACTGCACAAGGGATTTTTATTAATTTTAAAAATGTACAACGCTCAACTCGTACGCATTTACCACTTGCAATTGGACAAATTGGAAAATCATTTCGTAATGAAGTAACTCCAGGAAATTTTGTTTTCAGAACTCGTGAATTTGAACAAATGGAATTAGAAGTTTTTACTTCTCCTGAAACTTCAATGCAAATTTTTGATGAATACATCAAAAAATCATACGATTTTTTAATTTCGTTAGGATTGGATGAAAAAAATCTAAAAATAAGAAAACATTCAGATGAAGAACTAGCTCACTATTCAAAAGCAACTAGTGATATTGAATTTAATTTTCCTTGAGGTTGAGGTGAATTAATGGGTGTGGCTCACCGTGGTGATTTTGATTTATCAAAACACCAAGAAGCTTCAAAGGAAAATTTTGAATATCTTGATCCACATAGCAATAAAAAATTTATTCCCCATGTAATTGAACCTTCAATCGGTCTGGACCGTTTGTTATTAGCTTTATGATGTCAAGCATTTAGTGAGGAAATTATTTCAGAAACAGATACAAGAATTAACTTTCAACTTCCTTTTGGGCAAAGTCCAATTCAACTTGCTGTTTTGCCACTTGTTAAAAAACAATCAGAACTTGCTTTAAAAATTAAAAAAGATCTTCAAAAACAAAAAATAAAAGTTGTTTTTGATGAAACAGGTTCAATTGGAAAGCGCTATCGCCGTTATGATGCACTTGGTGTAAAATATTGTTTAACTGTTGATTATGATTCAGAAAATGATTTATCATATACATTGAGAGAACGTGACAGCATGCAACAAGAACGTTTAACTTTAGAAGAAATTATCAAAAAAATTAGTATCTAAATTTTTTTGGTAATTTTATATTTTTAGGAGGAGATCTTAATGAACTATAAAGAGTTAGAAAATAAGATTTATGAAACTACATCTTTATCAGATTATATTTCTAAAGATCTAAACCTAACACACAAAGGTAATTCTTATATCGGTTTATGTCCTTTTCATGATGATAAAAATGCTTCATTTAGTATTAAAGCATCTGACAATATTTTCACATGTTGATCATGTGGAAAAAAAGGAGGTATCTTTAACTATGTGATGCTAAAACATGAAGTTTCTTTTCCTGAAGCAGTCAGAATGTTAGCTCAAGAATTTAATATTGATATTGGAAACGCTTATTCTAATACTGAAGAAATTAAAAAAGTCTTAACCAAAGAGCAAGAAAGTGCCTTGCTAGCAAACAATATTGCTGCTTCATATTTTTACAAACAAATGCATAATAATATTTTGAAAAATGATTCTTTAAAATCATTTTTAGAGAAAAGAAAAATAGATAAAGATTTAGTTACTGAATTTTCTCTAGGTTATGCAGATGGAAATTTAAATAAATATGTTTTAAGTAAAACTAAAAATTTAGAATATTTTTTAATTACAGGACTGATTAAAGAAAATTTTAAAAATACGTATTTGGATGCATATCGTGAAAGACTAGTAATACCAATTCATGATGAAATAAATAATTTAGTTGGTTTTGGTGCAAGAACAATTACTGATGAAAACCCTAAATATATTAACAGCAGTGACAATTTAATTTTTTCAAAGTCACAAGTTTTATTTAATTTTTTTAGAGCAAAAAATTTTATTAAAACTGAGAAGTCGGTTATTTTTGTAGAAGGCTATTTAGATGTTTTATCGCTATGAAAAATAGGCATTAAAAATGTTGTTGCAATTATGGGGACAAACCTAACTTCTGAACATATAAAATTAATTAAAGATGAAGAGATAATTTTATTTTTAGATAATGATTTAGCAGGTGTAAATGCAACTATAAATGTAATTAAAACCTTGTTGTCTCATTCAAAAAAAGTAAGTGTAATTTTTTATTTCAGAAAAAATAAATTACAAAATCCTAATGTTAAATATGATTCAATTTTTACAGTCGAAGATGATAATTTAAGATATGATAAAATTGATGCTGATACACTTGTAAATACTGAAAATGGGGCACTTTTAATCAAAAATTTGATTGAAAAAAGAATCTCCGGAATTGATTTTGTTTACAAGCATTTAAGAAGAAAATATCATTTTAATAACTCAAGTAATATTTTAAATTTTCAAAAAGAATTTTCAGAATTTCTTAGATTAGCACCTAGAGAAACGATTCAATTTTATAAATCTTTTTTGCAAACAAATCAAAGTATTTTAATTGAGGTAAATAATAATTCATATCAAAGAAACAATGTCCAAAATATAAATACGCATGTACATATAAATAATTATTTGCAAACAGATAAAGAGCAGATAACATCTAAGCAGATTTTAATTCAAGAAAGAACAGTTGAGAATAGTTTATTTTCAAGAATTATTTGATTGTTAATTTCTAATACAAAATTATTACAAATATTCAAAGAGTATTTAGAAATAAAAAAAACAAAAGACATTGCTTTTAATTATTTTGAATTTGTCCCTATGCAATTAGATTTACTGGTTAGATTTATTTATCAAATAATTGAAAAAGGTTATCATGCAGCAGGTTCGCAAGCAATTATAAATTTGCTAGAACAAAAGGCTGCAAAAGCCTATGAACTTTATAAACAGATTGGATATTTAAATTTTAATAAAGACACTAACAGAAAAAATTCATGAAAAAATGAAGAGGAATTTTTCGATTATCTAGACAACATTTATAAATCCGAAGCAAATAATGAAATTGAAATTACTAAGAAAAAAATATCATTAAAAGCTGAAGAATACAAAATGATGAAGGATGAAGAACATCCTCAAGATGTCTTCAAAGAACTGCGAAAAAGAGTGCAATATTTGCATGAAAAAATGAGCAAATTATAATAAATTTTTAGACAAAAAATAAATGATTATATTATATAATTTTTAACAATTTAATTATTTATAATTAAACTTAAGGAGTCGAATGCCTAATAAAAAAGATAAAAATCAATTTGAAACAGATAGTCAAATCATTAAGGAACTAAAAAAAATAAAGAGTTCTAAAAAGACTGATTATCTTTCACAAGACGATGTTATGGAATACTTATCAAAAAACAAACTAGATTTGGATGATGATGTCGTTGATAATATTTTTACACAATTAATTGATGCTAAAATCATTGATGATTTAGCAGATTTTACTGATCTAGATGATGTTGACCAAAATGACATCGAGAAGGAACTTTTTTCAGCAGATGGTAAAAGTTTACTATCAGATACTGATGAAATTCCTGAACCAGATTTAGATGATTTAGACGATATTGACATTAAGAAAATAAAAAAACTAGAAGAAGAAGTTGAAAATGATGATGATTTTGATGATCTTCACGAAGAAGATGAAATTATTTCTGAAGAATCATTAGATGATCCATTCCACCTAACTAAATTACACCAAACTGAAAATGAAGATTCTGAAGAAGATGAATTAGCAGATCTTGAAGAATCATTATTCGAAGATAGCGAAGGTGACCTTTCTTCAATTAGTCAAGAAAATATTAAAGAAGAAAGAATTCAAAGAATTCAGAAGAAAAAAATTAAATCTAAGCTAACTGAAACCAATGACATTGTTAAATGATACATGCGCTGAATTGGTAAATACGGTACTCTTTTAAGTGCTGAAGAAGAAAAACAACTTGCAATTAATATGAAAAAATATAAAGGTACTTTACGTGGTAAAAGAGCACGTGATACCTTGATTAAAAGAAATCTTCGTTTAGTAATTAACAATGCTAAAAAATATAAAAATCGTGGTTTACCATTTATTGATTTAATTTCTGAAGGTAACTCAGGAATTATTAAAGCTGTTGAAAAATTTGATGAATCTCGTGGATTCAAATTTTCAACATATGCAACTTGATGAATTCGCCAATCAATAACTAGAGCGGTTGCTGATCAAGCTAGAACTATCCGTGTTCCAGTTCACATGGTTGAAACAATTAATAAAATTATTAAAATCGAGCGTGAATTGCAACAAGAAAAAGGTGAAATGCCAACTGATGAAGAAATTGCAGTAGCATACGGTAATGACTTTAATGCTGAAAAAGTTAGATACATTAGAAAAATTAATATTGATCCTATTTCATTAGATAAAACTGTTGGAAAAGAAGATGATTCATTCTTTAGTGATTTCATTCAAGATGATTCAGTTATTTCGCCATTTGATCACGCAAATAATGAAGACTTAAAAAATCACTTGTTAGATTTAATTAAAGAACAACTTACTGAAGAAGAACAGGTTGTAATTCAAAAACGTTATGGAATTGGAAATGACGAATTTGGAAAACCATATCGTGTTCATTCATTTAATGAATTGTCTGTACAACTAAATACTTCTCGTGAAAAAGTAAGACAAATGGAAAAT
The DNA here is from genome assembly GCF_002276225.1 of Mycoplasmopsis agassizii. GTDB lineage: Bacteria > Bacillota_I > Bacilli_A > Mycoplasmatales > Metamycoplasmataceae > Mycoplasmopsis_B > Mycoplasmopsis_B agassizii_A. The sequence continues at coordinate 21,252 of NZ_NQNY01000005.1, read as the reverse complement.
AAAATTTTACGCCGCTTAAGATCAACTAAAAAACGTAAAATTTTAAGAGAGTATTTGAAGGACTAATTTTGAAAATAGAAGAATTGATTTCAAAACTTGAAATTAAATATCCTTTAGAAAATCAAGAGCCATGAGATTTTTCAGGGCTCGCTTTTAGAAACAAAAAAATGCTTGATAATTACTTATCAGGCATTTTGTTATGTCTTGATATTACGAATGAAGTAATTGATTATGCAATTGAAAATAACTTAAATTTAATTATTTCTCATCATCCTTTTATTTTTAATAATTATCGAAAAAGAGATTTCATTGCTTATCCATATAAGGAACAAATTTATAAGAAAGCAATTAAAAATAAAATAGTTTTGTATTCACTTCATACAAATTATGATGTGGATAAAGAAGGAACCAGTTTTCAAATTGCAAAACAGATTTTTGATGATAATAATTTCAAAATAAAAATTGAATCAAAATATTCTACCTCAATTTATTTAAACCAAGATATAAATGAAATTGAAAATAAATTACATCTTAAAAATTTCAAAATTTTAAATTCAAATTTAAAAGATCAAAATTTTATTTTTAAAAAATTAATAATTTTTGCAGGCTCAGGTGATTACTCAGAAATATCTGAATTAGCATCAAAAGATGACTTAGTAATTACTAGTGATATAAAATGAAATGAATGAATTTTTTATAATCAAAATAAATTAAATGTAATTGAAGTCTCGCATAGAATTGAAGAAGTCTTTATATTTAATATGAAAGAAATAATTTTAAATAAATTAAAATTATCAAATATAAAAGTTGAAACATATACATTTGAAAAATGAGAAAGAACTAATTAAAATGAATGTAAAAAAATTACTTACTGAACAAAATAAACTTGACAAAATGATACTGAAAAACGCAGGAATTGCGAGTTTTCATGATGTCAGAGAAAAAATTGGATTTGCCCTTTTAGTTGAATTAGGAGAACTAGCAAACGAAGTTCAAACATTTAAATATTGAAAGAAAAATCAAAACATAGATCGTAAAAAAATTCTTGAAGAATATTCAGATGGAATTCATTTTTTAAATACCTATGTTTTTAATTTTGAAGCAGGAGAAGAATTTAATCCTATTATTTTTTCAAAGGATATTAATAAACAATTTTTAGAAGTTTATAAAAATATTTTAATCATGATTGAAAAACCTGATAAAGAAATAATCAAATTAACTTATGAACTTTATTTAGGATTAGCAAGTTTGCTTGGAATAAGTGATCGAGAAATTGAAACTGAATATTTCAAAAAGAATTTAGTTAATCAAAATCGTGTAAAGCAAAATTATTAATCATGAACGATTTCAAAAAAATAAGAAAAAATCAGGTTCAAAATATTTCAACAAATGAAATTAAAAAATATTATGAACTTGATTACATTGATGAAGAGATAAAAAGGTTTTTTGATGAAAGACCTTTTTTGCAGAAATATCTAAAGCCTAATTTAAAAATATCTGAATCATATTTTGAAAATTTATCTATCGAAGATCAAAATAGATTAGCAAGTTTGATATCACCTTATAACGATGTAAATTTTCGTTTGTCAACTTCAAATCGTGTTGGTAGAAATACCACAAGAGAAACTTTTGGTGGGTCTTTACTTTTAACATTTTTAAAACTTTACGAAAATATTTACATTTTCTTAACTACTAAATTAATAAATAAAAATTTTGAAAAAATTAAAAACGATTCAGAAGTAGAAGCAATTTTAAAGGAATTGACTTGATTATTAATTCATCTTTTTTCAATTACATATTGAACACCTAGAGCAGCAAATAAAGTTTATCTTAGCCCCTATCAAATTAGATTCAATTTTAATATTCCAAAACAAATGACTAATAAATATTGAGAGCAAAAATATTTCGATTTAAATCAAAATATCTTTTTAAAAGTTTTGAATGATTTATTAAACTATGATCCTGAACCATATAGTTATAAAAATCTTAAAACTTTTTTTGGAGCTAACATTCATTTTTTTGAAGTGATTTTAGATAAGCAAGTTTTAAAAATCTCTTTAAGTTTCGAGTAATTTTATTTGTAAATAGCACTATAATAGGAATATATTTTAATATTTTATTTAAAGAGGTTATTTATGAAAAAACTATACATTATTGGCAATTGAAAAATGAATAAAACTGCCAGCGAAGTTGAAAGTTTTGCTGCTGAATTTATTGAACTTTACAAAAGCCATAAACACAATATTAGTGAAAATACAACTTTTGGAATTGCAGCACCTGCAGTTTCACTTTCAAAATTACACATGCCTTCACTAAGAAGCATGCAATTTAAAGTTGTCGCTCAAGATTCATCAGCACATGAAAAAGGTGCTTACACAGGTGAAATTTCAGCGAACATCTTAAAAAGTTATGATGTAGACATGGTTGTTTTAGGTCATTCTGAAAGAAGACAATACCACCATGAAACTAGCGAAGAAGTTAATTTAAAAGCTAAATTAGCAATCGCTAGTGGTTTAACTCCAATTATTTGTGTTGGTGAAACATTAGATGAATATCAAGCAGGTATTTCAAAAGAAGTTGTTGAAAAACAAGTTAAACAATCACTTCGTGATCTAGATTTAAGCAAAATTATTATTGCTTACGAGCCCGTTTGAGCAATTGGTACAGGTAAAACTGCTACTGCTGAAGAGGCACAAAATATGGCAAGTTTTATTAAACGTATTACAAGTAAAGACACTATCGTGCAATATGGTGGATCAGTTAATCCAAAAAATGTTGCAGAGTTAATGTCACAAGAAGATATCGATGGTGCATTAGTTGGTGGAGCATCATTAGTAGCAGGAGATTTCATTAAGTTATTAACACTTAATAAGTAATCATGAACAAAAAAGTTATATTAGTAGTAATTGATGGTTTAGGAATCAGAGCAGAATCTCAAGGTAATGGTTTTAAACTAGCAAACACACCTACTTTTGATCATCTTTTTAAAGACTATCCTAATGTCTTAATCGATGCTAGTGGTGAAGCAGTCGGGTTACCTAGAGGTCAAATGGGTAATTCAGAAGTAGGACATCTTAATATCGGAGCAGGACAAATTGTTTATACAGGTTTATCTTTAATCAATAAATCATTACAAGATAATTTGTTCTTAAAAAATGAAGCTTTTTTAGAAACGTTTAATTCTGTAAAAGAAAAAGATTCAACATTACATTTAATGGGACTTTTAAGTCCTGGTGGAGTGCATTCACTAGAAGCACATTTATTTGGTGTTTTAAATGCTGCATATGAATACGGACTGAAAAAAGTTTCAGTCCATGTTTTTGGTGATGGTCGTGATGTGGCACCTGCTTCAATTAAAGAATCAATTGTTAAATTGCAAGCAATTTGTGATCAATATGGCTATAAAATTGCTTCAGTTGCAGGTCGTTTCTACGCTATGGATCGTGACCAAATTTTTGAAAGAAATCAAAAAGCATATGACAATTTATTAGGTAAATCTAATAACACTTTTACTAACGCCTTAGACTATGTAGAAAGTCAATATCAAAAGCAAATAACTGATGAATTTTTTGAACCTGCATTTGATAAAAGTGCAAATATGATTAAAGATCATGATAGCATTATTTTCTTCAATTTTAGACCTGACCGTGCTCGCCAATTAACTCACTTTTTTAGACCAAGTAAAATTTACGATTATAAAAATAATGCTCCAGTTAAAATTGAAAAATTTGTTAGCATGATGAAATATGAAAACATGGATACAATTATTGCTTTCGATGAAATGAAAATTACACAACCAATTGGCTATGTAATGGAACAAGCAAATAAAAAGCAATTACGTGTAGCAGAAACACAAAAATATGCACATGTAACTTATTTCATGGATGGTGGAATTGACATCTCTTATAAAAACTCAAAACGTATTATGGTTGATTCAATTAAAGCTGAATCTTTTGCAGATGTACCCCATATGTCAGCAAAAGGAATTACTGATGAAGTAATTAAAAATGCTAAAGTTTTTGATCTGACAATTTTAAATTATGCCAACCCTGATATGGTCGGACACACAGGCGATTTAAAAGCAACAATTGAAGCAGTTACTTTCTTAGATAGTCAAATTAAAAGACTATGAGATTTTGCTTTAGAAAATAATATTACCGTTTTTATTACAGCAGATCATGGTAATGCAGAAATTACTGAAGATGAAAATGGTAACCCTTCAACCAAGCATACAGATAGTCCTGTAATGTTAATTACAAGTGATAAATCTTTAAAATTAAAACCTGGAAAATTAGCAAATATTTCGCCAACTATTTTGGATTATTTAGATATTAAAAAATCATCTGAAATGAATGAGGAATCATTAATAATAAAATAATTAATGATGATGAATTAGTCTTAAATAATTTAGGTTTTGATGGCAAATTAAAAGTTTATCAAGACAAGCAAATGTTTAATTATTCAGTTGACACAATTTTATTTGCAAACTTTATTTTTTTAAATCAAAAAATAAAATATGCTTTAGAGATAGGAACAAATAATGCGGCTCTTGCAATCTTTTTAGCTGCTAGAAATGAAGCTTTAAAAATAGATGCAGTTGAAATTCAAAAGAGAGCAATTTTAATTGCAGAAAAAAATTTGGAATTTAATAAAATGAAAAAACAGATTAATTTAATTAATCAGGATTTTAATTTATTTTATAAAGAGCATGCAAAAAATGTTAGACAAAAATATCAAATGATTTTTGTCAATCCCCCCTATTATCCGATGGAATCGTCAATTATTCCTAATTCATCTGAATCAAAATTAATTGCAACTCATGAGGTTAAATTAAATTTAGAACAGATAATTTTAGGTAGTTCAAAAATAATTGAACAAAAAGGCTACTTAAATTTTGTAATACCTGTAGAGCGTTTTGTTGACTTAGTTACGCTACTAAGAAAATATAAATTTGAGCCCAAAAGAATTCAATTTATTTATCCAAGAATTCATGAAAAAGCAAAATTTGTAATGCTTGAAAGTCGATATAACAGTGGCTATGGTCAGCACTATTTAGAAAATTTATATCTTCATCCAGAAGATATAAATGATCATTCTTATTTAGAAAATATTAAGGAATTATATATTCCAAAAAAGGTGGAACATGAGTAAAAAAACAGTTTTAATTACAACACCAATTTATTACCCAAATGGTAGTTTACATATTGGTCATTTATTTACTAGTTCGTTAGTTTGAGCTCTTAGAAATTATAAGCGTTTAAAAGGTTTTGACGCAGTCATGTTAACGGGTGCTGATGAACATGGTCAAAAGATTTTTAATGCAGCAATTGCTAATAAAATGCTTCCCCAAAAATTTGTTGATTTACAAGCAGATAATTTCAAAGCTCTTTGAAAACTAGCAAAAATTGATACAGATTTTTTTGTCAGAACAAGTGACTTTCATCACTTTAAAGCAGTCAAAAAAATCTTCACAGATATGTTTAATAAAGGTTATATTTATAAAGGATTTTATAAAGGTCTTTATTCAATTAGTGATGAAGAATTTGTAACTAAAACAAATGCAATTGAAAAAGATGGTAAGTTTTATCACCCTATTAGTAATCATGAATTAGTTGAAATTTCTGATGAATCATATTTTTTTAAATTAGATAAATTAAAAGATTTTTTAATTGATGAATTTTTGAATTTAGATCATATAACTAGTGAAAATATTATTAAAGAAATGAAGGCTAATTTCTTAAGTGAGGGACTAGAAGATTTATCAGTCACACGTATTAAAATTGATTGAGGAATTCCGATTGTGGAAGATTCACAACACATTATTTATGTTTGATTGGATGCTTTATTTAGTTATTTAACTAGTTTAGGTTTTTATGCAAAAGATGATTCGCTATTCAAAAAATATTGAGAAAATGCAACCGAAAGAATCAATGTAGTTGGTAAGGAAATCACTCGCTTTCACTGCATTTATTGACCTATCTTTTTAAAGTCTTTAGGAGTAAAAACACCTACTAAAATAGTGACACACGGGTGAATTATTACACCTACTGGAAAGATGTCAAAATCTAAAAATAATGTAGTTGATCCAATTGCTGTAATTGAGAAATTTTCGGCTGAATTAGTTAAGTTTTTTACTGTTACAAAAATATCAATTCGCAGAGATTCAATCTTTAGTGAAGAGCTATTAACAAATGCGGTAAATACTGAACTTGTTAACGTTTTTGGTAATTTGATCAGTAGAACTGAAAAAATGAGTGAAAATAATTTCACACGTACATTGGCTTATAAGAAAGTTGATGAACTTGAAAAATATTATGAATTAATCGATTCACTTGAAGCAAAATTTTCAAAACATGCTGATGAATTTAATTTCGATTTAGCATTTGAAGAAGTCTTAAAATTAGGTAATGAATTAAATTTAATCATTGATAAATATGAACTTTGAAAGTTAAAAGCAGATGATGAATTGCTTGAACAAATTCTTTTATTAATTTTCAATGGAATTTATGCAATGGCTGCAATGTATCAAATTCTCTTACCTGAAAAAATAGCAACTTTAGCTAAAAACTGAAACTTAAAAAGTTTTGAATTTGAAAAAATTTCAAAACGAGATAAATTCAAAAAACATATTTTTAGAAAAAATGAGAATTTATTCACAAGATTGAAATAAATTTTCACAATTATGAAAAGCAAAATATTTTTTAAATTTATATTATTAAATGTGTTAATATAATAACCACTGAAAGATTGAAGGAGGATTTATGCCACGTGACGGTTTTACTTTAGAATGTACAGAATGTAAAATGCATAATTACATTTCGAAAAAGAATAAGAAAAAGACAATCGAAAAAGTTGAATTAAACAAGTATTGTCCAAAATGTAATAAGAGTACAAAGCACCGAGAACGAAAATAAATCGTTAAAAAACGCCGATTGGCGTTTTTTAATTACCTTTTGTTTATAATCATATAAAAAAGTGTCTGTTTATAGTAAGATTATATAAATAAAGACACTTCTGAAAGGAAATATATGGACAGAAGAAAATTAGATCAAGAATTAGTAAGAACAGGTGCAGATGCTTACATCTCACTTAGTGACAAATCAAGACTTTGATTTGCTGAAGTTGACACAACTGCAGGGCTATTAATTGTTGAAAAAACTAAAGCCTATTTATTTGTAGATTCACGTTACATTGAATATGCTCAAAAAAACGCTAAAAACGTTAGTGTTAAACTATGAAATGCTAAATCTTTAAAAGAGTTTTTTGTTAAGAAAAACTATAAAAAAGTTTTACTTGAAAAAGATTATTTAAAAATTTCAGAATACGATTGATTAAGACATTTATTAAATCATTCTGAAGGTGTAAATGTTGCTTCAATTTTTATTGAAGGACAACAATTACGTGCTGTTAAAACTAAAGAAGAAATTAAATTAGTAGAAAAAGCAATTGAGATTTCTTTTAAAGCTTTTGAAAAAGCAAAAGCCGCTTTAAAAGTTGGAGTTAGCGAAAAAGAAATTGCTGCTTTATTTTTATATGAAATGCGCTTATTAGGTGCTGATAAAGAAAGTTTTGATCCAATCGTTGCTTTTGGACCTAATTCAGCAGAACCACACCATCACCCTACTAATAAAAAACTAAAAGATGGCGATATTGTCAAGTTTGATTTTGGAGCCCAATATAAAGGTTATGCAGCTGATATTACTAGAACCTTCTTTTATACAAAAGATAAAAAACCTAATAAAAAATTATTAGAAATCTATGAGATTGTTGCTGAAAGTGCTCGTTTAGGTATTGAAGCTGTTAAAAAAGGTGTAGCAACTGCAGAAATTGATAAGATCTGCCGTGACTATATTGAATCAAAAGGTTATGGTAAATACTTTGCTCATTCAACAGGTCATGGTTTAGGAGCAGATGTACATGAATTACCTAATGTGGCTTCAAGTTCAAAAGCAATTTTAGAAGTAGGTAATATTATTACAGTTGAGCCAGGAATTTATATTGAAGATCTTGGTGGTGTAAGAATTGAAAACGATATTTTAGTAACTGAAAAAGGTTACAAAAACTTGTCACAGGAGAAATAATGGCTGAAGTAGTCGATGTAAATAAATTTAAACCAGGTGTTACTTTTGAAGATGGAGGCGAAATTTTCGTAGTCATTGAAGCTCAACATTCAAAACAAGGGCGTGGTCAAGCATCAGTTAAAGCAAAAGTTAAAAACTTAAGAAGTGGTTCAACAACTGTTAAAACTTATACAGGTGGTGACCGTGTTAATGCTGCTTTTATTGAATTAAGACCTCATACTTATTCATATAATGATGGTACTTATATTTATTTAATGGATGTTGAAACTTTTGAAGCACGTGAAATTCCTTATGCCCGTGCTGAATATGAACTTAATTTCATTAAAGAAGGCGACACAATTAAATTAAGAATGTATCAAGATGAATTACTTGATATTGAAATTCCTGTTAAGGTGGACTTATTAGTAATTGACGCACCTGATGCTAATAAAGGTAATACCACAACTAATCCACAAAAACGTATTAAAGTGGAAACAGGTTATGAACTAGATGCACCAATGTTTATTAAAAATGGTGATAAGATCACCATTTCAAGTGACACAGGTAAATACGTTGGTAAAGCCTAAGATATGAATCAATATTTAGAGTATAAAAATAATAATAACTCATTGATCAAAATTAATCCTAATGCTATTAAGCAAGCAATTAAATTATCTGCTTTGCCACTTGATAATTATGAAATTAAAACAGTTGATGTAGTAGTTTCAAAAGTCTTATGAAATTGCAATGTCTTTGTCACAATTAAATTTAAAAATATTACTAATTTTGAAAAAGAACTTAAGCATGCTTTTCGCAGAATTGATGAACAAGTTGAATTAGTAATTGGTACAAAAGCAGAAAACATTTCACTTAATATAATTTAAAAATTAAAACTAGATCACGCTATGAAAATAACGTGATTTTTTATTTGCAAAAAAATTATTTATTTGTTGTTTAAACCAATAAAAAAAATAAAAGAATATAATTTAAACATCAATTTGGTATTGATTTTAAAATATTTAGAAGGTTGTAAGTATGAAAATTTTAAGAAAACATGTTTTCTTTTTAAAAGTAAAAGAGCAGGAAATAAGTGAATCAAAATGTTATTAAAAAGAAAGAAAATTTTAATTATTTCTGCATTCTGTTTAGTTTTAGCACCTACATTAATAGTGGTTGCATGCAGTTCTAGCGTTACTGAAGAGTTAGGGCAAAATAAAACAGTGATTGATAATAAAACAATAAAATATACTGCTTTAGATAAATATTCCTTTGATACTATTAACAATTCAAATGATATTAAATCCATTTTAATTAAACCGATATCAATAAATAGTTCAGAAAAATTGTCAAGTTTTTTAAAAGAATGAAAAGACAAATTTTTAAATAACGAATCATCAAAATCAGATTCTAATTTAGAATACTGGAAAAATTTAATTAATAACTTAATTAAGCGAATCGAAATCAAATACAACAAAACATGGTTTAGTAAAAATACTTTAATTGTTGATTTTGGTGGCTATATTGGTGCAAAAATAATAAATGATAATTCATCATCAACGCTAAAGAAAAATGTCATCGAGAATTTAAAAAATATTTTTGTTGATAATAACACAATTGAAATTGTTTATGAACACAATTATCAAAAAGATCCCATCAATGAGTGAAAAATTAAATATCACCCCGTTCTTTATGAAATTAATAATGATGAATTTAATTTAGAAAACAATGTTGAATATAAGGTTAAAAAAATAACTACAACAACTACACGTGCAGTTTGAAATTATGAAAGAAAATATAATGCAGGTTCATATCTAAATTTTTCAACCCATGGTCATTCTGATGAAAGAAAATCAGAATGAAAATATTCACTAGATTCTACTCAAAATAGTAAGAATCGGCCAGTTATTAATGATCAATTTGCTACAATTCTAGTAAAATCAAGCCATGAATTAAAAAATATTTTAAATCCAAATTCTTTAAAAGATGAAGTTTTGGATAAAGCTATCAGTGAATTTAATGACGATTTTTTTAAAAAAAATATTCTAAGTTTAATTTCTATAATTGATTGAAGAACTAATTTTAAAAGTGGCACTGAATACACAAGTGATTATAATGCAATAATTGAAAATAATAGTTTCAATGTAACTCTTTATAAAAGAGGACGTATTGATTCACCTTTTGTACGAACAAATCCAAGAATTTTTACCAAAGGGAAAACTATTTGAGATAACATTCCCATTGAACCTCATGATTCTTATAATGCAACCTTATTTATTCCGATCAAAAAATCTGAATTTAATGATTTTAAATTAGCAGAAACTAATTTAAATGTTGTATTTTATAATCCCTACAGCGAATAAATAATTAACTAAAACAATAAAAAAACACCTTATAAATAAGGTGCCAAGACTTATAAAATATTAAATTCAAAATTCAAAAATTGAATTTAATATTTTTTTTCTAGTTTATCTTTTAATCAATAGTTTAGACCAATAAGTGCTGAATCATCAGCAAATTTATCTATTAATAATTTTACATTTTCATATTGTTGAATTGTTGTCATTGATTTTGCCATTTCAAAAGCTGCTTCAACATATCATCAATTATAATGAGCAACTGAACCACCAATAATAAAATAATTAGGATTAATAAAAGCCATTGCAATTGCAAAAGTAGATGCTAAGGTTTCAATTCCTTTATCAATTAATTTTTTACTTTCTAAATTACTTTTATATGATTCAAAAATTTCTTTAGTAGATAAATTTAAACCTTGTTTTTGAGCTTGTTTTTCAATTCATGATCCTGAAACATAATATTCTAAAGAACCAGGTCCTAAATCAGTATTTGTTTTATCAAAAGCAGTTGGTGCTTTTGCAACTTCTTGGGCATAACGATTTGCTCCTAAAAAGATTTTATTATTAATAATTAAACCTGCACCTAAACCAGTTGAAATAGTAAAAAATTGAGTAACATCTTTTTCATTTAAATTATATGCTTTATGATTTCCAAAAGCCATTACATTAGCATCATTTTCAAAAAAGATGTCAATCAGTTTTGTATTTTTTAATAAGTGTTGTTTAACATTAAAGTTTAATCATGTACCTCTTAAATTAGGTGTATCAAGCGAAATACCTTTTTCAAAATCACTTGGTCCTGGCATACAAACTGCTGCATATTTTGCATCTAAAAGATTTGCTATTTTAATTACTTCATCTAATGTTTTAACAGCATCATTTTTTTCGGTTGCAAAAATTCAATGTTGTTCAACAACATTGTTTTTAATTGTTGCAACTCTAGTTTTTGTACCACCAATATCAACTACGATTAATTGTTCTGTCATAAATTACCTCTTTGATTAAATTAAATATTTTAAAAATTATATATTAATTTAAAATATGATTGGTTAATAAAATAAAAGATGGGTGAAAAAATTGTTCGAAATATTTAAAAAACTTATTAATAATAAAAACTATGAAAAGAATCAATCTGATTTAAATAAAGAAATTAATCTTGAAAATTGAAAAATTAATTTTCAAGATGGTGAAATTGAAAGTATCTTTTTTAATGAAGAAAAAGTTTTTTCTGCGATAAAACTTTTTGCTACTTTGGATCCTAAAGTTGCTGCACATTACATTTTAGAGTATATGCAGGATTATTTTTTCATGAGTGAAAATTTAAAAATTAATGACTACCAAATTAGATGAAATAAAAATATTTGTGAAGTTGATTTTAAATTTAAAAAAGAGGAAACCAATAATTTAATTATTGCTAAATTGAAATTTGAAGTTATTAAAAGTAAATTAAGATTATCAATCAATATTAATTGTGGCTTTACGCAATTTTTAGCAATTCATCCAATTATTGAAGTTGAAGAAAATATTCAAGAAATAAAACTTGATCAAGCGTTTTTTACAAGAGAAAATTTTGCAAGAATTAATTATGATTTTTCTTCAGATATCTCTAATGCTGAATTTTTAAAAGATGATAAGCAAACAGTTTTAGTAGAAAGTTCATTTGCAAATTTTACTTATTTGAATAATCATTTAATTATGAAACCTTTATTAACTGGTTCTGCAAAAGAATTTAAAAGACATTGACAATGCAGAGCAAATGCAATCAACGAAAATATTTTAACTATTGAATTAAAAAATAAATAACAGTTATTTTGAACTAATATGCCCCAAAAAGGGCTTTTTTCGTAAATAAATTAGTTAGAAAAAAAGTCAATAATTCTTTAACAACTGCTAGAAATATTTTTAAATTTAAATATATAATATTAATTTATATTTTAAATTTGATCAATTATAAAATGAGGAGCAATGGATAAAAAAACACGTTATATTTTTGTCACTGGTGGAGTGATTTCTGGTTTAGGCAAGGGAATTTCTGCCGCAAGTATTGGTAATATTTTAAAGGCTAGAGGTTTTTCAATTTTTGTTTTAAAACTAGATCCCTATTTAAATATCGACCCAGGTGTAATGTCGCCTTATGAACACGGTGAAGTATATGTTACTAAAGATGGTGGAGAAACCGACCTTGATTTAGGTCACTATGAACGCTTCATTGATGTTGAGTTAACTAAAGATAGTAACTGAACAAGTGGTCGTATTTATAAGCGCTTATTTGAAAAGGAGCGTAACGGTGATTACAAAGGAAAAACCGTTCAGGTGATTCCCCACCTAACTGATGAAATTACAAAAATCATTCATGAAACTGCCGAAAAATATCAACCTGATTTTATGATTATTGAAGTGGGTGGTACAATAGGTGATATTGAAAGTGATCCTTTTATTGAAGCAATTTCAAAAATGAAATTTAATCATTATGAAGATGTTTTTCTAGCAATGGTAACTTATATTCCTTACCTATCTTCATCAAATGAATTTAAATCAAAACCTACTCAAGTATCATTGTTAAATTTACGTTCTCGTAATTTAAGTCCTAACTTAGTTTTACTAAGAAATGAAAAATTAGTGCCACACGACATTATGCTAAAAATTGCAAGCAAAACTAATTTACATCTAGAAGAAATTATTGCAATTCCTGATTTAGAAAACATTTATTTTGCACCCCAATATTTTGAAAGAACTCGTGTTGCAGATGTGATTTTAAAGTACTTTAAAATTGAACCTATTAAAGCAGATTTTAGTGAATGAGAACATTTAATTGATTTAATTAAAGCTAAAAAAACACATCAAATTCATCTAGTTATGATCGGTAAATATGTTGAGTTTCATGATGCATATAAATCAATTATTGAAGCCTTAAAAATTGCTTCATATCATACTGATGTGGAACTAAAATTAACATGAAAAGACTCTAGTCGTATTAATGATGATAACAAGCGATTACTAAAAACTTTTTATGATGGAGTTGTTATTTTACCAGGTTTTGGTAGACGTGGTTTTGAAGGAAAAGTGACAACTGCACTTTATACTAGAGAAATTAAAATGCCTACTTTAGGAATTTGTTTAGGGATGCAAGCAATGTCAGTTGCACAAGCAAGATTAAAAGGTTATAAGAATGCAACTAGTGCAGAATTTGCAACTCGTGGTGCTGATGAAGTTTTTGTTTTAAATATTTTAGAAGGTAAAGATAAAGAAAAAAATCTAGGTGGTACTTTAAGATTAGGTAATTATGATGTTAAATTACTTGAAGGATCACTTGCTCATAAAGCTTACGAAAAAGATTTAATTACCGAACGACATCGCCATCGCTATGAAATTACTGAAGAATTTAAAGAGATTTTACAAGATGATGAATTTGTTTTTAGTGGTATAAATCCTGAAACTAATTTAGCAGAAATAGCTGAAGTAAAAAATCATCCTTTTTATTTAGGAACTCAATATCATCCTGAATTTACAAATCGTCCTTTAAAAGGACATTCCCTATTTATGGAATTTTTAAAAGCAATTATTAGAGAAAAAGAGAAAGAAGAAAATAATTAAATATGTCAAAAGATTATAAAGAAACACTTAATATTCCTGACACGCAATTTTCAATGCGTGCCAATTTAAGTGCTAAAGAAGCCGATTTTAGGGCTAAATGGTTAGAAACTAAATTATATAAAAAGGTTTTAGAAAAAAATAAATCTAAAAAACCTTACATCTTACATGATGGGCCTCCTTATGCAAATGGAGACTTACATATAGGTCATGCTTTAAATAAAATTTTAAAAGATTTTATTGTTCGTTATAAAAATATGGCAGGATTTTATTCTCCTTATATTCCTGGCTGAGATATGCATGGTTTACCAATTGAACATAAAATGTTAACTGAAATGAATATTAAACACACTGAAATTGATGTTGTTAGTTTAAGAAAAAAAGCAGCTGAATATGCTGAAGGACAATTACTAAATCAAAAAGAACAGTTTCAAAAATTACAATTACTTAGTGACTTCGAAGAAGTTTATAAAACTTTAGATCCAAAATTTGAAGCACAACAACTTAGACTTTTTAAAAAGATGTATTTAAAAAATCTAGTTTATAAAGGATTAAAACCAGTTTATTGATCACCTTCATCTTTATCTGCTTTAGCAGATGCTGAGGTTGAATATGCTGAGAAAAGATCTCCTTCAATTTATGTTGCTTTTGAATTAGACAGTGAAAATGACTTATTAAAAAAAGGAGACTATTTAGTAATTTGAACAACTACTCCTTGAACTTTAGTTGCTAATGCAGGTGTTGCTTTTAATAGTGAAGTTGAATACGTAAAGTTAACTTATGATAATAAAAACTATGTTGTGGCATCTGTTTTAGTTGAAGAAATTTTAAAGATTTTTAAGTGAGAAAATGTAGAAATTTCAACTCCATTTAAAGGCACAAAATTAAAAGGTTTAACTTATAAACATCCTTTAAATGAAGAGATTAAAACTAAGGTTGTTGCAGGTCATCATGTTGAAACTACAACGGGAACTGGACTAGTTCATATGGCTCCGTTTTTTGGTGAAGATGACTTCATCATCGGTAAAGAAAATAAATTAGTTGAGATCATGCACGTTGCTGATGATGGTACTTTTAATGAACATGCAAATGAGTTTAAAGGTCTATTTTATGAAGATGCAAATAAAGTAATTTCTCAAAAACTTCAAGATAAAAATCAACTACTTCATTTTGAAATTATTAAACATCAATACCCACATGATTGAAGAACACATAAACCAATTATTTATCGTGGAACACCGCAATGATTTGTTGATATTGAAAAAATTAAACAAGGTATTTTAGGTGTTTTAGAATTTGTTAAGGGCTATCCTTATTGAGTTGTTAAAAGGCTTAGTGAAATGATTGCAAAACGTGGTTCTTGAACAATTTCTAGACAGCGTTCTTGAGGTGTACCAATTATTATTTTTTATGATCAAAATGATAATGTAGTTAATAATGAAGAAATTTTTGACTATGTAATTGACTTAGTTGAAAAACACGGTTCAGACATTTGATATGAAAAAACAACTGATGAATTATTGCCTGAAAAATACCGTAATCTTGGCTATAAACAAGAAAAATCAATCATGGATGTTTGATTTGATTCGGGTTCAACAAGCATTGGAGTTCATGTTGATGGCAAAGTTGAACATGAAGGTCAAGAACCTTTTGATTTATATCTAGAAGGTACTGACCAATTTAGAGGTTGATTTAATTCATCAATTATTAATTCATATATTTGAAGAAAAGCAGCACCTTATAAGTTTTTACTATCTCACGGTTTTGTGCTTGATGGTAAAAATCAGAAAATGTCTAAATCAAAAGGTAATGTAATTACTCCTGAAGAAGTTACTTCAACTTTAGGTGCAGATATTTTAAGACTATGAGTTTCATCAGTTGAATATTCTTCAGATGTAAGTATTTCAATGAACCTATTAAAACAAGTTTCAGAATCATATCGTAAAATTAGAAATACAATTCGGTTTATGCTAGCTAATTTAGAAGATTATGAACATGATTCTAACATCGAATTAACAGGTATTAACTTATTAATTGATGAACGTTTAAAAAGACTTAAAAATAAGGTAATTCATGCTTATGAAGAATTTTCTTTTGTCAATATTTCAAAACAAGTTAATAACTTTTTAGTTGATTTATCTTCATATTATTTAAGTTATGCAAAAGATATTTTATATGCTGATAAAGCTAATTCAAAAACCAGAAGAGAAATTCAATATAATTTATTTAATATCTTAGATACAGTCTTAATAGCAATTGCTCCTATCTTACCAACAACTGCTGAAGAAGCTTATAGTTTCTTTAAAAAAGAAAATAAAAAAGAAAGTATTCATATAGAAGACTTTTTCAAAGAAGTTGAAATCACAACTAACTATGAAGAACAATGAGCAGAATTTTTTGCTCTAAAAGATAAAGTCTTCAAAGAAATTGAACTAGCAATTGAAGATAAAAAGATCAAACGCTCAAACGAAGCCTTTATCACAATTGAAACACCTTCAAAATGAATTCAAGAACTTAACCTAGATCAGTTATTTTTAGTTGCTCAAGTTACCTTTGCAGATTCATTTAAATTAGAAGTAAAAGAGTCTTATAAATGCCCTCGCTGCTGAAATCATCATTTAAATAAAAATAATGAAAATTTATGCAAGCGTTGTGCAGATGTATTAAAATAGTTTAATGTTTAACTTTAAAAAATGAGCAGCAAACTTTTCAGGTGGTGGTAAAGCCATTTGAAAACGTTTTCTGCAATGAAATAAAAATCATGTTAAAGAGCACTGAAAACAAATTCTTATTTCATACGCAGTTGTCTTTTTATTCTTTGCAATCTTTTTAATGATTGATTTGGTAACTAAAGGACTACTATTTGAATTTGGTTCAAATTCAGCAAACGGTCGCTATCGTGGTAGTTGAGAAGCGGGTGAAGCCCAAGCTATTAATTATTCATGAATTGGAATTAGGTCAGTATTTAACTATAGTGTTACGATTGCAGGTTCTGCTGAAATTAATGTTGATGCTATTCAGGCTCTAAGTTTGATTGCTATCATTATTTTTACAACGATAGTTTATTTTTATCCAGCCTTAAAATGATGACATTATTTTAGACTACTATTTTTAGGAGTCTTAACTGCTGGAATTTTAGGAAATGCTGTTGATCGTTTTGTTTGAGGTGCAGTAAGGGATATGGTGTTTGTGCCCGGTTATGAATCTCGAGGTACATTTAACTTTGCAGATAGTTTTATTATCGCGGGAGTGGCTACAGTCTTACTTTACACAATTCTTTCGATTATTTTTGATCGCAAAGATTCTTCAAAAACTAAAGAAGATCAAGAACGCAGTGACTATTTCAAAAGTCAAATAACTTCAGGTTCTGCTGATGAATAATAAATTAAATGCGAGATTTTAGTCTCGCATTTTTTATTGTCTTTGTAATTTTTGCAAATAAAAAAAGACCCTTAAAACTCTTTTTGTCTTAAGGCATGCGAACATGTCGATCTGTTCACACTTAAGAACATATTAGTGAAACATTTATAAAAACTTTTTTCTCATATCTTATGTTCTTTAGCAACTTTTATCTCCGCAATGGAGTAATACTATGCGATAACTTTGTCAATAGTATGGAAGATATATTTTGCAAAGCGATTTAGATAGATCACAAAATTAATTATATAGTAGCTTGAACTTGTTTTTTGTGGTTTTTGACCCACCACAAGAAAAAAGTTACTTTTTGCATTAAATATTGATTAAAAAATAAAGTTTTATTTTTTAATCTGTTAATATAAAAAAAGCAAAGGAAATATATGCAACTATTAAAACTAACAATTGAAGAACTACACTGCAGTTCTTGTGTGGCAACAATCGAGCAACTTTTTAAGGACTTAGAGAATCAAAAAGTTCTAAAAGTCACTTCAATTATTGCTAATAAAAGTGTCAAAATTAATTTTGATGAATCTAAAATTTCTAAATCAGAAATTTTAGATATGCTAGACCAAGCTGGTCTAGAATATAACGAGTTATAAAATGCAAAAAACAATTAGTAAAAAAATTGTTTTCAAGAAAAAGATTAAACAAATTATTAGAGCATATTACAAAGTGATTAACAAAAAATATGAATTTATTTTCGCTTGAGTAATTGCTCTTTCTTTATTAACCTTATTTATTTTAATGATCGTGGCTAAAGTTAATTATAACGATACTAATGATATGAGTCTAATGATGAAGGTTGAACATCCTGCATTATTAGTTTACATGGCAATTACTTCTTTTTGAATTCAGTTTTGACTAGGTAGAAGTTATTATGTAAATTCTTATAACGAGATTTTTAAATGAAAAAATCTCGGTATGAATACTTTAATAGCAAGTAGCACCTTGATTGCTTGATTTTATTCATTCATTTTAATGGTTTTAAAATTTGTTTATGCTGAACACAACATCCAAATCATGACTATGGAAGTAGCTTTTGAAGCAGGTGCTGTGATCATTATGATCTTATTAAGTGGTGACATGATTTCTAATGTAATTAGAAAAAAATCAATATCTGATTTAACTGCTTTAGAATCTTTGCGTGCAACTCAGGCTTATAAAATTATTAATAATCAACTTACTTTAGTTGATTTAGATGAAGTTGAAGTAGGTGAAACAATTGTAGTTCCTAAAGGTGCCCAAGTGCCTCTTGATGGAATTATTATTAAGGGTGAATCTTTATTTGAACAAGCAGTTTTAACTGGCGAATCTTTACCTGTTTTAAAAGCAGTTAATGATGTAGTAATTGCGGGTTCAATTAACTTAAATAATTTAATTGAAATTAAGGTTACTAAAAGCGCTGATGATTCATATTTAAATAAAATTATTGAAAAAGTCGAAACTATTCAGTCTGAAAAATTACCTATTCAAAAAATGGCTGATAAGATCGCAAAATGATTTACACCGCTTGTTTTTGTAATTGCAATTGCAGCATTTTTAATCATCTATTTTTTAGGAGATGATTTATATAATCTTTACAATAATCAAGGTCTTAATGTTAACTATTTATTAGTTTGAAATCCTAATAATATTAATGCTGAGAGCATGCGTATTTCAATGTCAATTATGATGCTTATTTCAGTTTTAGTGCTTGCTTGTCCTTGTGCTTTAGGACTAGCAATTCCCCTTGCTCTAGCAGTCGGTGCTTCTAAGGCAGCGCGCCATGGAATTAGTATTAATAATATCGAATCATTCGAGAAAATGAGACTTATCAAGGCGATTGCTTTTGATAAAACAGGAACTTTAACAACTGGAAAACACCTTGTTAAAGATGTCATAAATGAAGGACAAGAAGAATTATTTTTATTATCTTTAGAAGTGAATTCACTGCATCCTTTAGCTAAATCAATTGTTAATTATTTAAGTCAAAAAGAACAAAATAAAAATCAAAATTTAATTAATTTTGATGAGATAAAAGAAGTAGCAAATCAAGGATTATTTGCTACTTATCAAAGTAATAATTATGATGCTATATCATGAAAAACTGCTATTAATTTAAACTATCATTTTGATCAAAAGATACTTGAAAAATATCAACAGATAAAAGCAAATAATAGTGGTTCAGAAATTGTTTTTGCTATCAACAAAAAAGTAATTTCCATTTACTTTTTTGAAGATGAATTAAGAAAAGATGTTGAAGTTGCTTTAGCTGCTTTAAAGAAAAAAAATATTAAGATTTTTTTGATTACTGGTGATAATCAAAAAAATGCAGACCTATTAAATAAGAGACTAAATTTTGATGGAATCTTTGCTAATGTTACTCCTAATAATAAAGCAGAAATAATTTCTAAATTACAAAGTGAATATCAAAATGTTGCTTTTGCAGGTGATGGCATAAATGATTTATTAGCACTTGAAACTGCTAATTTTAAAATTGCTATGAACGAAGGAAGTGACGCTGCAAAAAGTATTGCAGATGTAATTTTAGTAAATCCTAATATTGAAAATGTAGCATTATCAATTAAGATAATTAGTCAAATTAGATTGTTTGTAAAGATCAATTTTTCATGAGCATTTTTTTACAATATAGTTTTTTTACCAATAGCAATTTTTGGATTTGTCAATCCAATTGTTGGTTCCTTATTAATGGCATTAAGTTCTATTTCGGTTTTATTAAATTCACTAATTTATAAGTTGAAAAAAGTTTCTAAAAAATAATTTTAAATAAAATTAAACCCTATTTTTTTACCGAGAAATAGGGTTTTTTCATTAAATATTTAATATTATTAATTAGAGAAATTTTAAATTATGTTTTTAACATGTAAAACAATTAAAACTACTGCTAGAAGACATAATATAATACTTAAAATAGTTGTTGCAGTTGACAAATATTTATTTAAGAATTTTTCAATATCATAGTTAGAACTTTGCAAATAAAGTGTAATAACTCCATCTTTTGATCTTGTATAAGCACTGTTTTTTAAATAAATTAAAGTGGTTCTAAAAAGATAATTAATTCAAGAAAAATATGAAAAATGAAGACCTCTAAAAATAGTTAGTAATATTTCAATTTTTCTAAAAGTTAAATCATCAATTTCTATTTCTAAAAATTCAGTGTAATTTTTAGCACAAATGATTTGATGATAGATTATTGAATTTCTATCAAACAATTTATATTTACCTGACATGTTAAAATATTGTCTTAAATAATTAGGCCTTAAAATTGTAAAAGGTATTGGTGATGAGCTAAGAGCATAAAAAATAACAAAAGTTGCAAGTGGGTAAAAAATTCTTATTGAAATTGCAGATATTGTTGGAAATTCAGTAAGCATACCATTCAATCAATTCATAGTTGAAACGATAATCCAAGTTAGAATTACAACAATAAGCAAAATAAATGACAAGGTATATCTTGTTCATAAAAAACTTTTATCTGCTTTTAAAAGCGAAATAAATTTTTTAAAATTTCTTTTTTTAGAAAGATACTTCTTTGCATTTAAATCTGACTTAAATGAAGAAAAATTTCTGTATTTTGTTAATTGTAAATTTTCATTAAACAAATCAGATATATGAGAATAAGGATCTCTATTGCTTCTTGGTTTACCAAAATAATCTATGTCTCTAGTATGTTTTTTCATTTTTGTTTCTCTAATAATAATTTTATAGTAAATAAACTTGAATTGTAATATTTAATTCAATGTTTATAATGATATTAAGGAGTAAAGCATTAGTAGAGTTTTTTAAATTTGTCTGTATTTGAATGGTGATTGTCAACCTAAAATTTTTTG
>NZ_NQNY01000004.1 GCF_002276225.1 Mycoplasmopsis agassizii | reverse complement strand
AATAATAAAAATGAACTTTCGAATGAAAGTCCATTAAAATAAAAATGTAAGAGTTGCAGTTATTAGAACACTCTAGGAATACTCAAATCATTTTGATTTGAGTATTTTATTCAGTTCTTCTTGAATTATAATTTAATTAATATGCATAAGTCTACAGATATAAAATTAAGTAGCAAACATTCAGATGCAGTCAAGTTGCTAGACAAAACTCACGATATTGAAGAAACAATTCATAAAGTTGATATCAATCAAGATACAAGTAAAGCAAAATTACACTTTGAAGCAGAAGGTGATCCAAAATCTATTGTTGTTACTCCACCTGGCCCAAGAGTAGGCAACGAAGTTTTCAACAAAGAATGGGTATTGAAACAAATAAAGTTGGCAGTAGGAGATGCTGTAACTACTCTTCGTGATGAAAGTCAGCAAATGGAAAAAAGAATAGAGCAGAAATTTGATGCTAAAATCGACGGACTTCGTTCTGAAATGAACCAAAAGTTTGAGCAAACAAATAAAAGGATAGAAAATGTGGAAAAGCAAAATAAAGAAACTAATGAAAACTTGAATTAATTTTAGAATTACTGAAAAAGAAAGATAAATAAACTTTTTAAAAGTAACCCCTGGCAAATCAAATTGACTTGCTAAATAAGTCATTTTTTTGTTTATACAATCTTTCCATTTGTCATTAACTAACCAAATCAAACTACTATAAATAACATTTCAACTAGCCAAAAACCACACTAATTTTTTGCAAAATTTTTTTATTATAAATCAGCCTTGATGATTTATAATAAATAAACGGCATGGGTCTGTACTCAAGAGGCTGAAGAGGTGTCATTGCTAACGACATAGGGGAAGAGATTCCCGCGAAGGTTCAAATCCTTTCAGGCCCGCCATTTTTTTATTGCCTTTTTAGGCTTTTATATTAGTATAATTGCAATATATGAAGCCTATTAATAATTTATTTTGATATTTATTTTCCATTTTAGTTGTTTCAATTACGGTGGCGATTTATGCAGTCATTCTCTGAGTTAATACATATGCTTTTGTCTTTACTTTGCTAGCTAGTTATATTATTAATATCTTGACAGCTTTAATTATTTTTAGTCAAAAACGCCATAGCAGCGCCAAGTTAAGTTGAATGCTATTTGTAATTATTGTTCCCTTGATAGGTCATGTTTTATATTTTTCCTTAGGGCAAAAATATCCCCATCGCCGTGACTATTTAGTGGTTCAAAGTGAGATGGATAACGATACTGAAATTATTGATGAGCAGCATAGTTTTGCAACTAAAGAAGAAGTAACTTTTAATCACTTATCAATTTATAATAAAACAGCTATTTTAAATGGCGAGATTAAAACTTATGAAATGCCTAATGATTATTTTAATGACTTATTTTTAGCAATTGAAGAAGCTAAAAATGAAGTCTGATTAGTTTCTTATTGAGTTGAATCAGGTCATTTATTTGATGAACTTGCTTTTTTATTATTAAAAAAGCAAAAACAAGGAGTTAATATTCGTTGATTAGTCGATGATTATGGGCGCCGCAATGTTAAGAATCATCAGTGAAACGAACTGAAAAAACAAGGGATTAACGTGGTTTTTATTGGTAAGTTAAAGTTTACTTTCTTCTTAAGTTCCAACCTTTATCGTAACCATCGTAAGTTTATTTTAATTGATTCAAAGATCTTATTTAATGGTGGAAGTAACATTGCTGATCAATATGTTTCTTTAAATCCAGGTTATGGAATTTACCGTGATTTTAATTATCGTATTAAAGGTAGTTATGTTTATAACTATATAAAATTATTTGTGCAAATGTGAAGGCGTTGAGCCGATCAAGACTTAACAACTAATTTTAATATTAAAAAATTAGTTGTTAAAAGTAAACTTGAAGCGACTGAAAAACAAAATAATTTAATCCTAAGTCAAGGTGGACCTGAGATTGATGATCCTGTTTTAGAAGAAACAATTGTTAAGCTAATTTCAAGAGCAGAAACTGAAATAAAAATTATGAGTCCTTATTTTAGTTTACCTAATAATATTATTTCTGCTTTAAAAGTTGCCCTTTTATCAGGTGTCAAAGTTACTTTATATTTTCCTGGTTTTTCTAGACAAAAACTAGTATCAAATATTAGTTTGTTTGAATTAAATGTTTTACTAAGATATGGTATGACTGCTTATTTAAGTAATAATTATTTTAATCATTCTAAAGCGGGTGTTTTTGATAATAAAATTGCTTATTTAGGAACTATGAACTTTGATATTCGCTCATTTTATGCACAATATGAAACTATCGATATTATTCAAGGTGAAACAGTTACTGATATTGTTAAATATATGCAAAAGGTAGAATCGGAAAGTAAAAAACTAACTACGATTAATACTGCTAGAAGTTTTTCTTGACCAAAAAAAATCTTTTATGCAATGCTAAAATCAATTGTTTAAAAGCAAGAAAAAGACTTATCGTAAATTTGATAAGTCTTTTTAATTAGCTTTTTGTGCTTCAGTCATCAAAGACATTTGGCGAATTTGTTTTTAAGAAGTAACCAGGATCTGGTGCACCTCTTTTTTGATAAACATTTTTTGCAAAATCCATTGCTTCTTTATCTGTTGAATTAGCTTTACCTGTATCGAATAAACCTAAACGGTTTTCTCAAGCATAGTAAAATGAATTACCGATAGCTTTTAAGATATAACTATTAACATTCTTTTCTTCAAAATCATAACTAGTTAATATTGAACCTGCTAGTGGCAAGGTTAAACCTTGTTTAACTAATTCGTTTTCATAATTAGTTTGATAATCACTAGCACCTGATTCGTTATAAAAGAGTCCACCAACTACTCTTTCATAACTGCGTTGATGTGTAGTAGTAATTCTGACTTTAGTGTCTTTAGGCATTACTTTTTTACCAAAAGCTGAAGCAGCATTTGCATATTTAAGTTCATTAGGTCCAGCAGGTGAACCATTGACATTAACTTCTGGAGTATCAATATTATTTAGTCTGATTGAATACTCTGCACCTACTGATAAACCTGTACTTTTTGAAACTGCATCAGTGATTTTGACTTTAACAGTATCACCATCTGCTCAACTAATAACAACTGCGTCATAAATGCTTTGAGTAGTAACTTTTGCTCAATCAATTTTTTTAGTTTTAGTTTCTTCAAGCGTAGTTTTTTTAACTTCAGCATTAGAACAAGCAACAGCAAGAGTTGCTGTTGCTGTTATAGTTGTTAAGGCTATTAGTGAAAAAAATAATTTCTTATTTTTTAATAACTTCATTATTATCTAACGTTGTCTTTACCAAAAGTTTGTTTTAAGTTACTTAAGAATGTTTCGAATGAACCTAGATTTGGATTAGTACGGTTAGCAGTTTTTGAAGAAGCTAGTGTTGCTTCAAAAGATTCTCTAAGTTTAGCTGTTGAACTATCAACTGATTCTGCAAAAATAACTAATTCATCTGAGTCGCTTTTTAGTGCTTCTTTAAAAGCGTTAAAAGTAATTTTTTGATAGTCATTGGCTCTACTTGTTGCCATACTTTTAGCTATAACTGAATCATCATTTGTAAAGCCTTTGTAAGGAACAATGTATGAAGCTGCTTCATAGAAGAATTCTTGTGGAGTTTTTTGTGTATAGGTTTTAGTCCCAACTTCTCAGTCATATTTTTGATCTGAAGCAGTTAATCATTTAACAAACAATCTAGTTGCTTTATCACCTTTATCATTTGAGTGAATTGCTAACAATTGTGGACCTTGTTGGTAAACAATTGCTTTAGTGTCAGATGATTTCATTTTCTTAGGCGCTTGTAAAGTAAGTAGTTCTTTTTGCTGTAAAGTTTTAGTGTCTGCAGAAACCTTCTCTTTTATTTTATCTGCTGCAAAGAAGAATAATGCTTTGTCACCTTTTTCGTTTGTTGCTTGATCATTAACTGTACCAACATAAACAATACCTGTCCCAAATTTAGCTTCATATGTTGCTTTTTGATCAACGGGTTTCATTACGAAGAATCCACCAGTTAGTTTATCTTTAAGTTCTGTTAATTTAGCATCAGTTGCTGCATCTTTAGATTGAATGTAGTAATTATTTTTAGGCAAGGTTTTTACAGTTGAGATATATAAATTATTTGTATGGCTCCCAACAGTAAGACCTGTAATTGCATTATCTTTTACATCTCCAGAACCTGTTGCATTTTTTATATCTAGAGCATCTCCAGAATCCACTATAAAGGTTTTATCTCCACCAATGTTAATGATTCGATTTTCTAGTCGTTCTCCAAGAAAGTTATTTCTATATCCTGCTGTTGAACCTAGTGAAACTCCCATTCCATGACGGACTAAGTAAGTTGAACCGTATTCTCCACCTGCTCCCATTCAGATAATTCCTCGACCAATACCTGGAGAAAGAACTTCTTCATAAAGGCTTTTTAATCAAGTATACTGTTTTGCATTTTTAGTATCTTTACCTTCACCAAACATATTTTTGTAGTTTATAAAGTTGTTTTTATTACTTTCGGTGTCTAGTATGTAACCATCTGTACCACCTGCATCAGTATATGAATATGATGTTAAGAAGTTAAAGAATGAGTCAATTCCAACTAGTGCTCGACCGTTATCGATATTTGAAGCAACATCTTGAAGTCCTGAAAAACTGTCATAAACTTTAACTCCAAAATCAAATAATTCTCTGAAGTTTTCAAACATTGATTTTTTAATGGTGTAGTTTGATCAAACAGATTTTTTAGAATCATCTACTTTACCTCAACCTCCACCTTTAAGACCTTCTTGTCCTTTTTCGATGAAATCATCATCTTTTAAGAAGTCTGCTTTTTCAGTGAATTCTGATTTAAATCATGCTTCATCAGCACTATTTAAGGTGGCTCCTGCTTCAACTGCTTTTCTTATTAAGTAAGACATAACAGGACCATTTACTCCTGAAACGACTGTTGAACTTCCAAAAGGAATAACGTTAGTTACTTTAGTATCTGTACCCCCGATATTGTTTGTTATGAAACTTTGTTCATAACCTTGCATTAGTGAACCATCTGTATCTAATGGTTCATTCATATTATATTGAGCCAATTTTGATGTTAATGAAGGGTAGTTTAAGATCAAGTTATAACCAGTAGTTTTGTCTTTTGCAGTAATTTTACTAATTACATTTTGCTCTGCCGTACTATAACCACCATTTAGGTTGATCTCTTCGACATTTAAATAACCTTCAACTTTTGCTTGAGTTTCATTATATTTTGCAATTAATGCTTTAATAGCTTGTTGCTGTGTACCGTTTGCTGAAAAAGATGTTGCAAATTTTACACTTGTTACATTATTAGTGTCATAGCGACCATTAGTTGTTCCACCATTTGAACAAGCAATTGCTGTTCCTGCTAGTGCAAGTGAAGCGGCTGCTCCAAGACTAATAAATAATTTTGTTTTGTTTATTTTCATATTAAACCTCTTGTTTTTTTATCTAGATATTATTATAAATTATTAAAGCCATTCGGTTAAATATCTACGAAAACCGAAAAAATTGTGAAATTTTTTCAATCATTTTGCTGAAAAAATGACCGAAACGCACCTTTTTTAGCTATTAATGACAGTTTTTGAAAAAATGTAGTAATAGGCTTATTTGATTTTGTCAGTACCAAATGAACTTTTTAAACTTGCTATGAATTTTTCAAAATCATCTAGTTGGGTTGCTGATTTTTTACTTGTTTTTTGAGTATTTAAAACAGTTTCAAAAGCTGTTCTTAAGTCTGAAGTGGAACTATCTGTAGGTTCTGCAAACGCTTCAAATTCATCAGTTTTACTTTCTAAAACTTTAGCAAATTGACTCATAGTAACTTTTTGATACTCGTTTTTATTTGAAGCAGCATCAATAATTTTTCTAATTTCTGAGCCTTCCTTTGCAAATCCTTTTTGCACAACTATGTATGAAGCATGAGCAAAAAACATTTCTTGTGGAGTTAGTTGTGTATAAGTTTTCTTCGCAGTTTCAGTTCCGACTTCTCAGTCATAACGATTCTCGGTTGAAGTCATTCATTTTATGAATGCACGAACACCATTATCAGCTTTTTCATTGGCATGAATTCCTAGAATATGTGGCCCTTGGCGATAGTAAGCAGCTTTAGGATCGGTTGCTACATATTTACTAGGGGCTTTTAGTGCAACTACTTCACTCTCTTGAAGTGTTTCAGGGTCATTAGTTTGGCCTGCTTTTGAAGCTACTGAACTATTTTTTCATCTTGAAGTTGAACCATTTAGAATAACTTGCTGGTGATTTGCTAAAAATTTTGAAGCATCTTCTTCTCCACCTGGTTTTCCTACCCATAAAACACCTTTAGCAATTGCTGGTGAAAGCGTTTCATCATAAACTTTTTTAAGTCATTTATATTGCTTTGCTTCCTTACCTTCTTTACCTTCACCAAACATATTTTTATAATTAGTGAAGTTATTTTTATTACCTTCAGTATCTAAAACATGACCTGATAAAGATCCAGCATGAGTGTAAGAATAAGTTGTTAATCAGTTAAACATTGAGTTAACTCCAACAAAACCGCGAGCATTATCGATATTTGTTGAAGCATTTTTTAACCCTGAAAAGCTATCAAAGACTTTAGTTCCAAAATCAATAAGATCTTTGAAGTTATCGAACATAGTCTGCTTAATTTTATAGTTAGTTCAAACTGATTTATCAGCATCAGCAATTGAACCGTATCCTCCACCTTTTTCACCTGCTTTACCATCTTTAATAAAAGCATCTTCTTCTGAATCTTTATATTTATTAGTAAAATTTGTTTCAAAGTAGGTTTTATCTGCATCACTATTATAAGTAGCACCAGCTTTTATTACCTCTCTTAAAATATAAGACATCATTGGACCATTAACACCTGCAACTACTGATGAAGTTCCAAAAGGTAAAACATTTGTCACTTTACTATCAGCACCACCAATAGTTTTAGTTAAGAAATCTTCTTCAAAGTGATTAGCAAGAGAACCATCTGTATCAAGTGGTAAAAGCATGTTATGTTGAGCAACTTTAGCTGCTAAGGCAGGGTAATTTAAAATTAGGTTTCAATAAGTTTTGGTATTACGACCTGTAATATTTTGAATCGTTAGTTTATCACCGTTATTGTAACCATCTGCAACATTAACTTCTTCAACTCTAACATAGTCTTTAGGTTTAGTTTCTAGTGAATTATATTTATTAATAATTGCTTGAATCGCTTCTCTTTGAACCCCTTTATCTGCAAAAGTATTTGCAAATCTGACAACATCAGTATTTGGAATATCGAAAGCAAAACCTGAACCAGGTGAAGAAGAACAAGCAATTGCTGTTGCTGCAAGGGCTACACTAGCAGTTGCTGCTAAAGCAACTAATAATTTTGTTTTAGTTTTTTTAATCATAATTTTTTCCTTTTAAAATTGAGTTATAACTACTTTTAGTAAAAAAGTAGTTAGTTTGATTTTGTGAATTAGATTTATAAAATTTTGAGTTTATAAATCTTTTTTAATTGATTTAGTTTGAAACGTTATTAAAATAACCTTCAAAGAAGGTTTAGGTTAGACTATGGATCGTAAGTCATAACACCTCTCTCACTAAATAATAGCAAAAAAAATAAAAAATTTACAACTGGCACAAATCTTTATTGCAATGTGGAAAAATTTGCATAATTAACAAAAATTTTAGAATAATTCCATTCATAAGCCTGTTATTAACTTTATTAACCAGTTAATTTAAGGAAAAAGTAACTTTTAAATTGTCTGGTTTTAATGAAAAAAGCATATAATTTATTTATGAAAGAACAAAAAAAATTACTTACACTAGCATGAGTTAAATTTATTTTAGGTCTTATTTCAAATGCAACTTTCGCAGCGTCTATCCTTATAATTTTTCTACCTGTTATTGCCCCATCAGGTACATTTATTGATACATTTCTTACTAATCTGATTTTATACTTAATTTTGACTTTAATATCAATGTTATTTTTTATGGCATATATTGGAGTTACGATCGCACTTTATTTAATGCTTTCTTATCGAGAAATTAGTTTATTTGATGAAAAAGCCTTAGTAATTATTTCGGCATTTGTTGTTCAAGCCATTCTTTCTTTAGTTTCACTAGTAAGAATTTACAAAGCAATTAAAGATAATAAATTAGGTGAACGAGATTATTTAGCTGAAGCAAAAGAGTTTATAAAAAATAGAAGTGAAGCAGTCTAGAGACTGCTTTTTTCAATTTTTCATTTTCGCCAAATTATGGAAAATTAATAAATATATAAAAGGATATTTTTCCAAAAATCAAGTAAAATTAATTTTATGAAAAATTTAAATTTTAGTGGACTCAAAAAAGTGGCTTGAGCATATCTAGGTACTAGAATAGCAATCACTGTTTTAGGTTATATCTTCTTAATTAGTCTGATTGTTAATTTTATAAACTTAACTGCATCACTGAACTTAGAAAATCCAGACTATGTATATGCTCCTTCAAATCTTGCTGTGCAAGTCTTTTATGTCTCTGTTGGTGGCTACGTAGTCTTAACTCTATTACTAATTTCCCTAGGTATTGCTAACTTTGTGTTGACAATAGTATTGTTATCAAAACTTTCATATTATCCACACGGAATGTTTGATACTGCTAAAACATTAGTAATTCTTTCTTTCTTTTTCTTCCCTTTAATTTTAGGTTCTGTTGCACTTCATAAAATTAATAGTGGTATTAGTGATGAAATGTCATCAGATTCTGATGATGAAGATCTAATTTCAAAGGCAAGAAAACTAAAAAGCGATAAATAATTAAAGCAACAAATGTTGCTTTTTTTAATCCTTTTGGCTTAAAAGTTACCAATCTAATTTATTTTATATAAATTCATATTTATAGTAAATAAGGTAAAATGTTTATTATGAAAACTAATCAATATAAAAAACTAAAGACACTAGCTTGATGATACTTGTCAATGCAAATTGTACATGTTATTTTTATCATTATCATTGCTGCTTTGGTCATAGATTGAGCTGTGCAAACCATTAATGGAACAGAAACTGTAATATCTGATACAAGAAGCGCACTTCTTACAGGTGCAAAATTTTTAGTACCCCTTGCAATTATTATAATATCTTTTATTATTTTTATAATACTAGCAATTGTGCTTTATGTAAAACTAGGAAATTTTAGTTTCAAAGGTTCATTTGATACTGCAAGAACAATGGTTCTAATTTCGATTTTTTTTGCTCACATAATTTTAGCAAGTATTGCAGTTGCTAATATCTATATAGGTATTAAAGAATATATAGAAGATAGTGAACCTGAAGACTATATTGAAAAAGTAAGAGAAATCAAAAGTAAACAATAATTAGGAAACAACCGTTTTTGGTTGTTTTTTTATTAACGTTATGTCGCATCTTTTAAATTATGCCTTCTTAAATCTCTAAAAAATATCTCGATATTCAAATAAAAGCGTATAAAATAAGATTATCAAATCACATCAAACACTGAAGATTTTGTCAGTTATAATGGTACTGGCATCTGCTCTTGCTACACTTTTTTCAATTCTATTTTTTGTTTTCTATTTTACAGTATCAATTTCTTCAATTTTAAATGCCACAGTTATTGGTGGTACCGTAGTTGATGGAAGATGAGTCGCAATGATTATATTAGCAATTATCTTTATGGTTGTTTACTATGTCATTACCTTCATACTTTATAGAGATGTTAATAATAGGGGATACAACTTCGATGTTGCTAAAAAGAATTTAAGATTTGCATTAATCTGACCAATATTTGGAATTATATCTTTGAGCAGTCTCTGAAGAGCAATTCACTTAGAAGAAAATGAAGCAGCAAATCCTGAACAAAAGCAGGAAGTTGATTACATAGCAAGTGCAAAACCAGAATCTGAATACCAATCAAAAACAACCGAATAAGGTTGTTTTTTCTTTGCCTTTTCAGTAAAACTATAGAAGTTTTTTATCTAAAGATAGAAAATCTATGGAAAAAGTAAAGAAAAAAACATCGCATATACGATGTTTCAATTTAACCTTTGATTGCCCTTCCTTGCCGAGAAATTGCATTCATGATTTTTTTTCTAAACACAAAGTATAGAATAAAGATCGGTGCAATTGCTAGTAAAGCAGCTGCTAAGCGAACGTTTAATAAAGTATCAAGTACTCCGTCTCCACGATCTACTTGTCCTGATTGAATAGTTCATAAAGAAATAACTTCAACATATTTCAATGAATTTTTTAAATCAGCTGCTTGACCCGATAGGATGATCGAAGGTCATAAGAATGAGTTTCAAGATGCTAGAGTTGTTAAAATAATAATTGTTCAAGTTGTTGGACTTACCATTGGTAAGGCTATCTTGAAGAAGAATTTAATCCCTGAAAAACCATCAATTTTAGCAACTAATTTTAATGAATCAGGAATCATTTCAAATGAATTTTTTAACATGAAAGCATGGAAAGTACTTGCCACATAGGGTAGAACCAAGGCAGTAACTAAACCAACTGTACTTCCATTTAATTCTAGTGAGTTAATAACTAGCAGCTGACCAGTAAGCAGGGCACTTTCAGGTAAAATCAATAATGATAATAAGAATAATCAGGTTTGTCTTTTACCTCTTCAGCGTGGGAAACTGAAAGCATAAGCCAATAAAGTTGTTACTATCAATTTGAAAACAATTGAAGCAACAACTGAAACTGCTGAATAAAAAGCAGCAAATCAGTATCCACTACTAAAGGCTTGTTCAAAAGAACTTCAGTTAAAGGCATTATCAAAAACCTGAGAAACAGTTAATCCTTGTGAATCAACGTTTGTATAATCAGCATGCAGAGCAACTGAAATTAGAAGTACAAACGGAAACACTAATAAGAT
Source organism: Mycoplasmopsis agassizii (assembly GCF_002276225.1). Taxonomy (GTDB): domain Bacteria; phylum Bacillota_I; class Bacilli_A; order Mycoplasmatales; family Metamycoplasmataceae; genus Mycoplasmopsis_B; species Mycoplasmopsis_B agassizii_A. Next base: position 91,347 of record NZ_NQNY01000004.1, on the reverse strand, counting down.
TCCAAAAAAGACTAAAATAGACATTTTAAAGAAAAATGATGTAACAATTGAAGCAATTGAACGGTCAGTTATTTGCTTCGAGTTACGTTCTGCAGTACGCTTAATTCTGAACTTTTGCAGTTTTCTTTCAAGCGCTAACCTTGTTGTAAACATTTTGCTCCAATCTTCATGAAATTAATCTTAATAGCCTTCCGTAACCACCTCTAAGTACAATCGTGAAGGCTAAACCTAAGGCGAACATAATTACAGATGCTGCTGCTGAATCAGCAAAGTCACTAACACCACCTGCTCTAACTTTACCAGTTATATAAGTCATCATGGTAGCTCCACCATTTAGGTTGGCTAGACTAGGATTATTGTTGAATAAAGCCAGTGGGAAGACTTTTAAACCACCAATAATTCCTAAAGTAATTAATAAGTTAGTTGTTTTTTGAATAGATGGCATGGTAATTGTAAAGAATTGTTTTACAGTTCCTGCACCATCAATTGATGCTGCTTTATAGTTGTTTTTATCAACACTTAACATAGAAGTAGTGAATAATAAAACGTTAAAAGCTAAATTTCTTCAAATTCCTTCAATCAGGATAACTCAAAAAGCTTTAAAGCCTTGTGCATCTCCTGAATCTAATCATTGAATTTGATCACCCAAAATTGAGTTAATAATTCCACCACTAGTTTGGAATAGATAAGCAAATGACATTGCTATAGCTACCGAGTTTGTTAAATATGGTAAAAAGAAAATAGTTTGTCAAAATCCACGAGCAATTTGCTTATAAACGTGAGCAATTGCTGATGAAATTAAAATTGCAATGATCAGCGTTAATGGTAATGATAGTAAAGCATAAATTACTGAATTACGCATTCCTGTTTGGAAAAAGACGTCATCAGCGACTCTTTCATAAACGGCGCCAAAATTTTGTACCATCTGATTAATATTAAATCTAGGATCTTCTAGATAGTTACCTGATCTATCGATTGTAATAATTGCTGGATAAATTGTAAATAATGCAACAACTATCAAAGCAGGTAAAATCATTAACCAAGGGATTCAAAAACTTACTGGCTTATCAAGAATTAATTGACTTTGTCCTTTAATTCTTGAAGCTTGAAATTTAATTCACCTTTTTAAGAAATAACTGCGCATTAGAGATCAACTCGCTTTTCAGTTTTAACATCGAATAAGTGAAACTTACGGTGGCGAATTTCAAAACCAATTTCTTCATCAACTGAATAATGGGTTTTATTTCTTAAGTGAGCAAAGAATTCTTTTGATTCATCACCTTTAAGAGTTAAAACTGCTTTAATTTCTTTCCCTAGGTATTCAACATGTTTTATACGACCTATAAAAACAGGCTCATCTGATTCACGTAAATCTTCAGCACGTACACCAAAATAAATTTCAGGATATTTATATTGAAGGTTTTGAGGTAGTGCTTCAACTTTATGATCGGCAACTCATAAGTTATTTTGCTCATCAATTTTGGCTTTAAAGATGTTCATTTCAGGCACCCCTAAGAAACGAGCAACAAATAAGTTAGCAGGTTTATTATATAAATCTAAAGGTGAACCGATTTGTTGAACTTTAGCAGTTGACATACAAATAATAGTATCTGAAATTGACATTGCTTCTTCTTGATCGTGAGTAACAAAGACAGTTGTAATCCCTAAAGAAGTTTGAATTTCCCGAATTCATTGACGTGTTGAAACACGTAATTTAGCATCTAAGTTTGATAAAGGTTCATCCATTAAGATGATCTTAGGTTTTTTAACAATCGCGCGAGCAATTGCGACACGTTGTTGTTGTCCTCCTGAAAGTTTGGTAGGTTTTTTACCTAAGTTTTTGACAATATCCACTCTTTCACTAACTTCCATAACGGCGTTATGGATGATCTTTTTCAGTGGAATAATGTCAACACTTAATTCAGAAATTTGCTTTTCTAAAGTTTTATTAGAAACTTTTAAGACTTTACCGTATTTTGTGATTAATTCTTTTTCAAAAGTACGATATTCTCTATTCAGTTTTCTTGCTAAACCACTTTTTTGAGATTTTAAGTTTTTATGTTCAGCTGCTTCTTTAGAAGTTTTAATGTCTGCTTTGATTTTTTTAGCAATCTCTTTTTTCTTAGTAATTTCAGTTTTAAATTCAGTCTTAATTTGCTTCATTTTTTCACTGAAAGTGACTTGGATTTTTTTAACTCCTTCTTGATATTTAGCTTTGTTAGTTTTCGCCATTGGTTTGATTTCATCTAACTTAGCAATGGTTGCTTTTTGTAATCAACTCTTTTTAAATTCAAAAGCTGAATTAGTTTTTCTAACCTCGGCACTAGCTAGTTCATATTCAGTGTTCATATCTGCAAGTTTTTGTTCAATTTTTCTTTGCAGTTTATAAGGTTCATGAATTTTAGCTTGCAATAAGTCATTATATTTAATAAGTTCATTATTGTTAGCCCCATTTGCTTTGAAGATAATGGCGTTGACTGCGTTTTGAGCAATCAAGCGCTTATTCAGAACCTTAGCTTGTCATTCCTTATCATTTTTTAAAGGATAAGCAATGTTGGTATAAACAGATAGGTGAGGGTATAAAGCGTAGTTTTGAAAAACGAATCCTAACTTGCGTTTTTGTGGTGTTCACTTTGTAACATCAACACCATTGAAGGAAATTTTTCCTGCAGTAGGAGTAATCAATCCTGCAATAGCATTCATGGCAGTTGTCTTACCTGAACCAGAAGGTCCTAGCAAGGTAACTAACTCGCCATCTTTAACTTCAAATGAAACATCATCAACTGCTAATGTTTCACCAAAGTCGATAACTAAGTTTTCGACTTTGATCCGTGGTCTTGAAGTTTTTTGTGAAAACGCAATTGTCTCGTCAATCGAAGCAACGTTTTCTAGTTTTTCATCAGTGTGATTTTTAGGCATGAGTTTATTATAATTGTGTGCAGGAATAGACTGTGATAATTGCCAAAAAAATAATCATAATGTGAAATATTTCACATTGCTTTTGCAATTTTTGGCAAATTTAAAACTATTTTAGCCTTTTTTTGAATTTGTAAGCTTTTTTAGGTAGTAGAAAAGTTGACTAAAATTGATGAAGCAAGTTAGTAATATTTTTTAATTAGCTATAAAAACAAAATATTTCAATTTACATCTCTATAAATAGGTTTTAAAGGACATAAAACGAATTATTAATCAGTTGATTTTGCTGATTAAAATGTGAAATTTTTTCACAAATTTCACGCTTTGATCAGCAGTTTCAAATTTTTTAAAAATTGCAAAGTATAATTAAAAAGCGGAAAGAATTACTCCAAAAAGTAAAATAAATAACTTATTCTGCAGAAACGAGAATACTATATTTGAACAAAACTTTAAAAAAATATCTGAAGTATACAGCCAATTAAAAGTGATAATGAAAAAACATGAAGGTTTCAATTTGTCATGCAATCCTTTACCAAACAGTGGAATTTCCTGTACAATTTCTAGTGATACATTAAAAGACCTAGATGATACAAAGGGTGGAAGAGGTAACGGCATGACTATTAAAGAATTACGCTCCATTGTTGTTAAAGGATTTGCTAGAATGGATGAGTTCATTGCTCAGCAAACTGCTTTTAACAACCAACAAACTGAATTCAACAAATTAGTTGCAAATTTCATTCAAGAACAACTTGCACACAATCGAATGATGGAAAAGCGCGTTGGTAATCTAGAAATGACTGTTAAAAGTCTCGACAACCGTGTCGCTAAACTTGAAACAAAAGTTGAAACTATTGAAGAACAAGTTAAAAACATTAAAACTATTCTTAAAAAAAACAATATAAAATAATTTAATCATTAATTTATTCGTAAAACTAACTGTTTTACCTACAGCAAGATTTCTTAAGATTTCTTGCTTTTTTTTAATGCAAAATGTTTTATTGCTTTTCAAAAGACATATAAAAAGGGAAGCTTAACTGCTTCCCTTTAACCTATTAAATGTATTTTTATTTTAATGTTAATGTTGAACCTAAAAGTTCATTATTATTATGATTGAAAAAAGATTAAGAAGGCAGACAAAAAACCTTCTTTAAATTCTAAAATTAATAAGCAAAGATTGTGTTAATTAAATAACAAAGAAAAACTCTATAAAAAACAAAAATAACTGACTCAAACGACAAGTTAAAGGAGTGACTTGTCACACACAACTATATGATGAATAATTTAGTTGATTGAAAAATAATAACAGTAATTTACAAGTAGAAAGTTGATAAGAAAGCTTGTAAATCAGATAGTAAAATACTTATAAATCAGTAAGAAACAATAAAAAAATTGAAAAGAATTTCTTACTACATTTTTATGATTGATAATAACCTAAGAAAAATTGATCTGGTCTTAGTCTAAATTTAAGGAAACTAAATAAATTAATACATTTAAATAAGGTTTTTCTAGCAACTAGTATAACGCCTGATTAATAGTCTTTATTAAAAGGTTTTTTAACCTAGTGGTTTTTAAAAAACTTACATGATAACCACATTAACTAAAACTTCAAAGTTATTTTTAGTTGCTTTTAGCATCTAAATTACTTTAGATACAATCTAAGAATATTTTTTAAGTTCACTATGAGTAATGGATAACTCGTATAGTGGCAGTTATGATTTTTAACTGCACTAATATTATAATATAAATTAAAAACAGATATTTATTTTTTGCTAACTTTTTTGTTTTTGAACTTGTTAAATTAACTACCTAACTTTTTGATTAAGCTAAATCTGATTAATAATATTCTTATTATATAACTAATTTTATCTTATAAGAAAAAGACCTTCGCTAGCAAATTTTTCAATTAGCTAGCTCGGGTCTTTAAAAATTATTATATAAGGAATTAGTGGCTATTGCCACACTTACACACGACATAATATTATAAATAATAGAACAAACATAAATTGCCAGTTTAAATCCAAAATTAAGAAGGCGCAATGCGCTTATAAAGAAACAATTAACTATAAACAAGAAACAGAGATAGAAAGACTATAGTTAACCAAAATAATAATATAAGAAGTAAGCTAATGCTTAAATTAAAGGACCAAAAGACGATGTCTTAAACACCAATGGAAGTAAACAAAAAATTTTTTTTGTTTAGAATAATTCCTAATTGAGAATCTAGTTACTTTTTTGAAAAAATATGATGAATAAATGAACTGGCAACATTTATCATCCTAAATCTAAAGACATTAATAAGATTATAGAAGTAGGAAAACAGAAAAAACAACTACTTCTATTTGTACTTAGCTACCAAGTATTGGTATCTAAGAAAAAATTACAATACACTAATAATATAAGTGTAAGGGCAACTAGTTACTATTAGTTGCCAGTGTATTATATTTAAAGTTTAAAAATAGTTGATTAGTTTGCTTAAAAAAGTCTAAAAAGTGAAAAAACCAATTATTTTTTTCATATTTGGACAATAATTCAGTTATTTATTATGTAATTTTTTTGGTAGCCATGGATTTTGTAGAGAATTTGCAAAGCAGTTGTTTAGGAAATTACTATACTGTCAAATCAATATCTATGTGCTTTATGTCAACTAAATCTTTGTAAAATAAGTTAGTGTTGCTCGCAATTATTTTGCTGAATTGTAATATCTAGCTCAATCAGAAAGGTTGGGAAGATATTTTTTTATAATATCATATAGTATGTTGTATAAACGATTAGGTATTCAAGAAAGATTTGCAATTCAAATACTTTTGAGAGAAGGAAATAACATTACAGAAATATCTAGAAAACTAGATAAAGACAAATCTACAATATCTAGAGAAATAAGGATAAATTCTAGTAACGGTGAATATGATTCTGCTAAAGCTGAACAAAAAGCCAATGAAAGAAAATATAAAAATTTTCAAACATTTGATGGCAAGTATAAGGCGTTTGCTAAATATTCAGATATTGTAATTACCAACCCTCCATTTAGTTTATTTAGAGAATTTATTGATCACATTTTTAAATACAAAAAAAGTTTTTAATAATCGGTAATAAAAATGCAATTTCATACAAAGAAACTTTTAGTTTGATTAAAGAAAAAAAGATTTGGTTAGGCAGAACAAATGTTAAAATTTTTAAGACATTTGATCACGAAGGCGAAAAATTTAAGCAATTTGGTAATGTTGGTTGATTTACTAACCTTGAACATGGTCTTAGACATGAGAAACTTAAACTTCTAACTATGGAAGAAAATCTAATTTATGATAAACGCCTAGTTAAAGCCATAAGAGAAGCCGAGAAGAGAAGCCGAGAAGAGAAGCCGAGAAGAGAAGCCGAGAAGAGAAGCCGAGAAGAGAAGCCGAGAAGAGAAGCAACAAATACAATATCTCAAGTATGATAACTACTATGATGTAATAGATGTTCCAACTGTCAGTGGAATTCCTAGTGATTATGATGGGGTAATGGGGGTGCCTATAACCTTTTTAGATAAACACAATCCAGAGCAATTTGAAATAATTGGTCTAACAGGTAGTGGAGAAAAAAACCCCGGATATAGAAAACCTGAAAGTAAACACGGTAGAGCTGTAATCTATGGAGTAGAACAATATAGAAGAATTCTAATAAGAAAAAAACCTGAAAATTAATAACTGAGAAATCAGTTATTTTTTAATGCTTAACTTATTTAAATCTATTAAACAACACAATAAAAAAACAAGACCTATTGATAAGATCTTGTTCTTAATTTTCATAAATCGTCAAAGTCTTCAATCAATAAAGCTTCAGCAAGAAGTCCTCATTTTTGATCAGAGATTGATTTTATACTAATAGTATAAAATGAATTTAATCTAGGATTAATGATCTTTAAATAATCTAAATTAGCAAAACTATTTCTTGTTAATTCATCTTTTAAGCCTATTAAATAAATAGTCATCATTTTTAAAGCATCACTATAAGATGCTTGATTAATAGATGTATTAATATTTCATAAAGTATTATGATCAAATAATTCTATATGAGTTAAATAAACATAATTAGCATATGTTTTTTGCTCTAAATCAATTTTATAAAAAAATTGATTTTTAGGTAATGCTGCTGATGATCTATTAATTAGTTTAATTAATTTATTAATAGTTTCTTCATCTAGTAATTCTTGATCAAGAATACTTAAATTATAGTCTTCAGCTTCTAACATTTTTTGCAGTAGATTAATTTTAAATGCTAGTTTTAAATTATCAACAGTTAATTCTTCATTAATTGTTTTAACATAAGTAAATAATTTTTTGCTACCTTCTAAAACATTCTTGATATCAAAAATTGTATCCTTGCTAGGCAAACGCTCATCAAGTAAATTTAAATTATGCGAGTTTTGATCATTTAAAGCATCGATAAAATAAACTTGTTCTTTATAAACTTGATATCTTTCTATACCTGCTTGCATTAATGACATTTGGCTAACAACTTTTTCAATCATTTCATTAGTTAAATATTTAGTTTCTTTTATTTCAATTACATCATCATGATCAAGTGGATCTATTATAAAATCACTAGTTTCAAAAACTGGTAAGATATCAAAAGTAGCATGCTTCAAAAGATCTTTTAAAGCAATTGGTTTACTATTTTGTCAAATATATTTCTTTTTTGAATGATTGTTCATAAGTTAAATTTTATTATAAATCTAGTTATTTAGTTTTAAAAAATAAGTAGAGCTAATTTACTAAATTACTAGTTTTTATAAAGTGTTTCAAGTTAAATAAATTTAGCTTAAAATTTATTTTTGATAATTGAATTAAGTAAAAAAATTCTTATCTAAAAGATAAGAATCATTTTAATGAATAGGGCGATTTCTTCATGTTCATAATTTTTCAAAATCTTTAATATTTAAAGCATTGGCAACTGCTGCTCATTTATCTTTAGAAATATCATTAATAGAACAAGTATATATTCTATTTGTGCGTGGGTTGATTTGTTTTAACATTGTTAATTCTGAAAATCTGTCTTTAGTATTTTTATCTTGTAATCCTATTAAATAAATGGCCATTAATCTAACAGCATCTTTATAATTAAATTTAGAATTAGATACTTTAATTTGTCAAAGACTTCTTAGACCAACATGTTTAAGAAATTTTGTATTAAAAAATTGTTTTTGTGTTTTATCACTAGTTGGTGTAGCATATCTAAAAGTCTCATATTTTTCTAATTTAGATGTGATTCTATTAACCATGTGACTAATATTTTTGACTGTGTCTTTATCAACGAAAATTTTACCTACAGATTTTTCATTGTAAGAAAGATTAATCATCATTGATGCCATTTTTGTTATCCTTGCAATAATGGTTAAATTCTTAGAAGTTAAGTTCTCATCTATGCGTCGATAAAAATCTAGGAAAACCTTCATTCTTTTTCATTCTTCTTCAATTTTCTTACGGTGTTTTTTGTCTCCTTTTTCTTCTAGAAGTTCATCTTGTTCTACTCTTTCATCTTTATAAACATCAACCATTTTAAGATAATCATACATTGTTAGTTGTACATCAAAACCTAGTGCTACTTCTGACATTTTAATTACTAAATCACTTAGAATTTCTTCACTAATTGAATCAATAGCAAAAATATATTGATCACCATCTTCATCAATTTTACTTTCAATAAATTGCTTTGTTGAAACAAGTGGCATTAATTTATTATTAACATGTTTTACAAATTCATCGATGCTAATTATTTTTCTAGTTTGTCATAGAAATTGTTTTTTACAGTCTAAACACATAAAGTAATTTTATTATAAATAACTAGTTTTAAAATTAAATTTTTTAAGTATAAAAACATGCTGTCTTTGCATACCTGTACCTATTTTCAGATTATTATTTGATTAAACAAAATATAAAAAATTCTTGCTATTTAAGCAAGAATTTCAAAACCTTTAATTAAGAAAATTTTTTAATTATCTTTCACTCATTAAGATTAAAATTACTTAATTGATTTTTAGCAATTGGCAACAAAAAAGAAGTTAGTGCTTTTGGTTCAATATAGTGACTAGGATGAACGACAGGCTGAGTTATTTCGCCACTATGATCTTCATAGGGTAGGAAGTTATAACCTAAATTAAGAGTAATAGTTTTGGTTTCTTTATCGAGTTTATAATCTTTTAGATACACACCTTTATTAACCTTTTCATATTTTTTATGAAAAATATTTGAATAACTATCACTATCTAAAATTAAATCTGTTAGATCCTTAACAAATAAATAATGGCTTTTATTAAGATCTAATTTATCTTTAATTAAGTCATAACTAAAATAAAAATTTCAGGGTTTTAATTTTTCAATTTGCTCATCAGTTAAATTAGGATCAACATTATTTTTAATATATTTTTTAAATTTTTCTTTTTCATCATCAGAAACTCTAAGTTGTGTTTTTAATGATGCTTCATCAGTTACTAAACTAATAGATTTTCTTTGAGTATCATTAGTGTTTTGATCAGTAATTAAACTAATTGTTTCTTTTAAGCGTTTATCTTCTTCAGTTATAACTACATTGGAAGAAGAACAAGCAATTGCTGCAAAAGCAAAAATTGATAAAATAGATAAACCTGAAAATAGTAAATATTTTCTAAAATTAGTTTTTCTAAATTTTTTAAGCAATAAGTTTGACATTGTTACAACCCTTGTTAGTTCTTATAACTTAATAAGTAATTTAAAAATTAATGATGTTTTTGATTTAAAAATCAAAAACAACTATTTTAAATTATTCATCATAATAGTTATAACAAATCATATTGGTTGAATTTGTTTTTGAAAAGTTTTTAAGGATTTTGAAACACTGATTAAAAAAATAATGTCACAAATTAATGCGACATTAATGAATTCATAATTTATTTTGTAGCATATTAATAATTGGATAAATATTCTAATTACTATTTTCTACAGTTTTGAACTTATGTAAATAAAAAAAACTGCCCTCGACTTTTGATTTATCAGTTTCTTCTGTTAAAATTGGTTTCATGTTTTCATAATCTCAACTTGCTGAGTAATAGATAGTTTGATTATTTTCTGTTTTTGAAATTAAGAAGTTAACAACTACATATCCTGCATCATTGTTGTAAGGTTTTGAATCCGCTTCATCTGGTGCTGTTTGTAATTCAATTTTGTAACGTGAATCAGATTTAAGTATTTTTGCCAAAGTGTTAATTGTTGGAATTTTGGGATTTGTGCTAAAGATATTGGCGATATCAATAGTATTGTATAATTTATTTAAATGTTCAACTGCTTCAGAAGCTGTTTTTGATTTTAGATCACTTATGTAATCTTTGAATTCTTTTGAATATTCATTTTGCACTATTAATTGATCTATAGGGAGTTCACGATACATTCCAAGCATAATGTAATAGTATTCAGGTAATTTTTTAGGATCCAATTTAGGAAAATTTCTAACTGTTATTAATTTACCTGCATCGAAGTTTAAATCATCTTCTTTATTTAGAATCTGTGCATTATTAGAGACAACTTTATCTTCAGAATTCAATAATCTAACTTTAAAAGTTAATTCTCTAGTTTCTTCGTTCGAAGAAATAATTTTGAAGTCAAATTTTCCTAGGTAATCCATATCTTCTCTGTTACCTCTCTTATCAATAAGGTATTCACGAAGTAATTCATTTTCTTTGAAAGGGAAGAATAAGGGAAGTGAATACTTTACATTTTCAAGATTGATATCGCTTTCAAGGTTTTTGTATCATGAAATGATATTTAGTTTTTCTTTTTGTTGTTTATATTTATCATAATTGAAATAAATAGTCATTTCCTTGCCAGCTAGGGATTCATCAATAATTTCTCCTTCTGTATTGAAAAAATCATTTTCTTTATAAAAAAGAACTTTAACTTTTAAGGTTTCTTGTTCTTCATCAAGTGAGCCATCAATAACCACAACTTTAGTTTTGATTTCACTCATATTTCTTCGGTAATCTCAATAACTCTTAAACATTTCTGTAAAAAAATCATTATCAAAATCCTTGATAGGTTTAGACTTTAAAGGGTCTGAATCCGAATTAACGGTATATACTTCATTAACTCCTGAATATAAATATTTCACATAAGGTTTTAACTCTGGTTTAAATCCTTCGATATATGTGATATAACCTTTTGCTTTAGATTTATCCAGAACTTCAGAAACTGAACTGGTAGATAATTTATTTTGATTGTCAAGAGAATAATATTTAGTTGCTTCATTAATTGTGTTTGAAAGTAATAACTCAATATTTAATTTATTCTTTATATTATCGAAATCACTATTTCTTTCATTTTGCGGAACTATAATAAATTCAAATTTGAAAGTATCTCTTAATGAAGGTGGTATAAGGCTTTCAAGTTGTAGTTTAAATAAGGCTTTTAATTCAGAAATATTATCTGTATTTAGATCAGATACTTTTATTTTGGATAGCTTTGAAGATAGCGATTCTAATTTCTCTTTTTCACTATTGTCCAAATCTCATATTCTATAAGGAACTGGATAATCAATATCAAATGAATTTCTAAAATTTAGATTAGATAATCGCTTATAAGCAAAAAGAGCATAATTTTCTGTTTTAGCAAGATTTTTTAGTTTTATTAACTTTATTAAATTTTCAGAGAATCTTTGTCCATTTTTTGGAAAAGCTTTCCCTGTTGTTACATCAAAAATATAATTATTAGATCATCGCTTTCTGCTATCACTTGCTTCTAGATAAATAAAAAAATCTGCTTCACCCAAAGAATCATCTCCTGAAATAAATTCCACATTAAATTTAAAATTTTTAGGAAGCGCCGAACTTGAATCAAGTATTTGTTTTCTTATAAAAGATGTACCTTTATATTTAAGTTCGTTTGGGAAATACATCGCAGCATCACCTTCTATAATAAGTTCATCTAGATTAAAATTCTTATATCAATCCAAAGCATCTTTTTCAAATCTAGCAATAGGACTTAAATTTTTTATAGTGACAACTTTTCCTGCACTGGATCTATTTATTAAAGCAACTGATTCACCATCTGTTTTGAAATATTTATTCTCTAAATAAAATGTAATTTTTACTTTCAAAGTAGATTCATAGTCATTTATTCCATCAGGTAAAACAGAAATGTTATAACTAAATCTTTCCGTTCTTTCAATCGAACCTATATTAAATAAGTCATTAAGTTTTTCAATTGTTACTTGAGAAGGTAAGAGATTAATAAGTGAAGAATCTTCATTAATTTGAATTTCATCATCTGCAACATCGTTATATCATTTTGCTACATCTGCTTTTAAGGTATCTTTTTTAAATCCACTAATAGTAATAGTTTTTCCTGCTTCACGTTTACTTGAGTCATTTCCAGATGTATCGAAATATTTATTATTAGCAGTTAAAATAACTTTAACTGCTAAAGTCCCTTGTTCATCATTAGGTATTATTTCAACAAGAAAATCTGATTTAGGTAGTTTAATCAAATTAGGTTTTGTAAAAATTTCTTTCACTTTTGCAAGATTAGTAATAGATGAAGGTAGTTGATTTTTTCAATTTGCAATTTCAACTTCTAATAAGGAAAAATCAATTACATCTTGATATCAGTCACTAACATTTTTTCTGAAATTATGAAATCCTGTTAAAGTTACAACTTTACCAGCCTTATCTTTTTCATCTACTTCTAATCCATCAGTTGTCAAATATTTATTGCCCTTTCTGATAGTTGCTTTAACTTTTAAGATTCCTTGATAATCATCATCACTTAAAATATCTAGTTCTATTTTTGAATCTTCAAATTTGTAAATAGTGCTTTTAAATTTAAAAAGATCTATCAGATCATTCTTTGTAAAGGATGAAGGAGAACCACCTGTTAACGAACCTGTTACATTTTTATCAATTGAAATTTCCTTATATCAGCGCTTAGCTTTGATCTTATCTAAATCACGTAATTCTATACTTGAAATAGTGATAACTTTACCTGAATCATTTGAGTTGATATTATCTTCATCACCATTTTCTTTATAAGATACTGTGTTAGTTTTTAAAGTGACTTTCAGTTTTAAACTAGTATTTACTTTACTGTTGTATTCACCTACAAAAGAGACTTCGATTTTCGCTGAAGGTATCTGCGGCTTATTTTTTTCGAAGAAATTAGCAAATATTAATTTATCTTCACTTGCATTAAGTGAAGATGCTAATAGGTTGTTGAAACTTGTTGTTGCATATAGATCAATAATATTTTCTTGATATCATCTAGCAATTATTTTTTTGTTGCTTTTTTGATCAACAATAGGTGTTTCAAAACTAATTGTGAAGTCAATGTTTTCGGTAACTAAGTTGTCATTAGTTCCTAAAGACAAGGTTAAAGTTAATCTAACTTGTTTATCTGATAAGTTAGATATATCATTTGAAACAGTAACATTAGTTAATGTGGCAAGTCCAAATTTGGGAGTATTTTTCAATAGTTTTTCAAATTCAACTTTATTATCTTTGACTGAAGATGCTGTTAGGGCGCTAATAACTTCTTCTTTATTTTGATAATTACTTTTTGCATCATATTCTTGAGTTAGTGAACTAATTAATGCTTCAAGAATTTTTCTGTTACTTTCCTTTTCGGAAGTTCTAGGAGTGGGAGTAGGCTGAGGCTCTACGGGTGTTGTTTCTGCTGAACAAGCAATTGCTGTTAAAATTGTTGTAGTTGTGGTGATTGCACCTGATAAGAGCAGTCACTTTTTATTTAATTTTTTCAATTTCATTTCCTTAGACAAATATTTAGTAAATTCAATTAAAATTCATTGCAAAATTACACATTTAAAAAGCTAATCATAACAAATAATTTAAATTTTCTTAGTCTAGTAACTATTTAAATAATCGTTAAATAAACATAATTTTGATAAATTTTAATCTAATATTAGTTTAGCACAAGTGAACTGCCAAAATACCAACTCAAAATTCCCAGAAAATTTTTCACTTTTACGTGATATTTAATTAGATATTTACAATTTTTTGAAACATTTTCCTCTGTATCAATAAAAAATATAAATCTGAAGAAATTTATGCTGGTGGATAAGCATAAAAAAATGACATCAGAAGATGTCATTAAATTTTAAATGAATTTTAATCTTTATAAGTAATCATAAAAATTTTGGAATAACTACTTCTACATAAGAATTTAAACTAGACCTTAAAGCCACTAATAGTTATTTCATAGCCTTTTACTGCAGTTTTATCTGTAGTTTCTTCAATTAAACCAGTTTCTATATCACTACCAACTTTTAGTGAATAGTATTTAGTAGTTCCTTCAGAAGTACTTGAAAGTAATAACTGAGCACGTAAAGAACCTTTATCTTTATCGGTGTTACCTTCTAAATTTGCAACACTAAGATCTGTATTTTTAATAAGTTCAAATTTGAAGGTATTTCTTAATACTTCAGGCACTAGAGCTTCTAGTTGTTTTGCAAAAGCCTGATTAAGTTCTTTCATATCATTAACCTGCGATACACTTTTTTCAGATAATTTTTTCATTAAATCTTCTAAAGTTTTTCTTTCAGATTCTCAAAGTGACTTATGTCATAAATCTGCTTTCAAATTAAAGGTGGTTGGAAAGTATGAATTTTTTAAACGTTTGTAAGCAACTGAAGCAAAATCTGTTTTTTTAGTTAAATTTTTAATTGTAATTGATTTTTTATGAAGTGTGTTTTCTAAATTATTTTCAAGTGAACTTTTGCCTGTTGTTGCATCAAAATTGTAACTACCTAATGTTTCTAAATCTGCTTTTAAAATAAGATTAATTTCTAATTCAGCAGTTGCATCATTAGCATTAACTAGATCAAAATCTAGTATGAATCCTTCAGGAAGATTAGGTAATTTCATTTCTAGTTTTTGTTTAAAACTAGAAATTAATCCATGTTTAGTTTTTACTTCAGATGGTAAATACATAGTTTCATTATCACTTAAATTAATTTCTGTAGCCTGCATTTTTTCATACCATTTTAAGGCTTCATTTTCATATCTAGTTAAAGGACTAAAACCTGTTAAGGTAATAGTTTTTCCTGCATCAGATTTATTTGCTAAAGCAACAATTTGTCCATCTGTTTTAAAGTATTTAGTTTGAGACTGCACTAAAGTAACTTTAACTTTTACGCTACCTTCATAATTATTAATTTCATCTTTAATAAGAGTAACTTCAGTTTCTAAATCATCAATTCCTTCTGGTAAATTAAGTTTAAATAATTCTTTTAGTTTTTCATTAGTGACTAAGGAAGGTACTAATTTTGCAAGTTCAAAATTAGTAACTTTTATTTCATCTTTAAGAATTTCACTATATCAACTTGTGACATCTTCTTTTAAAGTGTCTTTTTTAAAACCACTAATAATTACTTTTTTACCTGCTTCTTTTTGATCAACATTATTTCCGTTGAGATCATAAAATTTATTATTTGCAGTTAAAGTAACTTTAACTGCAAGTGTACCTAATTTATCATCAGCAGATAAATCTACATTAAAATCTGCATTAGGAAGTTTTTGTAAATCAGGTTTTGTAAAAATTGATTTTACTTTTTCTAAACCATTAATAGTTGAAGCAAAAACATCTTTTCAGTTTTCTTTAGGATTATCTATTAAAGAGACATCAACGATGTTTTGATATCAATTACTTACTGCTTCTTTTAAGTTTTTAAAGTTAGTTAAAGTAATAACTTTACCTGCTTGATTTTTATCATCTACTTTTAAACCATCAGTAGTTATATATTTATTTTGTTGTTTTAAGAAGACTCTTAAACTAATAGTTCCTGAATAATCATCTTCCTCTAAAATTTCTAAATCAAGATCGGTATCTTTGGTTTCGTAGTTAGTAGTTTTAAAAGTGAATAATGGAATTAATTCACTTTTAGTAATATCTGATGGTTTTTTATTTTTTAAGTCTGATTCAACTGTTAAATTATTAACTTCTTTTTGGTATCAAAGTTTTATTTTAGTTTGTTCTAGATCACGTTTAGTTAAATTATTAATAGTAATAACTTTACCTGCTTGATTAGGATCGTTTGTAACTTTTTCTCCGTTTTCCTTATAAGTATCATCATTAATTTTAATTGTTACTTTAACTTTTAAAGATGTGTCTAAATCACCGTTTCATTCTTCCACAAAATCAACTTCTAACTTAGATCCTGATATTTCAGGTAACATGTTTTTTAAAAAATCAGACAAGATTTTTTTATCTTCTTCTAAAGTGATTGAAGAAGATAATTTTGTGTTTAGTTCGTGTGTCGCATTTTGATCAATTACTTTATCTTTATATCATGTTGCAATAACTTCACTATTAGTATCTAGCAATTGATTTACAAGATCAAAAGTAATTGTGAAATCAATATCGGCAGTTACTAAATCATCGCCATTTCCATATGATAAAGTTAATGTTATTCTTATTTGTTTATCAGTTAAGTCATCTTTATTAGATGAATTAACTACATTAGCTAAATTTGAATTTCCGAATTTAGGTGCAACTTTTAATAAATTTGAAAAAGCGTTTTTATCTGCTTTAACTGTATCAGTTGTTAAAGCTGAAATAAGCGATTCTTTTGATTCATATGATGTTTTAGCATCATAATTTTGACTAATTGAAACTATCAAAACTTCTAAAATCTTTTTGTTTTCTTCTTTGGTTGTTGTATCTGGTGCACAAGCAATTGTTGTTGCTACTAGAGCGCTTGCTAAAACTGTTCCTGAAAGCAACAGCAACTTTTTATTTAATTTTTTCAATTTTTCCTCCTGATTAAATAGTTATTGAAATAACATCATAAATTGTTTTTGATTTACAAATTTAATTAGTAAATTAAATTGGAATAATTTATAAATAAGTTTCAGAATTAACGGGCAAAAAAGAAGAAAATTTTTAACTTTTTTTAATCGTAATTTAATAGTGTAAAATACTTAACGTATTTAATTTATTTAGAATTTAATTATGCAAAATTGAAAATAATTATATGAGAATTAATTCTCATAAATTAGAAATAATTTTTATAAAAAGTCAAATCTAGCATATAAATGTTTTAAAATTAAACCAATAATAAAAAGCGAGAGGTATGGCACATGAATAACAATAATATGGAAATTTTTGACAATAATTTTTCTATAAAAAATATCAGAGAAAAATTAAATATTACACGAAAAGAATTTTCAGATGCTTTAGGTTTTAACAAAACTTCCGAAAAAATGTTGAAGCATTGAGAGATGAATCAAAAAAAAATCCCTTGAGATATTTATGAAAAAATTATCAATTTCCCTACATCTCCATTATTAGCTTCTCCATCAAAACAAAATAGTAGATTTACGCAAATAGATCTATTCGCAGGTATTGGTGGTATTCGCCTAGGTTTTCAAAAACATGGTGGAAGAACTATTTTTTCTTCAGAATGAGATAAGTTTGCTCAGAAAACCTACAGAATAAATTATGGTGATACTCCATCAGGAGATATAACAAAAATACCTGCAAATGAAATTCCTGATCACGATATTTTATTAGCTGGTTTTCCATGCCAACCGTTTTCTAATGCAGGATTGAAATTAGGTTTTGAAGATACTAGGGGAACTCTTTTTTTTAATATTGCTTCAATTTTAAAAGAAAAAAAACCAAAAGCTTTTTTGCTTGAAAATGTTAAAAATTTAAGAACTCATGACAATGGAAAAACTCTAAAAGTAATTTTGACTACTTTAAATGAATTAGGATATTACGTTCCTGACCCACAAATTTTAAATGCTTATCATTTTGGTTCGCCACAAAATCGAGAGAGAATTATTATTGTTGGTTTCCATAAAAGCTATTTGCCTAAAAATTTTTCTAACTTTGTTTATCCAACAGGTAAGATTAATGAAAAAATAACTGTTGGAGATATTCTTGAGAAAAATGTAGATGATAAATATACGATTTCAGATAAATTGTGGAACGGACATATTGAACGAAAAAAACTTCATCAAAAAAAGGGAAATGGTTTTGGTTTTTCATTATTTAATAATGCTAGCAAATACACAAGTACGATCAGTGCGAGATACTACAAAGATGGAAGTGAGGCACTAATTCAACAGGAAGGAAAAAACCCTAGAATGTTAACTCCTAGAGAGTGTGCTAGGCTGCAAG
Source organism: Mycoplasmopsis agassizii (assembly GCF_002276225.1). Lineage (GTDB taxonomy): Bacteria > Bacillota_I > Bacilli_A > Mycoplasmatales > Metamycoplasmataceae > Mycoplasmopsis_B > Mycoplasmopsis_B agassizii_A. The sequence continues at coordinate 73,291 of NZ_NQNY01000004.1, read as the reverse complement.
GTTTTCCAGAAAATTTTGTTATACCAGTTTCAAATGCTCAATCATATAAACAGTTTGGAAATTCAGTTAATATCAATGTAATCGATGCAGTCGCAGGTAAAATGATCAAATTTCTTGAAGAAAATAAGGTACTTTAAAACAATTTTAAAAATTTCGTTCTTTTGTAAAATAAGAATGAGATTTTTTTTATTTATATAATTATGATTCACTGTTTGTTTTCTATTCGTAACAGTCGGTAATTAAATTATCTCAGAAGGAATTATTAGCTCTTCATGTTGAATAAGGTCTTTTGTTTCCTTCGTGCATTCCACTATCGAAAAAGACAATACCCACTTCGACAAATTCGATTCATGATTCATATGTTAATTTTTCACCAAAACAAATTCTATGATAAGCGCCACTTTGATTTTTTCTACATGTAAACCAACCTTTATCATTAAACTTAATTTCTAGTTTTTCTTGTAATGTTCTTCCTTTTCTATTGGGAGATGGTAAACCATATCATCTCGCTATTTCAAGATTATCAACTTGAAATATTATTGGAATGATTTTGTCTTTGTCTTATCGAGTATCTTCATTAAATGAATAATAAATAACAATGTCTAAGTTATTTTCTATTAATAATATTTGACCAAAAGCATTATAAGAATTTATCTTAGGTATTGCACTGCCTGACCATGAAAATCTTCCACCTTTTTCAATATTTGATTTTCCAAACATTCTGCAAAAATGATTCTATTTTTCATATTTCTTTGAACCATTAAAAAGTGAAGAATATTCTTTTTTTGTAAAAACATATTCATTAGCAGATCAGTCTCCAAAACTTGTTCTGCCAGTTGATGTTTCATTTTTAAGTTCATATCCTAGGATGTCTGCAGCATTTTTTCCATTAGGTTTAATTCCGAATTGTTTTTCAAGTCAATTTCCATACCTACCATCATGTCTTTTATTCTGATCCAAAACATTTGGTAATTTTCCCCTCACATCGTTTTTGAAAATTTCAATAATTTTATTTTTATTTTTTTACATAATTAAATCTCTATTCAACAATTTGAAAAATACTCTATAATTCATCGGATTAATAGCATTTTGTAAATTTTAGCAGAAAGTTTATATTGATTATCACTTTATAATTGACTCAAATGAAAAAATACTAATAACAACTTTAAAATGGTTGTTATTAGTATCAAAATATATTTAATTTTTAAGGCTTAATTAATTCTAATTTTCTCGTAGGCTTCAATAATGTCACCTTCTTGAATTTCATTGAAATCTTTAATATGAGTTCCAAATTCAAAACCTTTTGCAACTTCTTTAGTATCATCTAAACCGCTTCTAAGAGTGTCTAAAACACCTTCGTGAACAAGTTTATTTTTGCGTATTAATTTAATAATTGCGCCTGCTTTGATTGAACCATCTTCAACACGACAACCTGCAATATTTCCTAATTTTGAATAAGTAAAGATTTTTAAAATTTGTGCTTTACCAGTTAATTTTAATTCATAAATAGGTTCTGCATTTTTATCTAAATAAGCTTGCAAGTCTTCGATTAAATGGTAGATAACATTATATTCTTTAATCTCAATTTGCTTTTCTTTAGCTGATTGAGAAATTTGATTTTGTGACTTAACATTGAAGGTATAAATTTTTGCATTCGATGCTTGAGCAAGCAATAAATCAGCGTTTGAAACATCACCAATTGAAGCACTAACTACATTAATTGAGAACTCTTTTGTTGATAGTTTTTCAACTGCATGTTTAATCGCTTCAGCTGTTCCTTCAGTATCTGCTTTAATAATAATATTGATATTATCTTTGTCAGAAATATTTAAAGAAATAGTTTGTGTTTGCTGCATAAACTTTTCACGTTTAATTAAACGTTCATTTTCTGAAGCAATTTTTTTAGCATATTTTTCATCTTCAAAACCGATGAATTTTTCACCAGCCATTGGTGAAGATGAAAGCCCTGTAATTCTAACAGGCATACCTGGAAGCGCTTCTGAAACATTTTTTGATTCACTATCTGTCATAGTTTTAACACGACCTTGATGTGAGCCTGCAACGATATAATCTCCTAGTTTTAAGGTACCATTTTTAACGATAATAGTTGTTGCAGCACCAACACCTTTAAGTAGTCTAGATTCAACAACTACACCGATAGGATAACGGTTAAAGTTGGCTTTCAAATCAAGAATTTCACTTGTTAAATTGATGATTTGAAATAACTCATCAATACCTTCACCAAGTAGTGCTGAACCATATACTACAGGAACATTACCACCTCATTCTTCGATAACAACATCTGCAGCAGATAGTTCTGATTTAAGTTTTTCTAGGTCTTTATCAGGTTTATCCATTTTGTTTACAAAAACAATCATCGGAACTTTTGCAGCATGTGTATGAGCAATTGCTTCTTTAGTTTGTGGCATAACTCCATCATCTGCAGCAACCACTAAAATAACAATATCTGTTAATTTAGTGCCTCTAGCACGCATAGCTGTAAAAGCTTCATGACCTGGAGTATCTAAAAAAGTAATGGCTTTATTATTATGAAATATTTGATAAGCACCTGTATGTTGAGTAATCCCACTAGCTTCTGATTCAGCTATTTTTGATTTACGAATCTTATCAATTAAAGTAGTTTTACCATGATCAACATGACCGACAATTGTGACAATTGGAGCCCGTGTTGTTAGTTCACTTTCTTCATCACTAAATTCAACTGTATCTAGATAATTACCTGCATTAATTTCTTTAACAACTTGAAAATCTAGATTTCTTTCAAAACATAATTCAGCAATTTCTTCTTCAGAAAGAATCTTATTTAGATCGTACAGTTTTCCTGCTAAAAAGAACTTCTTAACAATTTCTGCACCTGAAGAATTAGTTTTTTGAGCAAATTCTGCAACTGTCATTGGGCCTGAGAAAATAAATTTATTATTTTCAACTCCACTTTTGACATTGAATAATTGCGTTTCAATTTGATCAATATTTGTTTTTCTTTCTTTTTTACTTTTCTTTGCCATTTTCAATCTCCTCTAGTAGTTGTTGTTTTAAACTATTATAGATGGCTTGATCTATATTTGCTTTAAAAACTCGATTTAAAAGCTTCTTTTTGAATAACTCTTCAATCACAACTTTATCATTTAAACAATAAGCACCTCTTCCAGGCGCTTTTAATGATCAATCAATTGTGATTTGATCATCTTTTTTTGCAAAACGGATTAAATGTTTTCTTTCATAAATTTTATGAGTAACAAAACATTTTCTTTTGATTTCCACTTTTTAATCTCAATCCTCATCATCTAGATTATCTAGATCAATTCCATCTAGAGCAAAATCTGCAAAGTCATTATCTTTAATTGCATAGTCTTGTAATTTAGCTTTAGTACGGCGGTCTTGTCTTTCTTTTTCAGCAGTTTCTTTATCCTTGATAGCAACTTGTTCTTCAAAATCTGAATCAATTTCTTGATCTAATTCATCAAATGAAGCCGCTTCAATTGCTGCATTAATTTCTGCAAAATCAACATCATAATAATTATCTTCTTTAATCACATCTTTATCTTTAGCAGGTTTAGCTTTAACTTTTGGTGCTTCTTTAGTTACTAAATCAGCAGGTCCTGCGCCTTGAGTATCTTTGATGCTTTCAAAATAACTATCAAATGCTTCAATATCTTTATTAAAGTCTGAAATATCAAAACTATCCTTACGTTTAGGCTTAGCAGTTTTACTGTAGTTTGATTGTGAACGATTGGTTTGTACTCTCTTGTTAGTTAAACTGAAAGTATTAAGTTGCTCTAGTTCATCTTCAGTTACGTTAGCATTTCATAAAATTTCTTGTTTAGCAGCTAAAGCATCTGTATAACCTTTAACATTAACACGACTTCTAGTAATTTCACTTGCTAAATAGGTATTAATTCCACCTTTACCAATTGCAACTGAAACCATGGCATCAGGTACAACAATTTCATAAGCATATTGATCAGGCGATTCTTGTTTTTCACTGATTGAAATTACTCTAGCTGGTTTTAAAGCATCTAGCATAAAACTTAAACGGTCTTCGCTAAAAGTAATAAAATCTAATTTTTCTTCGCCTAATTCAGAAGATAAGGCTTGTGATTTTGAACCTTGCTGACCAATTAAAATTCCGATTACATCTAGATCTTCACGAGCTAAATCAGGGTTAGCCATCACGGCAATTTTACTTCTCACACCTGCACGGCGAGCAATTCTTTTAACTAAAATTTCTTTTGAAGCAATTTCAGGGAAAGTGCTTTCAAGTAATTTTAATAGTTCAAAAGGACTAGTGGTTGAAACCATGATCATTGAACCATTTTTCTTTGGCTGTGCTAAAACATCTGTAATAAAGACTTCATAAACACCGTTAACTTTGATTTCTGGATATTTTTTCTTCAAATCAGCAGTTCTAATAAAAGTTACACTTTCGCTATCACCAACAATTGAAATTGTTACTAACATTTCTGTAATGTTTTCAATCTTAACTTTAATTGCTTCACCAATACGATCCTTATAAGTTAAATAAATACGATCTTTAGTTGCTTTTGAAAGGTTTTGCTGAAATAAGTTTTGAATTTTTCTAACTCTAGCTTGAGACAAATTTTGATACTCAATTGCTTCAACAACTGTATCATCAACAACTGCTTTTTTATCTAGTTTTAAAGCTCTTGATAGTGGAATATAAGTAATTAAATAAAGGTCTTTTGTATCTAGATCTGATTTTTTTTCAGCCTTAGCTAATTCTTCTTCAAACTCTTCATCTGAAACAATAATTTTAGGTGCTTTTACGATTAAAGTTTCACCTTCATCGACTCATTCTTTTTCTAATTCAACGTCTTGATCGATTTCTAAAAAAATGTGTTTTAAGGCTTCGAAGAAGATTTCTTTAACATTTTCGATGTCTAATTTACGACTTTCAGCAATAAAAGCAAAATTCGCATAATTTTTTTTACTTGCTGACTTCTTTTTAATTTCTGCAACACTCATTTATACCTCTTGTTTTTTGTGTTATATAATGTAAAAAAGTTGCCAAAGCAACTTTTTTCTCGCTCGAATACAATTATTATCACTGTTAAAACAATATTAATAATTTGTATAAATTCATTTTAATGCAAAACTAATAAAAAACTGCAAAAAAATCTAGTTTTTTAAATATCTTTAACCTATTTAAGCAAAGTTTTAAAATTATTGCATAGTTATTTGAGAGAGAGTGGAAGTATTTTTTTGAACTTACTGATTAATCCTAGACTAACATCTAGGCATTTCAACTAACTATATATAAGTTTATATATTACAACAGAAAAGAGGAAAGGTAAATTTTTTCATATAAATTTACCATCTAAAACATGAGAAAAAAAATCATATTTACATCTACTTTATCAGTTGCTTCAGTTGCTGTTGCAGCAACAGCAATTGCTTGTGCACCAGGTGAAACTCCACCTGCTAAAGACACTGTAGAAACAACTTTGAAAAAAATTGCTGATGCATTGAATAATGTAGAATTAACTATTAAAGATAAAGAGACAGATACTGCTGTAAAAGCAAAATTAGAAGCTATTACTAGTGACTATAAAAATAAATTAATAGCACTAGTTAGCGATGCTACCAAATTCAGTGAACACCTTGGTGCAGCAGAAATTACAAGTTGAAAAGTGACTACTACAAGCTCTACTTCATTAAGTCTTGAATTAGCACTTAAATATACTGAATCAGGAACAAGTGCTACTAATAAAGCAACCATTAAAATTTTGGGTTTAGGTACAAGTGCATCTGAGTTAGTTAAAAAAGAACTAGCAGATGTTATTGCTAAATTTGCAGATCGTGATCTAAAAGCAGATTCAGAAGATAAAAAATTATTTGCAACACAGTCGAATATTAATTCGCTTACAACATGAAATAGTAATACAACTGGAACAGCAGTTACAGTTGATAATTCAATCACTGTAAACTTTGCAAAAGTTTCTAGTGATTCAGGAAACGGAACTGTTAATTATAGAGTGACATTATTAAAAGATAATCAATCATTAACTAAAGAAATTAAAGTTAGTGGCTTTAAACCACATGAACTTAGCGTCGCTGAAAAAGCAGTCGAGAAAACTTTTAATGCTTTTACTTTAAAAGAAGCTACTTTCGATCGTGGTTCTCAACGCATTGAAAAAACTGGTAAGCTTGATTTTGATAATAATCGTGATTGATTATTATCAATGTCTAATTCATATTCAAGAGCAAGCGCTTATAAACCAACTGTTTTAGATAGTAAAAAATTTACTAGTGCAGATTATTTTAAAGCTGAAGCTGCAAATCATTTACAAGCAAAACTAAAAGAAAAAGACCAAATTAAATTAGAAGAAGGTGTAACTGGAAAAGTTAGGGTCGTAACTGCAGATGATATTAAAGGTGAAGTAGTTGTTGCTATTACTTTTGAAAAAGGTAATGCTAAATCAGCAGAAAAATTCTTAACTATTAAGAATTTCTTAGATCGAAAAGAACTAGGTGCATTTGCAGGAGCAATTTATGGTTATTTAGTAGATAAATGAAACCGACAAGATAAAAATTTAAAACCTGCATTTGCTACTGAAGCAGGAGCGCAAAGATATATTGAGTTAATGCAAAAAACTTTTGATGATACAAGAACATACCCTAATGATGTAAAACTTACTTTAACAATCGATAATAAAAATGGTGGTATTAATTATGAGAAAGCAGAAATTCATTTATTAGGAACTTACATCCTTAATAATGTAGTTCTAGCTGAAAACGATATTACCTTGATGAACTTTAACAATGACTTAAGTGCCGATGCTCGATTAGTTTTAGAGGCATATAATGCTTTTACTAAAACTGAGTATAGAGTGAGAGAACCTGAATCACGTGAAACAGGTTCAGCACAATGAATACCAAGCACACAACGAATTGATTCTCTTGATAAATTGAATGGAAAATTACCTCAAAACGATCAAATTAATTGATTAAATAAAGAAAAAGGTGTCGAAGTTGATGTTAAAACCATAGGAATTAATAACAGCAACGGAACAGTAGACCTTGAATTAGTTTTCAAAAAAAGTGAAATCAAATCAGATGCAGTAAAAATTACTTTATCAGGATTCTTTACAGACCAACAAATTCTTGAAGGTGCTACAGATGTATTTAAAAGAGCATTTGCACTAAAAGGTAGTGATGGGAAAAATCCTTATGAAGAGCAAATGAAAAAATATACAGTTTACCTATCTGGAAATACAACAACACAGTTGGGTCCTGATGCAACTATTCAAATAGCTGGTTATCAATCATATGTAACTAATTTATTAAATTATGGAGATGGTCCTGCAGGTGTTCCTGGGTTGTGACAACTAGCAAATGGTGCAACATTAGTACTACTTAACGGTGCCATTGCTGGACCTTTCACCTTCGTGGTTCAGTATGGTGGTCTACAATCAGGTCCATTTGAGATACAAATTCCACTGCCACAATTTAAACAGGTTACAGCAACTTCTATTTCATAAACTAAATCAACCACAATCAAACAGAAAGCATTTCACTTTCTGTTTTTTATATGTTTTTGCTTAAATTATGATTATTTATAATTATTAACCTTATTTAACTATAAAAAAGAGCATCGAAAAAGGTCGCTTTCACGACCCTTTTGGATACACATATAATATTATAAAAAAACTTATTGTCTTTCTATACTTTAATTCTACACTAAAAAAGACCTATGTGCGCAAAAAAAGTCAAAAAATTTTTTAGCACCCGTCTTTTTTGACAAAAGCCTAAAATCATATCCTGTTACTTTACATTTACAGAGAGAGTTTTAAGTAGTTTAAATTAAGCTATATTTTAAATTTAGTTTCTAGATTAACTTATCTAGAAACTAAGGGTAACTGAAAGTAATTTATAAATAACAAAAGAGAGGTAATTTAAATTTGTTAAAGCAAATTTAAATTTATATAATGAAAAGAAAATTTCTAATAACAACCATGTTGTCATTAGGTTCTGCTATTGCTGTAGTTGCAGCAATAGCATGTTCACCAATTGATAAACCTTTAATTAAAGATACAGTTGAAATTACTTTAGACAAAATTGCAACTACTTTAAATAATTTTGAACTAATAATTAAGGAAAAAGATTTACCAAGTGTAATTAAAACTAAAGTTGAAGCAATTACTAGTGACTTTGAAACTAAGTTAGTTGAACTAGTTTCAAATGGTCAAACATTCAGTGAATTTTTAGGTGAAGCACAAATTACTAGTGTTAAAGTAAGTAATCAAAGTTCTGCTTCATTAAGTCTTGAATTAGGACTTTTATATACAGAAGAAGGAGTAAGTTCTACTAGTAAAACAATAATTAAAATTGTTGGTTTAGGAACAAGAATAAGCACTTTAATTCAAGAACAACTAGCAATTGAAATGGCTAAATTTGCAGATCGTGATTTAAAAGATACTTCAAAAGAAAAAGAATTATTACCTTCAAAAACTACAATTAATAATTTAGAAACTTGAAATAGTAATACAACTGGAGAAGTTGTTAAGATTGATAATTCTATCACTGTAACCTTTACTAAAGTTTCCAGTGATACAGCAAAAGGTGTAACTATTTTTAAGGTTACACTTACAAAGCAAAGTGAAACTTTATCTAAAGATATTAAAGTAAGTGGTTTTAAAACTAAGTTACTTAATGCTGATGAAAAAGATGTTGAAACAACCTTCAACAACTTCACTTTAAAAGTAGCGAATTTTGATCGTGGAGCAGAAAAACTAACTGTTGAATCATTTATTAAAATAACTACAGGAAATGAATTAGGTACTATTTATGAATATCAATTTGAGAAAAACCCTGATTGGCTTTTATCAATGTCTAATTCAAATTCAAGGGCTAGTGCTTTTAAGCCAACTGTTTTAGATACTAAAACATTTGCTAAAGCAGACTATTTTAATAATGAAATTAAAAATCATTTACAAGAAAGATTAAAAGAAAAAGATCAAATTAAACTAGAACAAGGTGTAAGTGCAAAAGTTAGAATAGTAACTGCTGATGACATTAAAGGTGAAGTAGTTGTTGCTCTTACTTTTATTAAAGGTGATGCCAAATCAGATGAAAAATTTTTAACAATTAAAAATTTCTTAGACCAAAAAGAATTAGGGTCTTTTGCATTCGCTATTTATGGTAAATTAGTTGATACTTGAAATCGCCAAGATAAAAATTTAAAACCAGGTTTTACTGATGAAGCAGGAGCCTTAAGGTATATTGAATTAATGCAAAAAATTTTTGATGAGCAAAAGTTTTATCCTAATGATGTGAGATTATTGTTAGCAGTTGATACTGCAAATGGTGGTATTGATTATGAAAAACAAGAAATTAATTTAATAGCGACTCATATTTTAAATAATGTCATTTTAGCAACTAACAAAGTTGTTTTACAAGGATTTAATACTAGTTTAAGTGATGATGCAAAGCTAGTTTTAGAAGCATATAATAATTTTAATATTAAAGAATTACAAGCGAGAAATCCTGTCGTTAGTGATACAGTTAATGAAGCAGCAGGTGGACTTTGAATTCCGAGTAGACAACACTTTAATTCACTAGAAGAACTAAACAAAAAATTAAGTCAAGATCATAAAATTATGACTTGACATAATAAAAATAAAGGTGTTATTTTAGATGTTAAAACTATCGGTTTTAACGGCGTTAATGGAACAGTTACATTGCAGTTTAATTTTAAAAAAGGTGAGATTATTTCAGAACCTATTACTGTTACAGTTAAAGGCTTTTTTATAGATGCACAAGTTATTGATATTGCTAAAAATGCCTTCAAAAAAATGCTTGAAACTAAAGATCAAAGTGGAGTAAAAGCTATTGATAAAAAGATTCAAGAATTTGTTGTTTATATAGCACTACCTCAAACTAGTGAAACTCCAAGAAATGTTCAAACACAGTTGAACATTTTTGGAAGTTATGTTGCAAACTTAATTAACTTTGGTTCTTTTGCAGATGGCATTCCAGGTTTGTCATGATTAGGTAATACTGCTCTTGCTAGAATTAAACATTTAGATTTTGAAGGTAATGCTAAATTTGTTGTTATGTATAACGGTTTAGAATCTGAAGAAATCAGTATAAAACTTCCTAAACCACAATTTAAAGGGGCAGTTGTTCAACCAGTTAGAGTTGTTTAAAAATAAGGGCAGAAAGTGAATAACTTTCTGTTTTTTATTGTGCAAAAGGGTGAATAGTCAAATAGTTGGTTAAAAAAAGACTTAACTATTTAATTTAATTAATTTAGTTAATGATCAGTGCTCTTTTTAAGAAAAATTACTCACCAGTTTTTTATTGTTATATTAAGCCAAAAACACCTATAAACATGGTTTTTAGCATTTAAAGTTCTTAATTATCGACCAAAAAAATAAGTTAATAATTTGGGTAAATAAATTTTAAACTCAATGATATTAAAAGTTCCAAAATAAACCAGTTTTTAAAATATCTTCAGACTTTTTTGCCAAAGTTTTAAAATTGGCACGTAGTTATTTTAATGAAAGAAATAAAGTGTTTTTAATGAATCTACTTTTATAAATTTGCTCGCAAATTTTACAAATTAAAGTAACTATAAATTTATAAATAATCAAAAGAGAGGTAAGACTAAATTTGCTTTGCAACTTTAGTCTTAAATAATGAAGAGAAAATTTTTAATCACAACTGGTTTATCAATTGGATCAGTTATTGCTGTGACTGCTGCAATTGCTTGTTCGCCAATTGAAAAACCTCCAGCTAAAGAAACAGTTGACATAACTTTGCAAAAAATCGCAACTAATTTAGCTGATTTTGAACTAACAATCAAAGAAAAAGATACAGATTCTGCAGTTAAAACTAAAATAGAATCAATTACAGGAGAGTATAAAACCAACTTATTAAATTTAGTTAAAAATACTACGACTTTTGAGCAATTTTTAGGTGATGCACAAATTACAAGTATCAAAATAACAAAGCAAGATGCTAAGTCAATCAGTGTTGAACTAGGTCTATTTTATACAGAAGAAGGTGTTTCATCAACTAATCAAGCCACTATCAAAATAATAGGCTTAGGAGTTAAAGATAGTGATGTAATTCAGAAATTATTAGAAAGTGAAATTGCTAAATTTACAGATCGAAATTTAAAAGATAACTCATCAAATAAATTGCTATTAGCATCACATTCTGACATCAATTCACTAACTATTTTTAACAGTAATACTGTAGGTGATACAGTGAAAATTGATTCATCAGTTACTGTTACATTAACTCATGTTTCAAGTGATACAGCAAATGGCAGTGCCGTGTTTAAAGTTACACTTTTGAAAGAAAATGAAACTAAAACAAAAGATGTTAAAGTAAGTGGTTTCAAAACAAAAACCCTGACTGATGCAGAAAAAGCTGTTGAAACAACTTACAACAACTTTACTTTAAAAGTTGCTAATTTTGATCGTGGAGCAGAAAAGTTAACGATTGAATCATTTATTGTAGAACATCCAACTGCAACCGATCACTCAAAAACCCTTCTTAAGTACAACTTTGATAAAAACCCTGATTGGCTTCTATCAATGTCTAATTCAAATTCAAGAGCAAGTGCTTATAAACCAACTGTTTTAGATACTAAAACATTTACTAGATCAGAATACTTTAAAAAAGAAACAGCAAATCACTTGCAATCTAAACTAAAAGAAAAAGATCAGATTAAGTTAGAAGAAGGAGTAACTGGAGAGGTTAGAGTAGTTGGTTTTGATGATATTAAAGGTGAAGTAACAGTAGCAATATCTTTTGTTAAAGATAGTGCTAGATCAGAAGAAAAGTTATTAACTATAAAAAACTTCTTAGATCAAAAAGAGCTAGGCAAATTTGCTAAAGTGATCTATGGTTCATTAGTTGATGAATGAAATTTACTAGATAAAACTACTAAACCTAGTTTTATTGATCAAGTTGGTGCTAATAAATATATTGAATTAATGCAAGAGGCATTAGATCAACGTAAAGCATATGCTAATGATGTTAAAATTCATCTAGTAATTGATGCAAATAAGGGTGGAATTGACTATAAAGACCTAAAAATTAATCTTTTAGCTACATATACTGTTAATAATGTAATTTTAGCTGATAATGATATTATCTTACAAAACTTTAATAGTAACTTATCTGATGATGCCAAACTAATTTTAGATGCTTATAATAACTTTACAAAACTGAATTATTCAGTTAGACAAGCTAAAGCAAGTGAAAAAGTTGATGCTAAATGAGTCGCTAGTTCACAACAAATTAATACTATTGAAGAGCTTAATGAAAAACTACCTGAAAATCAAAAAGTTACTTGAACTAATCAGGATAAAGGGGTTACAGTTGATGTTAAAACTGTTGACTTTGTCAACAAGGATGGTTCAGTTTCACTACAATTAACTTTCAAAAAAGGTAATCTTGTATCAGACCCTGTAAAAATTACTTTAACAGGATTTTTAACTGAAAAACAAGTTCTAGATCAGGCTGTAGAAATCTTTAAAAAAGCAATGGATAAAGATAAAAACGGCAACAATAAATACGAAAACAGAATGAAAAACTATGTTCTGTATTTGAAAAATTATCCTAGACAAACACTGGATGATTTAGGTATTATGCAGATGGTTGCTTATCAATCATATGTCACAAAACTATTAAATTCTGGCGATGGACCTGCTCGTATTGATGGTTTAGAAAAACAAGCAAACGGTGCAATGTTAGTCTTTGTCGATGGTGGACTTGCAGGTGATTGAGAATTCACTGTTCATTATGGTGGGCTAATTTCAGAAATTTTTACAATAAAAATTCCTTATGCAAAAACCCAAGATATTTAGTTTTTAAAAACTAAAACTAATAAATATTAAGATAGCAATTTTCAAAAATTGCTATTTTTTAGTTTTAATGTTTAAGCATAAAATTCATAAATTTTGGCATAGTACTTTTGCAAAAAATTCTTGTAAAAATTCAGCTTTATTACACAAATAGTTTGACTAATTTTATAAAAGTTTATAATGTGCCTAAGAAAAAGGAGAAACTAAATTTGAATTACAAATTTAGCTACAATTCAGCGTCTTTAAAGATGGTGGACTTTCAGGTGAATGAGAATTCACTGTTCATTATGGTGGTTTAATTTCTGAAGTTTTCAAGTTAAATATTCCACATGCTAAAATACAAAATATTTAGTATTTAAAAAATAAATTAAACAAAAACAGAAGGCGAAAACCTTCTGTTTTTTGGTTCAAAAATAAACTTTTACACTAGTAATTCAGAAATATCTTCACCTAAATCATTTAGTCTAGGTACATCAAAATTTTTAGCAATTAAGTTACCTGAAGTCATCATTCCAGTTACAGTTGGTAAGACTTTAGGATTTTTAAAAGCTTTTGAATAAATAGTTAATGGCAATAATTCACGAGTATGGTTAAAGCCTGGATAAGCAGGATCATTACCATGATCGCTAGTGATAATTAGTAAGTCATCTTCAGTTAAAGCATTAACTAATTTTGCTAGTTTAATATCAAAATTAGTAATGTTTTGTCCATAACCATCAACATTACGGCGGTGTCCGTAATGTGAATCAAATTCAACTAAATTAGTAAAAATCAGTTGTCTTTCTTTACCTTTTTCCATTGCTAGGTCGATAGTTATGTCCATACCGACATTGTCACTACCACTAGGAATATGTTTACTAATTCCTGAATCAACAAAGATATCGTTAATTTTTCCAACTGAAATAACTTCAACGTCGTGATCAATTAAGTTATTTAAAATAGTGCGTGGTGGTACATTTGCATAGTCATGACGGTTGAAAGTTCTTGTATATTTGCCGTTATCTCCAACATAAGGGCGAGCGATAATTCTTCCAACATTTCATTCAGGTCTTGATGAACAAATAGCTCTAGCTTTTTTACTATATTCATATAGTTTATCAAGTCCTATTCAGGCTTCATTAGCACAGATTTGTAAAACTGAATCAAAAGATGTATAGACAATCACGGCGTTATTGTCTCTTTCTTCATGGGCTAGTTCATCAATAATTTCAGTCCCTGAAGCAGACTTATTTCCAACTATTTTTTTATTATCAAATGCCTTTGATAATTCATCAATTAATTCTTTTGGAAAACCGTTTTCAAAAAAAGTTGGAAATGGTTTTTCAGTTTTAACACCCATCATTTCTCAATGTCCTGCTAAAGTATCTTTAGCATTAGAAATCTCTTGCACAGGCATTACATAGGCAGTTGGTTTTTTAACTTTTCACTTATGATCTAAATTAGCAATATTACCAATCCCCATTTTTTTTCATTCATTAATTTCAAAAAGATCAGAAGTGGCTGCACTTTTAAAAGTGTGAGCCCCTTCATCTCCAAAAGCTTTTTGATCTTCATCGGCACCAATTCCTAGTGAATCAGTGACGATCATAAAAACACGTTTAAATTTTTTCATATATTATTCCTTTCAAATTTAGGTTAGAAATTAAATTCATGTTCAATTTTACTCTGCAAAATTAAAATTTATCAATATAATAAAAGTTAATGCAAAAACCTGAAAAAAAACCGAAAGTAAGGCCAAAAATTAAAGATTTTTGGCAAGTTTTCTACTTTATTCAAATAGTTACCTTCCTAGGATTTGGTGGAGGTAATGCTTTAATGCCGATCATTAGAAAGTACAGCGTACTTAAATTTAAGTGATTAAGTGAAGAAGAATTTGATAAGTTATTGATTGTTGCCAACATGTTACCTGGTCCTAGTGTCTTGCAGGCTTTAACTTATATTGCCAGTATAAGGCTTGGTAAAATCAATGCAATCTGATTTGTTTTAATTGCAGTTTTACCCCATGTTTTACTAGCTGTTTTAGTTTTTTACTTATTTCAGTTTTTGCCTCCACGCTATTTATTTGTCGTTAACTTAGGCGTGTTGAGTGCAATTATTGCCACCTTAATTTTGTTTGGTTGAAGATATTTGAAAATGTCTCATAAGGAATTAAGCATTCCTTTATGAGTCTCTTTATTTTGTTTCACGATCGTTTTTGCACTCTTTATTCCAGCACCTTATAATATCGCTGCAATTGTAATGGTTGGCTTAATTGTCGTTGTTTTTATCATTGAATTCGTAAGGCAAAGAAAGTTAAAAAAACAACAGAAAACTGAAGCAGAAAATAAGGATAAATAATGTTTATTGCCTTATTAGTTTCTCTGCCTTATACAGTTTTTGTTTCGCTAGTAGTTTTTGGTGGTGGGCAAGTTTTTATGCCAATGTTTCAAAATATGTGAAACTTTTTGGCATCAACTTTTAATATTCCTATTGACCCTGAAACTATTAATAATATCTTTGTAGTTGGTAATTTAACACCAGGAGTTTTTTCTACTCAACTTAGTATTTTTACAGGTATTTTAATTTCGCAGGGACAATGATGGGGGTATCTAGCAATGTTTTTAACTTATGCAGTCTTTGTTTTACCAGCGACAATTATCATGATTATTTCAATGGCAATTGTGAAGAAAATTGAGCATAATCGATTTTTAGTTTTATCAATTAAATACATGAAACCAGTGATTGCAGGAATTATTATTGCTCTAGTTATTCAGTTATTAATCGGTTTATTATTACCATTTGTTTCATTCAACAAAAGCATTGATCAATATATAGTTTATAAAGATCCTAGCAATTTAAATAGTGATGCTAGTTTTTTTGTTGGTTGAAGACTTTATGTTTTACCTGTTTATTTAATCCTAGCAATTGGTGGTTCATTATTGATAAGTGGTAAATATAAAAAGCACTTATTAATTAGTATTTTTTATTCACTAGCATTAGCCTTTTTATTTTTCCAACCATGGCTCGCCTAGTTATTGAAATCGGTTTTCATTTTAATAAGTATAATTTTTAGTTAGCATTTTAAATTTTAAATTTCAAAATTTGGTATAATTATATAGCATAGGTTATTTTAAACAAAACTTATTTCTTAACTATATGCAAAAAATTTGATCCCCCGCATTAGTGTTAAAGCTATCACCTAGTACGCCCCATTGCAGTGATAGAAGTTGCTAAAGGCATAAGATATGAGAAAGAGTTAAATTTAATTTAACTGTCTAACTAGTATGTCCTCAAGTGATCGGATTGGGCTGTCAGTAAGCGGCAGAGAAAAAGACCCTTCGGGGTCTTTTTTATTTGATTATAAACTGAAATTTTTAAAAACTATGCACACTTATTTTTTAATCAACTTTAAAAATTTGATCTTTGGGATTAACAAATTTATATTCTAAATCCAAAATATTTTTGTATTTTGACTCATCAAGTAAGATTAAAATTAAATCAGTTTTTTCAACTTTAGATTTTAAATAATCTAAACTATATGCACCAAGTAGTTGACCTTGTTTAACACGATCTCCTTGCTTTACAATAGTTTTAAAGCCTTTACCTTTTAAATTAACTGTGTCAATTCCAATGTGTAATAAAAATTTAATTTCATCTTTCGTAGTAATTCCATAAGCATGTTTTGAATCCATAACTGTTTCTAAAATTCCATTTACAGGTGAATAAATTTTTACCACTCCACTTTTTTCTGAAGGTGTAATTACAATTCCTTGACCAAGTAAACCCTTTGAAAAAACACCATCATTAATTTCATTTAAGTGTCGAATATGCCCTAAAATAGGGCTTTTTACTACTAATGGAGTTTCTAATTTTTCAATTTTATTTAATTGATTTTCTGATTTAGTAATTTCGATTTTTTCACTAATTTCTGACTTTTGGAATTTATCAGGATTAGTTTTATATTCATCTTTATATTTAGATATTTGTGCATTCAGTGGCGCAGCACTAGGTCCAAAAATTGCTTGCACATGATTATCACCAATTATTTGAACACCAAATGCTCCTGCCTCTTTTAATTTATCTTGTGAAATTTTTGATGTATCTTTAACATCATAACGAAGTCTTGAAGCACAATTTTCATAAACCAAAATATTTTCAAAACCACCCATACCATCAATTATTTTCATTAATTTAGGATCTAATTTTTCAGAATCATTTTTAGATTTTTTATTCTTGAAATCAACCTTAGAAAATAATTTAATGTTATCTCCTCTTCCTGGAGTTGCAAGGTCTTTTCATTTTATATAATAATAGAAAATGAAATAATATAAAGGACCATAACATAAACCAACAACATATGCTCATCAAAAATTTGTACCCTTTTGAACAGGTATAATTCCATAAACAATCATGTCAATTATGCCACCTGAAAATGATCTAGCTAAATGAACTGATAAGACATTCATTAATAAAAATGATAAGCCTTCTAAGAAGGCATGTACACCTCAAAATAGGAATGAACTTAAGAATAAAAAGGTGAATTCAATTGATTCAGTTATACCTGTTAAAAAACTTGTAAAAGCTGCAGGTAATGTTGCTGAAATAGCAATTTTACGTTTATCTTTTGGAGCAGCCATTACCATGGCAAAAGCTGCTGCAGGTAAGCCTACTTGCATAACTGTAAAACTACCTTGCAAAAATCTTCCGACCCTTGTATTAAAATGATTTTGAATAAAAGCATAAATTTCTAAGGTCTGATTTTCACCATTTGCTCCTATTCTAAAAGTAACATCATTAAATGTTTGCTTAACAACTTGCAAGGAAATAGTTGAATCACCTTGTCAAACATTTTGCTCATTTTCTAATGATCAAATTCAATGTTGAACGCCACTACCATTTTGTTGAGAAATCACAGGAGCATTAGTTAAAGGGTCAATAATGACATTGCCTGCATTAAGAAAATTAGCATATTGAGCTGATAAGTCACCACCAACTTGTGTATATCAAAGTGCTGAATAGAAAACGTGATGAAGTCCAAAAGGAACTAACGATCGAGCAACATATCCATAGATAAAACTATCGATATAAACAGCTTTTGATAATGCATCTCCAAAAACTGCTAACCCTTGACCTAGTCAAGGTCAAAAAATCAAAAATAAGAATGCTAAAGGCACCATTGCTAGAACAGAAATAATTGGTATAAATCTTTTTCCTGCAAAAAAATTAAAGACTGCTCAAAATTTAATTGCATTGAATTTACGATATAAAAATGCAACAATTAGACCTACAATAATTCCACCAAAAACTGAAGTTTGAAGTGACTTAAATCCTAGCGAATCTCCAACAATTCCCTTCATTGCAGAAGGGTCTCTTCCTGATAAAGCTCCATTAGTTCATAAGATGTCGTAACCAATTAAAGTTTTAATTGTATGAGTTTTAATTGTGCCATCTGTTAATGTTTCAATCGCTTTTGTTTCCGTATTTATAGGATAAATAAACGCCTGCTGAATATTGACAAAAACTAGATAAGCAATGATCACACTAAAGACAGCAACGCCTGCATCATCTGCAAAAGCAATTACAAAACCTGCAGCAAATAATAATGGTAATGCACCAAAAACAGGATTACCAATTGCTTGTAAAAAATTACCGAAAATTTTTAATCCATTAATGCCATTTGCATTAGATGCAATTGCTGCTCCTATTCCTAAAAATAGTCCTGCAACAGACATGATTGCAATAGGTAATAAAAAAGCTCCCGAAAGTTTAGATAATAGTCTGCGACCTTTGCCACTATTATGATTCGCCTTGCCTTTTGGTCTTGCAAATAGTTTTCACTTATGATCTTTTAATTTACTTTTTAGTGAAAGCAAATTAATTTTATTAACTTGTAAAAATTGCAATTTTTACTCCTTTCTAAATTAGATAGAAAATGAAAATTAGATTTTAAGTCATGTTAAAACTACCATTTTTAGTAAACAGAAAACCAATTTGTAGAGTAAGTTTTTTAAAGTTAAAAGTAATGAAATTCCCTATCATAATAATTATATTAATTTGTCAAAAATTAATGAAGTAATTACTGTTTTTTTAGTGGCTAAATTTGTTCAATGAATTAAAATAATATTTACAATTTAACTGATTAATTTTCAAAATTAAAACATCCTTAATTTTGAAAAGATGACTTCATGTTTTACAAATACTAACATATTTAATACCTAGTTTCTATTTAATAAAATAACGTTCAAAAATATATTCGCACGATCTGTAAATGACCCAAAACGGGCGTTTTTAGGGCTTTCTAGACACTATTTTAAAATACAAAGCATTTCATTATTAGCTTTAATTTATTCCTTCAAAATTTTAAAAAATTAAAAAGATAATTACCTAATCTGAAAATAAAAAAAACGAACCCTATTAAAAAGATTCGTTTTATGTTTTAAAATTAAAATTTATTCCACTTTAAAAATTTCATCATTTTGGTTTACGTTTTCAAGTTTTAAATCTTTCATTTCTTTGTGTTGTGATTCATCAAGCAGAATCATGATTAAATCAGTTTTTGCAACTTTAGTTTTTAAAAAGTCAACATTGTAAGCACCAAGCAATTGGCCTTGTTTAACTTGATCACCTTGTTTTACAACTGTTTTAAATCCTTGCCCTTTTAAGTTGACTGTATCAATACCAACATGTAGCAAGAATTTAACTCCATCTTTTGTAGTAATTCCATAAGCATGTAATGAATCCATAACAGTTTCTAAAGTACCATCAACTGGTGAATAAAGTTTAATTACACCCTTATCTTCACTAGGGGTAATTACAACTCCATTACCAAGAAGACCTGCAGAAAAGACACCATCATCAATATATCCTAGATCATGAATAGTTCCTGAAATAGGTGCTTTAACTGATAAAGCAGGCACTAATTTATTAGTAGTTGCACTTGGTGTTTCTGCTTTAGTTTCTTCAACAACTGGAGCAGATTCTGCTGCATAGTTTTTGAATTTATCAGGGTTAGTTGTGTATTCTTCTTTGTATTTATGAATTTGTGCATTAATAGGTGAAGCGCTAGGTCCAAAGATCGCTTGTACGTGAGTTGAGCCTGTAATTTGGACTCCAAAAGCTCCTGCTGCCTTAAGTTTTTCTTGTGAAACTTTAGATGTATCTTTAACATCATAACGTAGTCTTGAAGCACAGTTTTCATAAACCATGATGTTTTCAAAACCACCCATTCCTTCGATGATTAACATCAATTTAGGATCTAAATCACCTTTAGCAACTTTTGCTCCTTTTGCTTTGTAATCATCTTTTGAGAATAACTTAACAGTATCTCCACGACCTGGTGTTGCTAGATTTTTTCATTTAATGTAGTAGTAGAAAATGAAGAAGTAAGCAGGAGCATAACCTAAACCAACAACATATGCTCATCAGAAGTTAGTTCCTTTTTGTACAGGTAACATTCCGTAAATAATCATGTCGATTAATCCACCTGAAAATGACATCGCTAAGTGAACTGATAAAACATTTAGTAGTAAGAAGGCAACAGCACATAAGAAAGCATGCACACCTCAGAATAAGAACGGACTTAAAAATAAGAAAGTAAATTCAATTGGTTCTGTTATTCCTGTTAAAAAACTTGTGAAAGCAGCAGGTAAAACTGCTGACATTGCTAATTTACGTTTATCTTTGGGAGCAGCCATTACCATCGCTAAGGCTGCAAAAGGAAGCCCCATCTGCATGAAGGTATATTTACCTTGCATAAACCTTCCGACCCTTGTTGCGAATTGGTCCTGAATGAAGGCATATAGCGGCAATGTCTGATTCTCAGTGTTTCCACTTAATCTGAAAGTTACATCATTAAATGTTTGTTTGACGACTTGCAAGGAAATAGTTGAATCACCTTGTCAAATATCTTGTTTGTTCAGTAGTGAATAAACTCAATTTGCCACTCCACTTGCTGTGTTTGCTTCTGAAGCAACAACAGCTGCATTAGTTGCAGGGTCAATAATTATATGACCTGCATTTGTAAAGTTAGTGTAAGCAGATGATAAGTCTCCACCAACTTGTGTATATCAAAGTGCTGAATAGAAAACGTGGTGTAATCCAAAAGGCACTAATGATCTTTCAACATAACCAAAGATAAAACTATCTCCATATGTTGCTTTACCTAGGGCTTCTCCAAAAGCGGCAAGCCCTTGACCTACTCATGGTCAAAATATTAGAAACAGAAACGCTAAAGGTACCATTGCTAATACTGAAATAATTGGAATAAATCTTTTTCCTGCGAAGAAGTTAAAGACAGATCAGAATTTAATTGCATTAAACTTACGATAAAGAAAAGCAACAATTAATCCGATAATAATACCTCCAAAAACAGAGGTTTGTAGTGATTTAAAACCTAATGAATCTCCTACTAACCCTTTCATGGCGACAGGGTCACGACCACTAAGTCCCCCGTTATATCATAAGATATCGTAACCCGTTAAGGTTTTGATTGTATGTTCTTTGGTTGTGCCATCTGCTAGTGTTTCAATTGCTTTTGCTTCAGTATTTATTGGGTAAATAAAAGCTTGTTGTATATTGACAAATACTAAATAAGCAATGATGACACTAAAGACGGCGACACCAGCTTCATCCGTGAAGGCGATGACAAAACCAGCTGCGAATAATAGTGGTAAAGCACCAAAAACTGGGTTACCTATAGCCTGAATAAAGTTACCAAATGTTTTTAAACCAGCGTTATCACCAGCATTTGAAGCAATCGCTGCTCCAACACCTAGAAAAATTCCTGCAACTGACATAATGGCAATAGGTAGTAAAAAAGCACCTGATAATTTAGACAAAATCTTACGACCACGACCACTATTATGGTTTGCCTTGCCTTTAGGACGTGAAAATCATTTTCGTTTTTCTTTAGCAGGTTTTTCTGCTTGAGAAATCGAAGTTGACTTCATTCTTAAAGTTTGCATAATTTGCATTTTAATCCTTTCGTTTTTATTAAAAAACTTCTAAGTTGTTAGAAGTGAATCCATTTTATCATAAATTCAGACCTTTTGTCACTGGTTCTTGACAATGTGAAAAATTTTGCAGAAATTTTTAATAAAAAAAATAGAGAAAAACAGCAAGTGAAACACCTGCTGTTTATTATGCTATTTTTTTAGCTTTAAAGGTCGTCTTATCAATGGCAATTCGAATATTTTCGATCGTGTCTTGATCCTTCAATTTGTGATGCAAATTGATGATCAAGGTTTCACTATTATCGTCAACAATTGTTGCTAGACTGTTGTGACTAACAAGGTATTGTTGATTCAAGAAAGTTACTCACTGTTCATCAATAAGACTATTTTTATTAACCAATATTTTTTGCAGAGTTTTAGAATGCAATGCGTTGTTGATTAATGCTAAAAGGTCATCTTCTTGCGAAAATGAAGCATCGCTTTGACTGCTTTTAATAATTGCATATTGATTCTGACTAGCAGTTATTTCTTTATCAAAGTGGTCGCTAATTGCAACCGATGAAGCTACTAGTGAAGCAGAAGCAACTACTATGACAGCAAGTGTTATAAATAATTTTGTTCTGGCTCGCATGTTAATTTCTTGGTTAATTAGCTCTCGCCTTTTTCTCTTATCTTAATTATCTTAACACTAAAAAAGCACTCTTTTTTGAAATATATTAAATATCTTTTTAGCCTATTTAAAAACTGTTAAAAAAGCAACTTTTTATTTTACTTTTATCTACCAGAAATTGCTCGATTAATTTTTTTAGAAAAAATTAAGTAAATTCCAAGGGGAATGATTGTAGCAATAACTGAACCTGCTGCTTGTAAGTTGATTAATTTAGAAAAACCTGTATCACCTAGGCTAAGAAATCAAATTGAAATGGTCTGATTATCAAAACTGCTTAGTACAAATCTAGGCCATAAATAGTCATTTCAGGATTGCACTGAAGTAAAAACTGCGATTAAAAATCAAGCAAATTTTATTGAAGGAAAATAAACATAGGCAAATGATTCATATCATTTTAAGTTATCCATTTTGGCTAACTTAATTTTTTTCTCTGAAATATTTTTGACTGCTGAATATAAATAATTAATTAAAAAGAAAGAAAAAAAGCCGTTAATCATTAATGAAAAAATAAAGGGAAAGTTAATCAGATTAAACTGATTAGCAAAAGTTTTTAAAGATAAATAAATTGTTATATCAGGGACTAAACTGATAAATATTAAAATCATAATAAAAGATTTTCTAGTAAGGTTTGTTACATTATTTAAACCAAAAGCAGCCAAAGTATAAATCAATAATCTTACTAAAACTAAGGAAACCAAAACAGCCACTGATAAACCAAAAGCATCTAAAAATTCTTGGTTCATTATGTCTGCAAAATTTCTCCAATTTGCACCATCAGGAGTTAAAGAAACTATGCCACTAGTAACAAATGAATTACTTGATAAAGCTAGCACGATTAAATAATAAAGTGGGAACAAAATTAGAATTACGATTGCAATTATTAAAATATATTTAATAATTTCTTTTGAATAAAACTTAAACATGTTTCATGCCTTTTTTATTCGTATTTCATTTATGTTTTAAAAACATAAATGATTTTTTTAATAAAATAAAAATAAATTTTTTACGAATTATATAAATCAAAAAGATGATCATTAAAATATAAACAAAAGCAATAAATGAAGCAGCATAAGCAATTTCAAAATTTATATTTATACTCCCATTCATAGGTAAAAATAAATTATAAATAAAACTTGTAATCGTATGACCTCTAACAAGATCTAGATCACTAAAATCAACAATTGCAGCAGGATACATTAAAGCTGCAAAAATAAAATTAGTGTAAATAATATTGAAAAAATTCTTCTTAATTTGAAAAATATAAACATTGAAAAATTTATCCACGATAGTTAGTTTATCGTTTTTAAAATTCTTAAAATGAATTTCATTGACACGGTTAAAAGTGAAAGTAAATAAAACAATATTAAATGGCAATGACCTTCATATTTGAAAAATTAAATACACTCAAAGAATTGAAACTGAATTATCAGCAGTTCCAAAAGAGATATCTAAATTTAAAATGCTTGCAAGCACATTTTTCTCTCCAAAAAGCATAATAAATGATGCGCCGATTGCAAACGAAGAAATAAAAAATTGTGAATATATAATAGTTGTAAAAACATTAATTGCAATTTTAATAATTATCGAAGATAAAACTAGAGCAAAGACAATTCCTAAAAAAAGTGATATAGGTGTCGCAACAAACATTAAAAATGTTGAATTTTTAATGGCATCATTAAAACTTTGACTTTCAACTACATCTTGAAAATTTTCTATTCCAACAAATGATTCTAATCTTGTGTGTGGTGGGTAAACATTAAAAGAATTTGAAAAAGTTACAAAAATTGGAACTATTGTAAAAACAATTAAAAGAATAAGTAAGGGTGCTAATAAAATAAAACCTTTTCAATTGTTTAAAAAGTAATTTTTAATTGCTTGCTTAAAAAAATTAGAATTAAATTTTTTAAGCATACACTCTATCACCTTTTTCATCAAAAACTAAAATTGCTTCATTATCAATAAATAAATTTACCTTCTCACCTGCATTAAATAGTCTTTTTTTATCAAGAACGACTAGTGGCTTTTTATATTGATTTGAAAAAACTTCATAGTAAACATTTTCACCAATTTCTTTTTTAATAGTTACTAAATCACTAGGATTTTCGCTATTTGAAATATGAATATTGTTTGATCGGATGAAATATTTTTTATCTCTTTCTTCCTTTAAGAAATTAATTTCTGGATATCCAATAAATTTAGCAACGAATAAATTTAACGGGTTTGAATATAAATTTTGTGGTGTATCAAATTGTTGAACAACACCATCTTTTAAAACTAAAACATAATCTCCAACTATCATTGCATCTTGCTGGTCGTGAGTTACAAGCACAATACTTAAGTTAAATTGTTTTTGAATTTTAGTTAATCAGATTCTTGTTTTTTCTTTAATCTTAGCATCAAGTGCAGCGAAAGGTTCATCCATTAAAATAATGGATGAATTTTTTATAATTGCTTTTGCAAATGCAACTCTTTGTCTTTGGCCACCTGAAAGTTGCCCTGCATTTTTATTTAAGAATTCATCTATTTCTAACTTTTCAGTAATTTTCTTAATTTCTTTTTTAGCTACATTCTTGATTGAAAATTGTTTATAAATCGGTCTAAACTTTTTTATATCTTTGAAGAAAATTAAAATTCATAATGCCTTATAAATTAATCCTAATTTATAGGTTGTTCTTGACATTTGTTTTTTGTTCAAATTAGTAATATTTACTAAATTATCATATAAACTTTTTAAAAAATGATTTAGATATTGTTTGTGTGTTTCAATAAAGTTCTTATACTTTGAAATTAATCATGATTCAGAGTTTTTAGCTGATAAAAAAATATTTCTGAAAGTGCTAACTTGATCATATAAAACTGACTCTTGAGTTATAAAACTTAGGTCTTGATTACTGTTTAAATTTATGTCACCATTTTTATTTTTTAGAAAACCTGCAATTAGATTTAGAAGGGTGGTTTTTCCTGATCCAGAAGGACCAAGCATTACTGAAATTTTATTTTTTGGAAATTTCAATTTATTGATTTTCAAAACAATTTCCTTCTTGTAAGAAAATTCCAGATTTTGAATTTCAATAATTGAATCAGAAATATTTTTCATTATTTAATTATGCTACTAAAATCGTTTTTATGGATTATAAAATTTGCAAATTGACCTATCGATAAATCAATTCCAGTAAGTGATAATTTTTTGTCTGAATTAAGTATATTTTTAATTTCATGGTTGTAAAAACCATCTTCAAAATTTAAAAAAATTGTTGTTGATTTTTTTATTAAATGTTGAGTTAAAGATAACTTAATTTCAAATTCAATATCAACAAAAGCATAATCAATATTCACGTTTTTATACTTTTCAAGGTCACTGATTTGACTTAAATAAAAAATATTTTTGAAATCATTTTGATTTAAAAAAACATTATCTAGTTTCTTTGAATTGGAATTACTATCATCAACAAAAATATTGAATTTACCTCAATCTAAACTTTCTTCATTAGATAATATATTTAGAAAAAAATATAAATCTTGAAGATTATCAGTTGATGATATTAATAAATTACCTGTACCTTTTACTCTTAAAATATTTAAAACTGATTGCGCAGTTTTAATGTAAGCTTCTTTTTTGTCATCATAAATACTTAAATTAAAAAACATATAAACACCTCACAATAATATTTTTAATTTGCACTTTTTGAATTATAATTCAGCAATGACAGAAAAAAGAAAAATAGCTATTTTTCCTGGTTCCTTTAATCCCTTTCATAGGGGTCACTTTTTGATTTTAAAAAAGGCATTAAAACTTTTTGATTTCATTTATGTAGTTATAACTCAAAATCCAGATAAAACTAATTCTGATTATTTTGATCAAGCACAAAAAAATATTAAAAAACTAATTACTGATCAAAATCTTGAAAACGTAAAAGTTCTAATAAATAAAAATAAATTTACAGCACATTTAGCAAAAGAGTTAGGCGCAACTTTTTTAATTAGAAGTGCACGAAATGTAATCGATTATAATTATGAAACAGAGTTAGCTGCTGGAAATAAAATGCTTAATAATGATTTAGAAACAATTATTATTTTTCCTGATTTTGAAGGAATTACTTTTTCTTCGACACTTGAGAGACACCAAAAATATTTAGACAAAAAAAATACGAAAAAGCCCTAAAACAGGCTCTTTTCGTATCATTTATTAATTATTTTTGTGGAGAAAATTCTTCATATTTTCTTTTGAAAAAGTCTTGAACATCTTCCATAGATAAAACTTCTTCAACTAAATAATCATCAAGTGGAACTAGTTTTTCAGCTTCAAGGGAAACACTAATCAAAGTTTTTTTACTCCTGTCTGAAAAACGCAATTTAACGCTTTTTGAATCAAAAGGAATGGATAGTTTTTTAAAAACATCTTTAACAAAACTTAGGGCACTATTGTCTTTTTCCCCAACAATAAAGCCACCGTTATATTGCTCTTTTATTAAATAATTAGCATATTGAACTGCTAGTCATTTTATTTGATAATAGTCAAGCGCTCTTTCAAGGTCTTCAATTCAGTCAATTCTTTGTACTAAAAGAACAAGTAAGAATTCTTTTAAATCTGCTCCTTGGCTAATAAATTCAATAAATTTTCTAGGTGAAAGAATTTCTTTCAAGGTGTCCATATTATTAATAAAGTCATTAATCTGCAGGTTTTCCTTAACTTGAGCAAGGTTTCAATATTGATAAAAATGATATAAAAACGATGAACATAAAAAATTGATTAGTTCATCCATATCAAAATTCTCATCTTCAGTATAGGTTGCCCACTCCATTAAAGAAATTCTTTGCATCGTATAAGTTGATGCGTGTAAAGCAAGAATTTTGACTTCTGCTTCATGGCTTAATTTATTTTTCTTCACTACTAGAATCTTTCTATCTTTAAAATAATTTTAAAAGTTTAAAACTTTTGACTTGGATAATTAAAAAAATCTAACTATCTTTTTTAGCATTAATTTCCGATGCTGCTTGTTCAATATTTTTGATTAATTGTTTCATCTGATCTTCATTTAAAAATGATAATGATTGTCTTACATTCTCATTTAATGATTCAAGATCGAATCTTTTTAAGGCTTCAAGATCTTCAACAGATAAAGTTAAAGTATTACCTGCTTGAATTTCTTGTGAAAGAACATTTCTTTCTCTATAAACTGCTTGCGGATTATTGAATAAATCGACACAAGCATTTAAAGCAATTTGAATGATTAATGCATCAAATTTCTTTGTCCCTTCTTGGGTGTAAATTTGATATGGATTTTTTTGAGCATATTGTGCTAGATTTGAATTTGTTCTCAATTTATCCATAGCATTTATATGGTTTTGTCATAGGTGATCAAGTTGTTTTAAGATCTTACTTCTTTCTTCAACTAGAACGTAACCTGCTCCATAATTTTCTGCAATATTAACTCTTAATTCTTCATATTCATCTTTTAAAATGTCGCTTAAATATTCAGCCATATCATCGATATGCATTGATCTTAATTTAGCTTCTTCAAATTTGAATTTACTTAAATTCAAAAATTGATTATTAATGTAATTAGTCAATTCAGAATAATTAATTTGACCTGTTTTTAAATAAAAAATAGGTAGCTTCAAAATGTGATTTACACTGCGATTAATCATTGCTTCAATTGTTTTTAATAAATCATCTTGAGAAAGAATTAAATCACGCTGCGAATAAATTAAATCACGTTGTTGTCTAATAACATCATCGTAGTTTAAAACTGTTTTTCGAGAGTCAAAATTGAATCCTTCAATTTTGCGTTGTGCACGTTGTACAACTTGTAAAAGTTGCTTGTCATCTATTGGCTTTGTACCTGCTTTTGCAAACATTGCTTTTCATTTATCTTGCACAGCAAAACGTAAAATTAATTGATCATCTAATGATAAGAAAAATCTTGAATAACCAACATCACCTTGGCGACCACTACGACCACGAAGCTGATTATCAATTCTTCTGCTTTCTGCCTTTTCAGTTCCTAAAACATAAAGCCCACCTGCTTGCAATGACTTTTCATCAGGCTTAATGTCAGTTCCTCTTCCTGCCATATTGGTTGCAATTGTGATTGCACCAAAGCGACCTGCTTGCGAAACAATGTCTGCTTCAGAAGCATTTTGTTTTGCATTTAAGACTGTATGAGGTAATCCTGCTTTTTTAAAAATTTCATGCAAAATTTCAGATTGCTCAATTTGTTGAGTACCAATTAAAAGTGGTTGTCCTGTTTTATGAACTCTTTGAACCTCTTCTAAAATACCTTGATTTTTACTTGCCATGTCAAGGTAAATTACATCATCATCATCCTTGCGGACAATTGGTTTATTAGTAGGAATTACATTAACACGCATGTTATAAATATCAATAAATTCTTGTTCTTCAGTTTTACCTGTTCCAGTCATACCTGATAATTTATTAAACATTCTGAAAAAGTTCTGATAAGTAATTGTTGCCAAAGTTTTAGTTTCGGGCTCAATTTCTATTCTTTCTTTGGCTTGGATTGCTTGCTGTAATCCTTCTGAATAAGCACGACCTTCCATCACACGACCTGTAAAAGCATCGACTAATTCGATTTTTTCATCACGAACAATGTATTCAACATTAAGTGACATAATTTTATGAGCACGCAAGGCATTTTGAATGCGATGCACAAGTTCTGAATTAGCAATGTCAAATAAATTATTTAAATTAAAAAATTTATTTGCTTTATCAATTCCTGATTCAGTTAACTTAATAGTTTTTGATTCTTCATCAATTTCATAATCTTCTTGAGAAATAGTTCTAACAAATTGATCAGTTGATAAATACATTGAAGATTGATTTTTTTCTCCACCTGAAATAATTAAAGGAGTTTTAGCTTCATCAATTAAAATTGAATCAACTTCATCAATTAAAATGTAGTTAAGCCCACGCTGTACTTTTTCTTCTAAACTACCAACCATGTTATCTCTTAAATAATCAAAACCTAGTTCAGAGTGAATTGAATAAGTAACATCACAAGCATAAGCCTGTCTTTTTAAAGTGGGATTCATTTGTGGTTTATTAACACAAACACTAATTCCTAAAAAGTTATGTACCTCACCCATTTCTAAAGCATCACGTTCTGCTAAGTATTCATTAACTGTTGAAACAATTACGCCTTTTTTAGAAAGGGCGTTTAAATAAACAGGTGCAATTGAAGTAATGGTTTTTCCTTCACCAGTTTTCATTTCAGCAACTGAACCTAGATCTAAAATAACTCCACCTAGCATTTGCACATCATAAGGGAATTTTCCTAAAATTCTTTTTGTTGCTTCACGAGCAGTTGCAAAAACTTCTGCTCTAATATGTTCTAGTGTTTCACCTTTTTCAAGGCGTTCTAGAAAAATAGCAGTTTGTCCTTTTAATTCATCGTCATTCATGGATGCAAATTTTTCTTTATATGAATTAATTCTCATTAATTCATTTTCAGCCACACGCATTTCGGTTGATTTAAAAATTTTGTTAAATGATTTTTTTAGATTTTCAAGCATATTAGTATTTTACTTTATAAAGAAAAAAGCAACCTGATTATTTCAGATAAAATTAAATTATGTATAACGCTGATTTAGAAAAATTAAAACTGGATTTTATTAATTATTTATACGAGAAAAAAATCGAGTATAAATTAAATGATAATGCCGACATAAAAGCAATTGATTTAACTTTTTGATTAAAAAATACCTTGTTTAAAATCATGTTTAAACAAGTAGAAAAATCTGATCAAGAAATCGATTTAGAAGCAATTGAAGAAGACATAATTTTTATGTCTAATTCAGTTTTAGATGATCAAGAATTATGATTAATTTCAAATCATGAACAACTTGAAGAAATTAAAAAATATCTTGATGAACTATTAAAATAGTTAATTCAAAGTATTTTTGAATTAACAAATAAAAAAATAGAACCTGTTAAATCAAGTTCTAAATTTAAATTATTTTTTGGTTGTTTTTTTAGCACTTGTTGACTTTTTAGGTTCTGCTTTAGTTTCAGAATCTTTTTCAGTTTTAGGTTTTTCTGCTTCTAAAGATTTAAGAATTTCATCGTATTTTTTAGATTGCTCTTCACGATATTTAGTTAATTCTTCAAAACCTTTTTTGTCATTTAATTCAATTAATTTATCTGCTACTAATAAGTTAACAATGGTTGCTTGAAGTTGTTCTTTTGTTAAAGCACCTGTAACAGTTTCTAATGACATTTTGTATGTTGCTGCTAATTTTTTATAGTGTGCATCATAATCTTTTTGTGCTGCATTAATTTTTTCACGACGTGAAATTTCAACATAAATTAATTGATCAGTTAAAGAATTTTTAGCTTCAGTTCTAATTTGTTCTGCTAGTTTTTCATCTGAAGATTTTAGGTATTCTAGATACTCTGCTCTAGTTAATCCTTGTTGTTTTAAAGTATCTTCAAAACGGTTATTAATTGCTGACATTTCACGTAAAACTAGGGCTCTTGGATATAAAATTTCACTACCTTTTTTGATTTCAGCAAATGCTTCTGCTCTGAATTTTTCAATTGCTTTATCAGCAATTTCTGATTCAAGATTTTTCTTTAAATATTCTTTTAAAGATTTTTCATCAGTTACATCTTTAAGACTAATTTTGTCAAAAAATTCTTTGTTTAATTCAATGGTACCTGGCTTTTTAACATCTTTAACATTAATAGCGAAAACTGCTTCTTTTCCTGCATATTCAGATACATAATAGTCAGTTGGGAAGCTAACTTTGATATCTTTTTTATCACCAGTTTTTAATCCAACAAGTTGCTCTTCAAAACCAGGGATAAATGTTTTACCGCCGATTTTTAATGAGTGATCTTCTGCAGATCCACCATCAAATTCAACTCCATCAATTGAACCCACAAAATCAAAAACCATTTCATCACCTTCACTAGCTTTTTCAGTTGTTGATTCTCATTTTGCATGTCTTCTAGTGAAGTCTTGTAATGCTTCTTCAATGTCTTTTTTATCAGGAGATAAGTGTCCTAATTTTACTTTTAAACCTGTGTAATTAAATTTCTCCATTTCAGGATAAATTGGATATAGAAATTTAATTTCTAATTGTTCATCACTAATTTTTGAAATTGTATAGTTAGGTGAATCTAAAATTGTATCTTTTGAAGGATCGATTTTTTCATTAGCAACTTGTAAATATTTATTTAAAAATTTTTCATTAATTGCTTTTTCTCATTTAGCCTGAGAAGAGATTCTTCTACTTGCTTGTTCTCTAAAAGCAGGGCTTTTTGAGCCAGGTCTAAAACCATCGATTCTTACACTTTTTAATAGTTCGTTGAATGCTTTTTCTTGTGCAGATTTTCATTCTGCAGAAGGTACAGAAACTTCAACAACGATTTCACTATTTTCTTTGTCTATAGTTCTTTTTGTCATGATTTCCTCTTTCATAATTTTTTGAAATTTTAAAAATTATTTATATTATATTAAATAACTGAATATTTTTTATTTAATCTTATCTAAAAAAATCATTGCTGTTTCAATGATTTTTTGTTGGTACTTTTCATCCAAAAAATAATCAACAATTAAAACCTTTTCATTAAAAATAATTTTTAATAAATCCTGAATATGTTCTTCACTTAAATTATTACTTTGCAGTAACTGACTAACCTTGACATATGCTAAAGATTTTTTAAAAGGTAAAATATCTTTTGTATTAAAGATTTTTTGATTATAAAAAAAATCAAAATTTTCTTCTAATCTGATCAGTTTATCTAGCGCATGAAATTTTAATGAAGGCTTGTGAGCTGAATAAAAAATTTGTTTGATTTTATCTATTTCAGATGTTTCATTTTTTAGTATTCCGTTAATTGAATCAATTACTAATTCATCTGGATAACTTTGAAAATTAGATAAAATTTCTTGATAGTTATAATAATTATCTTCCAACTTATCAAGTTTAACTTTTTCAATTGCTTCATCAATTAAATCTTGTTCATGTTGAAAAACAAATTGAAACTTTAATTTTTCAAGCAGAAAAATTTTAGTTTTTACTTCTTCATTAAGTCCTAAAATAGTTTCAATTTCAGACTGAAGTTCTTTTGATGAATTGTCCATATGTTTATTAAATAAAAAAAATGGCGATCGCGAGAGGATTCGAACCTCCGACCACAAGCTTAGAAGGCTCGTGCTCTATCCAACTGAGCTACGCAATCAACCGTTTTTTTATTATAGTAAATTTTTAGTATCTTTTGTTAAAAAATATCTAGAAAATTATACTAATTTTTAAAGTCAATTTTAGCTTACTTTGTGTTTTAAAAACTGACTAAAATATAATTTTGTTAGCATTAATTTCCTAAATAAAAAATATTGATGACTTTTAAATGGAACCAATATTCTAATAAGTAGTTAAAAATATTTTTAGATTAATCTAAGTAAATTTTTCAGTGTTTTATTTCATCTTCAAAAATATAATAAAACATTTTCTTTGAATAAGCACTTAAGTAATCTTTATTACTTACACCTGTATTTTTAAGTGGTGTTTGTAAAATCGCCTGAGTAGCATAATTCATTGACTGAAAATAAAAGTTGTACTTGTCATATATATTTTCATCTTTTCTTAAAAAAATTGACTTTGCAAATCTTAAATTTTGAATATCTAGGGCTCGATATTTTACACCTAACGATTTTGTATCTAATTGTATTGAACTTATAGTTTTAAATAGGTCTATTAGTTTTTGCTTTGTTAGCAAGTCAGCATTATCCATTATTGTCTTCTTATTAATTTTGTAATTTTTAGAAGTGTTTACTGATTCTAGAATTCAAAAAATAATTGTTGCTAAACCAGTTAATCCATAAATAATTTTTTCGGTGATGATTGAATTTTGATCCGAGATTAATTCTAGTGAAATAAAATAAGCTATTG
Organism: Mycoplasmopsis agassizii; assembly: GCF_002276225.1. Taxonomy (GTDB): domain Bacteria; phylum Bacillota_I; class Bacilli_A; order Mycoplasmatales; family Metamycoplasmataceae; genus Mycoplasmopsis_B; species Mycoplasmopsis_B agassizii_A. The sequence goes on along the minus strand of NZ_NQNY01000004.1, from coordinate 39,914 downwards.
AAAAATAGGATAATGGAATAGTAGAAAGAAAAATAGCTAAAAACATTTCTGTAAAAGCTCATGCTATGTTATTGCTTTTAGAAATTTTTCCATTAACAAAAGGCGTAATATATGAAATATTAAATCATTTTAAGCGTGTTTCAATCATTTTATTATTCTTTTGTGCTCTATTTCTAAACAATTTTAGGCTGGCTAAAATTGCTAGTAAGGGAAATAAAAAAGTAAATCCAAAAAATACTCATACAACTATTTCAATCATGCTTAATACTCTACTTTTAATGCCAAATTTATATCATTTATCTTGAATTGTAATATTTAATTCAATGTTTATAATGATATTATAATCAATTTTTATTCTTAAAATAAAACATTCATCAATTTTCAAATAAAAATTTTTTAAATTCATTTTTAGTGCTTATTTAAACAAATTATTTTAGATTTTGCATTATGAAAATAGTCTTTAGAGAACTAAAAACTGTTTGCTGCGCAATCATTAATTTACTTCATTAAATTCATATAATAGTCATAGACTTTGTTGCTAGATTTTCACCCTAAAATTTCTCTAGGCATGCTGTTGATTTCATCTTCAACAATCTTCAATTCATTTTTTGAAACAAAACTAAAATCTGTACCTTTTTTGTAAAACCTTCTAATTAATCCATTTCAATTTTCGTTGGAGCCTCTTTGAAAAGAAGCATACGGCCCACAATAATAAATCATTATTTTTAGTTCTTGAACTACTTCATTTAGCTTTGAAAATTCTAAGCCATTATCAACAGTAATTGATTTTACAAACAAATTTTCTTCATTTATAAGTATTGAGAGTTTTTCATTAATTTCTTGTGGTTTCTTAGAATCAACATGAATAACAAAAGATTTTCTACTTAATCTTTCTGTCAAATTCATTAAATTTTTGCTATTTGAGTCTTTTTTACCAATAATTAAATCAATTTCTCAATGACCGAATTTCCTTCTGTCATTGATATAATCAGGTCTTAACCATATGGGCAAAACTCATAAATGTTTAAATTTCGAGTAGTAAGAAATTTTAGGTTTTTTTCTATGTTTGTATTCATTTCTTAAGAGATTGTCTCTTTTAATGAACCAATTACCTGAGTTAGCTCAGTTGTAAACAGTCTTTCAGCATGGCACAGGTTCATTTGGCTGTTTATCTTTAAAACTATGAATAATGACTTTTATGCTCTTAGTCTCAGGTTTATAATTGTCTATTAAATATTTAGCAAACACCTTATACTTGCCCTCAAATGTTTGAAAATTTTTATGTTTTCTTTCATTGGCTTTTTGTTCAGCTTTAGCAGAATCATACTCACCGTGACTTGAATTTATTCTTATTTCTCTAGATATTGTAGATTTATCTTTATCTAGTTTTCTAGATATTTCTGTAATGTTATTTCCTTCTCTCAAAAGTATTTGAATTGCAAATCTTTCTTGAATACCTAATCGTTTATACAACATACTATATGATATTATAAAAAAATATCTTCCCAACCTTTCTGATTGAGCTAGATATTACAATTCAGCAGATATTTCTTTAATTATACATTTTTCACTAAATTTTAAACATGAAAATAAGGTAACATCATTGCTACCCTATTTTTGGTTAATTATTAATATTTCTAAAACACGGAAATTATTTCTGTCATTGATTAACTTCATTTTTAAAAACCTGTAAAAAAACATATTTTGCAAAACCTAATAAAAAGCCATCATCTTCAATATTAGAGTTTTTTAAAGCAAATAAATTGATCATTCTAGTCATTCGAAATACTGTTGAAAGATATAAATTATATTTGTCGTGAAGAGTCTTAAATTTACCTGATTGAACATTCCTTTTCAAAGCACTTTTGTGTATTTCATAGATACGAGAGTTAATTTTAAAGTTATCTAAATCATAGGTAATTTCTTTTATCTTATTATAAAATTCAATTAAATTAGCTCCATCAAAACTAAGGTATTAGTCCATAAATATGTTTCTCTTTCTCTATGATTTTTGATTATCTTAATTCAAGTTAAAACTAAAATTACAAATGAATAAACTCCTGTTAAACCATAAACTATTTTTTCAGATAGGATATCCTGATTATCAGAAATAAATTCAACATCTATTCAAAAATAAATAGATATAATCATCAATGGTGTTACTCATGTAAAAAATCAAATGAACATTTCTATAACGAATATCTGTCTTATCTTTGAGTTAATAAGAACCCCTTTTACAAAAAATGTAATTATAGGAATATCATTATCATGAAGTAAAGTTGTAATCCTGTTTTTTTGTCATAAAATTAGTTTATTCATGATAAATAAATAAAATATAGAAATTATGTTGTGAGAAAATCCTGCGACAAAAATAACTATTCAATCATATAAACTAAACATTTATATTTCCTTTTATGTTGATTACAATATTAAAAATCAAATTTACTTTCAAAAGAATATTTTTAAAAGTGAATAGTGATTTAATAGATAAATTATTATTGATCTTATTTTTGATAAATTGCATTTGCATTATTGCATCCCTTAAATTTCTATTTGTCAAGAAATTACCATCAATAAGAAAACAGAATCATAAATTTAAAATTTAGCTAAAATTGTAATAGCAATTAGATGACAATTAAATTATATAATTTTTGCAAAAAGAGTAAATTAAAAGATGTTCTTTTTATAGTTAATTAGTAGTTGAAGAATTTAAATCAAATCATTGAATGAATAAAAAATTTTTAGTTATATCATCTATGAATTTCGTATTCAAATATTTTCTTAAAAATATTTTTGGCATATGCAAGCACAAATATATCATAACTAAGTACAGAATTTTTCGAATAAAATCTAGATAGTACTCTTATCATACTGATAGTAGCCACAATGTATAAGTTATATTTATCATTAAAGGTTTTTATCTTTTTTGAATAGAGTTTTTTGTAAACAAGCTTTTGTTGCATCCCTAACATTCCATTACTTAAGTCTGGCTCTCCAAGTTCATGTTTTATATTTTTTATTTTTTCATAAAAAGCACTAAAATCAGCCTTCTTAAAAATATTTGTGTTGTTCAAAATATAACTAACTCTGAACTTATGATTACTTCTAGTTTTTAATAACAATAAACTAAATAAGATTATTGCATAAAGACCTGACAAGCCATAAACTAATTGTTCTACAAAGATATTTTGATCCTGAGATATGAATTTAATTTGTGTTCAATAAAAAAGTGACATATAAATAATTGGAAAAAGTGAAACTATAAATGAAAAGAACAACTCAATAAAAAAGAATTGCTTAATTATAGAATTTGAAAATTTACCACTTACATAGAGTGTTAAAAACGGAACACCAATCATAGTTAAATCATCTTTAATACGATTTAAAAATTTTAAAATAAATTTGTTAATTCAAAAAAGTTGAAGTATAAATAATACTTCTGGGAGCAGGCTAAAAACTACAAAAATAACTCATAGACTAGGTTTAAACATATTTATACGCCTTTACTTAACGATGATACAATATCCAAAAATGTGTTAAAGATTTTTATTTATAATTTCTAATTATAAAAATTACGAAATAAAATTTTTATTTTTCAGTAGGTTTTCAAATCATTATTTCTTTTTCAAAAATAGTATTAAATACTTTCTTTGCATATGAATTTAAAAATCTAGCATCACTTATTTCCCCCTTTTCAGGTGGATAAAATTTTATATTTGTTGCTATGTGGTTGACTGAAAAAATATACAAATTATATTTATTGTTCAAAGTATTTTCAGTTTCCAATTTTTTTATTATGCGCTTATCTCATCATACGATGATTTTGTAATATACGTTTAAATCATCATAATTATCTTGTATTGCATTCATTTCTAGATATAAATTTTTTAATTCGCTTTTTCTAAACTGATTTGTTGAAACATTTAAATTAATTAGTCTGAGTTTTTTATTTCTTTTAACCACCAAAGACATCAATAATCAATAGATTATTGTAAAAAATCCTGTTAAACCAAAAACTACTTTTTCAATAGTAATATTTATATTTTGCTTCATTTTAATATATAAAATATTTATATTTATTGAATAAGCAACTGATATAAAAACGAAGGGTATGAAAGAGAAGAAAATAATTAAAAATCATTCGCCTATAATTACATTTCGAAGGAGTTGATGACTATATTTTCCTGTAACATAACCAGTTATAAATGGAATTTTATTAGTTTTTAAAAGATTCATAATTCTGTTATTAACATTTGTAATTAAACCTTTAGTTATGAATAATGCTCCTAATGGAACTAAATAAATTAAGAAAGTAAAACCTAATATTAACCATATTAAAACTGAAAACATCTAAATATTCCTTCAATTATTAACGAAACTTAAAGCAAAACTTACGGTCGGAATAATCAAACTCACTCCTGCTACAAATGGTGCAGCAGCAACAGAAATCGCACTTGTTGCAGTTAAAATACCTGTTAATATTGTTGCTATAGAATGAGCAAATGAGAATCCATCTGTTATCATGTCGTATCCAAGTCTTAAGTTACTTATAGCTTGTTGATAATTATTTCTAATACCATTTTCCGCAGTAGATAATGTTGCAGCAGCAACAGAAAACAACCCTGCTGCAGCTGTGACAATTCCAAGAGGTATTGCTGCAAATCCAAGGGTTGGAGCAACTAATAGACCATAAAATGCTATTCCAGCAACAGCAACAGCAGATGCTCCTATAAATACATTTTTTGCTATGCTTAATTGATCAGCAATTTTTAGCATATAATCTTTTTCTCTAATTTTAGATTCTATTGATGAAGTACTAACACTATTGTTTTGACTTTCTACAATCTGAGATTCTCTAAGCTTTCTTTGTGATTCTGCCAAATCTGCTTTAGCTTTTTCTTCAAGCTTTTTTAATTCTAATTTTCGTTTTCTTAATTCCTCATCATGTATTTTCTGAAAGTGTTTTGTTTTCACATCGGTAATATATATTTGAAATGCTTTTTTGTTTAATGAAGGAAGCATTTTCCCATATTTAGTAAATATTTCAGATGTTTTTTCTTTGTCATATATATCACCAGCATCAATTAGTTCTTTTATAGCATCATTTAATACATCAAAAAATATTTCTTTTTCATGAGGAGTTAAATTATCTATATAAGCTCTAGATTCAAAAAGTTTAGGTAACTGTATTTCTTCGATGGGTTCCAAGGGTACTCCTGGATGAGCTCTGTTATATCCGGGTTTTTCAGTATCATAAGTTCCGTAAATAAAACTTTCTAAATATTTCGAAGCAAAAGAAATTATTTCTTTTTTAGGTTCATTTAAAAGAGGGTTTTCTTGAATATAATTTTGAATAACATAAGGTTTTTCTTTTAAGGTTTCATTTTGAATGATATAGGGTTTTTCTTTTAAAGTTATGCTTGGTTGAAATTGAGATGCACTAAGAAAACTGGTTGCACCTGCTGCAACCAAACTGATAAGTGAGATGGTGCTTATTGCACCTTTAATAATACTTTTTTTCATTATTATTCCTTTATGAATTTATTGTTTGTTAAGAAACAATTATTAGATAAGGTATAAAAAATAATGAGTACTAGATTTTCATTCAAAATTTAATAATGATTAGGTAACTGTTATATTATATTATTTTTGCAAAAAAGACTTGAAATAATCTTTTTATTTTTATATATTAAAATATCAGTGTTAAATCTTAATTTAGTGATAACTAAGTGTAAAAAAATGAAAGCAGTAAATGATTTGTGATTTAGAATAACTCATTAAATTTGACTATTTAACAAATAAATTAATTTGAAATTTCTAGAGTAAGCATATTTAAAATATTTAAATTCTCTTATATGCAAATTGAATAAGTTTATAAGATAAATTAATTGAATACTAAATTTTTTATGTCTTCTTCAAAAATTTTATTAAATACTTTCTTCGCATAGGAGTTTAATAATCCGATGTTATTAAGCACGTATAATTCTTCAAGTTGATACATTTTGACCTTTTCTCATACGTAAGTAATTTAAAAAATATACAAATTGTATTTATCACTTAATGTATTTTTAGATTTTAGTTTCTTTAATATTTTCTTATCTCATTTTACAATTTGTTTTAAATATATATTTTGAACACCATAATAATCTGGCATTACATTAATTTTTTCATATAAATCTTCTAATTCTTTTTTACTAAATCTAGATTTCAAATTATTAAAATCAATAACCCTAATTGTTTTATTTTTTTTAACTAAAAAAGACATTAAAAACCAATATAACAAAATTGAAAATCCTGTTAAACCAAAAATTATTTTTTCAGCAGTTGCATTTATATTTTGTCCAAAATATATTAGGTTTAAATGTACTGAATAACTAATTGAAATAAAAATTAACGGAATAAAAGAGAAAAAAATAATTAAAAATAATTCAAAAATAACTACATCTCTAAGTAATTTATTAGTATATTTACCTTTTACATATCCAGTTGTATAAGCAATTTTATTATTTTTCATAAATTTGGTAACTTTATCACTTAGGTAAGGAATTAATCCTCTTGTTAAATATAAAATGCCGAACGGAAATAGATGAAATAGAAAGGTAAAACCAAAGATTATTCATATTAAAACTGAAAACATTCCTATTTCTCCCTCTATTATTAATATAAAAAAATTTAAATTTGTTTCTTACACCAAAGTGTATGAACCAAAAATTTTTTTGAAAAGTAAGTATTTTTTCAATCCACTATTTCTTTTTTAAAAACAGTTTCAAAAATATTTCTTGAAAATGCTATATTGTAATTTTCTTTTTTAGATGTTTGTGAATTAGTGAAAGAATAATCCAATTTTTCAAGTGACTTATAAACCACTTTAAGATATAAATTATATTTATCTTCAATTGTCAAGTTGATAATATTTTTAAATTGTCCTTCTATTTGTTTCATGGCTGATAAATATTTCTTTGTATTCTTTTCTCAAGAATGAATGTTGTATGAATTATTTGAAATTCGTTCATATAAGGATTTTAATTCTTGAATTTCAAATTTCTTTAATTCATTAATTTGCAATTGTTGTATTTTCCTTGCTGTTTTCAAAATAATTCATATATAAAGGGCAAAAATTAGTGACGAAGAAATTCACATTGCAATATATAGTCCTAAAGGAAAATTTTCAAAATCAGGGTTATTTTCATCTATTACATTTGGGTCAATTAAAACAATTATTGTTGATATTATGGCTGGTAAAAAGGAACAAAAAAATAAAGGTAAAAGTTTAATTAAAAAATTTTTCTTATTTTCTTTTCTAGATAGTTTGCTATCAACATATGAAGTTAAAACAGGTAAATCATTATTTTTGAATCAATTTAAAATTTGATATTCTTGTATTGCAAAGTCTTTTTTTAAAAAGTATTTTCCGAAATAAAAAAGAGTAAATCATCCAACAACACCTGCACCTGTCAGAATTAAAAAAATATATGAAATGGTCATATTTAACACCTTAATAATTTTTTAAAAAATTATTTTCATATTATAAACTATTATCAAAATTAAGTTCTTTTGAATTTTAAAAATAACACCTAAAAATTAGTTTATAAAAACTAAATCAACTAGAAATCTGTAGGTTCTTTAGAAAATAAAAAACCTACAGACACGATACTTCTCGATGTGGCTGCTACATCTCTGTCCTGACCAGGTTACAAGGTTATCATTCTATAGGCAAAGTTATTATAAAGATTTTTTTGAAATTTAATAAAATTTTATGACTACTTTCGCCATTAAAAAAAGCAAAAAATTTTGATTTTGCTTTTTTATAATCAAAAATACAAATCGGCAATATTCTTATATAATAATCAAGTTATGAAAGTCGATCAGATTCTAAAAGTTAAAATTTATAAAATTAATGGTAAGGGTGTGCACATTAAATATGTAGGGCATTGAAGAGGAATAATTCAAGAAAATACTAAAGGGCAGAAATTAAGAGAAGATGTTAAAGATTTTTTGCTAATAGGTGAATTTATTGAAGTACAGATCACTAAGGTAGATGATGATCAGCAATATTTTGAAGCAAGTTTTAACAATCTGCGCCCTAATTTAGACACTAGTCCTTCACATTATCAACTAAAACAGACAGTTGGGGGCTTTCGTAATTTAAAAAAACACTTGGATAAGGAAATTAAAGAATGAAAAAAATCAAATTAGATTTAAGTAAAAGCACTATCAAAGATCACGACATCTTTGAATATGCTGAAAAAATTAAATATATCAATGATAAAATGAACAATTTTTCAGCACCTGGTTTTGAGATGCTAGGATGAAAAGATTTAGCTGAAAACTATAATATGGAAGAGTTTAGAGCAATGGAAGCTAAAGCCAAAGAACTTGTTGAAGAACAAGTAGAACTACTTGTAGTTATTGGTATTGGTGGTTCATTTTTAGGGGCTAAAGCAGCGATTGATTTTATTAAAGGTGAGTACCCTGTTAAAAATTCTATGGAAGTAATGTTTGCAGGAACCAATTTATCAAGTACCGATTTATATCAAAAACTGCAATATGCTGATAGCAAAAAATTTGCTATCTGTGTAATTTCAAAAAGTGGTAAAACACTAGAACCATCAATTGCTTTTCGTGAATTTAGACTCTTATTAGAACGTAAAATTGGTCCTAATAATGCTTCAAAATATATTGTGGCAATTACTGATGCAAATAACGGTTTATTAGCTGAATTTGTTAGAGAAAGAAAATATACAAAGTTCATTTTACCTGAAAATATTGGAGGTCGATTCTCAGTTTTAACACCCGTAGGGATTTTTCCAATGTTATGTGCAGGTATTGATGCTTTAAAAGTTATTAAAGGTGCTGCTGAAGCAAATCAATATTTTAAAAGTAGTGATCTAGATTTAAATGATGCTTATAAGTATGCTGTTGCTAGACACCTACTTCATAAACGCTACCCTGTTGAATTACTAGTTTCTTATGAAAATTCACACTTATATTTTTTAGAATGATGAAGACAATTATTTGGTGAATCAGAAGGTAAATTACGTAAAGGTGTTTTCCCTTCGACTGCACTTTTCACTAGAGATCTACATTCAATTGGGCAATTTATTCAAGATGGTTCAAAGGTGCTTTATGAAACAGTCATTTGAGTTGAAAGACCAAAAATTGATATTTCAATTGAAGATACAGTTGATGATTTAGACCAATTAAATTATTTAATTGATACTAGCGTTCATAATATTAATAGAGCTGCTTATGAAGCAACAGTGGATGCTCATTTTGCAGTTGGTTCAGTTCCAAATATTCAAGTTTTATTAAGTGATAATTCAGAAGAAAGTTTAGGAGCCTTGTTTATGTTTTTCGAACGAGCAGTTGCTATCAGTGCCTACTTATTAGATGTAAATCCTTTCGATCAACCCGGGGTTGAAGTTTACAAAAACAACATGAATCATAAACTTAAAAAATAAGAAAAATGTCAGTTTCAAAACTGACATTTTATTTTGCTTTTTTTGTTTCATTTAAAGGAAATGAATTAACAACTTTATCAAAAAAGTTTTGTAATATATGTTGCAGATATTGCTTATTAATCGTAGTTTTTTCTAAATATTTTTTAATAAAAGTTTCTTTGTCACTATTTAAAACTAGCAGCACCTTCAAATCAGAAACACTTGTTTTATGAAGAATTGGTACTAAAAAATTATCCAAATCTCAAGGATTAGTTGAAGGGTCTAAATTTTCAATTATTAGAAAATCGCTATTTAACGCTTCATGAAAACTTATCTGGCTTTGATCAACCTGTTGTTTATTTTTATTTTGAATTTGACTTATGAATAATCTAAAGTCAATATGTAAAACTTTATGAGATCGTCTAGTTAAGGATTCGCTTAAAATAAAAATTGATTCAACTGGATGCATAAAATAAAAGTTATTTTCATCGCCAAAACAAATTAAATAATTTTTCTTATTTTTAAAAAGTAATGGTGTTTTTTTGGGTGAAATAAATTGGTACAAATCATCAAAATCAAAATAGTAATTTGATACTGATTTAAAGTTCAATTCAAAACGTAATTTTCTGCCCTCTTTATTCTCTAAAAAAACAGGTACAATTTCAATTCTATTTTTGCTTGTAAAAATAAATTTTTTAGTAATTGCTTTTTTTACTAAATCATTTTTATCTAGTTCTTCATCCATTGTTGCATCAAGCATTTCAATAGCAAATTTTTCAATTTCTTTTTCAAAAATATCTATGGGGATTTTATTTTTATTAAGTGATTCATTTTCAAATTCTTTAAATCAATTACTTGATTTAATTTTTTTTCAAGTATCTTCTAGTGAATTTTTAAAACCTTCTGAGGAGATCTTTATTTTGTCGAATTCACCTGAAAAATAGGGCTTTTTAGTATCTTTTTTATTCATAATTATTTACTAAAGTTTTCTAAAAATCTTGTAAACGCCGCTTGTCTATCATCATCCAAAATATTTGATTTTCGATTTTTAATTTCTAAATCATCTGTATTAGAAACGTTGTGATTTAATTTGTAATTGCCATTTGATGAAAGGCTTTTTTCGCCCAAGTTTTTTGAAAGTGAACGTTTTGTATCAAACAGTATATTTGAAAAATGAGACTTAACATCTTCAAAAGTATTTAGTCCTCTATTAGCTAAATCATTAATAATTTTTTCTATTTTTCTTTCAATAATTTTTCCGTCCCTTTTTCATACATAATTGATTACTAAATTAATAATATTTTGACGACTTTTTAGCATTCATGTTTTAATTAATTTTATTAAATTTTGATCAGCAACATGACCTTGTAAATAGTATATAAATTGCTCTGTATTTAATTTAAAAGCTGCTTCTTCATTTGAATGAAAAATTTGATTATTTAGTTCAAGAGTTAATGTTTGTTCACTAGCAAATGCTTTCTCATTAATTGTAACTTTTCCAAAAACTTCTGAAAAACTTTTTGACTCAATTGTGAATTCACTTTCATCAAATAGTTCTTCTTTAATGAAATAACTTTTGATTTCATTAAATCTATTTTGACCAACTTTTTTTAGTAAATAAGAACTTAAAATCTTATTACTAAAAAATTCTTCTGAATTATTTATCTTTGCCAAATAAAAAAGAGTGAAGTGTTTTGCATCATTATTTTTAGCTACTACAAGACCACATGCTTGTAGTTGAGCAAGCATTTCTTCAAACTGATTAATACTTATGAAATTAGACATTAAAAAGCGATCTAGGCTGTAATTAAACTGTTTGCTAATCTTATGTTGATCAGCAAGTAATTGTAATAGCATAGCAGTTTCAAAACCGATAATAGGTAAATATAAAATACGTAGATTTCTAAAATCTTTTTCACTGTATTCTTCATACAGTTGAATTACAAAATTGTCATATTTCATACGCTCACCTCTTCAGTTCAAATCTCTCTACAGATTATTATGAGACCTAAAAGGCTATTTTTTTAAAAACTGTTTAAGAAATTCTGGATTTTGCCGTTCTTCATAGGATATATTAACAACGTTTTTGCTCGAAGAAGCCCTATTTATCGCCTTAAAAAGCTCAATTTGAGACTTATTAACATTGCGATTTTTAATATGTTTTTGTCTCTGTTGATCATTGACATTTAGAACATAAATATTAGAAAAAAGTTCAAAAAAATTAAAATTTTTATTATTTATGTCAGCAATTTCGACAAAATCATAGTAGTTTGACTTTAAGTGTTCATAAAAGAAGGGATGAACTACTTTGCTTAGTTTATCAAGGTTATTTAAATCAACTAGAATTCAATCTCTCAACTTTTGCCTATCAACCTCTGTTTCAGTCACAAATTCGCTACCCAATTGGCTCTTGATAGCATTATAACTAGGTTGATTTGCCATGTAGTCTGACTTATAAAATTCATCACCAACTAGGACTTTAAAACCTAAATCACGTAACTGATTCGCAAAATAACTTTTTCCACTAAAAGCCTTACCAGTTATCGCTTTCATATAGTTCCTCTAGTTCTCTACTAACAGTATTTAGTTTTTTTTCAGCAAAAGTCTCTCTTGCCTGCTGGTCAAAGTTGACCTTAAGGCGATAATCTTCATCATTTAAACCTAAATCAAGGTCTTTAGTTAGGGTGGCTAGTTTTTTGCATTGAAAGACTAGTTCTTTATTTTCAAAAAGTTTTTCTTTTTGCTTTTCAGAAACAGTTGAATCTGCTAGTTTTTCATAAAGGTTTTCTAAATTATTAAATTCTGTTAATAATTTAGCTGCAGTTTTTTTACCAATTCCTGGTACCCCTTTTAGGTTATCGCTTGAATCACCTGCTAGACCTTTTAGATCAGGAATTTGCGAAGGTAAAACTCCATATTCATCTAAAAAGTTATCGATTGTATACATTTTCTCTAGTTTTGTGTCGTGAGTGACAAAAATATTTTTTTCAACCAGCTGCAATAAATCATGGTCTTTCGAAAAAATGTAAACTAGGTCATTATCAGATTTATGCTGTGCTAAAGTTGCAATTACATCATCAGCTTCATGATTAGTTTTACCACCGAAAGCAAAATTAGCCGCTTTTAGTAAGTTAAAAATACTTTTTAAATCTTCACGAAACTGTTCAGGAGTTTCTGAACGTGTTGCTTTATAACCTTCATAAGCTTCGTGTCTTCATGTTTTTCCAGGAACATCAGTTGCTATATATAAGTGAGTTGGTGAAATACTTTTAATTAAACTTAATAAGGACATGAAGAAAAAATGCTCAGTACTAGTGATATATTTAGCACTTTGAGCAGCGTAAAAAGAGCGAAAGGCTAAATAAGAGCCATCAATTAATAAAATGCGTTTGTGTTGATTATTCATCATTTTCCTTTGTAGCCAAAACTTCTAAAACACTAAAGACGTTATTTGAAGTTTTAGCTTTGTTTTTTTGAATTTTAACTAGATATTTTTGATCTTTTTTAACCTGATCAAGAATATCTTGATTATTTTTTTTGAAAAACATCACTCCACTATTTTGATAAGCATCATTAAAGTTCATATAAATTAAGTTACCGCCTCGGTCAGTATCTTTTTGACCGATTCTAGTGATTGTGATTTCTAATTCAGCAATTTGTTCTTCTTTCATGTTGCCTAAATTAACTGATTCAGCAAAGTTAAAAACGCGACCTAGGTGTTTTTGCTCATTGATTTTTTCTTGCTCAACATCCCTTTCATTCTCATTAATGAAATCAGTTTCAGTTTCCAAATTATCAATATCGATAGTATCTTGCTTGTTCAGTTTAGCAAATGCTTCTAGTTCTTTATATAAAAGATTGGCATCAGTTAATTTTTCTTTAAGTTGATTTTGTGTTCCGAATTCTCTTAAAACACTTGATTCAATCAGTAATTCGATATTTTTTTGAGTTAAACCTGCCATTTTTGCACGAATTGCAAAGTTATAGAAGTTTGTGAACTTGTTTCTTGTTTTAAACTCAACTAATAGCTTATTAAGTGTTGATTCACCAAATGATTTAATCATGTCTAGTGGCAAGTAAATTGTTCTAGTTTTTAAATCAATTGTATCTGCTAAGGTCAAGCGATTAATAGTAGGTGAAGCCACTTTGATATTTTGAGTATCTTTGATTTCATCTAAAATAAGTTTTAATTTATCTTGATCACTTTTGACTTTTTCAATTTGTGCTGCATAAAAATATAAAGGAAATTTTGCTTTTAAATAGGCTGTGTAATAAGTCAAATATGCATAAGCAACGGCATGACTTTTATTAAAGCCATACTCTGCAAAAGACTGAATTTTTTCAAAAATATTTTCTGCTAAACTAGTTGGAAAACCATTATTTTTAGCACCTAATAAAAACTCACCTTTCATAGAATCAAGCATCACTTGATCTTTTTTACTAATTGCCCGTCTAAATAAGTCTGCTTTAGCAAAACTTAGTCCAGCAATTTTTTGAGCAATTTCCATAACTTGTTCTTGATAAATTAAAACACCATTTGTCTGTTTTAAAATTTCATCATACACAGGATGAATTCTTTCAATCTTGCTTGGGTTATGTTTATTTTCAATGTAAGCATTAATATATTCCATTGGACCAGGTCTATAAAGAGCAATGATATCGTAGATATCTTTAAAGCTATTTACTTTTGCTCTTTTGAAAACATTTGTCATATTACTTGATTCGATTTGAAATAATCCGATTGTTTTTCCTGATGAAATTAAGTCTTTAATATCATCTTGATATTGAATATTATTGGGGTCTAAATGTGCTAAATCTAAATGGTTTGAGACAACTTCTGCTTTAGCATTTTGGCTATGAGTTTTTATAAATTTGATAATTGATTTAACAACAGTTAATGCTTGTAAAGAAAGAAAATCAATTTTTAAAAACCCTAATTTTTCAAGATATTCTTTGTCATATTGAATCTTGAAAAAACCTTTATCTAAATCCTGGGTAACTGGTAAATAATTTATTAAATCTTCGTCTGAAATAATTAATCCTGCTGCATGGGTGCCACTTTGTCTTGGAGCGCCTTCAATTAATTTTGCTTTTTCGAAAAGGTTTAAATATATTTCTTTTAGCTTCAAAGTTCCTGATGAACCCTTATTCATAAAGCGTTGTAATTCTTTATTTGTTTCTAAATTTTCAGCTATAGTTTTTTTGTCTTTTAAGTACTTAGATAATTCATTAATTGCTGTCACTGTAAGTGATTTTTCAGGATCGTTTGTTTGGTAATATCTATTGATATCTTTTAGCGCACTTTTAGCTGCTAAATATGAATAAGTTGTAATGGAAGCTACTTTAGATTTACCATAATTAGGAGCAATATAAGCATTGATTAAATGGTCTCTTTCGCTTGCTTCAATATCAATATCTATATCTGGTAAAGTTACTCTTTCCTCATTTAAAAATCGCTCAAAAAGAAGGTTATATTTTAAAGGATTTACATCAGTTATTTTTAATAAATAAGCGACTAAAGAACCTGCTGCTGAACCACGCCCTGGACCTACTAAAACACCCGTGTTTTTCGCATATTTAATGATTTTTGAAATAATTAAAAAGTAGTCTTCAAAACCTAATTTTGTAATAATTCTTAATTCATTTTTAAGGCGATGTTTTGCTTCATCTAAATTGTTTTTAAATTCATTATTTTTTTGGTTAAATGCTTCTAATAATTGTGCTTTTAAAATCTCTTTTGAGTCTGTATTTTCTTTTGAAAATTTAGGAATGAAAGAAGAGGGTTTTTCAAAAGTTATATTTATATCTTTAACTAAATCATGAATTCTATTTATCATGATTTGGTTAACATTTTGACCATCTTCCAAAACATTAAAAACCATCTCTTTATTGCTCTCATCAGAGTTAATAAAATTCATTATTTTAATGGCTTCATTATCTTCAAAATTAATTATTTTATTTTCTTGAATAAATAATGATTTTGGATCATCTAAATTATTTTCTGAATTAAAAAAATCATGAATTTGATTTTCTAAAAATTCATTTTTAGTTACTCTAAATTTTTCTCTAGGGTGATTAATAATTATTAAATCTTCTTGAACCTTAGATAAATCTAAAAGTGTAGCATACCCTGTTGTCAATGCTTTAAATGATAGTCTTCTTAAATGGATTAATCCATTATTATTTTTAGCTATCAATATAATTCTTTTATGATTTTCTAAAAATAATTCTAAACCAAAAATTGGTTTTATATTATTTTCTAAACAAGCAAAATAAAATTCGGCATGTGCATACATATTATTTTGATCTGTTATTGCTAAATATTGCATCTGATTTTCAGTTGCAAATTTTATTAAATCTTTTATAGTTATTTTTGAATTTAGAAAACTAAATTCAGTGTTTAAGTGAAGGTTAACAAAGTTGTTCATTTCTTAATTATAAAGTGTAAATGAATTATTTATTTTCATATGTATCAATATTTTTATGCAGCTTTCCCCATGAAAAAAACTTATCTTTGATTACTGATTCAGATTTTTTGTTTAAACGAATTTTTCTGTATCATTTTTTTTCAAATGAAAAACAAAAAATTTCATAGAACTTAATTTTAAGTAAAACCATAGCAGCATAAATATAACTTCAGGAAATTAAATTTAGTAAAGCTAAAATAACTAACTGCATAAAAACTCTTAAGAAAATATTGGCTGCTGTAACTTCAGTTAAATCTAATGAAAATGGATTATAGGGGTCTGCGAAATGATAAATTAAAACATAGGTCGTATAATCTGCAATATCTGAAGCATTTTGGTTTTCCAAAATGTTGTTGATTAAAATATCTGATTCATAAGAAAGTAAAAATAAAATTGTTATTGAAATATAGTAAAGAATAATATAAATTGAAATTATTAATCTTGTTCTTCTTTTGATAATTAGATCTTTACGATTTAAAAAGAAAATTGCTACTGTAACAACTGGAAATAATCCATGACTCATGATTGAGTGAAAATTATCTTGTGCATTTGTTCATTCGACTGTGTAAGAAATTAGTGCTCAATAAATTGTAAAGGTAATTGTAATTAAAGCTGCTGCCGAAAAAATAAAATTTTTGGCTCAGTTAGTTTTAATAAATGCAATTACTAAAACGGCTACAGCAGCAATTAAATTAGTCTGAGTAGTAAAGTATAAAAAACCATAACCATGACCTACGAAAACGTATAAAGCATTTGAGTTGACATCTCATGTTGGACTCTTAATTAAGTTAATTGTCATCATCTCAATCAACATGAAAAGTCCAAAAATTAGAGTAAACAAATCAAGAATTTTAAATTCTTGATCTTTTAAAACAAATATATTTCTACCTCTAATTACAAATCCTTTAAAGTTGTACTTAAAAAGAATGAGGTTGAAAAAATTATTAATTTTATATCTCGTTTTCATTTTGCTTTCTTTTATATTTATTCTACTTCAAAAAACTCTGCCTTAAATGAAGAAATAACTTTTTTTTCAAACTCATTTATTTCATTTAGTTCATCTTCAAGTTGTTTTGCTCTTGTAATATTGGGTCTAATAACTGGCTGCTTTGGAGCAAATAATTCACAAGATTCACTGCACTGTTTTATAGATATATCATGAGTTAGATATTTTTTAGAGCGGTTAATAATATCGTTTTTATTTTCAGTTATTAATGGTCTAATAATTTCTAAATTACTTTCACTAGCAATTGTGTTTAAAGACTCTAAAGTTTGTGAAGCAACCTGTGCTAAATTTTCCCCAGTTGAAATTGCTAATGCTTTTTCATTTCTTGCTAACTTGTTTGCTAAGCGCATAAATGATCTTCTCATTAAAGTAATTTTATAACTTTGATCACTAGTTAAACCTATGTAATTCATTAAGTCTGTATATTCAGTAATATAGATTTTACTACGCCCTTGGTACTTAGTAAAAACCTTCATTAAATCTCTTAATTTTGCAACTGTATTTTCATCAGTATGAGGTGGAGTTATGAATGCTAAAAAAATAACCTTAACTCCTCTCTTCATTAAATCAATTGCTGCAACAGGAGAATCAAAACCACCTGATAAAAGATGAATAACTTTTCCAGAAACTGAAACAGGTAGTCCTGATAAGCCATTAATTATTTTATCAATAATATAAATTCCATCTTTTCTAACTTCAATAATTAAGTTTAAAACAGGATTATGTAAATCCACTTTTAAATTAAAATTTTGAATTATATAACTTCCTAAATTACGATTAATTTCATCACTACTAAATTCAAAAGTTTTGTCATTTCTTCTTGCACTTACTTTAAAAGTTTTATAAGATGGGTCAATTATTTTTTCTAAAATTTCTTTAACTTCATCTAGATTTTTTTCCACTTTTAAAACTGGCGAAATTGTACTAATTCCTGGAATATGAATTAATTTTTCTAAATAACTTCCATCATAATTAATAAACATTCTATCGTATTGTGCATCAACTTCAGTTTTTAAAATTGCTTCAATATTATCTTTTAATTGTCTTGTAAATAATTTTCTATTGTCACCTTTTAAAACTAGTTCACCGTATCTAATTAAGATTTTGTTATACATTAATTTACCTTTCTAATTTTCTTTAAAGCAGTTAATAAAAGTAAACAAGCCATCACATAATTATTTTTTTTGACAGCTTCTTTTACTTCTAAATATGCTAAATCTAATTCTTTTATTTTAAGTCTGTATGAAGCAAAATTATAGTTCAAAACATTATACATGTTGTAAGATTCTATCTGTTTTCAAAATTGTTGAAAAAACTTTGTAGTTGATTTTAAATAGTTTTCTATATCAACATAAATTGAGTTATTTATCTTATTATTATTCATTTCATATTCTTGAATAATTTTGGCAGTTCATGTACTTATTTTTAAAATATTTTTTTGAACATCTTCACTAACTTTGAAATTAATTTTATTTGCTAATGCAACGATTCAATCGAATATTTCATAATAATGTTTAAATCTACTAAAAATATTACTACGATTATAAATAGCAAAATTGACATTATAATTTAATGCATTTGCTCTTTTAGAAATTGAATGAATTGATTTAATTGCTTCTTGTAATTGAAAAAAATTATTCATTAATAAACTGATTGCAGGTGTTTCACTTTGTTCAATGTCTTCATCACTTGAAGAAATTAAATTTTTATTTAATTCTTCAATTGCCTTCATCAATTTAATATTTTCAATTATCTCTTTTACCTTTTTCATATCATCAGCAATGGCCTTAATTTCAAGAGAATAATTTTCATCTTCATAAGCAAGATCATTTACTAAAAGATTAATTTTCTTTTCTAATGTTTTTGAAAAATTTGTAAGTTCCTTATATTTTTCAACTATCTGTTCTGCGTAACCATGAATAAAAATAAGTTGCTGAGATGAGCGATTAAAAAAGTCTAAAGCACGATCATAAATATTTAAAATTTGATTTATTTTTTCATCAATTTCATCAAAATTTGAATCATCTAAATTCTCTTTAATTTCAGTAAAAAGTTCATTGATATCATTGATAGCATTATCCAATTTAAACTTAGGAATATTTTGCTTTTGAGCAAACAATAATTTATTTTCTAAGTCACTTAAAAAGATACGACACTTACCTAATTCAGCATCGCTAGCAAAGTATTCATAGAATAAAATTTTCTTTAAGAGCCTGTCTCATTTTTTGGTTTCATCATTTAATTTATTTAATTTTTTAGATGAATCTTTTTGGTTAACACCTGCGTTAACAATTCTTTTATGTTCTTCAACAAGGCTCTCATGTGTCTCTGATAAAAAATCTTTTGTATAAACTAAACGAAACTGATTTTCATTTAAAAATCTTTCAAAGGCTGTCAAGTTATTATCAACAATTAAGTTCATTTTATCAAAGCTTTCTTTACGATCGTTAATCGTATCAACGATTTTTTGTCATTCAATTCTTGATGACAAAATCTTGCTGTTAAAAGAAAGATTTTCGAGATAATTTTTAATCAATTTTTTAGGATTATATAGTTCTCATTTTGAGTCAAAATTATTAATTGTTTTACCTAAAAAGTGTTCATATTCTTTTAAGTTCTCATAATATTTATCGTAAATTTCTTCTAAGTTTTCACCAACTTCTAAAAATTCGGTGTTTTCCTTATCAGAATTTAAAAGGTATTGCATTGTATTATATTTATCCTCGACATCCTTGATGATGTCAGTATTTTTAGTTTGTTTTTTTCGTCTTGACCTGAAGTAAAGTGTCGCTGAAACAAAATAAATTGTAGCAAGCAATGCAAGCATAAAGGCAATACAAGAAACGATAATTAAAATGTGTCATCAGTGCATATTTAGTTATTATAAGTCTATAATTTTAAAGCCAGCTTAAATATTCAAAAAAACTATTTTGAGCCTAAAAAACCTAAAAAAATAAATAGTCAAGGTTTTGCATTTTTTTGCTAAAATAAAAAGACAAAGCAGCAGTAAGGTTTAACTGTCAACCTTAAAAAATTCTCTTGATTTGCGTGTAACTTGTAAGCTGACAAGCGAAAACATTAAATTTTTAAGAGCAGTTAGATACTTATTTTTCTTTGAAATCAAAACATACACTTAAAAGAGGTAAAAATGTCAAGAATTAGAGGCTCAGTTTTTAAACGAGCACGTCGTTATGGTTTTTCTATCTTAGAAACTGGTAAAGAATTTTCTAAAGGTAAAAAACGCCAATATGCTCCAGGGCAACACGGAAACAAACGTGTAAAACTATCAGATTATGGGAAACACTTATATGAAAAACAAAAAGTTCGTTTCTTATATGGAATTAATGAAAAACAATTCGCAAGAAGCTTTGAAAAAGCTTCAAAACGTAAAGGTGTTACAGGTACAAACTTTTTACAATACCTAGAGCAACGTTTAGATAATTTAGTTTATCGTGCAGGTTTTGCTGAAACAAGAAGACAAGCAAGACAATTTGTAAACCACGGTCACATCTTATTAAACGGCAAAAAAGTTGATATTCCTTCAGTAATTGTTGAAGTTGGTTCAACAATTAGCGTTAAAGATGGATTATTCAAGTCTGAACAAGTTAAACGTTCACTAGAAGTTAGAAGTGCAGCAGCTTGAATGGAAACAAAAGGTAATAGTTCAACTTTTACAAGACTTCCAGACCGTAAAGAGTTCTTAAAAGAAATCAATGATTCATTAATCGTTGAGTACTACTCAAAATAAAAAGAAAAACAAGGGTTATCCTTGTTTTTTTATTTCTTCTTGAAGTAGTTTAATTAATTCAGGTTTTTGATTTTCGATGTCATCTAGAGTTGCACCTGAAGCGTTTTTATGTCCTCCACCTTTAAAACGTTTAGCAATTTCATGAGTTGCAACATTTTTGGAACGCATTTCTAATTTTCATGTTTTTAAATCTTCGTTTTGAACAAGTGAAAATCAAACTTCATAATCATCGATATTAGCAACTGTGTTTGTAAAACGAATTGCAATATCAGAAGTTATGTCATATTTTTTTAAGGTTTCTTGATTAAGTTCAAAATAAATAATTTTGTCTAAAGTAATAGCGTTTTCTAAAATGTGACCTGAAAGTCTTGAACTTTTTAAAGTTTTCTTAGCTAAATTGTCATAAAGTTCTTTGACATTAAAATCTTGTCTAAGCAGTCAAGCACCTAGTTCCAAAGTTTCAAATCTATTGCCCGAATAAGCAAAACGATTTGAATCGGTTGTAATTGATAAATATAAATATTTAGCAGCTTTAGAATTAATTTTTCAATTTAATGTTTTTGCAATTAAAGTAATCTGTTCCCCTGCAGCAGCAGCATCAGGATCAATATAAGAAGCAATGAATTTTTCATCATGATTTACTTCATGATGATCAATTCTAGCAATTGCGTGAAAATAATCACTTGTGAAATATTCACCTAGTTCGATTCTTTCTTTTTGAGAAACATCGACAGTAATTGCTAATGCTTTTTTAGGATCTTTAATTTCACTAATATCATTAAATTTTCATTCCATTCAAGGATATGCATCATAAGCATTACCTATAATGTAAATTTTTTTATTCCGATAATTCAGTTTTAATAATTCAGCGAGTCCTGCTTGAGACCCTAGGCAATCGCCATCAGGGCGAATGTGATGAAAAATTGCAATTTCTTCATAGTTTTTAATAACTTGATCAATTTCTTGAATTGATCCAATAATTCTGGTTGAGTTGTTTTGATTCATGCTTATATGATATTGCAAAGAAGCCTATTTAGTCAAACTAATTTAAAAGGTGAAAAAAATTGCAGTTTTCAAGTCTTTTGAGGTTGAAAACTGCTTAATTTTTTTGAATAAATGATTTCTGGAAATGCTGATGAACAAAATGTTAGTTATAACATTAAAAAATATTGTTTGATTTTTCATCTTTAATATGTGGTCTGCATTTAATTTTGAAATTATTGTGCTAATGAGAAGGTCTAAAATTTAATAAAATTATGCATCTGCTGCATCTCATTTAAATCATAAAATTACTTATAAATATAGGTTGGTAATTTTAATCAGGAAAATTAAAGAATTAGAAAATATCTCATAACAAGATTAAAAAACTACTTTTGCTATTTTAAGGCGAAAATTCATGTATTTTAGTGACATTAATTGTAAAAAGTATATTAAAAATCAGGCTATTTATAAGCCTGATTTACAATAAAAAAAGGACGACATAATATGTCATAAATCAAAAAAATGATTATTATGTACAAAATTTATATCATTCGCCTAAATATTTACATACTATTTAGGCTTAAAAATTATACCATAAAACCATTCTAAGACATTAAAAAAGCCCCTTTGAAATCTTCAAAAGGCTTTTGTTCTGCTATCTAAAGGAGGGTTTTATTCAAATAGATTTTCGACAAAATTCAATTAAAAACACAACTTTAGAAGGTAATTTTACTAAGCATTTATACATATTTAGACTAATTATTAGAACAAAATAATGAATTAAATTTTAAAAACCACAACATATAACTGCTGTGGTTTTTAAAATATCTAGTAGAAATCTTTAGTTTCAGGTTGTTTGATTCGCCTATAAGGGTGTAGATGATACAGTTCCTGAACCTGTACTACCTGAAGGTTGTGCAGGTGAAGTACTTCTAACCATAGTGTCTTTTGTGATAATTGCTTCTAATAAAAATCTAATTGCAATTGCAGTATTATTTTTATATTTATGAGTATCACTAACTGTATGATCAGTATTTGCCACAGGTCTTACAAGTGAATCAAATAATGAACGCTTGATTCTTACAGCAGTTGTTCCATTTGCGGCAGTGGCATGACCAGGATCTTTTGCTTCAAATAGTCCATAGAAATACCATTTGACATTATCGTATTCAAAATAATTTCTTGAAACACCATTACCACCATTAGTCCATGGTTTTCCATTTTCTTTTACAGGTCCTGTAGTATAACCTGCTCAGCCACCCAATAGTAGAGTTTCCTGATTAGATCCAATACCGTTAACTTTTGTATTACCTGATTTGATGGTGACTTCAGAAGGTAATTGAGTGATTGGGTATGGATTTATATAGAATGTTGTGGTTTTTGAAGTTAATGTAGGATTTTTTAAAGCTGCTTCAACCATTTTTAGACCAAGTGCATTTGAAAATGCATCTAATTTTTCATCGCTAGTTTTAAATATATCAGCAACTTTTTGTATTAATCTTCTTCAGTTTGTATAGTTATCAAAGTTTTCGATTCCTATATGAACATTTTTGTCACTGCCTGCACTGACAATATCAGTGTCATTATTTGGCACTTTAACATTCATAAAATAAGGTGTGTACTGAGCAAAATCATTAGTTGATTTAATACCGATTTCTGCATCAGTTACTTCGTTTAAATCACTTTTGATTTTGAAACTTGCTTCAACTGAAGCAACTTTATCTTGATCATAAACTGATTTAACAGTTCACTTATTTTCATCTGCTATTGGACTTAAATGATAGCCAATAACAGCATTAGCATCGATATCTTTTGTTCCATCTGCTTTTAAAGCATTAAGTGATTCAACTAATTCTTTTAGTGGTTCACGTGTTTGAGAAGTAGTTGCTGGTGTTGTTGCAACTGGATTAAAGACATTTGATAATTTTTTAATATTTTCTTCATCAGCACTAGTAAATGAATTTTTATAGTAGAAACCTGATAAAATCGGTGTTAAATAAGCTCTTCCAGTTAAAAAGCCTGTTGCAACGGCTTCACGACCCGTTGCATTTTGTTTAGAATCTTGAGCAGTAACTGTAATATTAGTTTCATCATGATTAACATCTGTATATTTTCAGTACTTAGTTACACCATTATTTGTGCTTGAAAGTAGTAATTCTACTTGCAAGTTTCCTTTAGTGTTATCTCAATTAATGTTGTTATTTGCAGCTGTATGTTTAATAATTTCAAATTTAAAACCTGCATTTTTTAATGGATTATTAAGTTTATCTAAACTATTTTTTTCAGGGTAACCATTTGTTTTTAAGATTGAATTTAGAGAGTCAAAATCGCTATCTAAAACTTGTGAAGCCATCTTTTTAGTTATCTCATCTGAATTTTCAGTACCTGTAAATTCAAATAATAATTTAGAACTATCGTCACCTACTTTAAGTGCTTTATAAGCGGCTAAAGCAAATTTTTCTTCATTTAAAAATCCTGTAATAGTTACTTCTTTACCAGCTTTAGTGATGTCAGTTTCTTTAGAACCTGCTTCGCTAAAGTATTTATCATTAGATTTAAGAATAACTTTAACTTTTAAAGTGTCTTGGGTATCGTTAGCTTCTAAAATCTTTACTTCAACACTTGCGCCTGTGATTGAATTATCACCTTTTAGTAGTGGAAATAATTTTTCTAGATCAGTTTTATGAGTTGTTGCATCTACTTTTGAAGGTCTTAAACCTGCTAAAGAAGCACTATCTTCAACTTTTAGTTGATGCTCTTTCACTCTTTCTTTATAGAATTTTGCAGCCTTTTCAACATCAGGATCTGATGCTTTTAAGCCTGTTACATTAACTATTTTACCTGCATCAGTTGCACTAACATCAACTAATGTTCCATCTGTTTTATATAGTTTGCCATCACTTGATTTTAAGGTAACTTTAATGCTTAAAGTACCATTAAAATCACTTTTAGCAGGCTCATCTAAAAGTTTAATGTCAACTGTTGTATCTGTTAATTCTGTTGGAATTGTATAAAAACTTGCAAAGTCTGCACTAGTTACATCAGATGCTTTTTTAGTTGCTAAAGATGATAAAGCAATTAAAGATGTTCCCACTTTTTGGCTATATCATTCTTTTGCTAATTCTGATTTAGTTTTTCGAACTGTTTGAGTTGGAGTTGTAAATGAAACACTTATATCCACTTGTGATTCTGATTGATCTTTACCTCCGCCATAAGTCAGTGTTAAAGTTACGATTCCGATTGTTGCAGCAGATGCTTTATTAGCACTAGAGACTATTACATCTTTTAGATTTGCTTCTCCAAGTGCTATAGATGACTTAAGCAAAGCGTCAAAAGTTACCTTGTCAGTTTTCACGTTTGAAGCAGTCAAAGCAGAAATTAATTCTGCTTTATTTTTATATTTAGCTTTTGCTTCATAAGTTTTTGATTTAACTGAATCAACTATTTTAAGTAATGTTTTTTTATTATTTTCTTTAGTTGATGCTTGTTGTCCTGAACAAGCAATTGCTGTTGTAAGAATGCTTGCAGAAACTATCCCTGCTAAGATCAGGAACGATTTTTTAAATGATTTTTTCATATCTTTTTGATATCCTTCTTTTGTTTTAATTTTTGTTCGTGGTGATTATAGAACAAATGCAAAAAAAGCCTTTAATTTTACAAAAAAAGCTCTTTTTTATTTACTTTGATTTTTTAAAAATCAATCTTTAAATTAGCAATGAAATTAATTTAAAAAAACTTAGTTTTTAAATTTATTTTCATAATAAATTTTTACTGCAGCACTTAAAACATCGCTGATTGGATTAATGAAAGTTGGTACTTTTGTTGCGTAAGCGATGTTACCTATATTAGAAGCAATGTTTAAATATTTTGCAAAAATTGCTTGCTCTTCTTCACTTGCAGTTTCACCGTTAGGATAATAATCTTCTAAATATGAAGCCATATAATTTGATGAATAATCAATTCCTTCTTCTGTGGCTTCAGGTATTTCTGGAGAACCATATAGAATTAAATTATTTGCTAAATTTGTAACAGGATTAAAATTTACAAAGTCGTAATTTTTAAATCCTTCTTTAGTAAATGTACTATTTTCATCATCATACATTTGTGAAGTTTCACTAGAATTTTTATTTTGATATGTTCCATATAATTCATCAGGAATTGTTTGATAATCTTCAACAAATCAACCATCATATAAACCATCATGAGTTGTTTTTAAGACATCTCTCTTTTCATTTTCAGTTAAGTATGAAGGTAAAATTAAACCGTCGATTAAAACAATTTCTGTTTTTAATTTTTTAATTCTGACAGGAGTTATATCAATATTATTTTCTTCATCTTTATATTTTTGAAAATTATCTTTTGCAAAAAAAGCATCGATTGCATCACCATTATACATAACTGATGCGCCGACATTTAAATCGGGATTAATTAGGCTATTTAAAACAATGTCACTATCAGGTAACATCTGTAATTTCGCAACATCTGCAAAGGTTGAATTATTTGTCGCGTTTGAAATATCAGTGCTAAATTGATCTAAATATTTTTGATACTTGTCATCTTTTAAACTAAGAACAGGGTCAAAATTTTCGACTTCTTGATTTACAAATTTTGATGAACCAATTGCATAGTTATCTCTCATTTCATCGTGTACAACAATCATTTGATTATTACTAAATAATGAGTTAGTAATTTGCATAACATTACCTAATGAATTGTCTTGATTTTTTTCTGCTAATCTTGTGTCAAAATCGATCTCAAGATTTTCTTTTTCTTTATCAGTTAATTTAGATTTATCTAGATCATTTCAGTCATATGCAAAGATTTTTTCTTGTGCATAATATGGCACAAAAAAGTTTCAAAAATGTAGTGGCTGATTAGGATATTTGTTTTTTAATTTTTCATTACTATTTAAATATTTATCATATGACTTTAATTGCTGATAAACTACAGGTGTAAAAGTTTTTTGCGCTCAATCATCATCATAAAAATTTGCACCTCTTGGTGTTTCTAAATTAAAAAAAGCATCATAATCAATTGGCTGAATTAAGCCTTCTTTTATAAAAGAAGCAGCAGTGTATAAACTAGTAATTCCTGAAGCAATTTTTGATGCTAAAAGTTGGTCTTTAAATTCTTCAACATCGCTATATGTTCTATAGTTGAAATGCTTTTGCATTTTCTCTAAATTTGAATCAGAAGCATACTGTGAAAAGTTGAAAAACACCTTTTTTAGGGGGTTTGTGTCTTTATAAGCAAATGCGGCAGCAATTCCTGCAACAGTTAGTGCACCTACTGAAACTCCAAGAATTGCATTAAAAATTCTTTTATTAAATGGTTTTTTCAATCTTCATCCAATCAACTCAAAAACTTTAACTATTTAAAGTTAAATCCGAGTTTAAGTTTTATATATTTTGTAATTAATAATTATTGATTTGATGAAGGGAGGATATATGTAAAGAAAAATCAATAGAAGCTATTTTGCTCTAAAAACAGATTATCCTTTAACATACAAAACCTCCTTAAAAAATGATTAAATTAATAATATCACGATGCAAAAAAATACTCATTTAATTTTAAAAATTTTTGTATTTTTAAATGTACAAAAATTTGTTTAAAAATACTTTCTCAATCAGTGAGAAAGTATAAATTAAAAATTAATTTTGTAATTATTCTTGAGTTAGAAAATCAAAGATTTTTTGTGCTGTAACTTGCTCATCAAACATGACTTTTTCCACTTCATCTATGTCACTAAAAGCAATGCCTATTTTTTCAATATATTCCATTTGATTTGATGCTTTTAAAGCAAGTACAACAACAACTTTTATTTCGTTATCACCAATACTAATTACGTCTTTTAAGTGATAAACTAAAACCTCATTTTTAAGAATTAAATCTTGCGAACCATCTTCACCATGAGGTAAAAATAAATAATTACCAAGAGAAACTGAAACAGATTTATCACGATTAATCATTGCTTGTTGATAACCTTTTTTAACTGAATTTAGATTAATTAAATCTTCTTCAGCAACTCTAAAAATTTCATATTTATCTTTGAAATTTTTATTAATTTTAATGTTTTCTAATTTGATCATTTTACACCTTTTTAATATTTATAATTTGTTTAACTACTGAAATGGGTAGTTGTGTATATTTTAACAATGTTGCTTCTGCACCATTTAATTTGATTTCTTGATTTAGATCTTTTGATTGTAAATCATCTTCATTATTAAGATCTATTAATAACTTAAAAGGAATTAATAATTTGTCATAATTAAGATTATATTTTAATGCAGGTTCAAGTGCTAAATGATAGCGCTCCCCTGGACTAATTTTAGTAATAGGATTTCTTATAACACGATTATTTGTGTCATATAATTCTGCAACATTAATTCTTTTTAAAAAAATATTTGCATAATTTTTTAACTCATCTTTTTTAAATTTAGGAAATGATTTTAATAATGATTCAATAGCTTGGTTATGAAATTCATCAAGTAAAACTAAGTTATCTTCTACTTTCAAAGTTTCATCAATATACTTTAAAGATTGTTTATTTCCTAGTAAACCAACTAGTGTATGAGAACCATTAACTAAAATTATTTTGCGGTTAATATATGAATCTAAATCATCGCTATAGTCAACAAAATTAATCTTGGTTAAACTACTTTTATATTGAGTTTTATCAATTGTGATTTCATAAAATGATTCGCATAAAAGATAGTTATCATTTGAATTTTGCACAGGCACAATTCTGTCGACAACTGTATCGATAAAGACTAATTTATTATTAATAAATTTAGTCTCAATTAAACTTTTAAATTTTGAAGAAATACGATAGCCATTTTCAAAAAAGATAATTGCGATTTCATGATCTAATTCAAAATTTTTAAAAGCTTGTTCAAATATTTCAAGCAGATATTTTAAATTATTTGACCCAATTGAAGTCGAGATAAAATGAGCTGCTCTTAACTTTTTAATTAGTTCACTTTTTTCATTAGACCAAAGCGAATCAAAATTTGTAATTTCGAAAATTTGATTAGTGTCAAGGTATTTTATTAAATATTTTTTTTGACTATTTAATTTAGAAATTACTTCTTGATTGCTATCGACTAATGTAAAGTCAAAATTATTTTTGAAATATAATTCACCAATTAATGCTTTACCAATATTGCCTGCACCAAAATGAAGTGCTTTAATTTTTTTATCCATAATTACACCTTCATCTTTTCAGCTATTTTTAATAGTGAATCCGTATCTGATAAGTTATTGATTATTTCAAAATCATCTTTATTAATTTTTTCAACAACTTTATCTTTAAGATCAAAAGTAGTAATAATTAAGTTATCACTTGCAATTACTTGTTCAATTAAAACTAATTGAACATTAATATTTTTAAAATTATTAGCGATTAAAATACCTTGAAGAATAGCTGAAATTTTTTCACTTTCATTGTCAATTTTATTGACAACTAAATCAATAATTTTGGTTTTTGATTTAGTTTTACCATCTTCACTTTTAATGCGATCAATAATTTCTTGATAAGCATTTTTATTAATCAAGTTATTAATTGATGTCACTTTTTCAGAATCTGTTTTTTTAAGCACGCGACCTTTAAGGGCATCAACTGTGATGATATATTCTTCTTTACCAGTGACATCAGCAATTGATTTATGTTCAACCTTGATATCGTTTAAGCCGTTTGTTGCGAGTAATTTTTTCAATATTCCTGTACCCATAACTGATGAACCCATTCCTGCATCGCAAGCAATTGTTAATGTTTTGACTTCTTTTATGTTAAATGAAGTTACTGAAGGTTTAATTTCAGTTTTACCTTTTGCTTTCATATCAGCAACTTTTTGTTTTGCTTCGCTGATACTAATTTCTTCTTTATAGTGTTGCTTACGAATTTTTCGCACAATTTTTTCAAATCAAAAAATCACAAGCCCTACACCAAAACTAACTACTACACTACCAAACATTCCGATAGTTAAACCTGCAACTGAATTAGCATCTTTAGCTACTTGTGTATATTGAGCAATAACTGAACCGGGGCTAACTGGTGCAATTGCTCCTGCATTAAATAGCATAAACATTCCATTTCCAAAAATACCTGCTGAAATTAAAGCAATAATTAGCATTGGTTTAACTAGTACGAATGGAAAATAGACCTCATGAATTCCACCAAAAAAGTGAATGATTGAAGCAGAACCTGCTTCACCTTTGACTTTTTTATTATTTCCAAAAATAATATATAAAAGCAAAATTCCAAGCCCTGGACCAGGGTTTGATTCAAGTAAGTAAAGAATTGATTTACCACTTGTTAAGACTTCCTGAGTTGCTAACGGTGTGAAAACACCATGATTAATTGCGTTGTTTAAAAATAACACTTTAGCAGGTTCAACAATAATTGCTGCTAAAGGATAGAGCGAATAATTTGACATTCCTTGCACAATTTTACCTAGTGCAAAAATGATGTAACCAATTACATAAGCAGCAACAAAAAAGCCAAAAACTGCTAGTAAAAAGCCTAAAATTCCTAGGTAGAAATTATTGATTAACATTTCAAAACCAGGTTTAATTTTATGGATCCAAAACTTCTCGCTATGTTTTAAAATCGCAGCAGATAAAGGTCCATAAATCATCGCACCAAGTAGCATTGGTGCTTGACCTCCTGTAATATTTACGAAAATACTACTTTGTCCAGCAGCAATTGCTGAAATAGTTACTAAAGCACCCATCACACCACCACGTAGTTGATAGATTTTTTGCCCACCCATGAATCCTATTAAGATAGGAATTAGGTAATTAATTCCAATCCCGACTAAATTATTTAAGTCAACATTAGGAATTCATCCTGTGGGGATAAAAAATGCAGTCAGCAGTCCTCAAGCAATAAAAATACCAATAATCGGCATTACCATACCACTTATAAAACCACCAAAACGTTGTAGTTGTGCTCTTGCTTCAGAAAGAAACACTTTTGTTGTCATTTAAAACCTTTCATATTTTTTAACCATATTTAACTGTTTTTGAGATTTTCAAAAAGAGCAAGACAGGTTAGAGCATTATAATTAAAATGCGATTTATTCGGGTTTTCAAAGCACTTTATTTATGTTTTAATGATTTTGTTTCACAAAAATTTCCACATTTTCTGATAAACGGCATGTTTTAAGATTCTAACAGTCATTAAAAATAAAAAACCAGCAGAATTAACTGCTGGTTTAAGATTTGATTAGATTAATTTTTAAACATCTAAATCAACAACGTAACGTGCATTTTCTTCAATAAATTCACGGCGCGGTAAGACATCATCACCCATTAAAGTTGTAAATGTTCAGTCTGCTTTAGCAGCATCATCAATTTGTACTTGATACATTGCTCGCGCTGCAGGATCCATTGTTGTTTCTCAAAGTTGTTCAGGATTCATTTCCCCTAGCCCTTTATAACGTTGCATACTTGCATTAACTGTTGGTGCTAGTGATGCAAGATATTGATTTTTTTCTTCTTCAGTATAAGCGTATTTTAGCGTTTTACCATGAGTTATTTTGAATAAAGGAGGTTGAGCAATGTAGACAAAACCGTATTCAATTAAAGGTTTAAAATATCTGTATAAGAATGTTAATAATAAGGTTCTAATGTGAGCACCATCGACATCGGCATCGGTCATGATAATAATTTTATGGTATCTTAATTTATTGATATTGAAATTATCACCAATTCCTGTTCCAAAAGCAACGATTAATGATCTAATTTCTTCGTTACCTAGAACTTTATCGATCGCATTTTTTTCTGAGTTAATAACCTTACCTCTTAGTGGTAAAATTGCCTGCACTTCTCGGTCACGCCCCATTTTGGCACTTCCGCCCGCTGAATTCCCTTCGACTATGTACAATTCACGTCTTTCAGGGTTTTTGCTTGAACAATCTGCTAGTTTTCCGGGTAGTGATGAATTATCAAAAACTGCTTTTTTACGCTCAGCATCACGTGCTGAGTTAGAAGCAATTCTTGCTTTACGTGCTGAAATAACTTTTTGGACAATTAGTAATGCTTGAGCAGGGTTTTCATTTAAATATCTTTCAAAAACTTCGCTAAAAACTTTATTAACTGCTACACGAGCATCTTTATTACCTAGTTTTCCTTTAGTTTGTCCTTCAAAAATCGGGTCTGCATGTTTGATTGAAATAATTGCACTTGCACCTTCTTTAACATCATCACGAGAGAATTTTTCTTCTTCTTTTTCCTTACGAATGATATTTTTTTCCATGGCATAGTTATTGATTAATCTTCAAAGTGCATCATTAAAACCTTGTTCATGAGTACCACCTTCAATAGTAGTAATGTTGTTTGCATAGGAAACAACATTTGAAGTATAGCCTTCGGTATATTGCAGGGCAACTTCTACATAAACATCGTATTCACTACCTTGTGAGTGACTTCCTTCGGCATAAATAATTTCTTCATGAAGATGTTTTTTTGATTTATTAAGTTCTTTAATAAAATCAACGATACCACCTTCAAAAAAGAAGGTTCTTGAATCATTAATGCGATTATCATTTACCTGAACAGTAATTCCACGATTTAAATATGCAAGTTGTTTAGCACGGTCTAAAATGATTGATAGTTCAAAATCATTTTTTTCCATGATTGAATAATCAGGGCGAAACTTAATAATTGTTCCACTTCTTTCACCTTCATATTCACCTACTACTTTTAAAGGTTCGCTGTTTTTTCCACCATCAACAAATTCAACGTAATAAATCTTATTATTACGATAAACTGTTGCACTTAAATTAGTACTCAAGGCATTAACAACACTGGCTCCAACACCGTGTAAACCACCTGAAACCTTGTAGGAATTTTTATCGAATTTTCCACCCGCATGTAAAACTGTTAAAACAGTTTCGACAGTTGATAAGTTAGTTTTAGGGTGAATATCTACAGGAATTCCACGACCATCATCTTCAACTGTAATTCAGTTATCGTGATCAATTGTGATTGTGATATTTTTAGCATGACCTGCAATTGCTTCATCGACTGAGTTATCAACGATTTCTCAAATTAAGTGATGTAGTCCTTTTTTTGAGGTTGTTCCAATGTACATTCCAGGTCTCTTTCTTACGGCTTCTAAACCTTCAAGCACCTGAATATTGCTTGAACTATATGATGAATTGTTATCTGACATTTATTACTCCAAAATTCTTACTTTTATTTAAAAAAATAATTTAATATAATTATAGCAAAATAAAAGTTAATCATTTAATAGATATTGAGGTAAATATGGAAAAAATTAATAAAGGTATGACGAACAATTCTTACCGTGATGGTAACACTTTTTACCAAGTTAAAACTAATAATTCACTTAACCATCGCATTGACTATCAAGTCCTAGGTGAACTAGATTTTGTACCTAAATTGATAGAAAATACATCTACTTATACTAGGTGAGATTTTGTTGTGGGTCAAGAATTTACTAAGAGTGAAGAAAACTTAAAAAAACTAGCAAAAATGCTGGCACAAATTCATAATTCAAAATTAGAGTTTCCTAAATTCAATCACCGTGATCGAGTTAATACTTATCGCAAAAAACTTGCTGAAAAAAACTTAAAAATCGATGTGATCGACGCTTACTTTAAGAGAATAAATTTAATCTTAAGAAACATGGATACAACTACACCAGTACATAATGATTTATTTCCTTTTAATTTAATCGTTGATAAAGATCAAAAAATTTGAATTGTTGATTGAGAATATGCTTCACTAGGTGACAAACATTTTGATTTAGCTTATTTTATTGAAAGTGGAAAATTAACTGATCAAGAAGAAGATATCTTGCTTGATAATTATGGTTCATATGATTATGAAAAAATTATTCAACATAAAATTTTTGTCAATTATTTAGTTGTACTTTGAGTGAATGTGCAACCTGTAAAATATTTTGATGATCAAGAATATATTAATCGTATTTATGAACTTGATAAGTTTTTGAACGAGTATCGAACTAAACATAATTTGAAATAAAATTTTGATTGATATAAAAAAGTCTGCCTTAGGTTGCAGACTTTTTTAAACTTTTTTTACTTATTTGTGTTTTGGGAATAGTTTCTTAAATATGCTTTTTGAGCAATTCTAATTGCATATTTTTTTACATAACTATTTCTAATTAAAGAAACTATGGTGTAACCAAAAGTAAAAATAAAGGCATATACAAAATATAAAATTACACCAACTAATTCATACTTTGCACCACTAGAAACAAAGACAGCAAGTTTTGCATTTTCAGGATTTTGCAAACTAGTTAAATATGAATAACTTGAAAAAATAGAGCATAAAAAAACTAATAAAGATACAGTAAATAAAATGTCTAAAGCTCAATTTAAAATAATTATTTTAGTTAGTCTTTTTGACAATAAAAGCATCTTATCATTAATTGCTTTTTGTGTAATTAATCCTATAAATGTAAAGTAATTAAATAGCCAAGAAAATAAAAGATTCTTTTTATAATATTTTTCGTAATTTTGATTACGAGTGTAATAAATAGTTTTTATAGGGATACTAACAAATCTACCAAGGTAAATAGTATAATGTTCAATTCTATCAATTAACTCTGAATTAAAATAATTTGTTGTGATTTCCTTTTGATTAATACTTTTTAATTCTTCACTAAAAAAATACTTACCTGTTCTTTTATTCGAAACTTTTTCAAGGTTTTTTAATCAATTAAAGTTGTTATTTATTTTACTATTGTAGTAAGGAATGAAATCGTGGTTGAAAGTTATATTCTTATCTACGCTTAAAATCTTATCAATATTTTTTATTACAATGTAATTGTTTATTGGTGTAATAATAAGATTGGCTAAAAACGGTGAAAATGTTATTAATAATTTGGTATCTATTAAATAAGGATCCTCTTTTTTTAGCAATGCAAAAATAAATAGAAATGTTGCAGTTACACCTGATATAGGTATTGGCAAACCCATTAAAGCACCAACAGATAAGTTAAAGCGAAGACTGATTTTATATCTAACTCATCGATCAGCTAAATTAGCTAAGACTATTTTTTTAAATAAGTGGAAAATCAAAAATGTTCCTATAACAGGAACATAAATTAATTTTGTAAATTTCATATTTGCAAAATTTACTAAATGATATGTGTCTGATATTTTGAAATAAAAGACATTTGATGGTCAATTATTTTGATTTTCTAAATCTCTATTATTCATGAAATTATTTTAATATATTTCAGTTTATTAATATAAACAAAATCATGTAAATCAATGGTGTTAAAATAGAGAATAATTAGTTATTTAATAAACAAAATAGCCAACTTTTGAGCTGGCTATTTTTTATGTTATTACTTTTTAAAATTTCTTAGATATTCTTGTTGGCATCATTTTACTGCAAGTGTTTTAACATATCAATTACGAACAATTGATAAACCTGCAAATGATATAACAAAAATTAAACAATACACATAATGTAAAATTATGTTTTTAACTTCATATAAAACACCTGTGGATACTAATGAAATATTTTCAGTTGTATTAGTAATGCTTGGTAAATATGAAAAACTTGTGTATATGCTTGACAAAAAGATAAACAAACCTAATGATATAAGTACATCAATTATTCAATTGATTGTAACTAATTTAACTATTTTTTTAGATAAATTTATCATCTGATCATTTATCGCTTTTTGATTAAGATTAGATAAAAAGTTAAAGTAATTAAATAAATTAGAAAGTGGAAAAGATTTATTTAAAGATTTTTCTAATTGCTGATTTCCACTTGTTTTATATTTTACATAGCTAAGAGGATTAAGTGGACCACCAATATATGGCGTTACTTCTATGACATCATCTACTTTAGAATATGTATAGTTCACACTTACTTCATTTTCGTTTTTACTTTCTAGGCTTTCGCTTAAAAAGTACATTGTTTGTTTTTTATTTATAGATTTAGCAAGAATTTTAAAATAATTTTCATTATTTAAGATTTGACTATTTCTATATGGTTTGAAGTCGCTTGCAAACTTTATGTTCTTGTCAACCTCTAAAATTTTTGCAATGTTTTTGACAACATATAAAACAAGAAAAGGTGATGATACAATAGCAACTAAAAAGGGTATCGATATGTATAAGAGTTTTCATTCGAATAGCATTTCAAATCTAGTTACTGGTCAAATAAATAAAAGAAGAGTGATTGCTATAGTGATAGGGATAAATAAAATTCAGTGAATTAATAATCTTAATGACATCCCTCTTGCATATTTATATCTCAAACCCCTGTCAACAAGGTTTACAACCACTATTCTTTTAAACAGTGAAAGAAACAATATAGTTCCTATTAAAGGTATGTAAATAAGTTTAGTAAATTTTGTGTCTGCAAAACTTAATAAATGGTATTGATCTGACATTTTATAGAATAAATATTTGTCATCTTGAGGTGGTGCTGATAAAAAATCTTTTTTCATAATTAATATATTTTAC
The DNA here is from genome assembly GCF_002276225.1 of Mycoplasmopsis agassizii. Lineage (GTDB taxonomy): Bacteria > Bacillota_I > Bacilli_A > Mycoplasmatales > Metamycoplasmataceae > Mycoplasmopsis_B > Mycoplasmopsis_B agassizii_A. Next base: position 3,792 of record NZ_NQNY01000004.1, on the reverse strand, counting down.
TAATTAAAACACAAAACATATTCAAACAATCAGAGTTTTTAAAATCAAATTTGAAGTTAAAAATTTTACTTTTCATTCAAATATTCTTTTTCGCATCATTTAACTGCTACACTTTTTACTATGATATTTCTAAAAAGTGACACAGCTGAAAATGATAAAACGAATAAAAGAAAGTAAACCCAATGCAAGATGACATCATTTATATTATAGACAAAATCATTTGACACTAATACCGTATTATTTAAATCAGATGCACCAGATAAATTTTGAAGATAAGAAAATCCTGTATAAATGCTTGATAAAAATACAAATAGAGAAATAGTTACAAGAATATCAAAAGTCCAATTTATCAAAATTAGATTAGTTAGTTTTTTTGATAGTGAAATCTTTTTATCATTAATTGCTTTTTGATTAAGTGTTCCAACAAAACTAAAATAATTAAAAAATCATGAAAATGGAATTGATAAATCTTTCTTTTTATTGCTTTTAGTAAATCTACTTAAAGCAGCTTCATTTTCATCTCATAACTTGTATTCTTTTTTATCTGCAAAAAGTGATTTTCTATAATCAGAATTTGTTTCTACTTCATGGATACTTTTTAAATTTTCACTTAGTGAATATCTATTTAATCTTTTATTTCTAGATCTGTAAAGATTTTTAAAATAATTACCATTGTCAATGATTTGACTATTGCGATAAGGTTTAAAATCATCAGGAAAAACAATTGTTTCATCGATATTTAAAATCGATGATAAGTTCTGAATAACTATTCTATTAGTAACTGATGATCAAAATAGTAAAAATAAATCTACAAAAATTAAAATCCATATTTTAGATTCTATTGTTCAGATATTTAAACCAGGATGCAAAAATAAAATAGAAGCAAGAATCATGGTAATTAATGCAAAAACAATAAATGGTGATGAAAGAAAAATCATAAACTTAGTTTTTCCTTTTGATATAAGTTTTCGATCTATGAGATTAACTAGAACTTGTTTTTGAAAAAGCGAAATCAGTAAAAATGTTCCAACAATTGGAAGATATATTAACCAACTAAATTTTGTTTTTAAAAATTTATTTAGATGGTATTGGTCAGACAATCTATAGAATATATCTTTTTCTAAATTTTCTTTTTTATTTAATAAATTTGTCTTTACATTAATATTAATACTGTCCATAAGTATCTAATAATGTTTCAAGTATAAACGTAGCAATTGCAATAACAGGTGATGCTCAGGAAGTTGCATAAGTTACTGTTTTAATTATTTTAGCAGCAGAAACTACATTACGAATGGTGCTAACAATATCATAGAATCGATTTAAAGTGCTATATACTTCTTTAAGAGAGTACAATGTTGAAGCAAGAACATATGAAGGTTGTGATAAAATTCACTGTTCTGCTCCTAGAAATATAAGTCCTTGTGCAGTATAAGTCGCAGCTTGTGTTGTTGCTGCAACAGCTCAAGGAACGGTTGCTCCAAAAGTTCAGAATGATGCTGCTCAGAAACCTGCTGCAGTTGCACCAGCAACACCAGCAACAATTAATGAAGTTTTGTAACTTTTATTAAAATCTGCAGCAATAGATCTAACTGTCTGATAATTGCTTGATGAATAATAACTTTTGTGAGATTCTAATTCTTCACTAGTTTCAGCAACTTGGCTAGTTAAATTTGCACCTGAAGTATCGTATTGTGAAATATCGATATTTTTATCTTTTAAGAAATTATCAAGAGCCGATTTAACATCTTGATGATTTTCTAAATTAGTTAGATAGTTATCAATGAATTCATTTGCAACTGATTGCATTTTTGAAATTGTTGATGCATCTAAATCAGGTAGCGTAACACTACTTTCACCATTTGTATTTAGTGAAAAAAATGATTTTGCAGATTCACTGCTATTTTGTTTTCCAAAATTTTCAAAAACATTGGCAACACCCTTTTTAACATCTATAATAAATGCATTTTCTTGTGCATTTGTATTACTAGTTTGAGAAACAATAACTGGAGTAATTAAACCAACTGCTAAACCTGTAGTTGCTAATCCTCCTAAGATTATTGTTTTCTTTTTAATTTTCATATTATCCTCGTTCTGGGAGATATGTTGTGTAATTTTATATCGTTTATGTTGTTATGTTTTATCTCCCTAAAATAATTTACCATAATTATTCATAAATTTTTAAAAAAAAACTATTAGTAAATTAATATTTAACAATTACTTACATATACACAAAAATTATTAACTATTTTTTAGGGGAAATAAACTTATAAAATGTTGATTCAATTATAGAAAATATAATGTGAAAATAAACGATTTTACATTATATTATTTCACAAATTTAAAAATTATTATTCTGTGAATTATCTATTTCATAATTTCAAAATAATTTAGTTTTTTTATAAGATCAAAATCAATTTAAACGTAAATGATACTTTAATTATTTCGGAAATAATAATAATTGTAAAAAGTCAAAATTTAATTTTAATTTTGAGGTTTTAAAAGACAGTAAATTAGTAAAGCATGTAAAACATAATGAGAAATAAAATATAAAATTTTAATTAATTTACTAGTTTAAAAATGTTTGAGACTAGATACTCAAATTTTTATTATAGTGAAGGGTAGAAAAAGAAAGACACTTTAATTTGATCTTGATTAGATAGTTTGTTTTAATCATGGTTTAAATAATTTTTAAATATAAATATTTACTAAAATTATTTTTTACAAAAAAATGAACTTTCTTTTTTGAAAGTTCATTAAAATAATATTTATTACACTATTTATAAAGTCTTAAAAACTTGTAGTGCTTATGCTTTTGGCTTCTGATAAATCTTGATGATAATTTCTAAAATTCTCAATTTTATATAGAATCATTTTCATCTTTGCTTTTATAAGTTCATTTCTAATTTGCTTATTCATTAAAGCTGTTGCAACTCATAAAGAAACTACATATTGAGATAGTTCAATATAAATTTTAAATTCTAAATTAAAATTTTCTTTTGATTCTATAATTCTTTGTATGTTTTTCTCTGCTCTAGTTTGTAATTTTTTGATTATAATTCTTCTTCTTCTTAAATTGTGATCCAATTCAAGATTTGAAGTTTTAGGTAAAATTGAATATTCTGAGTAGTTTATCAATTCATCGTTATCGACCCTAGGATGTACATTGCCAGTTTTAGATCTCGCGATTAATTTGGTTAGGTATGATGCAAAAATAAAAATTAAATCAACACCAAGATTTGCACTAATAGAAATGCCTAGTCATTTATACCCTTCATTTCTAAAAGTGTCTATTGCTAAATCATCTGTTAAAGAAGTGAAACTTAAAAATCTTCCTTTTGCAAAGGATACTAAGCCACCTATAAAAAGAGCAATTTGAATAACTAAAACCGATAATAATATTCAACAATAAATGAAAAAATATATTTTAGGGTTTTCTTTACGTGATGCATAAACAAAATTTTTGGATAAACCTGTTTTGCTGATTAGAGAGTCATTTGTCTTTCTATAAAAATAAGATCAAAACACTAAGTACAAGATTAAATTTACTGTTGCAAAGATTGCAATAGGAATTATAAACACAATTAATTTTGATATAAAAAGTGTATTTTCCATTTATCCCTCCTTATGAAGCATTATTTTATTAATTATATAATTATAATAAATATTTTAAATGTTCAATAAAAAAATGTTATTGGAAATTTTTTTTCATTTTTAAATTAAGGAGTAAAGCATTAGTAGAGTTTTTTAAATTTGTCTGTATTTGAATGGTGATTGTCAACCTAAAATTTTTTG
>NZ_NQNY01000040.1 GCF_002276225.1 Mycoplasmopsis agassizii | reverse complement strand
ACTTTAGAGTTGATCGCTACATTTTGAACATTTATCTTATTAATCTGCGATCCAAGAGATTTAATAATGCTATCTGCAGACTTTTTAATCTGAACCATAACTCAATTTTTATCAAAAGGTAAGTTATCATATTCTCAATCTCCACCACCAGGGGGAGGATCTATTGGACCAGGCGGCTGAACAATAATAGGTCTTGGGTCACCTTCTGCTTCATAATGGAACTTTGCTCTGCCAGTTTCCTGATTTATATCTACATTGTGAACTGTTTCTTCCATTTCATGGCTTTTATCTAATAATTTAAGCGTATCTGTAGCCTTTTTGAAATCGATTTTACTTTTTTTAGTTTTTTTCATATTAATTTAATTATAACTAAAGAAGACCTTCTTTAAAAAATTTTCAGTTTTTTCATATTTGAACTAAAAATTGGTTCATTAAAGTGAACCAATTTACTCGTCTTATGATTGAGAAAATGTTAGTAATTTTTCACGGTAGTATTCATATTGCTGTCTTCTCATTTTAATTTCTGCAGGTAAACCTTCATTAATATCTGAAGTTAATTTGCTGAATTTATC
>NZ_NQNY01000003.1:92558-107399 GCF_002276225.1 Mycoplasmopsis agassizii | reverse complement strand
TTAGAAGGATAAATATTGACCTCCTTACTGTTGAAGAATTAAAAACAGAAATTGACAAATATATATTGTGATACAATTAAATTAGATTTCAAAGACCATTAGGATGACTATCACATTTCAATATTTATATACTAAATAAGAATTAACTGCACTTTTGCTAGTACCACAGTAGAATAACTTAATAATAAGAAATAATTTGCGTTTTTCAAATAAATAAACGGACTATGATTGATTTCATAGTTATTTTTCATAAACCAATAAATTACTGACCAGTTATCTAAGAACTGATTTAAATATGGTATAATTTAATACATAAAAGTATAGGAATAAAACGCCATAAGTAATAATTTTTTAGTTGTAATGTTACTAATATTAAAAAATAAAAAAGCTAGATAGCACAAGATAAATAAATGCAACTAGAAAATTATTACAAAAAAATTAAAACCAATTAAGGAAAAAATTTAATGGCAAAAAATAATGACAGCACAAACTTTATGTGCAACAACATCAAAGATATTAAAAAGTCTGACAAAGTTAATATCATTGTGAATAAATACAAAAAAGAAGGGAAGGATAAAGAACTTATGATTCATATAAAAGCTAAAGATGATGAAGAAATTCTTCCTCCTGGTCCAAGTGGTGGTTCAGACAATAAATATGCATCTGTTAAATTTGTTAAAAAAGCAATTTCAGAATCTGAAGCAAGAACTAAAATTTTCGTCAAGGAGCAAATTGCAGAATCTGAAGCAAGAACTAAAATTTTCGTCAAGGAGCAAATTGCAGAATCTGAAGATAGAACTAAGGTTTTCGTTAAAAAAGTAATTGAAGAATCTGAAGCAAGAAATAAAATTTTTGTTAAAGAAACTGTTCAAGAATCAGAAGCAAGAATGACAGAGAAGATGTCAAAATTTGCAACTAAAGAATATGTTGACAAAGCCATTTTAGCTTCAGAAGGAAGAGTTATGGCGGCTATTGCTAAATCTGATAAGGAAAATAAAGAAATGTTCGCTAAACTTTTTCAATTAATTGGGGAAATTAAGAAAAAGTAATAGATTTCACAGTTCACAATATAAATAAAAATAACGAGGCACTTATTGTCTCGTTATTTTAATAACCTCAATTTCTAATCAGTTTCACCAGTAATTGATAAAACTATTTCATTAGCTTGTTTTAGATCTTTTTCACTAGCAAATGCAGCAATTGAATTTCAGCCATAGGAATATTTTAACTTAAGAAAATTTTCATCATTTTTAGCTAGGTATTTAAGAATCTTATAACCCTTAGCAAAAAGCACTAAGTTGGCAATCATAAAGAGTAAAAAAACAACACTGATAACGGCTGCAGCAACATAAATGCTGAGTCTTTGCTCGGTAAAATAATTTACTAAAGCAACAACACCTGCTAAAGGTAATAAAACATAAGAAATGATTAAAAAGGTATTTTGAAAAAATCTTAACCTTGTTAAGTAAAAAATTAAGTCCACAAATTGCATGGTGTGATATTCATCTCTTCACACCTGTGAGCGAATGCGTTGAATGTCATTTGCCATAAATATATTTTACTTTTTATTTCAAAATATCCATTAAATATTTAAAATATATAAAATATATTTTAAAGAAAGAAAAAAGGTGATTATGTTAAAAGTTATTGAACACCCGATGCTTAAAAAATATCTAAGCATCATGCGTAATAAAGATACTAAAACTAATGATTTTAGCCAAGCGGCTAGTTCAATTAGTGAGGTACTTGTTTATGAGTTATTACGCCAAGAACCCTTAAAAAAGATTCTTATAGATACACCTGTAAAAGCTGGTGTTGAGGCTCATGATTTAGCTAATGATTATGTTTTAGTACCAATTGTTAGAGCAGGTCTAGTGATGCTTAGTGAAGCACGCCGCATTTTAAACGATGCTAAAGTGATGCACGTAGGTATCAGCCGTGATGGTGAAAATGAAGGTAAGTGAATTACTTATTTAAACAAGATTAAAACAACTAATCAAAACGCACACGCCATCGTTTTAGATCCAATGCTAGCAACAGGTAATTCAGCAGTTGCAACGATTAAGATGTTAAAACAAGCTGGTTATCAAAAAATTAGTTTTTTAGGAATTATAGGAGTACAAGAAGGAGTTAATAATTTAGAAGCTAACTTCGGTAAAGATTTTCCAATTTATCTAGCAGCCCTAGATAATGAACTTAATTCTAAAAACTATATCGTGCCAGGATTAGGTGATGCTGGCGACCGTGCTTTTGGTACTTTAGATTAGTTAAATAAAGCAGCAGCTGCTTTTGTATAGGCTCTTGTTAAAGGTCCTATACCTAATTTTGAACCCCCTCAATAACGCACTACAACTATTAAAATATTTGTTAAATTTTTTAATTCAATAATTCTAAATAAGGGCTTACCAGCGCTATTTTTAGGCTCTCCATCATCTGAAAAACCAGCGCCATTATCAGCCTTATAAGCATAGACAAAGTGAATTGCTTTTTTATGTTCTTTCTTTAAATTATTCAGATAAAAATCAATTTGATTTTTATCTTCTAAACTAAAACTATAAGCCAAAAAACGGCTTTTTTTGATAACTATTTCTCTCATTTTATAGATTATAAGCAAAAAACTGCTACTATATCTTTAATAATGCTAAAACTAACAGCTTCATATAGAGAAAGAATTGATAAATATATTGCTGCTAACAGCAATATTTCTCGTAATGATATTCAGAAATTAATTGAACAAGGCGCAGTTACAGTTGACAAAATGCAAGTGCGCAAAAGCAACTTCTTATTAAAAGAAGGCGCCCAAATTGATGTCACCAAATTACTAGAAAAAATCGTTGATATTAAGGCTGAAGAAATGGCATTAAAAATTGTCTATGAAGACGAATTTTTAATGGTAATTGATAAACCTTCAGGCTTAGTAGTACATCCTGCTCCTGGTAATATGAGTGGTACTTTAGTTAATGGCTTAGTAGCTTATGCACAAAATTTATCTAATGAAAATGGCTTATTAAGACCAGGGATTGTACACAGACTTGATAAAAATACAAGTGGTCTTTTAATCGTTGCTAAAACTAATGAAGCGCATGTTGCTTTAGCATCAATGCTTGCTAAACGTGAAATCAAAAGGCGCTATTATGCAATTGTTTCAGGTCTAATTAATAACCAAGTTATTAATATCGATGCGCCGATCGGCCGTGATCTTAAAGACCGTAAGAAAATGCAAATCACTAATATTAATAGTAAGAGTGCACAAACCGAAGTGCATTTAGTAGAAAAATTTGCTCATAATAAAAAGATGTATTCGCTAGTTAGATGTCATTTAAAAACAGGTAGAACACATCAGATTAGAATTCACCTAGCATATATTAAACACCCTGTTTTAAATGATGAAGTATATGGTGGTGAAGTTGTTAATCCTAGTTTTGGGCAGTATCTGCATGCTTATGAATTAGAGTTTAAACACCCTTTTAAAGAACAAAATTTGAAATTTAATTCACAATTACCAAAAGAATTTGATGAGTTTTTAAAAAAAAGTTAGTTTCTTATTAATAAAACTAGAATTATTATTCTTTTGTTATAATTTAGAAAAAATATAAGAGGACAAAATGTTTGGAAATCGTAACAATAACTTAGGCATAAATTCTCTAGATCCTAGAGTCAATATCAAGATTTTTGAAGAACTTTGAAAAGAAAGAAGATTGCAAAAAATCTGAATTTGAGCATTTTTTGCAGTCATAATTGCTGTTTTTGCAATTGCAGCGGGAATTACGATCGCAAGGTTTGTTCAGCTTTATACCCCAACAGAAACTACTTCATTTTACTATGAAAGTTTTAGCAGCTGAGTAAGAGCTCATGCTACTTCAGGTGCAAGTGAGCAAGAAATTTTGAACTATATCGCAAGTTTTGCTAGTCGCTATCAAGGGACATTAATTTTTTCAGCCTTTGTAATTGGCTCATTAACTATTTTAATCTGAAGTTTCCTTCACTCGTATTCAAATGCAGTTTCTAAAAAAACTTTTCATTTACTTAGTCGTTTTGCAAGTACAGGAATTAATTTTGCATTAGCTTTTTTAACCTTTACAACAATTTATACATTGGCGCAACTTACATATGGGATCTATACTCAAAATCAGCAACTATATGTTTTAGAATTAGTGCAAATTATAGTTTATCCAATTTTACTAGTTGTTTCAATCGTTGTTAGCAGAATGTATCGCCAAGTGATTATGTCATATTGAAAAGTTTACTTCACTGAATTACAAAAAATCCATGCTGAAGAAATTAGAAAAAGTATTCTTAATGGTGACCTTTCAGCCTTTGACCCTTTTGGTTTTGCAGCAGGTGCAGGTGCTTCAATGAATCAACATCAAGATTCCTATCGAGCAAATGCTAGAAGTAATCGCTTTGAAGAAGATCCTGATTCATTAGTAACTGAAGTTAAAGAAGAAGGCGAAGTTGCTAAACCTAATAAAGGTAAACAATTTGCTCCCGAACTTTCTAAAGAAGAAAAAGACTATCAAACTGTCTTTAATTTAAAAATCGAGCAAATTCATAAAATGGCTGAAAAACTAGACATTTATGGCTATAAAGAAATGAGCAAGGAAGAACTAGTTCGTAAGATCATTGATCTTTCGAGTGAAAAAAGTAATAAGTAGACTTATCTATTTTCAAAGTTAGGACATGCAGTCCTAATTTTTTTATTTTCCCAAAATCCTACTATTATTGGATTTTGGTACCAAAATTGTGAAAAATACGAAAAATTTTTCACAAACCAATCGATTTTTTAAAAATAGGAACAATTTTTTTCTAAATCCATTTTTTTATAGTAAATTTTTATTATTAAAAAATTATATACAAGGAGTAAATAATGAACTTTAAGAAGAAATTATTAATTACAACATCATCACTTGTTGCTCTTGGAGCAGTGGCTGCAGTTGCAGTTGCTTGTTCTGAAGAAGCACAATCACCAAAACTAATTACAGGGTTAAAAGAATCAACTTTTTACGCTAACGGTAAAACAACTTTAGAAAAAGCAGTTACTGATAAAAAAATCGTAGAAACTGCAAAAATTGCTGTCTTTACAGCAGGTGGTAATGTTGCTGATAAATCGTTTAATCAATCTTCATTTGAAGCAGCTACATTATTAGTAGATCAACTTAAAGCTGCTAATTCAAAAGGAACATATTCTGTTAATGCATATAACACCCAAGATGCAGCAACAAATACACTTACAACAAACTATACACAAGCGTTAAATAATGGACAAAATATCTGAATTGCTTCAGGATTTCAACATGGTGATGCTTTAAAAACATGATTAGGAACTGGTAATAACAAAGCATCATTCATTGAGAAAAAAATTATCATTGTAGGTGTGGACTGAGAACTTGATAAAACAACAGCTGACACAATTCCTGGTCAGGTTATCTCACTATTATCTAAAACACAAGAACCAGGTTTTGTTGCAGGATATGCATCAGCCAAATTCCTAACAGAAAAATATCCAGAGGATTCATCTAAATGAGTTATTGGTGGTTTCGGTGGAGGAGACTTCTTAGGAGTAACTGACTTTTTAAACGGTTACTTACAAGGTGTTCTTGCTTGAAATAAAAAAACAGCAAATGCAAGTAAAAAAGTTAAATGATATACAGATGATTCAATTATTTTAAATACAGCATTTGCTACAACTGATACAACTCAAACCACAATTAACGGTATTGTTAATGCAACAAAAAAACCTCAAATTATTTTACCAGTAGCAGGTCCATTAATGACACAAGTAGTTAATGCAATTGCTACAGCAAATACAGGTGCTTACGTTATAGGTGTTGATACCGATCAATCATTAACCAATGAAAACCACACATCTAAATTCTTTACATCAATTTTGAAAAAAATTGCTTTTCAGGCTTATCAAGTACTAATACCATTGATGACAAAAGATTATTCAAATTCAATTTTTTCAATTAACGGTGCACAAGGATTTTCACCTGTTGGTGAAACAACTCCTAAAAATGTTAGCTTGACATTTGCTTATGCACAAGATGGTGTGGGAACAGCAAAAACATATGTTACACCTGATGCTACTGCAAAATTAGCAACAGATGCATTAAGTGCAGGTAAGACTGAATTCGATGCAACATTAACTGCAAGTGCAGATTGAGCAAAAATTGATGGTAAAACATTAGTTGCAGGTGGTGATGGATCTAATACAGATACAACAATCAACGGTGCAACAGGACTAGTTTGATTAATTAAAGAAATCAACAAATAGTTTTTATTAATTTAAAAAGGCCGAAAGGTCTTTTTTTCATTTTTAGGCCGATAAATGTGAAAATTTTCACAATGATTTATGTTTTTATAAGAATATTGCTGATTATGAGCATATTTAATTTATTATAGATAGAGCAAAAAAAGGAGTGTTATGAGTCAAGAATACGCAATTGAATTCAAAAACATCACCAAGGAATTTCCTGGTATCAAAGCGAATGACAATATTTCCTTCGGAATTAAAAAAGGAACTATTCATGCTTTAATAGGAGAAAACGGTGCTGGTAAAAGTACCTTAATGTCAATTCTTTTTGGTTTGTACAAACCAACTAGTGGTGAAATTTTAATAAATAATACACCAACAGTTATTAAAGGACCTAACCACGCTAACGAAATGGCAATTTCGATGGTGCATCAACATTTTAAAATTGTTGATGACTACACCAACTTAGAAAATATTATTCTTGGCAATGAAAGCGTTAAAGGTGGATTTTTAGATAAATCTTTTCCGACTGAAAAAATTAAATTAATTCAAGATCGCTATAACTTACATTTTGATCTAAAGCAAAAAACTGGTAAAGCAACAGTTGCTACTCAGCAAAAAGTTGAGATCATGAAAATGTTATACCGTGATGCCAACATTTTAATTTTTGATGAGCCAACAGCTGTTTTAACGCCACAAGAAATTGAAGGATTTTTGGAAACCTTGAAAGGTTTTCGTGAAAAAGGTAAAACAGTTATTTTCATCTCACATAAACTAGATGAAGTTATTGAAGTATCTGATCGAGCGACAATTATTCGCCATGGTAAAGTAATTAAAACTTATGAAACTTTAAAAGGTGTTTCAATTTCTCAAATGTCAGCAGACATGGTTGGTGAAACTATTGTTATGCCTAAAAATACAAGTAGTCAAGACTTTATAAAAAACGATGTAATTGTTAAATTTGACAAAGTTTCAGCACACGGAGAAAAATCATTAAAAGATGTCAGTTTTGACATCAAAGCTGGCGAAATTCTAGCAATTGCTGGGGTCGAAGGAAATGGTCAAGTTGAACTTGAACTAGCTGCTTCAGGACTATTAAAAATTGATAGTGGATCAATCTATTTAAAGCCTTATGTGGCAAAAGGTTATTCAAAAACAGAGTCTGAAATTGCAGCCAAAAAGACACTTCAATTTGAAAATTCTAATTTTCAAAAACAAGCTAGAAAAGTAAAAAGTAAGCTTCATAAAGTTTTTTACGCCACTTCAGTTGTTTTTGGTGAATCATCTAATTATCTTAAAACTATTTTCAAAAAAGAAAATAAGCACCAACTTGTATGAGGCAATGATTTTGGCAAGTGGCTAAAAGAAAGTTTAAAAACTGAAGTTGATACAAGTTCAAACAACAAAAATCATCTAGATATTTCTGATAAGAGTGTGCAATCACGCATTAAATATGGAATTAGTTATATACCAGGTGATAGACATAAATATGGTTTAGTGCTTGATTTTAATATTCGAGATAACTCTATTTTAAGAAGACTAAAAGATAATCAAGTTTCTCATTTTGGTTTTATTAATAAACAAGTAACCAATAACTATAACTTAGAAATTGAAGAAACTTTCGATGTACGTGGTTCTAGAAAAGGTGAATCAATGGCTCGTTCCTTATCAGGTGGTAATCAGCAAAAAGCAATCGTTGGAAGAGAAATTTTAAATGACCACCAATTTATTATTATTGTGCAGCCTACTAGGGGTCTTGATGTTGGCGCCATTAATAATATTCACCAACATATTTTGGAAGAAAAAAAGAAAAATCGAGCAATTCTTTTAATCAGTTATGAACTTGATGAAGTACTCGCTTTAGCAGATAATGTAGCAGTATTACATAGCGGAAAACTAAGTAAAAAAATTCCTATTTCAAAAACAAACAGAACTGAAATAGGTCTAATGATGGCAGGAGTAAAAAATGAACAAAGTCAAAAATAATAAACTTGTTAACTCAAGCCAGAATTTTTTTAATAACTTAGGTCAAAAGATTTTTAGCAGTAATGCTAAATCTGGTAGTCGTAAATTTATGAACTCTATTTGAGCAATAGCAATCGGAATTATCGTAATGCTGATCTTTGTTTCGATTGCAGGATTTAATGTAAATTCTGTGGTGGAAAATACATGAAGAAATGCCTTTTCAATTCACACGGCACAGTTTCAGAAATTATTTGCTATTTATATCTTGGGAGCTTTGGCAGTAGGGATAGGTTTTAAAGCAGGTCTTTTTAATATTGGTGTTCCTGGCCAGATGATGATAGCTGGTGGTTTGTCATTATTAATTATCTTTGCAGATGGCACAAACACAGGGCCAGAGCAGTTCTTTGCTGCTTTTGTAGTTGCAATTTTAGCAGGTGCAGCAACAGGTGCTTTTGCAGGAATTTTAAAAGCATTTTTTAAAGTTCATGAAGTTGTAGCAACTATTATGCTAAACTGAATTATTTTCTTTGCTTTCAAGCAAATTTTTATTGGGAACAATAGTTTTGTTCATAACTATCAAACTACAACAGGTGGAAATAATTCAAAAACTATTGACCAAATTTTAGGTGATCAAAACCCTAGTTATCAATTCATTGCCAGTGGTCAAGCAATTATTTGAATTTGCTTGATCGGAGCAATTCTTGTTGCCTTAAGTTTATTTGTTGTTATGCAATATACAACTTTTGGTTACAGAGTAAAAATGATTGGATTAAACCGTTATGTTGCTAGTTATGCAGGAACAAACGAAAAATTCTTAACAATAATAATTTTTGCTCTATCAGGTGCTTTATCAGGAATTGCAGGATATTTATACTTTGTAATATGAAGACAATCAATTGATTTTAATGGTAATTCGCCGATAGAAACAGGATTTAACGTTATAGCTGTTTCTTTAATTGCTTATAATAGTCCATTAGGAATTGTCTTTTCTTCACTATTTTATTCAGCAATTGAGATCGGATTTTCAAATATTTCACTGACAAGTCGTAACTCAGTACAATTTCAATATCAATATTACTACATCTTAATTGGTATTTTGATGTTACTAATTTCGATGTCAATTGTTTTTGGAAATATTCGGCCAATTCACTTTATCAGGAGAACCTATGTTATTTTTAAACATAGTAATTACTTCAAAAAGTCAGCAAAAGCAATGGCTAAATTTAAGCCAGAAACCTTAAACAAAGTTCAAACTCATGAACAAATTGAGCAACTAGTTACTGCACTCAATAAAAGTGATTTAGGAATTTACCAAAAAGGTAGAATTTATAAATCGGTCATTAAACGGATTTTTAAAGACGCTTACAAGAAAGCTTTAGCAGTTAAAAAACAAAATTTTGAAACTATTAAAGCAGAGAAAAAATCTCTTAAAGACCTTCATTTAAAAGTTGTTTCAAGTAAGTATTCTAATGAAGAACGTAGTCAATTCCTAAATCAATTAGCAGATCAAAGAATTATTATTAACGAAAAATTAAGTGAACTAGGTAGTTTTGCACCTGCTAATTTAAAAGCAGAATACAAAGCAAAAGTTAAACAAGTTTCTTTACTTCGTAAAAAATATTTAAGAGATTATGCAACTCTGCATTGAGAAAGTTTAAAAGAAACTTGATTATTAGCAGTTAAAAGTAGTGAAGAAAAACCACTATCTAAAAAATTAGCTGATGAGTTAAAGAAACATAAACAATTGATGGCTGATAATGCTATCAAGAAAGAGGTGATTTAAATGATCGAAGTTACCCCAATATTTGTTTATGCATTTGCTTTATTTTCAATCTTTGGAATTGCTTCTATTTCAGGAATTTTCTCTGAAAGAGTCGGAATAGTCAACATCGGTATCGATGGAATGATGATAGTTGGTGCTACTTTTTATGGTTTATTCTTAGTAGTTTTTACCCGTGGTTCAAGTGCTCAATTATCGAGTTATATGCAGATTCCTTTATTTATTCTCGCAGGAATTTTTGCAATGTTTTTCAGCTGAATTCATGGTTTTATAACCATTAACTTAAAAGGTAATCACGTTATTAGTGGTGTTGCCATCAATTTATTAGGGGCAGGTTTTGCTTGATTAATTTTATTAGTCGCAGTTCCTTCACTAAGAAACGGAGATCAACGCTTTACAGTTTTCTTTAATGAACTAGCACAAGCGGCAAACCCATTAGGAAATGATTTTGGAAATGTTTTATCATTGAAATTCTTGTTATTCATATTAGTTGCAATTGTTTCATACATTCTTTTAAAACATACAAAATGAGGTATTCGCTTTAAATCAATTGGCGAAAATCCTCAAGCAGCTGATGTTGCAGGAATTAATGTTAATTTCTATAAATGACAAGGTGTTTCAATCAGCGGTTTATTAGCTGGTTTTGCAGGAGCAATTGCTATTCAGTTAATTGGAGCGAGTTCATTTACTGGACAAGTTCGTGGTTTTGGTTTCATTGCTTTATCAATCATGATCATGGCTCGCTGAAGAGTTGAACTAGCTTTCTTTATTTCATTTGCTTTTTCAGTTCTATATTCACTTGGAACCCAAATAGGAACTAATAATGATTATAGACGCTGAGAATCAGTCTTATTAATTATTCCTTATTTATCAGCAATTGTTTTACTACTGATGACTTCTAAAACAGTCACAGGTCCAAAAGCCGCTGGTATTCCTTATGATAAGGCTAACGCTCGGTAAAGTTATTTTTACAAACAATCAACATCAATCGATGTTGATTTTTCTTTTTTAAAGTACAATTAAATCCAGATGATTTATTTAATATGAAAAGAAAAAGGAATTACTTCCTTTAAAAAAATAAGAAATTTTGCTAATGAAAATAACGTTAAAAAAATAGGGCACAGTGGCACACTAGATCCACTTGCTCAAGGTTTATTATTAATAGCAACTGATAAAGATACAAAATGGCTAACTTTTTTAGATCAAGATTATAAAAAGTATAGGGTCTATTTTCAACTAGGAAAAAGTTCAGATACTTATGATATTGAAGGAAAGATTTTAGAAACTAGTGACAAAAAAGTAACTAAGGAAGAACTAGAAAAGACAATTTTTTCTTTTCTAGGAAAAATCAAACAAATTCCACCTATTTATAGTGCTAAAAAAGTAAATGGCAAAAAAGCTTATGAATATGCTAGAGAAAATAAGATTGTAACTTTAAATGAAATTGATGTAGAAATCAAACAAATTTATGATTTAAATTTTGATTTTGAAAATAACTTATTCAGTTTTGACTGTGAAGTTTCTCGTGGCACATATATCAGAAGTTTAATTCATGATATTGGGCTAAAATTAGGAACTTATGCTCTGATGAGTGATTTAATTAGATTTGAAATCGATGGTTTAACTGATCAAGATTTAGGTGAAGTTGATGTCAATAAACTTATAAAACTAAATAAAGTTTCACTTAAATTAAAGCGCTTAAAAAGACTATATCATGGGCAAAGATTTGAACTTGATTTAGCAGATGGAGATTATGTTTTTGATTTAAACAATAACGGAATTTATTACGGAGTTTTAACTTCACAAGATAAAGAAATAAAAATGAAAAAACTGATACGACATAAAGAACTTGAAGAAATTTTTCCAAAAGATAGTGGAAATTAATAATTAGTCAAAAGTTTTTCTCTATCAACTTGTAGAATAATTATCTTTATTAAAGATAAATACAACTATTTTCTAATAAAATAGCACTTTAAAATTTTCTTAAAAAAACTTGAAAAAAATTTTCCAAAACTAGTCAAAAATTTTATTGCTATATGGAGGGGTAAAGGTTACTTTTCCAAAAAATAGTTTCTAACTTTGAATTCAAAAAAATTCATAAGTTAAAAACGAATCATTTCAAGCACAATGCTTATCACAATTTTATTAATTTAAAATTGTGCCAACTAATTATTAAAATTCTTAAGCAATTTAGCCTTAAGAAAAAGGAACAATGAATAAAAAAAATCTTAAAAATGAAAAACAAAATATTATCGAAAATACTTTAAAAGAAATTCGCTCACGCTATGGTAATGAAGCAATTATGCTACTTGGTAATAAAGAAATTGTCCAAGCTGAAGTTTTTAGTTCAGGCTCATACTTACTAGATAAAGCGATTGGAATTGGAGGTTACCCTAAAGGTAGAATTATTGAAATCTATGGTCCTGAAAGTAGTGGTAAAACCACTTTAACACTTCATGCAATCGCTGAAGTGCAAAAAAAGGGCGGTATCGCCGCCTTTATTGATGCAGAACATTCAATTGACCCTCAATATGCAGAAAATTTAGGTATTAATACTGATAATTTAATTTTGTCACAGCCTGATAGCGGTGAACAAGCTTTAGAAATTGTTGACACTTTAGTAAAAACTGGTCAAATCGACTTAATCGTTGTTGATTCAGTTGCTGCTTTAGTACCTGAAGCAGAACTTGATGGCGAAATGCGTGATCAAAATATCGGTCTGCAGGCTCGCATGATGTCAAAGGCTCTAAGAAAAATTACGGGTAATTTAAACCGTAACCAAACCACCGTAATTTTTATTAATCAAGTCAGAAGCAAAATCGGAGTGGTTTATGGTGATCCCGAAACCACTCCTGGAGGTAGAGCCTTAAAATTCTATGCTTCACTAAGACTTGATGTTAGAAAAAGTACAAAAGTTTTATCTAAAGATGAAGTTACAGGTAACTTAATCAAAATTAAAGTAGTTAAAAATAAACTAGCACCTCCTTATAAGGCAGTAGAAACAGAAATTGTTTTTGGTAAAGGTGTTAATATCACGGGTGAAGTGATTAATCTAGCTACTTTATATGGCATTATCAAAAAAGCAGGTGCTTGATTTAGTTATAAAGATGTTAATCTAGCTCAAGGTAAAACTAATTTAGTTAAACATCTAGAAGAAAAAGTCGATCTTTATGCAGAAATTTTGCAAGCAGTTAAAGATTTTGAGCAGAAAAATTCAGCTAAAAATCTGGAAAAAGCAATCGTGATCGAAGAAGCAGAAAACGAAGTGGCTAAATAAGCAAAAGCAACTTAAAAATTCATGTATTAAATATGACAAAAAGTCATATAATCATTAATACATGAATGAAACAATTAAAATCTTATTTTTAGGTGATATCTTCGGTGCTCCTGGAATTAAAATCTTAGAAGAGCACTTACAAGCAATAAAAGAAAAATATCAAGTTGATCTAGTAATTGCCCAAGCAGAAAATGTCAGCGGACGCAAAGGTTTAATCAAAAAAGATTATCTGAAATTAAAGCAAATAGGTGTTGACATTTTCACACTAGGTAATCATGTATGGTCAAAAAGAGAAATCAAAAGCATTATTAATAATGAAGATGTCATCAGACCTTTAAATATTAAAGAGCATTATCAAGGCCAAGGAGTGCGCAGTTTTACAGTTAAAAACAAAAAACTAGAAGTCTATTCTTTAATGGGAATTGCTTTTAATAAGTTAATGCCGCCTTGAACTGAAGAAGCCGCCGAAAATTTTTTCGACGTCATGGATAAAGCACTTTTAACTAGTGATGCAGATTACCGCTTCATAGATTTTCACGCCGAAACTACCAGTGAAAAAAATGTTTTAGCCTGATATCTAGATGGTAAAATTAATGCTTTAGTCGGCACTCATACACACGTACAAACTAATGATGCAAGAATTTTACCTAAAGGCAGTGCTTATATTACTGATGTTGGGATGGTAGGTCCTATTAATTCAGCAATTGGCGCTAACTATCAAGAAGTCTATGAAAAAATGCGTTTTAATAAAAAGGTACGCTTTCAAGTCTCTGAAAGCGAAAGCCAAATCAATGGCATCGTAATTGAGCTAGGACGAGTTAATAAGATTATAGAAATCATTAACCTTAAACCTAGTGCAATAATTAATGAAGTTAATTAAATAAGTGGTGAACATTTAGAATATCTAAATGTTCGCTTTTTTTATAAGTTATTTATAAATAAAGCAGGCTTTTAAAAAAGCCTCAAAAACAGGCTCAAAAAATTTTTGATTTTTTTCACCCATTTTAATTTATTTATGTCATACTAGTTCTACAGCGTTTTTTAGAGAGAGTTAAACGTATTGAAAAAAAGAACAATTTAGTCACTAAATTGCTATCATGTTTATTGCAAAAATAGGCTCAAAAAAATTTCAAAAAATTTTTCTCAAAATCAAAAAAAAGTTGTATAATGAAAAAGCCGACTAAATGAAGGCAAAAACGTAAATCTTTGAAAACTGAATATTAGATGTACAACACACAAGTCAATTTTTTTGAGAGTTTGATCCTGGCTCAGGATGAACGCTGGCTGTGTGCCTAATACATGCATGTCGAGCGGAACTAGTTTACTAGTTTAGCGGCAAATGGGTGAGTAACACGTACCTAATCTACCTTAAAGATCGGAACAACAATGGGAAACCGTTGCTAATACCGGATATACCTTTGAAAAGCATTTTTTAAAGGCGAAAGGAGCAACTGCTTCACTTTGAGATGAGGGTGCGTTACATTAGTTAGTTGGCAGGGTAATGGCCTACCAAGACGATGATGTATAGCCGAGTTGAGAGACTGATCGGCCACACTGGGACTGAGA
>NZ_NQNY01000003.1:0-92548 GCF_002276225.1 Mycoplasmopsis agassizii | reverse complement strand
ACGGGAGGCAGCAGTAGGGAATATTCCACAATGGGCGCAAGCCTGATGGAGCGACACAGCGTGCAGGATGAAGGTCTTCGGATCGTAAACTGCTGTTATACAGAAAGAAAAGATATAGGAGTGGAAAGCCTATATTATGACGGTACTGTATCAGAAAGTGACGGCAAACTATGTGCCAGCAGCCGCGGTAATACATAGGTCACAAGCGTTATCCGAAATTATTGGGCGTAAAGCGTCCGTAGGTTGTTTGTTAAGTCTGGAGTTAAAGACCGGTGCTCAACGCCGGCACGCTTTAGATACTGGCAAACTAGAGTTATAAAGAGGTAAGTGGAATTTCATGTGAAGCGGTGGAATGCGTAGATATATGAAAGAACACCAATGGCGAAGGCAGCTTACTGGTTATATACTGACACTGAGGGACGAAAGCGTGGGGAGCAAACAGGATTAGATACCCTGGTAGTCCACGCCGTAAACGATGATCATTAGTTGGTGGGGGAACCCTCGCTAACGCAGTTAACGCATTAAATGATCCGCCTGAGTAGTATGCTCGCAAGAGTGAAACTTAAAGGAATTGACGGGGACCCGCACAAGCGGTGGAGCATGTGGTTTAATTTGACGATACGCGTAGAACCTTACCCACTCTTGACATCCCTTGCAAAGCTATAGAGATATAGTGGAGGTTAACAAGGTGACAGATGGTGCATGATTGTCGTCAGCTCGTGTCGTGAGATGTTCGGTTAAGTCCTGCAACGAGCGCAACCCCTATCCTTATTTACTAACATTAAGTTGAGAACTATACGGATACTGCTCAGGTAACTGGGAGGAAGGTGGGGATGACGTCAAATCATCATGCCTCTTACGAGTGGGGCAACACACGTGCTACAATGGCCGGTACAAAGAGACGCAATATGGTGACATGGAGCAAATCTGAAAAACCGGTCTCAGTTCGGATTGAAGGCTGCAATTCGCCTTCATGAAGTCGGAATCGCTAGTAATCGTAGATCAGCTACGCTACGGTGAATACGTTCTCGGGTCTTGTACACACCGCCCGTCACACCATGGGAGCCGGTAATGCCCAAAGTCGGTTTAGCTAACTTCGGAAGCGACTGCCTAAGGCAGGATTGGTGACTGGGGTGAAGTCGTAACAAGGTATCCCTACGAGAACGTGGGGATGGATCACCTCCTTTCTACGGAGTACAATTACACTTTATTTTTGGTAAAAATCTTATAAGTACTAGTTTTAAATTAATTAAATTTTTAAAACATCACGATGTCTTATAAGTCTTGTGTGTTGGTGTAGCCAAAAGCACTCTAATATTCAGTTTTGAGAGTATTTACTCTCTAAATTAATAGATCTTTGAAAACTGAATAGCATATAAATTAATATGATAACGACATCAAAATATATTTTGTGAAAATAATTTTGATCCGAGTTAAGACCAATTATTGGTCTTTATAAATACCTTAAGAATACATCAAAAAACATTTTTTTTAATAGGAAAAAATAGTTACTTAAACTTTTAAATAAGCAAGAGTTTGTAGTGGATGCCTTGGGTCTGGAAGTCGATGAAGGACGTGATTACCTGCGATAAGCTTCGGTTAGCTGGAAATAAACTATGAGCCGGAGATCTCCGAATGAGGAAACTCGATACAAGTAATGTTGTATCACTCCCCTTTGAATATATAGAAGGGAAAGAGACATACGTTGTGAACTGAAACATCTTATTAGCAACAGGAAAAGAAAATAAATAATGATTCCGTCAGTAGTGGCGAGCGAACGCGGAAGAGCCCAAACCACATTTTGTGGGGTTGTAGGACTGCTTACATAGAGTTACAAAATATTTATATAGAAGAATAAACTGGAAAGTTTGGCCAAAGAGGGTGATAGCCCCGTATTCGAAATATAAATATCTCTAAGCAGGATCCTGAGTAGGGCGGGGCACGTGAAACCCTGTCTGAATTCGCCGGGACCACCCGGTAAGGCTAAATACTAACCAGACACCGATAGTGAACTAGTACCGTGAGGGAAAGGTGAAAAGAACCCCGGAAGGGGAGTGAAATAGAATCTGAAACTACATACTTACAATTAGTCAGAGCGCGTTAATGCGTGATGGCGTACATCTTGCAGGATGGTCCGGCGAGTTATATTATCATGCGAGGCTAAGTGGAGAAAAGCGGAGCCGTAGAGAAATCGAGTCTTAATAGGGCGAATTAGTATGATGGTATACACCCGAAACCAGGTGATCTATTCATGAGCAGACTGAAGCTTGGGTAATACCAAGTGGAGGGTCGAACCGTAGTACGCTGAAAAGTGCCCGGATGACTTGTGAATAGCGGTGAAATTCCAATCGAACCTGGAGATAGCTGGTTCTCCTCGAAATAGCTTTAGGGCTAGCGTGTGATGTTAAACTCTGGTGGTAGAGCACTGAATATGGAATGGCGGCGCCTAGCTGTACTGACTATAATCAAACTCCGAATACCATTGTGAATTGTCATGCAGTCGGAACATCGGTGATAACGTCGATGCTCGCGAGGGAAACAACCCAGATCGTCAGCTAAGGTCCCCAAATTATGTTAAGTGAGAAAAGTTGTTGAGTTTCATAAACAACTAGGAGGTTGGCTTAGAAGCAGCCACCCTTTAAAGAGTGCGTAATAGCTCACTAGTCAAGAAAAGCAGCGCTGAAAATATAACGGGACTAAACATAATACCGAAGCTACGGGTACTACTGGTACGTTAGAGGAGCGTTCTTGTCAGCACTGAAGCCAAAGCGTGAGCATTGGTGGAGCGTCAAGAAGTGAGAATGCCGGAATGAGTAACGATTGAAGGTGAGAATCCTTCACGCCTATTGGGGAAGGTTTCCTGGGCAAGGTTCGTCCACCCAGGGTTAGTCAGGGCCTAAGGCGAGGTCGAAAGACGTAGTCGATGGACAACAGTTTAATATTACTGTACTTGCGGTGATAGTGATGGAGTGACGGAGAAGGATAGTTTTACCAGTTAACGGATTCTGGAGTAAATAATTAGTGGTCAGTGTAGGCAAATCCGCACTGTATAACTGCGAGTTATGATGCATAGCGAACGGCAACAAGTAGCGAATTAAACGATTTCATGCTTCCAAGAAAAGCTTCTAAACTTAATATCACAGTAACCTGTACCGAGAACGGACACACGTCCCCAAGATGAGTATTCTAAGGCGAGCGAGAAAACCATTGTCAAGGAACTCTGCAAATTGACCCCGTAAGTTCGCGAGAAGGGGCCCTCAAAACCATCAAGTTAATTCTTTTTGAATTTTGAGGCACAGTAAATTTCAAGGGGGAACTGTTTATCAAAAACACAGCTCTCTGCTAAATCGTAAGATGACGTATAGGGGGTGAAGTCTGCCCAGTGCCCGAAGGTTAAGTGGAGCTGTTAGCTTTAGCGAAGCAGCAAAATGAAGCCCGGGTGAACGGCGGCTGTAACTATAACGGTCCTAAGGTAGCGAAATTCCTTGTCGGCTAAATACTGACCTGCACGAAAGACATAATCATCTCTTGACTGTCTCGACAATGGACTCGGTGAAATTATGGTGGCAGTGAAAACGCTGCCCACCCGCATCTAGACGAAAAGACCCCGTGGAGCTTTACTATAACTTTGTATTGAAGTTTGGCTTAACATGTGTAGGATAGGTGGGAGACTATGAAGCGAGGACGCTAGTCCTTGTGGAGTCAACCTTGAAATACCACCCTTGTTAAGTTGAGCTTCTAACCTACGACCATTATCTGGTCGGGAGACAGTGCATGGTAGGTAGTTTGACTGGGGCGGTCGCCTCCTAAAAGGTAACGGAGGCGTTCAAAGCTACACTCAATACGGTCAGAAACCGTATGTAGAGCGCAAAGGTAAAAGTGTGGTTGACTGCGAGACCTACAAGTCGAGCAGGTGCGAAAGCAGGACTTAGTGATCCGGCGGTACATTGTGGAATGGCCGTCGCTCAACGGATAAAAGCTACCCCGGGGATAACAGGGTTATCTTCCCCAAGAGATCACATCGACGGGAAGGTTTGCCACCTCGATGTCGGCTCATCGCATCCTGGAGCTGAAGTCGGTTCCAAGGGTTTGGCTGTTCGCCAATTAAAGCGGTACGCGAGCTGGGTTCAGAACGTCGTGAGACAGTTCGGTCCCTATCTGATGTGGGCGTTGGAATATTGATGAGAGCTGCTCTTAGTACGAGAGGACCGGAGCGGACGTACCGCTGGTGCTCCAGTTGTTTCGCCAGAAGCATAGCTGGGTAGCCAAGTACGGAAAGGATAACCGCTGAAAGCATCTAAGCGGGAAGCCTCCTTAAAGATGAGTATTCCCTTGAAATTCCTTATAGACGATGAGGTTGATAGGCTGGGAGTGTACGTGTAGTGATACATTTAGCTGACCAGTACTAATAAATTGATAGGTTTAAAAGTCACAGTATCTTAAGATATTTATAATCAAAATGCTATTCAGTTTTGAAAGATTTATTTAAAAAGTGGCACCATAGGTGCTTTTTTATTATCTTTTTTATGAATTAAATATTAATAAACTAGATAAAAGAAATTAATAAAGTGTTTTTATCAGCAAATTATCAAAATTTTAGCTAATAACTTGAATAGAATAGTTTATGAATAATACAGAAAATTTACCTTTACATAACTTTGATGATTTAGTACATAGTTATAATAATTGTATCAGTTATACCGGGAATTGTTAATATTGTTAGTGCACTGATCTTAGCTGCAGTTTTAAAAAGATTCTATAAGATTAAAGACTTTGATATCACTTGATATTTAGTTTTAGCAGGGCTAGTATTTTTCTTTATAAAGATTGTTTTAGCAGTTGCTACTTACATAAAAATCAGAGACAGTATTGAAAGAGAAAATCCCTACCTATTAAAACCTGAAGGTAGAAATACTAATGGTGAAGCGAATTCTGATGCAGGTAATTCAGAATTAGAAACTGAAAAAGATAATTCAATTTCTAATTCAAAAAAATCAAATAAAACTAGTAACTAATTACTTGTTATGTGAATTGTAATATTTAACTCAACGTTTATAATGATATTATAATCAATTTTATTCTTCAAATGAAAACATTCATCAATTTTAAAATAAAAATTTTTAAATTCATTTTCAGTACTTATTTAAACAAATTATTTTAGATTTTGCATTATGAAAATAGTCTTTAGAAAACTAAAAACTGTTTGCTGCGCAATCATTAATTTACTTCATTAAATTCATATAATAGTCATAGACTTCGCTGCTAGATTTTCATCCTAAAATTTCTCTAGGCATACTGTTGATTTCATCTTCAACAATCTTCAATTCATTTTTTGAAACAAAACTAAAATCTGTACCTTTTTTGTAAAACCTTCGAATTAATCCATTTCAATTTTCGTTCGAACCTCTTTGAAAAGAAGCATACGGCTCACAATAATAAATCATTATTTTTAGTTCTTGAGTTACTTCATTTAGCTTTGAAAATTCTAAGCCATTATCAACAGTAATTGATTTTACAAACAAATTTTCTTCATTTATAAGTATTGAGAGTTTTTCATTAATTTCCTGTGGTTTCTTAGAATCAACATGGATAACAAAAGATTTTCTACTTAATCTTTCTGTCAAATTCATTAAATTTGCTGAATTGTAATATCTTCCCAACCTTTCTGATTGAGCTAGATATTACAATTCAGCAAAATTTTCTGTTATGAACACAGAAATTTGAATCTTAATAATATTTGTTCTAATATTTGCATGTCTTAGTTTTGCTATTTATATAATAATGGCTATTTCTTTATCTAGTCAACTTAGTAAACATCGAGCGATGTTTACTAATGCATGAATTTTAACTATTATTTCTATTTTCTTTTGAACTGTACCTGTGATTTTTGTTGTTATTATAGTTTTTAAAAGTCTAAAAAATCAGATAAATCTTTTTGAAACTACTTTTGTTAAAAGTGAGTTAGTTAAAAATTAACTGTAATCAATTTTATTAAAAAATCAAGTACAACAAATCAGTGTACTTGATTTAATCACTTTAGATTTACAAGAAATTAATTTAAAACAGTTTTTTCAACTACTCTTGTGGCTCATAATGCTTCAAAATTATCTATTAAAATAGCTTCAGCAATTACTTTTCAAACTTCAAGAGGAAAATCATCTATTTCACACTCATGTAATTCGTTGTAATGAGCATCAATAAACTTTAAATATTTTATTTTAGCAAACCTAGGATTTAATTCAGGATCAGATAATCCAACAAGGTAGTAAGCTAGCATTTTTAGACCATTTTTCCAATGAAATGACGCTGTTGAAATTTTATAATCATACAAAGTATTATCATCAAAATAATCAATTAATTGTGGTGTAGCAAAATCCTCTCAAGAATCAGGACCAAGTCAATGCTTAATTTTTAGGTTTTGAGCTTCGCTTAAAACTTTGATAATTCTTTCTGCAGTGTATTTAACCAATTCCATAGCTTTTTCATTTGGACCTCTTTTTCTTAAAAAACGAGTTCCTTGCTGTTTGTGTTTAATTGGATCATAAATGAGCAGTTTATAAATTTTCATTATATTTTCATCACTAATTTCTGCAGTTATTGATGACATATATCTCTCAATTTGAGTATTTTCTTTTTCAAATTTATAAAGTTGAACTCTTTTATTTCCGTTTGTAATCTTATATTCAGTTTCCATAATAACATTATTAATTGCTTTTCATAACTTTGTATAAGTTTTATCAAAAACCTTTTCAACACTGCTTCCTAGAGCAAGTTCAACAAGATGATCGACGATTTTAAGAACTGTAGTTGTTTTTATATTTAATTGATCTTGCCAAATCATTCTATGGCGTTTTGGTTCTTCAATTATTTTTTTTCTTCTGAAAATTTTTCAGAGTTCAAGATGTCGAAAATCATAGAAATTAATTTCCTTAACTAATTCTTCTACAAAAACAGGCTTTGTATGATTTAAGTTGCTAGTAGCACATTTTTTACACATCTTTATATTTTATATAAACTTTTGTAAATTTGAAATAATGTTCTGCATTTTATATAAAAAATCTTGTCCACAATGGGACAAAATTTTAAAGAATATGAAAACGATAGCCGTAAACAAAAACTTTTCATTCGTTCAGATCAAAATCAGATATTTCATCTTTATCAACTGGAAGTAGAAATGATGTAAGACCTTTAGGTCCTATAAAAACTGAATTTAACACCACTGTAGGTTTAGATGCATATTTGTCTCGCTCTTTAGTTGGAGGGTTTGAATATTTTAAAAATAAATAAAATTCTTTTTTATTTTTATCAATTCTATAATCTGAAACATGAATGCCCTTGTCAACTTTATTGTACACAAGTTCTTTTTCTCAGTTGACATTTTCACCCTTTACAATAAAATTTGTAAAGTCTTTAACAAAAAGGTAATTATTTTTTTTAAGATCCAATTTACTTTTAATTGATTCATAACTAAAATGTGAGTTTCATGGTTTTAAATTTTCGATATCCTCATCTTTTAAATTAGCGTCAATTTTAGTTCTTGCAAATGCAGCAAATTCTTCTTTTTGTTTATCAGTAATACGAAGTTGTGCTTTTAATGTTTCCTCATCAGTTACAAGGCTAATTGATTTGAATATCTTATCTGTGTCTTTTTGATTATCCATTCTTATAGATGTATCTAAAACTAAGGATTCAGAAATATTTTTCTTTAAGTTTTCAACATTGTCTGTTTTGAAAAATATGTCTGCTGAATCATTTTGAGAACTGTTTCCTGATTTTACATCTTGTTTTCTCTCTATGTCAATTCCATAATGCTCAGAATGGTATTTAACTGATAAATTATCTTGCAATGATCATCAATAATCTGAAAAAGTAAATTGTTCATAACCAACTGTTTTTAACTGAACAATTGTTTTTTTATTCTCCAATAATTTTTCACTAATATCTGTTCCTTTTCCTGTTTTTGAAAGCCTTATATCCTCGGCAGTTTGATTCATAGAACAAGCAACCACAGAAAATGCTACTAACGAAATAGCAGAAGCACCTAACGAAGTAAATATTTTTTTAAATTTTAGAGTAGGTAAGTGCGACATCTAAATCTTTTTTCCTTCCTTGTTCCTCGCTTGGATCATAAAATACCTTAAATTTATAATAGCCAGCTTTTTTTGTTTCAAATTCAATTGTTTCAGTATTCATAAGCTTTTTCTTGTTAGTAAATAATTCTTTTATTTCAAGTGCATCTAGTTCATCCCCATCAGGTGTTATAACTTGTAGTTTCAGATCTAAAGGCCCGATGTATGTATAGTGATTATGACCAAAAAATAGAAAGTCTTGAACTCAAGTGTTCTTAAATAAATTTTCGCCTTTTCAGGTTGCGTTAACTCTATATTTCTCATTTTTTTCGAAATAGTGAGAAGAAATTGCAGCAGATTTATTACTATCTGCATAAACTTTTAAGTAATTTAGATGAAGTAAGGATTCTCTTACTTTGAAAAAGTTTGCTCTTCCAAATCCAGTTTTTATATCATAAACAGGTCACATACCTTGTCCATTTGTGAAAAAACTGAAAGTATAATCATCTTTTCTTGAACCAGAAATAAGTGCACTTTTAATGATTAAATAATCAGAACCTCTATCAAAAAATGAAGGGTAGTTAGTTTTTAACAGACTCGCCATTCCTGTTATTGTTGGGGCAGCAAAGCTAGTTCCAGTTTTACTACCATCATAACCAGTTGGTTGAAACTCACCAGGTACTGATGTTGTTATGTATCCTTGATTTTTAGATGCTTCTGTATAATCAGTAGGTACATTCTTTTCCAAAGACTTTAAAGCCCCAACAGTTATAGCATTTTGAGATATATTGTAGGCATCTATAAAACCATATCAGTGAGAAGGATCATCGCCATTAAAATCATCAGCATCATTCCCTGCTCCGATTATAAAAATAAAGTCTTCATTTGCATTTAAAAAATTATCAAGTCATTCAGAGTGAGTATTATAATCTTCATCTTTGTTCCAAGTATATTTTCAACTATTATTAACTATGTGTACACCATTTCGTAAATATCAATTTAGCGCCCCATTTAGTAAACCATTTAAAAAGTGAAATTGAGATGAGTATAATGAAATGCTAGGATTAATTCCTTGTTTTCCCATAATTATTTCTGCAACTGTATTTGCATGGCTTATTCTATGTGGATCATTATACAAAGTACCACTTAAATGAATTTTACTATTTTTGAAAAAAGATGCGGATCTAGAATCTACTAAAGCAGAAGTTTTATAGTCATCAGATTGTACTTCAAGAATTCCAACCTTCATTTCTCTACCGTATTTGTTAACATTATTTTCTGCTTGTTCTCTTTCGTATTTTAAATTTTGATAATCAAAACCCGAAAGTGTATATCTTCGCTTGTTAATTTCGGTATAGTTGTTTCAAAAATTATCATTATAATTTATTAGCGTATTAGAAGACACCGAAGTACCTATATTAGAATTGTTCACTGCTGTACTCTTA
This sequence comes from Mycoplasmopsis agassizii, assembly GCF_002276225.1. Taxonomy (GTDB): domain Bacteria; phylum Bacillota_I; class Bacilli_A; order Mycoplasmatales; family Metamycoplasmataceae; genus Mycoplasmopsis_B; species Mycoplasmopsis_B agassizii_A. The sequence continues at coordinate 83,034 of NZ_NQNY01000003.1, read as the reverse complement.
CTTGATTCTTCAACATCATTGAAGTAATCATAATTTCTACCTGTTTCATGAACATTTACTTGCAGTATATCATTATAATCTAATTTAAAATCAAGCATTTTAATAAGTAGTTTTTTAAAATCTTCTGTACTCTTATATGCGATTGAAAAAGTTAATGTGTATTCTCCATAAATGTTTTCAAATTCATCTCCCAGTGAAGAACGAATCATTTCTAAATATGATTTTAGTTTAGTTTTTTCTGTTTTTGCTTTAAAAACTATATCTATTCTGTTTGCTCCTTGAACTAAAATTTTGTAAAAATCACGTTCATTTGAAATAGTTGAAACAAATTCTGGTTTCACATAATTAAAAGTAGTTTTCTCTATTATTTCACTAATAGAACCACTACTTAATATTAAGTCAATGTATTTTTCTTTAGTCGACTTAACATTGTAGGTTTCTTGTTGTAAATTCACAACTGTAGAGTCTTTTTCATTAACATTCGCTGATATTGTTAGTGGTGTAAAAATAGCAATTGTCAATGGCAAAATTGCAAATAAAGACTTAAAAATTTTTCTTTTTAAACTTTTATTCAAGTTTTTCTCCTAGTAATATGTAACACTTCTTTTTTAAATTAATGGTTTGTTTTTAGTTAACATCGCAATTTAATTTAAATATAAGTATTTAAATTTTTATATAGTAGCAAATATTAAATTATTGCGAAATATCTGCCATAATAATTATAACACTTTGAGAAGAAATACTTTTATAATATATATTTCATATTTTTTTTATTTAATCAATAAAGACATTTTTTAACAATATTTTGAATTAAATAAATAAAACTTAAAACGAAAAAATAACATTAATTACAGAAAAATGTTCACACTCAAATATTTTTATTTAATTGATCAGCTAGAAAGTATGGATAATCAAATTTTATTGCATCAACATTTTAATATTTTATTCCTTTCAATAAGGGTGAAATAAGTGATTTTGATCTAACTGGTTATACAATTGGCATTTATGATGATAGATTACATCTAGATTATCAACCATAAAAAATAAAGCAGATTTAATCTCTGCTTTATTTTGTAATTTCTTCAAGTTGAAACATTAATAATGGCCCATTATTGAATGTTAAGGTTTCAAAATCTAATGTCCCTTTGTCAACGAAACTTTTTGAATTTGCGTGTAATAACACATTATGTCAACTAACTGATAAAAGTTTGTAACTAGGCTCTCGATCTTTTTCAAAGCGATATAATCTAGGCACTAATGAGATCGTATCATCTGAACTATTTTTTTTAAATGAAAAATAGAAAAAGTAATGATCATCAAGGTTTAAATAGTAATTACCTCTACTAGTTTCTGTATCATCAATTAAACTATAACCACTAGGCTCTTTTAAAGTAGATGTAAATGTTAATGCTTTAACAGTTTTATCGTTATTAACTCTTTCGATTTCCTTTAAATACTTTTCACTGAAAACTTGATAGCCATTTTCATTTTTAGGAAAGCTATAGGTAGTATCAAATTTTCATTTTAACTTATTAGTATTTTTTAAGATTCAATATCAATTTGCCTGAATTAACTTATCAAGTTTCATATTGATAAGTTTTTTCTCGTTTTCATCAACTGAACTGTTACGTTTTTTAACTAGTGAATTGTAATCATCAATTCAACTAGTATTAGTTAGTTGGTTTCTCTTAAAAGTAGCAAGTTGAATAGGATTTTTATTAGAAAAAGCTGCATTCGTGATAGTTTCAACAACCCCTAATTCATCAGCTTTACCTAAAACTGGATCCTTAATAGGATCTTCAGGTTTAACTTCTTTAACATTTACACAGGCTACAAAAGCAGCACTTGTTGCAATTATTAAAGGACTTGTAATTAAGATTTTTTTAAGCAATTTGTTCATTTTTAGCGACATCATAATCTACATATTTAAAATATAATTCTTCTAAGTTATCAACTTCTTTAACACCACTATAAACGATTTTACCTTTATTAATAATTGTTACATAATCAGTAAAACGACTAACTTCATAAAGGTCGTGAGTGCTGACAAAGATAGTTGTACCTTGTTTTTTAAGTTCATCTAAAATAGTGAATAATTCACGGCGAGCAACTGGATCTAAGTTAGTAGTAGGCTCATCCATTATTAAGATTTTAGGTTCATTGATTAAAGCTTGAGCCATCAAAATCTTACGTTTTTGACCTGATGATAACTTGTTAGGATTACGCCTTGCAAAAGGTTCTAGTTTTAAAAATTTTAGTAAATTTCTGACTCTTTTATTAGCATCTTTTTTGCTAAAGCCCGAAAGAATTGCTAGAGCGTACAAGAACTTTTTAGTGCTTAATTTAGGAGGAAAAACATCTTTTTCAGGCATGTATCCTAGATCTCTTTTGGCTTCAGTTTTACGATTTTCAATTCCGTTAATTAAGATCTGACCTGATCAAACTACGTGAGCGTTGATAATTGCTTTAATAGTTGTAGTTTTTCCTGATCCATTAGCTCCGATGATGACATGAAAATTATTTTCATAAATATCAAAAGTAATATCATCAACTGCTTTGATAATTTTACGGTAGTACTTGGTAAAATTTTTAACTTCAATAATTTTTTTCTTACCATTTTGATTACCTTGATTTTTCACAGGTTTTGCAACTTCTTTTTGATTAAGGGTAACCTTTGTAACTTTTTTACTTTTAAATAAGTTCATTAGTACTCCCTTCTATAGTAAATATAAATTACAGCAGCTGATAAAGCAACAATGATAATTGTTCAATAGATTCCAACTGAATATTGTGGTTGAGTATCAAGTGCTCTTTCAAATTTATAATAATTATTAACTGTTGAAAATAGAAAATCATCACCTGCTGTCAACTGCACACGGTTAACTGTTTTATTATTAACAGTTTGTTGCACTTGGGTGGCGTTTGAATAACCACCTATTTTGTAATTTCTAGTTTCACCATTATAATTTACTTTAACTTCAAATTGATGATTAACTAAACCGTTTTCAAATATAACGTTTTTTAATAGGCTATTGTTTTGATAATTTAAATATAAATAATAAAGAGCAACTACATAGTACTGAATCTGCAACTGCATTAGGTATCTATCAGTAACTTGTGTAAAAGAATTATTTATAACATTTAAAAAATCAGGAATAATTGAATCGTATTCTGCAAATAAAGTGTCTAAATATTGCCTTGAAGTTAGGTTTTCACCTGTTAAATACTTGTCATTGAACTTTTTAAAAGCTGCTTTAACATCATCATTTTGTATTAATTCACTAATAGACCTTCAATCCAAAGTTCCATAGTAATTTGATGTATTTATAAATGAAAAACTATCATCAGTTAAAGTTGAATCAGATTCTGCATTTTCTCAAGCGTAGAAAATATTTCTTTGAGTTTGATCTCTAAATAAACTATTTTGACTGCTTAGTAAAGGTAAATTCATAACAACTGATTTATTTGATGAATCAGTTACTAACCCTTCATTAGCAACTAAATGATAATTGTAACGAGTTGAAACATTCTCAGTTCCAAAATTATTAAATATACTTCTAACATCTCCTAAACCTAAGGCGTTACCTGACATGAAAAAGTCACGACCATTAGCAGCAAAATGAATTCCCATTTGATAAGGAATATCAATTCAAGAAAGCACTTGTGTACCTACAGGAGAAGTTTTTGTATTTTGAAATGCTCTATTTAAAAAGTCACGAGATGATTGTGTTAAACTACCTTCAGAATTTGTAGGAACTATATAATAACCATCTTCTTGGTCAGAAGTTGAATAAGCAAATAAATTAGCTGCATCAATAGCAGATTCACCTCCTAAATTATTATATTCACTTGTGAAACTGCTGATTTGAGGTCTTGAAAATGTTGGAGCTACTGTACCTATAAAAAATAAAGGTAAGAAGATCACAACTGAAAATAAATAAGCCACGGCCTTATTGATTTTTTTAGCAATTAAAGCTGTAATTAAACCAAAGAAAACAAAAGCAAATAAAACAACTGCAAAAGATCCATGGACAAAATATTCAACGTTTTCAAGGTTGAAATAATCAACATTTCTTAAGGGAATGCTTGCAATTGATGTTGCTATATAAATTACAATTGCTCAGACAAAAGCAAATATAATAAAGTAAATATATTTAGCAATTACGATTTGCATTCTCTCAATTGGTTTAGCGGCAATAACTAAATCAAGCCCATTATTTTCAGTATCTCGAAAAAGTAAAACTGACATATAAATTGCGTAAATAATAGTAAGTAGTAAAATAAACATTACTGGAACAATCATTAAAAGCGAAGCTCTATAAGAATCTGAATTACTAAATAAATATGGCATTAGTACAAAAAACATAGTTATAAAAAAACTAATGATTACAAATACATAGGTGAATCATTTTGAAAAAACCATGATGTTTAAAAACTTCATAAAGTTAAATGTTGTCTTCATATATTTAAGCATTTTTTTCTTCTTTCTCTTTTGTTAGATTAACACCTGATAAATAATAAGGCACATTATTTCCAAGTGAAATATCTAATTCAGCAATATTACGAAGCTTGATTAAATGCTCTTCGCTGATTTCAATTTCATGTGAATCACTAGCAAAATTTCTATGAACATTTAAAAGCGCAAAATCTTTAATCTTAAAATCTTCAATTTCTTTTATAATTCACTTAAATGGTACATTAATATAAGGATTTATCGTGAAATTCTTAACCAATTTATTTTCACTATTTAGTCGCTGTTTATACCTAATTTCAACAACTGCATGGTTAGCCATTTTTAAATAAAAATATTTATTAAATTCAAGTTCATTACTTGGTTCATCTTCTCTTTTAAATTGTGCATAAATTTCATTCATTTCAGTAATTACATTTGTGTTTGGTTTCATAAATCAATTTACTTTATTTGAAAAAGTTCTACCAAATTGACCACCATCATTAAAAATTCCTTCGCTAGTTCCAATGAATGAAAAACGATTAAACATAAACAAAAAATACAATCAATTAATTGTGTTTAATTCATCAAACATATCTGCTGCTTTAATACCGATTTCAGGTTCATCTGAATCAAAATTATCTTGCCAACTATTTCTTAAAGCAATGTTATAAATATTTAATCATCCTGATAAATCGGTTAAATATTTTTCTCCTAAATTTTTTATATAGTTAACATATTTATTTTTTGCAACTTCAATTGTATCTTCATCTTTAAGATCGATTTTTTTATTCAAGGATGAATTAAAAGTGAATTTTAATTTATCATCTTCAAAAATTCTATTTAATAAATTTTGAATAGCAGGTTGCTCTAAAAATCTTTCTCATTCAAAACTAACGTTACTTAAATCTTGATTAGCAGTAACTGGTTTTTGCACTTCTATGGTAATCCCATCTAAACCAACACTGCATGAAGAAGCTGCTAAAGTAGCAAAAATTGATAATGGTAAAATTGAAAATAAAAATTTTTTAAACTTCTTATTCATTTTTTGCACCCGTTAAAACATAAGAAATTATTTGACCATTTTGAGCATCAAAATCATCCTTTAATTTTGTCTTTTCTTCATCAGTTAAATTTGAATTATATAAGTTTATTTTTTCCAAATGATCTGCTAATAATTTAATATCAGATTTTATTTGAACATTTTGTTTATTAAAAATCTTAAAGATAATTGGTTCAAAATTAACTGAATAAGAAAACCTCTCAAAAACCCTATTTGTCGGGTTTATCGACAAATATGTATTAGTATTTTTAGCAATTATAAATTCGATTTTATAAACACTAAAATCTTCAATTTGAAAATAAAATGACTTTTTAAATTCATTTTCATTTTCATCTTCATATAAATATGAATCAATTATTTTGCTACTTTTAGGCTTATAAATTCATCCATATTTATCTGCTTGCTCTTGCTGAAAAATATTGTCTTTTAAATTGCTTACAGCAGCTGAATAACCAACAAAATATAATTTATCCAAATTATTAATAATACGATATCAATTATTTTGCATGTTATTAAAAAATGCAAAAGCAGCATCATTACTATCAACTGTATTTGTAGTTGGAACAATATTTATTGTTGGAAATAAATCACGATAATAAACTGTTGCATTATATAAAGCAAGTAAAATTTCTTGTTCATACAAAAAATTTTTAGTACCTAAATTTTGAGTACTAACATAAGTATTTTTGACAAACTCTAATTCTTTTTCAGGAATGTTTTGATACTCTTTAATTTGTTTTGAAAAACGCGAATTTAAAAGTGGAGTTAAATAATAGCTATTATCTTTAACAACAGTTTGTGTTTCGTTTTTGTTTAATAATAAAAATGATTTTTCACTGATCTCTTTTTTATTAAGTGTTAATGGAATGGCAACAAGTAGGGAACTTGCTGCTGAAATGATTAAAAGACGTTTTCAGTTTCTTTTAAAAAAAGTAAACATGTTTACCTATTTCTACAAAATCTTTTCATCTAGGAAATTTGACTTTAAAAAATTATAAAAAAATTACTTAAAAAAAGACAAAATAAAAATTTATTTTTTTAGTTACGCTTTTAATAAATAACTTTCTTTTAGGTATAATCAAATAATTAATAAATAAAGAGGTAAAAATGAAAAAAATATCAATTAGAGAATTTTTTAAAACAAGAGATTATTCATCTTTTAGATTAAATCCTAGTGCAACTAAATTAGCTTATTTAAAAAAGGTTAATCAACGTTCAAACTTATTTGTCAAAGATTTAAAAACTGAAGAAGAGTTTCAATTAACTAATTATAGTGATCGCTCAATTCATTCAATTGGATGAATTAACGAAAGCAATATGTTTTTCTTAAAAGATAAAGATGGCGATGAAAACGACCATCTTTATATTGTTGATTTAGAAACAAAAACTTTCGAAGATGTAACTAATTATAAAGATGTAAAAGTTGCTGGAGTAGGTAGTTTTATTGAAGAAGTTTTCTACGAGAAAAAGATGCATTTTCAAGACATAATTGAAGTCTTACATAATGACAGAAATAAAAATTATTTTGATACTTATCATTACAATATCAAAACTAAAGAATGAAAAATGCTTTTGCAAAATGATGACAACATAGTTTCAAATTTAAGAGATGATGATTATAAATTAAAATATTTAGTGAAAGGTATTTCTGGTGGTAGCGAGATCTATAAAGTAGATGAAAATGAAAATTTAACCAAAATTAAATTTGTTAGTTCTAAAGATGAGTTATCTTTAGTCCATCAATATCCTGATGGATCTGTGCTTGCTTTATCTAATATTGATAGAGATAAAATTTCATTAGTTAAATATAATTCAGAACTTGATGAAAAAAGTGCAGAATTAATTTATGAAGATGACTTAGTTGACTTACAAGATGTGATTTTAGATTCTCGACAAGAATATAAAATCATTGCATTATTAATGGATAAAGAATATCTAGAAATCAAATGATATGATGAAGAAAAACAAAAGCAATATCTGCATGTAAAAGATTTAATTAAATCAAAATATCCTTGATTTGGCAATTCATATTTATTTCAGCTAAGCAGTGATATTGAATTGAAACATAAAATTTATGTTTCAAGTAGTGATGACATGCTTAATCAATATTTTTACTATGATAAGGAAAAAGATAGTGTTGAATTAATTTATTATCAAGAGACTAATTTAACCCCTGAAAATTTAACTAAGATGAAACCTATTTCATTCAAAGCAAGAGATGGTTTAACTATTCATGGGTATTTAACACTTCCAAAAAATCAAGAAGGTCCTTATCCGTTAATTTTAAATGTACATGGTGGACCTTGAGTTCGAGATTCATGAGGTTATGATTCAGAAACACAATTTTTTGCAAATCGTGGTTACGCAGTCTTGCAGGTTAATTACCGTATTTCAGTAGGTTATGGTAAAAAATTCTTCCTGGCAGGATGAAAACAATGAGGTCTTGCAATGCAAGATGATTTAACTGATGCTACTTATTGGGCAATTGAGCAAGGCTATGCAATCAAGGATAGAATTGCAATTTATGGTGGTTCTTATGGAGGTTACGCAGCCTTAATGGGGATTGTGAAAGAGCCTGATTTATATGCTGCATCAGTTGATATAGTTGGAGTAAGTAATTTATTTGCTCTTTGAGATTCCATGCCACCTTATTGAAGAACACCTGGAAATATTTTTGAAGAAGCACTAGGAGATCCTTATTTAAATGAAGAATATGCTAAATCAGTTAGCCCTTATTTTCATGCTGATAAAATCAAAACACCTTTAATGATTGTACAAGGAGCAAATGATCCAAGAGTTCCACTTGAGCAATCTGAATTGATGATTAGTGCTTTAAAGAAAAATAATATTGATGTTGAATACATGTTAAAAGAGGATGAAGGTCATGGTTTTGCTAATGAAGAAAATCGCTTTGAAATGTATGAAAAAGTGGAAAAATTTCTAGATAAATATTTAAAAAATTAGGTTCCTAATTTTTTAAAAGATGAATAAAAAAAGATTGCTTATTATGGCAATCTTTTTTGTTAATTTTTTGATTCAAAGACATTTTTTTATTGGATAATTTTTAAAAAATTAATTCAAAAACATCATAAATAATTTCACTTGGATTTTTATAATCAGTTTCATCTTGACCTTCTTCACCTAACCATTCAAGACCCATTTTTTTGCTATAACTCATTTCATAAAGAATAGCAAATTTGATTTTATTATTTTCAATATTTAAAATTTCAATATTTGAATAACCAAAAGATTCATCTTTATTTGTGATTTTATAATGCATTAAAATGTTCTTAAAATCATAATTTTTGAAAAGGAATAAGTTGCCTTCTTTTCGATCTTTTGTTGATGGTAAAGATACCAAAACATACTCATCATCTAAGTAATTAAAATTAGCAACACCATGCATAATTTGAGTATTAATATTTCTTAAATCAAATTGAGATTGGTTACATTTTAAGTAATCTAGATCACTCCAATAATTACTATGATGCTTCTTTTGTGAAACTAATAATTTTCCATAATTAGGATTTCTACTAATAGCATAAAGTGTTTTATCTTTACTTTTAATTATTGCAGTTTCGCTTAGACATTGATTACATAAATTTTCATTTAAGTATGTGCCAACTGTTCATTTATTAATACCTGTATTATATTTCAGTTCATAAACTTTATGTGGTAATGCATTTTTTGTTTCATAAACATTAAAAATTAATTGTTCATTTTTTTCATCATCTTCAATGCTAACTGCTCTTCCTGGAGAAACTACTGTAGCATTTATATTATTAGATTTGTTTATAAATAAATAATTTAAAAAAGAATTTAATTTGAAACTATTACCAAAATCTTTGGAAATAAAATGAGCTAAATATGATCCTGAAGTTAAATAAAATCGGTCATTTTTTGAAGCGTCAAAAAGTGAATATAAATATTCATATTCTTGATTTTTTAATTCGTATAAATCGAAATAGAATTTAGAATTTTCACTATCAAAATAATATTTAATTTTTAATTTTTCTACCTTTTTATTTTGTGGTTCAAATATAAAATACTCATTTGTCTTTTTGTAATCTGAAACTAAATAATATTTATTTAAATTAGTATCGTATAAATAAGGCAAACCATTTTGATCAACTTTATCTAAATTATTTAATGGATTTAATTTATTAACAATTGGCATTAAACCACCGTTACTTGGAAAAATATCCACTAGCAAATGAACTCTATTAAATTTATCTTGAATGATTGATGAATCAATAAAAGATGCTTTAATATTTTTGTCATGTTTAAATGACATAATTATTTTTAAGGGAGAAAACTTTTGATCATCTTTTGAAATTTTAACAACTTGATTTATCTCAGAATAAGGTGCATCAAGTTGACTATCTAAACGTTGATCAACTATAGCAATTAAATTATTATTTTTTAATTTTAATAGAGATGGTATGCGATATGAATGAGAATTTGCTTCATTATGAGCAAATAAGATCTGACTAGAAATTTTTGAAATTTTCATAATTTAAGAAACTGATTTCTAAAAATATTTATAAATCTAATTGGTAGTCTGACTAGCAACTTGATTTGTTAGCGATTGAATTTCTTGATAAATTGAATGGTTATAGTCAATTTCAAATTTATCTTTTTTCTGTCAGAATTTTCAAACTTGATTTTCCTTATTATGTTTTTTTTCAAGTTTAGTATTTAATTTTGAAAATTGACTTTCAAGGACAATTAGTTTTTTGAACTCACTTGTAGTGGTTCAAATTGTCAGGTTAACATTTGATTTTCCATTGACTCTTATTTTTAGTAATCCTAAAATTCTAGCAATTACATAACCACTAACTAGTGAAACTGTGAAAGGAATAAATCCTCAAATTTCTGATGCTAATCTTAGTCTTTGTTCTATTGGTATAAAGTTTTGAGTTGGAATTCAAAAGGCAATTCCAACTACAAATCCTAAAATTAAACCTGTTAGCGCTGAAATTCAATCTGTTCTTTTTGTAAAGATTCCTAGAATGAAAATTGCAGCAGTTGGTCCACCTAATAGTGAAACTATTGATAAGAAATACCTAATGAAATCTCCTTGACCTGTATGAGCAAAGACCATTGCTAGTGCAACTGCGATTGCTCCAAAAACTGCTACTAAAATAAGCGAAATTTGTTTTAGTTTTTTATCTTGTTTTTCAGTTAAATTGCCTGTTTTAAAACTAGGTGCTAAAGTCTGAATAAAGTCAACTACAATTGTATTAGTTAAAGCAGATAAAGATGAAGAGATCGTGCTTTGTGCTGCAGCAAAAACTGCTGAAATAAGTAGTCCTGATAAACCTGCTGGTAAAACTGTAACTATAAAAAATGGTAGTAGTTGATTACCTGCAGTATTATTTATTCCTGTAACTGCAGAAATAGTTAAGTTTGTTAAACCTAATGATGAATAATAAGAATATAAAACTGAACCTACACCATAAAATAGTAAAATGGTGATTGCTCCCATGATTAAGTTAACTCAAATTGCTTTGTTAGTTTTACGAATATCTTTGTTTGAGCGATAACGCTGTACAACATCTTGAGAGCCAACATATTGATAAATAGTATTAACATAGTTAGAAATAAAGATAAATAAGATTCCTCCACTAACTAGAGTAACTTGAATTGATGATAAGTTAAAAACTGGATGATAAGCAAGTGAAGCACTTGCTCAATCAGTTTGAGCAAGCCCAAAGATCATAACAATGATGATTCCACCTAATAAGACAACGCCTTGAATAGCATCTGCTCATAAAACAGCCTTCATTCCACCTATTAAGGTAGAAACTACGACTAAAGCACCAACTATAAAAATAATGGCGTAGACATTCAAGTCTATAAATAAAGTAAGGGCTGTAATTGGTATATATAAAACAATTGCCATTCTAAAAATATGAAAAATTATAAAAGCAATTGAGGTGATATATCTGATTGATTTATGAAATCTTACGCCGATATAAGCATAAGCTGTATTTTGCTTTAACCTTCTAAAGAAGGGCACAATATATTTGATTAAAATCGGCATGAATAGTAGAATTGTTAACTGTGCAAAAGCAAACATTCAGCCGTTAGAGAAACTATTTCCGGGCACTGCTAGATAGGTTAGTGATGATAAAGTTGTGGCCCAAATGCTAAGACCTACAACTATGCCAGGAGTCTTCCCTCCCCCTGTAAAATAATTACTTGTACCTTTTTCTTTTTTGATTTTTGAATAGAAAAAAGCAACAACCCCAACTCCTAGAGTAAGGATTAAATAAATAGTCAAAACTGCTCAATCGCCACCAAAAAATGATGCTTTGGAAGCTTGATAGACTGGGTTTTGACTTGTTCCAGTGTTCATTAAAACCTGCTTTCTGATTTGATTAAAAATAAATATGCAAAGTGAAAAAATCTTAGCTAATAACTTATTGCTAGGTAATATTTTAAATATTGTTGCTAGGATAGATAATAGATATCTGATTAAAAGGGCTAATCATTGTTTTTAAATTTGCTAAAAAATTATTACAGATTATCAGATTAAACTAAATAAGGTGTCTTAAAATTGAAATATTTTTAAATATTATAGTAAATGATATTAACTAAATTGAAATAATTTCAATTTTTTAGAATAAATTATTAATACAAAAATTGATTCATATAACAATTTCCACTATAAATAAACTTAATTAAGATGTTTTATTTAAGGTTTTTAATAATTAGAAATAAAAAAGAGCAAACTGCAATGTTTGCTCTAGAAATAAAAAAGTTTACTTTTTATCCTTTTTAATAAGTTCTAAAAGCATATCAAGCTTTTTATTAGTTTCCTTGTTTTGCTTTTCTGATTTTTCAAACCCTTCCTTCATCTCCGAACGAAGTTTTTCATTTTCCTTTTTATTTTCAGATCTAACTTTTTTTATTTCAGATTGAAGTTCTTCTTTATTTGCATTCATTTCCGAACGAATTTCTTTGTTATTTTCTTTCATCTCAGATCTTAGTTCTTCATTATTTTCTTTCATCTCAGATCTTAGTTCTTCATTATTTTCTTTCATCTCAGATCTTAGTTCATTTGCAACTTGGTCTATTTTAGCATCAAATTTTTGTTCAATTCTTTTCTCCATTTGTTGACTTTCAGAACGTAAAATAATTACAGCATCACCTACTGCTAATCTTATTTGCTTTAAAACTCACTCCTTATTAAATGGTTCATCATCACCTGGACTTGGCGGTGGTGGTAATATAGGCGGCAAAGGGTCGCCTTCTGCTTCGTATTTGTATTTTGCTCTACCAGTTTCTGGATCAATTATAACTAAATGAACTGTTTCTTTCATATCGTGTGTCCTTAATAATTCTTTAACTGTTTTAGAAGCTTTACTAACTACTATTTTTGAATCTCTATCATTCATAATAATTTAATTATAACTAAAGAAAATTACTATTTATTTGACTTTTCAGTTTTTTCATTTTTGTAAATAAAATTAATGAGTTTATTTTTATGGGAAAACATTAAGAGGAAATATTAATAAACTGTTTATATATAAATAGTAGTGTATTAATTGAGTAACTAATTTATAAAAAATTTTTAGTAAGTAATGAAGATTTGCTGAGTTCATTAGTATTATTTCTGACTATTTTAGTTATTCTAAAAAGGTCTTTTTCATACTAAAAAAGCCCCGAAAAAAATTTTGAAATTTTTTTACACAGTCAGATTTTTTTATGCTATTATATTTTTACAGTGGTCATAGCATAAAGTATACCTGATACCATTCCGAACTCAGTAGTCAAGCTTTATTGCGCCGAAAATACCTGAAAAGGGAAGATAGGTCGCCGCTTTTTTTATTTCTTTTAAAATTAAGTTATCATTTAAGGAATCTATGAGTTTTACATTAAATCTTAAAAATGAAATTCTACGCCTTAAATACAATGAAAAAGAATTTAAAGAACTGATTAACGGCTTTATCACGGTAGCAGGTGAGCCTGATTCATATAATCAAAATATTTTAAGTTGCCGTATTAGTAATGAGTCAATACGCATGAAATTATTATCTTTAGCAATTATTAATAATATCGAACAAGGTATTAGTAATAAGCGTAAAGACTTAATCATTTTTAGCAAGACTTATTTAAAAAGTCTTGCTAAAATCAACAAAAAATATGTTTGGGCCTACTTTGCAGGTATTTTTCTTGCTAGAGGTAGTATTAGTTCAGGAATTAATACGGGTCATCATCTAGAATTTTTAGCTAAATCTGAAGAAACCTTAAAAGAAATTCAAGATTATTTTAATGAAAGTGACTTAGAATTTAACTTCAAAATTATTAAACGTAAAGAACGCTATGTGGCTTATTTAAAGAAAAAAGATGAAATTAGCGATTTTTTAAAATTTATTAAAGCAAAAGATTCTTTTTTTGCTTTTATGGAAAACATTTTAGATAAAGACACGATTTCCTATGCAGCAAAGCAGGCTAATTTAGATCTATTAAATAGTTCTAAAATAGTTAAAGCTAGTAAAGAACACTTAATTATGATTGATTTTATCTTTAATAAAGAGCTTGAATATCATTTTAGCCAAGAACAGATTTTCTTTTTTAAACTTAAAAAAGAAAATCCTTATGATTCTTTAGAATCATTAAAAGAATATCTTGAAGAAGAAGGCATTGTTATTTCTCGTTCAGGTCTGCACCATTGGATCAGAAAATTAAAAAAGATTTATAACAGTTATAAATAACTAGTTTTTTAAGATTCATTGCTATAATAAAGCAATGAATCAAGAATTTAACGAAGAAAAAAACAATGTACCACAAGAAGTGGATGCAAAGTATAAATATTTAACTGAAGGTGACATTCGTAACCATTCTAAAAAGTCAGTTTTATTTACTAAAAAAAGTTATTATGCTTTAACCTTTGGCTTTTTTGGTTTATTTGTCATGATTTTTGTTTTCTTAACATGGCTTTTTGCTTATTTAGGAGTGTATGAGAAAATCATGGCCTTGCCTTATGGAAGTGTGATTTTCACAGCACTAGGAATTTTTACTTTGGCTGTTATGTTAATTGATATGTTTATTCGCCCTCGTGTTAATGATAAAGTCAAAATTTCAATGACAGTCTTGATGCTAATCAGTGTCAGCTTAATGTTTAGTTTATTAATTTCTTTTATTTGAAAATCATTTGAATTTGAAAGTTATCAAATAATTCTAACATTAGCAATTCCTGGAGTCTTTTTAGTGTTTGCAGGAGCAGTTGGGATGTCAAAATTTTTTGACTTAACAAAATGATATATCGCTTTAGCTTTTGCAGTTGTTGCTCTATTAGTAACAACAATTGTAAGTTGATTTGTATTTAATAGTTGAATAGCAGTTGCAATAGTTGCAGCAGTTGTCTTAGTATTTTTTATCTTAACAGCAATTGAAATGCATATGATTAAAAGGCGTGCTCAATTTATTGAAAAGCTAGGACAACGTTTAACTGTTAGTGAAGTTATTGCTACAAGTATTGCTTCAGCATTTCAGATCTTCTATTTCTATATTTACATGCTATATTACATTACAATGATATTTGTAAGACAATAACAAATGCTTAATAAAATAATTTGCGTTAATAAAAAAGAAAATGAACTAATTGATGTTAGTTCATTTTCAAATTCTTTTTATTTAGAAAATAAAAAGAATGATCAAGATTTTTTTAATAGAAAACTATGCTTAACTAGACAAGCCATTGATTTTTTAAAGATAGTCAATTTTGATCTAACTAAATTAAATAATTTATTAGTACTAGAAATAGGTGAAAATAATTTAATTCATTACTTTAATAATGGCTTGATTTATAAGGATTTAAAGAGTCTAAATTTAGTTCAATATGAACCAAATTTAAAACATAATCATTTAAATAGTTTAGAGTTTAAACTAAGCATAAGAGCCTTTAAAACTGATGAAAATGGATACATCAAAACACTAGGATTTCTGTTTAATATTTTAGATAGTTTTCTTAATATTAGTAGTTGATATTTTTCTTCAAAGTTTATTCATGAGCATAAATATCTAGTTAATGAAGCGTTAAAAATAGCTCAGAAATTAGGAACAAAAATAGATGCTATTGACATCTATTTTGATGAGTTTAATTTAAGAGATGAAACTACTTATTTAAAAGATATTGAAGTGATTAAAAATAATATAAGAAAAAACTAACGGCAAAATTGCAACGTTAGTTTTTTTAATATTCGACACTTAAATTATTTTTTAAGTGACATTGTTTTTTGGATAGAACCATCTTGTTTATAAATAATTACTGTAGCACCTAGATTAGCTGCCATTTTTTTAACTGCTTCTAAAGCTTCTTCTTTAGTTGCAGTTTTTTTACTTGCTCTTTGTGAGTTACCACGTTTGATTTCTCAACCATTAGGTTTTCCATCTTTATCACGTGTAGGAACTAAGTAATAAGTATTTGTTAAGTTTGATTCTTTTGTTTCTGTACCCATTTGTACTCCAATATGATTTTGTATATGTTTATATTATATTATTAAATAATAGATATATTATATTAATTATTATATAACAGCAAAGTTTTTTTGTAAAAAATAATATTTAAATATATCTAGATATATTTTTCTTACAGATATAGTTGTTTTTTTAAGAAGGAGCAATGATTTTGTCAAAGATGAACAAAATCAGAAACTACTAAAAAAGCGAAAAAAGTAGTTTTTGAGTATAAAAAGTACTCAAAAACTGACTTTTTGCTTAAAAAATTCAATATTATTTATTTTATCTTTTTCAAAAAGATGCTTACCTATTTTTAAAAAGTTGAGCATTAATTTGCTAAAATAAAAACAAGAATTTGATTTGCTAATTTTTTACTCATCATAGTTCTACAATTTTTACAAAATTATCTAGAAAGGAATTAATGTCTAAAAATAAAAATCAGGACACTGCAGAATTGCCTACAAGAGATAATCGAAAAATAAGTGTAAACGTTCAACTTGAAGTTATGGGGAAAAGACCACTAAGTGTGCGTCTTTTTAAACTTTTCATTTATTTAATCTTTGCTATCTTTTCTGCACTGTTGACATCTTCAAATTGAGTAGTTAATCAAGGCTACAATTCAAGTAATGCTGACTTGAATAATATGGGTATTTGATGAATTATTTGATTAGGAGTTATTGGTGCAGCTTCAATGGCTGTCATGTTATTTGTTGGTAGATCACTAAGAATGATTTGACCAGTTAAATATCATATTGCTATTTTATTTTTTGTTTCTTCGCTACTAGTATCGATTTTAGTAGCAACTTTTGCATACCGTGTTGAAAGTGCTGCAATCGATGATTCTATCGTAACAAGAACAACATTATTTATGGTAATAGGAATAGTTAATGGAGTTATTCAGTTCGCAATATTGATCTACTTCATGATTATTTCTAAACAAATTTTTCCACAAACTTTCCACTCATCATTATTGGCATTGCCATGAGTTGCGATCTTCCCAGTTTATGGAGTTATTTTAAGAGAGTATGGAATTTCTGTAGCAGAACAAAACCAAACTCAACAAAGTGCTTACACAATTATTTTAATTGTGCTTGCAGTATTAACAGTAATTTATTTTACAATTGTAATTGTTTATTCAAACTTATTCAAAAACAATGTTATTTCAAACCTAACTAACCGTGAGTTAGAGGTGATCGAAAGAAACAAAGAAGCATATACTTTTGAAATTCTTAACATCGCAGCTATTATGTTTGTACAGCCAATTGTTTTAGCAACAAACTCTACAAGTTTTTCTCTATCTTTAACTAATAGTAACAATCCTGCGTTCATTATTGTAGGTGCTTTATTAAGTACAATTTTAGTTGGTCTATATATTTGACATACAAGATCTAGACGCAATAAACTAAAAAATAGTAAAGATAATCTAGTAAGTCTATCACCAGATGGTTCCATTAATAAAACTAAAAATGCTTTAGAAAATTCATTGTTATTTTCAGTTTATTTATTTTTAATCTTGGTTGTCAACATGATTTTAATGGGATTTGCAAATATCGTTGGTCCTGACCATACATCTGCAATTTACCTAACAACAATTACAGGTGTAGGATTTTTAATAATGACAGTTTACAATCAAATAACTGATTTAAAAACTCCAAATATTAAAAACTACACAGCCTTGACTGTTTTATCAATTCTTTTTGGATTAGCATTATTATTAGGAATTTTATTCTCAACAATTGATGATGCTTCAATCATTAGAACATTCTTATCATTAAATGTTTCTCTATGATTAGCAATCATTGTAACAATCGGAATTTTCTTAATTTTATTAGTAAATATCTTTGTAACTTTCTTAGCAGTTACAGGTGGAAGAGTAAAATTATTCAAATCTAAAAAAGAATCAAAAACACAAGAAGTTGAAAAACTATCTTTAAAAGAAAGCGATAAAATCGCTGTTGCACAAACAACTGAAATGAAAGGTTAATATATGAAAAGAAAAAACAAAAACACAAATGAGTTAATTGCTGAAGAATTTGGAGCAACTTCAACACAACCATTAAATACAAATAATTCAGATGATGATAAATTAGAAGGTCTTGAAGAACTAGAAAATTTAGCTTCTCAAGGTGTAACTATTATTCCTAAAAGTGAATCATCATGAAGAGGGTTAGATCAAAATAAGGATTATGTTGATCTATTTTCACAAACTAGAGAAATCGCTGCTAGTGCGATGTTTGATATTGAAGAAATGCGTGTGCTTGAAGATGATTCAAGAAAACGTGCTGAAAAAATTGAACTACTTGAAACTTATAATAAAGATTTAAATGCTAAACCTTTATCAGGACTTGATTCATACGATAGTTATGATTTAGTTTTAAATAAGTCAAGTTGAAACTACGGTGAAATTATGAGCCGTAACACAGCCTTTACTATTAAAGATTTAGCGCTACAAACTCAGTTATATTTATATGATGGAAAAATTGTTGAACTATCAAAAATCGAAGATTACATTCACCAATTTATTAGTGATGTAGTAAAACATATAGCAAATGGTTATGCAGTTTTATTAAACCCAATTATTATTTTTGATACAGTTCGTTTTGCTAAAACATCAGTTTTACCAATTACTGTAGCTAACCCTAAATTAATGTCTCCAGTTAATTTAATTGAATGAGATCAATTTGTCTCAGGTGAAGATAGAAGACAAATCATTGATACTTTTATTATCATGATTGAAAATGCTTTATCAAATGGACATGAAGTTGAATTCTTTAAAGAATCTTTATTAATCAGAAATATTCAAGGAATTCACTCATTATTCATCACTGAAAACGCTGCTAAATGATTTAATTCAAGAATTTCTTCAGAATACGTGGATAAAGTAAATTCAAGTGCTGAAGCAAACTAATTTTAATAACGTAATTAAAATCAAGAAAGGAAACTAATGAAAAGAAATGAACTAGAAGATAAAAAACGCAGTTTAGAGTTCTATCATAATTACACTGACATTTCTAAGATTACGTTATTGCGCAAATTAAGTATTGAAATTGAAAATTTAAATGTTATCAATAACATTAAATCAGCAAACAACCACCTACTTAATAAAATTAGTAATCGTTGATTAAAAAAATACAACGATTACTATGAAGCAAAAAATAATCTACCAGGATTTTTCATTTTAGTTGATCCTTCAAAACTTGATGATTATTCAAAAGTTGCCTTGGCTAAATTAACAGAACAAATTGAACGTGACATTAAAAAAACTGATTACGTTGTAACTGTTGGTTTACAAACAGCAGCACTTGCAGAAAAATACAGTCTGCAAGTTGTTGAAAACTTAGAATATAGCGAATTTGAAAACATTGCTAAATTCGCCGAAAAAATCTCATCACTAGTTGAATTAGGATTAAACAATAATATCTTTGGACGTGTGAAAATGATTTTCACTAAAAACGATATTATCACCACAGGTTTAGTTGAAAAAACTTTATTCCCACTAGATAAAAAAGATCTAGAAATCAAACGTGAAAGGGTTGATGAAGATGGTGCTGTAATTATTGAAACTTCACCAGAAATGGAATGAGCAAATCAATACATTAAAATTATTGAAAGTATTGATTTAAAGAAAACAACTTGACAACCTGATATTGCTAACTTCTATAACTTATTCGCTCGGGCAATTATTAAAAGTTTAATTTTTGAAGTAAAAATTGAAGAAAGAATTGCCGACTTAAGAGTTGAATTACAAATTCTTGATCAAAAGAAAAAAGATCTAGAAGAAAAACTAACAGAAGTGCAATTACAAGTTAACCGCATTCGTAAAGAAGAAACAACTTTACAGTCAATGATCTTGCATACAGCCTTTAAAACAAGAAAAAAACGCAAAGGTGCAGATGTTGATTATAAAAAATACAAAACATTCGTTGCTGAGAAAGTTAAGAAAGGTTAATCATGAGTTTAATTTTAAAAACAATGGTTCCTGAAGAACTTAAAGAAATCATTAAAATCTCAGAAGAAGTAATTGATAAAATCACAGTTATTTCTGTCAATGGTTCACCTAAAGAACTAACTGCAGAAAAACAATCAAAAACTTCAGTAACAGTGCATGATGCTCTTGCTTTAATTATTTCAATTAGAAATAAAAACACTTACGATGCACGTTTAGTTTATGTAATTGCTGAAAACGTGATGATTGTTGTTAATGATGAAGGCACTTTAATTTCTATCAATGGTTTACTACAAATCATTCCTGATGAAGTTTTCTTAGAATTTTATAAAAAAGATGTTGAAGTACGTTCAATGACAACTGAAAAAGTTGAAGATTTCTTGGAAATCAATAAATCACAATCAGTTGCGAAAATCTTTGCTGATATTGGTGAATACTTTACAGCTGAAAATTACCAAATTAATAACAACATTTTCCGTTTAGTAAGACATAGAAGTCAGTCAATTGAACTTGTTAAAAAAGTACTAGTTAAATCATTAGTTGCATGACAACTAAAACAATAAGAAAGGGGAAATTCAAAAGATGAAAAAATTAAATTCAAAACAAAAAGCAAATCTTAAAAAAACTGCTATTTTTTCTGGAATTACCCTAGCTAGTGCTTCAATTATTTCTGCAGCAGCAATTATTGCTACTCAGAATAATGAAAATGTTTTAGTAAATCCAATTAGATCAGAAAATGCCACAATTAGTCAGAACGTAACTGGTGGAGACTTAAAAAATTCAGATGTTTATTTCTCTATCGGTGAAATTCTAGATTATCAAGTTGAAGCAGGTCAATACGAAAATATTATTGCTAACTTGAACTCATTTACAGGTTCATCTTCAACAGCTAAAGATGCACTGCTTCAAATTGCAAATAACTTAAGATTTTACAAACTTTGAAAACAAATTGAAGCTACTACTCCTGATATCGATGTTTTAAATCAGTGAAAAGCAGTAAATCAAGGTGCACAAATTTTTAACACCTTAGAAGAAGTTATTACTTCTCAACAAAACATTCAAAGTTTAGTTGCTCAATTAAATGGTTTTACAACAGGAAATAAAGTCTCAATTACAGGGTATGGAAACACTTCTTCTGCAATTGCAACACCTATTGCTGGAGCACAATTAGTTAATTTAAGTAATTCACCTTCACAAAATACATCTTCATCAGTTACTTTAAATAATGAATATAACACTCTTATTAAAATCGGAGTTATTCCTGCAACTGCTAATGAAGATATTGTTCTATCATTCAACCGTGAAACTCAAGCAGTTAGTGGAATTCACCAAGGGCGCTTAATTATTAAAGCAACTAATGGAGAATTAAACGCTGTCAATACAGGTTCAATTAGGCAATACGATCAAAACTTAAACTTCTTTGGTCGTTGAACCAACTTAACTAATGCTGAATTAACAACAACTAATAACTCAGTGATGCAAACAGTTGATAACTTTATTCTTTCAAAAACATCAACGGGTTATGACTTATTTGTTAGAGCATTGAACCAAGAAAAAATTTCTGATATTACAATTGAAGCAGGTGTAGCATCACTTACTCAGTTTGGAATGTTAGATGCACAGCTAAGAACTTCAGATGTTAAACTAAGTTCAAATAGAATTGCAACAACTAGATTCTTCTCAACTTCAACAGTTACAAGTGGAACTAGTGATAATCAAAAATTCACTGTTTATCTAGGTAATTCTGCGTCAAATGCTGACACTGCAGGATTTATTCACCCTATTTATCTAAAAAGCCCTAACACACCAATTGATCAAAATTCATATGTAAGAGCTTCAGATAATAACGGTGCTGATGTTAATATGGTTTTACAGTTTTCACCACAACTAGTAGATGGAAACTTAGAAAATCCTAACTTAAGAGCCCTTCCTGAAGAATTGAATGTTGTTGGCGCAGGGGGAACAAGTTTAAATGCAGGTGCAATAACTATCGGCGCAAGTATTTATCAAGAAAATGCATATGCAGGTTTTGATATTAACTTCTCAACAGATACTTTTAGTTTCAACACAGCAAAACAAAATACTGCTGGTAATTATGAATATGATGGTTCAGTTGTTTTAACTGCAGAGCAATATGCTAATAAGATTTTCTTTGAAAAACCTTCAACAGCAAATCCACTGCAAACATTAAGAACTAAGACAATACCAACTGTTACAGGTCGCAATCGTAATGCAGAAGCTAGACAATTATTAGCAAATGTTTATCAAAATTGATCAACTACAGGTGAATCAAAAACAGCAGCTTCAACAGTTTTTGCTAACAACAACTTATCATTAACAAAAGTAGTAGCAGACCGTGATACTGCAGGGCGCTATAGCAATATTAATTTATTTGGTCAAACAACAATTTTTTCTGGAAAAGGTAATGAACTTTATACAGAATTAGTTGATGCAAACGCCACTTTAAACGCTATTTTAAACCAATTAACAGGTTCAACCTTGCAAGCAAATGTCTATACAGTTGCTAACAATAATTCAGTCGATATTATTAATAACGCTTTCTTTGGTCAACTAAATGCAACTGATACAGCTTCTGTAATTGACACAATTAAAGCAGCCTTAGAAGATGAAACCCAAACTGAAGATGCTATTTATAACATTGCAGAACTGCAGATGGGAAACTTAATCAAACTAACTTTTGATTCATTATTAACAAGAGTAAGAGATAAGTTAAACTTAATCTACACCAGTGCTTTACAAGAATTTCTAGCAGCAACTACCTTAACAGAAAATAGAAGCTTCAATGCAGGATTTATTACTTACACAGAAAATACTAATGTGCGTGCTAATTTAGCAACTAATAATGTCACAAGTTTAAGTTTATTTTCAAGAAATAATTCAGTTAATTCTTTAACAACTAACGCCAGTTTAACAGGTGCTGCTTTAGCAAAATCATATTTAGATTTAATCTTTGCTAATCAGTTTGGAAGAACTTTATACGCTTCACAAAACTCTGCTAGTTTAACTACTTATGATACTTTTGCAACTGATTATACAAGTTTAACAGATGTAGATGCTCTATCAAAAGCCACAGATGCTGAAAAGAATAATTATTTAACAATTTATTCACAAATTTTAGGAATTATTAATCTTGATTGAGATAACGTTTTAGCTTCTTATTTACTGAGTGGTGACACAATTGATATTAAGGGTGTTGGTCTAGATGATAACGTTACAAGTTTTGAAAAATGATTCAGAAACTTGAATAACGCTCTAGATTCTACATCTTCAGCACCTTCATCTCAGGCTCTATTAAGTATCTATGGTAAAGATATTAGAATTAGCAATATCGATAACTTAATCACAGGTGCTAACCTTTATAAATCTTTACAAAAACGTCAAGAAATTGAAGCGTCTGTTTCAACAATCACAGACGCACAGCGCACACAATTAAATCGGCGCTTAGAAGAAAACTTGACTACCTTACCTGTAATTGCAAATATTGCTTTAGTAACAAATAACATTAACCCAATTAATTATGTTACAACTTTTGCTGCATCAGGTCAAGCTCAATTTACTTTAGCAGAACAAATTATTAATGATTTTGATCTTGCAAAACAAGTAACTTACACAACCACTGATTTACAATCAGCCTTGGCTGTGACTGCTGAACAAGCAAACCCCGCTTTTGTAGGAACCTTATATGCGCTAGCAATTGTCTTTGTCGCTTCAGGAATTGCTTTAATAGCCCTACGTAAAAGAGCCATCGCTTCATTAATGACTAAGACCATTAAATATGTAAGTTATGCAGTCGTTGCTGTTGGGGTCTTAATCTTAATTGCTGCAATCGTAGCAACAATACTAATATAGGAAAGAGGAAAAATGACAACAAAACTTAAAATTAATTCTATTAAAGATAATATTGTTACTGTCTCAGGTAAACATGACTACCAATTCTTAGAAGTTGTTACTTTTGCAAACGATACTCAAGGGATCGTTTTAAAAGCTGATACAGATAAAGCAGAAGTTGGTCTGCTAAATATTAACCAACAAAAAGACTTAGAAGTAGGAGATAGTGCCACTGCTACAGGTAAAATCTTCGTCGTAAATATTTATGACAACTTACTAGGTTCAGTCGTTGATACAGCGCTTGCTGAATTAATCTCATTCACCAAGCGCTCAGACGATGTTTTAGCCGTACAAGATGTTTTTGCTGAAGCAAAACCAATTTACACAAGACGCGCTATTTCACAACCACTAGAAACAGGAATTACTGTAGTTGATGCGATTTTACCAATCGGTAAAGGACAAAAACAACTGATTCTAGGGGATAAAGGAACAGGTAAAACAGCGATCACTTTAAATGCTATGATTGCTCAAAAAGATAAAGAAACTGTCAATATTTATGTTGGAGTAGGAAAAAAACGTGAAGAAATTGTTGAAATTTATTCAGTTCTAAAACAATATGAATTAATGGAACAATCAATCATTTTATCAGCTGCTGCTGATGAAACTGCTGTTGCTAAATGATTGATTCCTTATGTAGGAGCAGCTGTTGCTGAATTTTATCAAAGCCAAGGGCGAGATGTTTTACTAGTTTTTGATGATTTAACTAACCATGCTGATGCTTACCGTGAATTATCATTATTATCAGGTTCAGCGCCAGGGCGTGAAGCTTATCCAGGGGACATTTTCTATACTCACTCAAGACTACTTGAAAGAGCAGGAAGATATCTAGATAATTTCGGTGGAGGTTCAATTACCATGCTACCGATTGCGCAAACTTTAGCTAGTGATATTTCAGGTTATATTCCAACTAACTTAATTTCAATTACTGACGGTCAAATCTTTACATCAACTACTTTATTTAATGCTGGAAAACGTCCTGCGATCAACGTTGGTTTATCAGTTTCACGGGTTGGTACTCAAGCTCAAGAACAAATCATGGTTGATGCTTCTAAAGGGATTAAACGTTTACTTGCAGAATATGAACGTAATAACCAACTTGCTTCATTTGCAACTAACTTAGATAAATCACAATTAGAACTAAATGATTTAGGAAGAGTTTTTGAACTTCTAGCCGATCAACATGAATATGAAGTTGTTGATTATCATACAACTGCAATCATCATTTTCTTATTGAAAAAAGGTTACTTAAGTTTCTATAAAGATAAAGATCATGACTTGAACTTAATTAAGGATGTCTTGAAAGTCTTCTTTGCAAAAGATGTTCTAGGTAAAAAATTACGTCAAATCATTAGAAAACATAGTATTGACAGTGAAGTTGTTGAACTATACATTCACCACCTGATCTTACCTCTACTTAAATACCACTTATTAACTGAAAATGCTTACTTAGCAAAAAACAATCAATTTATCAGACTATACAAAGACATCAGAAACGACGGGCGTGTGCTATTAGCCTACGAGCGCCGTGGTCTAGAGAAAGGAATCGCATATGAGTACAACTAATCACAAAGAATACTACGAAAGTTTATACTACAACACCCTAAAAATGGGTGCTACTCGTAATGGGATTAAAGTTCGTAAAGGAACTAAAAAAGATAAATTAATTGAAAACATTTTAGCTTATGATGAAGTTAATAAAGTATCTATTAAACAATGATTAGAAAATCGTGACAAAATGTCCGAAGAAGAGCGTGCGATTGAAGATCTAAAATTTGTTGAAGCAGAAAAAGCATCAAAAGCACCTAAATCAAAAGTAAGTACAAAAACTAAAGAAGCAAAACTAAGTAAAACAAGTGAAACTACTTTAGTTAAAACAACTAAAACTAAAGAAGTTAAGGTTTCAGATAAAACTAAAACTACAACTTTAGAATTTGATGTTGTTGCTGAATCTACTCAAGAAATCAAAAAACGTGGACGTAAATCTAAAGCAGAAAAAACTCAAGAAATTGCTGCTCAAGGTGATGTAAATCCTTTAGCTAAAGATACTGAAGAAGAATATTTACCTTTCAGTGACACTGACTATAAACGTGCTACTTACTACAAAGTTTATTCACCAGAACAACTATGATTATTTACAATTGATCAGTTACGTGTTCTAGCAAGAATTTATAATATTAGTGCTTTAGAATCAAAAGACCGTGTTACTTTAATGAAAGCAATTGCGGCAAAACAATATTCAAAAGAATTCTTGAAAAAGGTTGATGAAGTCTTAAAACCAAGAAAACGTTTTATTGCTAAAAACCGTTTAGTTGCTCTTAAAAACAAAAACTACGTGATCGAAGGTTACGTTGTTGAAGTTAAATCTCAAGTTTACAAAATTCAACTAAGCAAGAAAACAGAATTACCTTTTATTGGTTCAGTTTTTGAAATTGAAGTCGACAACAACGAAGTTCGTTTATTAGAAGTTGCTGAGATTTTATCAGAAGATTTAATCACAGGGTTTGTGCTAGGACTTGAAGCAGGAATCAAAATTGGTTCATTTGCAAAAAGTAAAAACCAACCTTATTCATTACCTATTTCAGAAGCAATTCTAGGTCGTATCATTGACCCAGTTGGTCGTATCTTAGATGATCCTACTCACTTAATCAGTGGAGAAAAATATGCACCACTAATTAATGATGCTAAGGTTGCTAAGGATCGTTACAAAGTTTATCCTAAAACAGAAATTCTTGAAACAGGAATTAAAGTTATTGACGTTTTACTACCGATTGCTTTAGGAGGTAAAACAGGACTACTTGGCGGAGCAGGTGTTGGTAAAACAGTTGTTGTGCAAGAGTTAATCAATACTTTCATTAAGCACCACGATGGAGTTAGTGTCTTTTCAGGAATTGGAGAACGTATTCGTGAAGGTCACGAGTTATGACAAGAAGCTAAAGAGTTAGGTTTCATTGATAAAACTACCTTCATTTTTGGACAAATGAATGAATCACCTGGACTACGTTTACAATCAGGATTTACTGGTGTAAAAGTTGCTGAATACTTCAGAAACAACCTAGGGAAAAACGTGTTATTATTTATCGATAACATCTTCCGTTACTTACAAGCTGGTTCAGAGGTTTCTTCTTTACTAGAAAAAACTCCTTCAGCCGTTGGATATCAACCTTACTTAGTTACTCAAATTGGTAAGTTGCAAGAACGTATTAATTCAAATGTTGATGGAGATATTACTTCAATTCAAGCGATGTATATTCCAGCTGATGATTTCACCGATCCAGCTGCTGTCGCAGCCTTTGCTCACTTTGATTCAACTATTATTCTAAGCCGTAAGTTAGCTGCTGAAGGATTTTACCCTGCAGTTGACCCACTTGCTTCATCTTCAAAGTTATTATCAACTAAGTTTACTTCAAAAACCCACATTGATACTGCTAAAGAAACAATTCAGATCTTAGAAAAAAATAAATCTCTAGAAGATATTATTAACATCTTAGGATTTGATTCACTAACAGATGCTGATAAAAACACCGTTAGAATTGGACGTCGTTTACGCCAATTCTTGACACAACCATTTGTTGTTAGTGAAAAATTCACAGGACAAAAAGGAGTTTTCGTTCCTTTAAAAGAATCTATTAAAGGAATTAGAAAAATTCTAAGTGGTGAATTAAACGAAATTCCAGAACACTACTTTTCATATGTAGGAACAATTGATACAGTTATTGAAAAATGAAATGACTATCAAGCAACTGCTGAAATTGATAGCGATGTTAATGCAGATGCAACTGCTACACTTGAATCTTCAGTGCTTTAATTTAAAATTAAACTTCCTCAAGGGAAGTTTTTTTATTTCTTAAAGCGAAGTTAAAGCGTTAAAAAAATAAGAAAAGCACCTATAAAAAGGTGCTTTTGTTTACTTATTAAGTTATAAACTATTTGATTTTTTTATTAATTTCAGCAATTAAATCAAGAATGGCAGATAAAGTTTTTTCAATTACAGTTACTCTTTTTTCAATTGAATCGACTTTATTTTCAAGGTTATCGACTTTATTTTCAAGTGCATTAACCTTTTCATTAATAGGAGCAATTGCTTCATCAATGGCTTGCTTCACGTAAATCTTACTTCTTTCTTCAGATTCAACGATTAAGTCAATCATTTCGGCTTTTAGGCCTGAAAGAGCATTTTCTACATAATCTTCAGTAGCGTATTTAAGTTTTGGTTTTCTTTTCACTCCACCGCCTCCTGTTTTAGGTAACTTTTTTGATCTTAAATGAACTTGTAGTTCAATTTCATCATCAACTTCGTTGTTGATGTTTTTTAAAATTCTTACGCTTCTTTTCTTGCTAAATGCTTTTTTAATATTACTACACATTTTAGCTGCTATATCTTCATTTTTTGTTTCATTAATTAGTTCGTTTTTGGGTTCAATCATTAATTCCTTATTTTTTTCTAAATTTGTGAGCTTAAATAATTTTCTAGTTCTATTTTTATGGCTGCTTATTTTGCTATTTCTATTTTCTAATATTAGTAACTACTTAACTAAAAACGCTTATTCATTTAATATCTCACCCTTTAATTATAACCACAATTAAGACTGAATTAACAAATCTAGTTCGCTAATTTTTGTTAGTTCATCTTTAAAATGAACTAACAAAGTAATTTAATAGTAGTTTTGACTACTATTAACTCCATTTTTTAACACCCTTAAATAAAGATATGAAAAAAAGCAATTTCTGTGCTAGATAGTTATATAATTAAATAAAAATTAGAAAAGAGGAATTATGGCATTTAAACCTGCTCCATTTATAGAAAAAAGTCTCTCAGCAATTGAAGGTGTTAAAAAGATCCTAATTGTTGATGGTGACGATAGCCGTGCACTAGAAGCGGCAAAAATTTTAAAAGACCATGATAAAGTCGAAGTTACTTTATTAGTAGAAAAAGATATTCCTAACCTAGATGTTAAAACTATTAACATTCACGCTAACAAAAGCCAATATGAAGGTTTTGTAACACGCTTATTAGAAATTAGAAAAGGTAAAGAAACTGAAGAAGCAGTGCGTGCTGCTTTAAAAACTCGCCCTTACTATGCAATGATGCTCTTAAAATCAGGGATGTTTGATGGTGTAGTTGGTGGACTAGTTTATACTAGTGCTGACATTTTACGCTCAGTTTTTAAAGTAATAGGACCACGCAGTGGCACAAAAACTATTTCTTCATTAATGCTGATGGTAAAAGGTGAAGAAGTTTATACTTTTACAGATATTTCAATCAATGTTAATCCTACATCAGCACAGTTAGTGGAAATTGCTAATAACACAGCTAACTTTTTAGAGGTATGAAACATTAAACCACGCCCTGCTTTCTTATCATTTTCAACTCAAGGTTCAGCCGTAACTGAAGAAAGTAAAAAAGTTAGCGAAGCAACTAAATTCTTTAATTTAGAAAATCCACATCGCTTGGCACTAGGTGAAATTCAATTTGATGCTGCTTTCGATAAAGAAGTTTTAGCTAAAAAATACAAAAACCCTGAATTTAATGAACCTGCAAATATCTTCATTTTTCCTGATATTAATGCAGGAAATATTGGTTATAAAATTGCTCAAAGAATGGGTAATTGAGAAGCCTATGGACCAATTGTTACTGGTGCAGCAATGCCAGTTAATGATCTAAGTCGTGGTGCTAGTTTAACTGATTTAGTTAACACAATTTTTATTACAGCAATTCAAGCAAAAGGAACTAAATAATGTCAAAAGTTTTAGTTATTAATGCTGGTTCTTCATCAATGAAAGTTGCTCTTTTAGAAACAAACAACTTTGAAGTAATTGCTAGTGGTTTAGCAGAACGTATCGGTCTAGAAATGAGCCACATTACTTTTAAATTTAAAGAAAAACATGAACTAGAATTACCTTTAAAAAACCATGAAGAAACTGTTGAAGCTTTTTTAAAACTATGAAAAGCAATTGAACTAGTTAAAGATAATGAAGAAATTACTCACATTGGTTTTAGAGTTGTTTCAGGTGGTCCTACTTTAACTAAATCAACAGTTATTACTGATGAAGTTGAAAAAATTATTCGTGATTATATCCCTTTTGCACCACTACATAACCCAGGTGCTTTACAATCAATTGAAGCGTTTAAAAAGTTAATGCCACATGCTAAATTATCAGCAACTTATGACACTGCTTTTCACTCTACTTTAGATAAAGTTAATTATGTTTACCCTATTCCAAAGTCATGAACTGAAGAATTAGGAATTAGAAAATTTGGTTTCCACGGAACCAGCCACTTATTCATTACAGAAGTAATGCAGAAATTACTGAAAAAAGACAAAGTAAATATCGTAAATTGCCATATTGGTAATGGTGCTTCTTTAGCAGCAATTAAAGATTCTAAATCAATAGACACTTCAATGGGACTAACACCTCTAGCAGGTGTAATGATGGGAACACGTAGTGGTGATGTTGATCCTGCAATCGTTGATTTTGTTGTTAAAGCAAAAAATATTAGTGCTGAACAAGCAACAAATATTTTAAATAAAGAATCAGGATTAAAAGGTGTATCACAAGTTTCAAGCGATATGCGTGATGTGCAAGAAGCTGCTAAAGCAGGTAACAAGGATGCTGAATTTGCACTTGATTTATATGCACAAAAAACTGCTGATTATTTAATTAACTATTTGAACAAAATAGGACCAAATATTGATGCTATTACTTTTACTGCAGGAGTAGGTGAAAATTCAGCTTCAACTAGACAAGCAATTATTGAAAAAATTAATTTAGTTTACATTAAATTAGATCCTGAATTAAACGCAATTCGCTCATCAGAACCACGTTTAATTTCAACCAAAGATAGTTCAATTGCTGTTTATGTTGTACCTACAAATGAAGAATATGTAATTGCACGTGATGCAATTGAATTAGGTTAATTTTTAAGAAATAAAAATAGTTTTTTCGTTTGTATTTCTGAATGAAATTAACTAAAAAAGATTACAAATTATTTTGCAAATAAATTAAAATTTAGCAAAAGAAAGGTTATTTAAGAAATATGTCAAAGTGAAATAAATTATTTAAAAATCTTAAACAATTAGAAAAATTAGATGTTGAATTTGATTGAGATTTAGATTTTAATGATGAAGATTCATCAGAAGAAAATTCAATAAAACTGTCTAAACTTTTTAGAAAACTATCACAAAAGTATGGACAACAAAGTGAAATCTTTGATGATATCGCAGATGGATTCGAAGAAGAATTTGAAAACACTATGTTTGATACTACAGATGAAGAAATTGAAGCAGATTCAGATTCACCTGAGCCTAAACGTAAAAAACATTTCACTCATGTTTGTCGAATTGTTAGAGACAATAAAACAGGTAAAACTGTTGTTGTCACAAAATCTGGCAAAAAATTCGAGTGATAAAATTAATGCAAAATAAAATAGAAGCGCGTGAAAATGCTTCTATTTTTAATATTATAATTTTAAAACTAAATCATATTTATCAGCAAACTCATCTGAAACATTATGACTAATATTAATCATTTTAAGATCTTTATTTTCTAATAAAGATTTTTCAATTTCAATTGCCCGTTCTCTATCAATATTAGCAAACGCTTCATCTAATAATAATATTTTATTATCTCTATATAAGTTTCTAGCAATATCGATTCTTTGTTTTTGTCCAGTTGAAAGCTCCTCGATATTTTGATGATCAGCAAGTTCAAAATCAATTTTAGAAATTGATTTTACTTTTGATAATTTAGCGTTATCTAAATTATTATAACTCATTGCAATGTTTTCATCAATTGATAAATCTAAAACTATATTATGCGAATCAATATAATTTAAACTATTGTAAATTGATGATGTATCTATTTTAGAAATATCATTATTATTGATTTTAATTTGACCTGAATAATCATTATTAAACTTTAATAATGAATTTAAAATAGTTGATTTACCGATTCCGTTTCGACCTTGAATTAAAATCTTTTTAACCCTATCGTTTAAGGCAAAATTTAATTTAGAGTGCTTAGTTGTTTTAACGTGAGGCGATTTGAAGTTATTAAAACTAATACTATTAATTTCAAGTTTTTGGGCTTCATCTTCAAGTGTAATTTGATCAAATTCTTCTTTTCATTTATTAATAATTGCTACCCTAGATTTTAATTGAACTATTGAATTAGATATCATTAAAACGCTGTATTTTCCAATATCAAAGCTGTAATTAAGAGAAGTAATTATGACAACGCTTGGTACTAAAAATAGTGGTAAACTATTTGAAGTATTTCCTATATAAACTAAGCCTAATGTTAGTCCTATTAAAAGGGAAATATAAATTAAAAAAACTAAATCTGAAACTGCATCTGATAATAAAAGAACTGATTCTTTTTTAACCTCTGAATGATATAAATTTTTATTCGATGCAGTTATTTTCTGCACAATTTTATCGATGTAAAAGTTAAGTCTTAAATAAGCAAGGTTATCCACTAGTTTTGAAACATTGATAAAAAATCTATCAAATACTTTTGAGTGATTTAAAACATATTTTTTAGTCATTTTTGTAAATAAAAAGGGAACTGATGAAATAATTGCTAGTCCTAAAACAAATGCAGATGCTAGAATTACACTACTTGCAGGCAGTAAACTAAAACCAATTACCAAAGATAAAATTTGTATGACAGATTCAACGATATCAAAATAAGTAAGATATATTTTTGATAAAGCTATCGCATCTGTATTAAATCAGTTAAAGATTTTTTCACTACCTATTTTTTTAAAGTTATTGAAAGATAACTTTGAAGCATAATTTTGAAAATCACTTTTAATAGTTTCTTGAATTCTTACTCCTAGTTTTTGCTTAATTCAAATTCTTGTTAATATAAATACAATTCTCAAAAATGCTAAAAGCACAGCAACTATTAATCAGATTTTGATGCTGAGTGTAAATTCATTTGGTGAGTTAACTATTTCACTTAGAAGTTGGTCTATAAAAAGTGAAGTTAATGAAACTAAAATTGCTGAAAGAATTGTAAATATTAATACAAAAAATGATAGCCAAAAATTTGCTTTTAAATAATAAAGAGCACTTCTATGATAGTTCAATAATTTCATCAAACCCCCTTTCTATTTCATCATCCAAATGATGGGCAATAACAAATAAAGTAAGATCATTTTGCTTAGTTAAAAAATCACTTAATTTAATTTTTACACTTTTATCTAGATTTGAAAATGCTTCATCAGCAATTAAAATTTTATTGCCTTTATATATTTCTCTAGCCAAAGCAATTTTTTGTTTTTCGCCTGAGGATAATTTTTCAGTATTTTCTGTTTTTAATAAAGCATCATTTATTTCTAAAACATTGCATAAACTTTGCAGTCTATTTTGATCAAGCTCTTTATCTAAAATAATGTTATTTATAACATTATCATTGAATAAAAATGCCTTGTTAGTTAAGTAAGAAATTTGTTTTATATAATCATCTTTTGAAATATCTTTTGTATTAATATTGTTGATAAAAATATTTGAATCTTGATTTTCATTAATACCTAAAATAAATTTAATTAATAAACTTTTACCACTTCCACTTGAGCCCTTGATCAAATATTTTTTATTCTTTTCAAACGCAAAATTAGCGTTTGAAAAAACAGGTTTCTCATTATTATTAAAAGTTAATTTGGTTATCTTAATTGTTTGAATTTCACTACTAAATTTAGCCAATATAGGTTCTTGTTCGACCTTAAATTTTTCTAGTAATACTTTACTTGATTTAAATGAAATTCCACTACTCAATGCCGAAAAAAATGAAAAAACAATTGATCCTGATAAACCAACAATTGATAATAATAGACCTGCTTCTAATTGTCCTGGGATATAATAAAAAACTAAAACTGATGCAATTAAAACGGAAAACTGAATAATAAAAATTGTTATGTTCACAAACGTAACCATTATCATTATGTTGTTCATTTAATGGTATTTTTTCTTTTGAAATATACTAAATATTCTAGATAAGTATTGAACAAAAAAACTTCTATTGTTTGCTAGTCAAAAAGTTTTATAACTGTTAAATGATTTACTTGCATTACTTACATATTCTGATTCACTTTTTTGCTCTAGTAAATATCCTTTTTCAGTATATTTTTTAGATAGTCTATTTACTAAAAAACCTAGAGTAACAATTATCATAGATATTCAAAGTAAGTGAATTCAAATAATTGAAACAACTACTAAAGATGAAATAAACAATAATGAATAAAATATAAAATTAGTAAATTCATTAAAGTATGAATTATAAACTTGCTCAATATTATTTGTGTATAGAGAATTTAGTTCAAGTTTTTCTCCAAGTTTTTTTAGCGAAATTCTAGATATCCCTTTTGAAACATCTTCTCTAAGGTTGAATGTACATCTTCTTAATAAAATTATTTTAAGATATCGCTTGCTTAAAATTGAAGCAGTATTAATAGATAGAGTTACAAAGAAAAGAATTATGTTCAAATTAGAAGTTGCTTGGTCAACTATTTGAGAATTAAAAAAAACATATGTTTGCACCATTTTTCCTGCAAAGTAAAGACTTAAAGGCGATGTTGTTGCATTGATTATAAATACAATAATTAATAAGAAAAACAGTAATTTGTTTTTTAAAAAGTATTTCATCATTCTCCTTTCTTTATAAAATGATACTTAATTAAAAATATTTTTTATTTAATTTTTAAATGAATTAGAGTTGTTTTAAATTTTATAAAAAACTTCTTTTCATATTCTGAAAAGAAGTTTACAAATAATAATTTTATAGTTTTAAAACTAAATCATATTTATCAGCTAATTCATCTGAAATATTATGACTAATATTAATCATTCTTATTTCTTTGTTTGCTAATAATGATTCTTCAATTTCAATTGCTCTTTTTTTATCGATATTAGCAAAAGCTTCATCTAGTAATAAAATTTTATTACCCCTATATAAGTTTCTAGCAATATCAATTCGTTGAATTTGTCCAGTTGATAAACTGCTAGCAAGTTGATCTTTTTCTAATTCAAAATCTATCTTTGCAACTGTTTTTACAACAGTTATTTTATTTTGATTTTGACTTTCAAAATCAAGAGCAATATTTTCATCAATTGAAATATCAAAAACTACGTTATGAGAATCAATATAGCTTAAACTTTTATAAATTGTTTCAGGTGAAATTTTTGAAATATCTTGATCATTAATTTTAATTGAACCTGAATACTCTTCATTTATTTTTAAAATTGAATTTAAAATAGTTGACTTACCAATTCCGTTTTTTCCTAAAATTAAAATTTTTCTAACTTGATCATCTAGTTTAAAATTAAACTCTGAATATTTATTTGTTTTAACAAAAGGAGATTTGAAATTTGCAAAACTAATACTTTTAATTTCAATCTTATTTGCTTCATCATGAATTTCAAGTTTTGAAAATTCTTCTTTTCATTTATTAATAATTGCAACACGACTTTTAATTTGGATATATGTATTTGATAATGTTAAAACTTCGCTTTTACCGCTTCTAAATATATTATCAACTGTTGACATTAAGGCAATCCCTGGAATTAAATATGCAGGTAAATTACTAGTTGTATTTCCTATATAAATTAATCCTAATACTAAACCCATAAATAAAACTAAGTAAACTAAATAAGTAATATTGGCAACTGTATCAGATATTAATGTAACATAATCTTTTTTAATATCCGCTTTAAATAAAGCGTGATTTGAAGCACTAACTTTATTAATTACTTTATCTAAATAAAAATTAATTTTTAAATATTTTAAGTTTTCTAAAAGTTTTGAAACATTGATAAAAAATTTATCATATGTTTTTGACTGATTAGCAACTTCTCTTTTATTCATTTTAGTAAAGAAAAATGGAACAACTGAAATTACAAATAAACCTAGAATAAAAGCTCCTGCAATTATCACGTTAGATGAAGGAAGAAATACAAATGTTAAAACGATTGAAATAATTGCGACTAATGCATTAACGATATCATAAAAACTTGTATATGATTTTGCAAGATTAACTATATCAGTATTAAATCAGTTGAAGAATGTTTCATTACCAATTTTTTTAAAATCATTTGCAGAAATTTTTGAGATATAGTTTTGAAAATCATCTTTAATTGATTTTTGCATTTTAATTCTTAATTTTCTAATCATAACCTGACTAATAGTTATAAAAATTACAAAAAAAAGTCAACCTAAAATTGAAACTACTAATCAAATAATAACTTGTTGATTAAAATCATTTGGAGATGCTAAAATCTCGGTCAATAATTGTGTTAGAAAAAGAGGAGAAATTGCCCCCAATGATGCAGCAATTGATACAGTTAAAAAAGTAATAAATGAGTATCAGAAATTTACTTTTAAATAATAAAGTGCATTTCTATGATATGGCAATAATTTCATCAAATCCCCTTTCAATTTCTTCTTCTAAATGGTGTGCAATAACGATTAATGTTAAATCTTTTTGCTTTGTTAAAAAATCATTTAATTTAATTTTGACATTTCTATCTAAGTTTGAAAATGCCTCATCAATTACTAAGATTTTTTTATTTTTATATAGTTCTCTAGCTAAAGAAATTTTTTGTTTTTCTCCTGAAGATAATTTGGCTATGTTAGTTGTTTTTAATAATTTGTCACTAATTTCTAAAATGTTACAAATAGTTTGTAAACGATTTTTATCGAATTTAGCTTCTACTAAAATATTATTTATAACACTTTCATCAAATAAAAATGCATCATTTGTTAAATAAGATAACTGTTTTAAGAAATCATTTTTTGATAGTTGTTTTAAATTTTGATCATTAACTAAAATATTTGATTCTTCATTTTCGTTCATTCCTAAAATGAATTTTAATAATAAACTTTTACCACTTCCACTAGCACCTTTTACAAGGTATTTCTTTTTTGTTTCAAAAGCGAAATTAGCATTTTTGAAAATATCTCTTTCACCATTATTAAAAGTTAAATTTGCAACTTTAATGTTTCTTATTTTTGTTTTTAGATCTTCTAATTCAGGTTCTTGTTCAATATCAAAAACTTTAAATAAGACTACACCTGCTTTTACTGAAAATACACTATTCAATGTCATTGAAAATGTACTAATTAATGTTCCTGATAAACCAAGGATTGACACTAGAAATCCTGCTTCAAATTGTCCTTTTATAAAATAGAAAACTAAAATTGAAGCAATTAGAGTTGAAAACTGTACAAGCACAACTAAAGCATTAATAATAGAATCAACACCTAATTCAAAATTAAATGATCTGTACGCACCTTTTTTAAAATTGGTGAAAGATTTTAAGAGATAAGTCTTAAAAAAGTTTTGTTTTGAATTGAATCAAAATGTTCTATGACTGTTGAAAATTTTATTTGATTCCGAAACATATTTTGATTCACTTTGCTGATAAAGTAAATGAGATTTTTGAGCAATTCCTTGTGTCAAGATTGTTATAAGAAGACCTAACAAAATAACTATTACAGAAATTCATAATAAATGAATTCATATAACTGACATCAATACTATGGAAACAATAAAAGTTGCACTGTAATTAATTAAGCTTAAAAATTCTCTGAAAAATGTTTCCTTTACTTGTTCAACATTGTTTGTATAAATAGCACTTAATGAAGAACTATCTGACAATTTTTTAACTGATATATTTGAAATTTTTGAAGATATATCTTCCCTTAAATAAAAAATACATCTATTTATAAGATTAATTCTTAAATAAGCTCACAGTGCCCCAAATACAACAGCAGATGCTGTCAAAGTGAAAAAAACAATAATATCTACGTTTGCTTCATATTGATTAACTAGTTGACCACCTGCAAAAACATATGTTTGAACAACTCTTCCTAAAAAATATAAGGCAACAGGTCCTGAAGTAACTGTTATAATTATTGTTAAAATAGTTGATCAAAAAAGCAGTTTATTTTTAAAAAAATATTTCATATTTTCCTTTCGTTATGTAATTGTAAATTTAATATTTTAAAATTTTAAATAAGAAAACGCTTCATCAAAAATGTATAAAACACCTGGAATTCCTAGCATAAATTTATTATTTAAAATTGTATTTTTGTAATCTCAAATTTTTAATGTATTAGAATTTTTGCAAATTGACATTGCTGTCAAAATTAAAAAATCCTTTAAATCATCTGAGATATTTTTTTTAATTATACTGTTAAGTTTTAGTACAACGTGCATCGCTCCTGCAGAGCCGTGCATAAAAATAATTTTTGGTTGAATTGGATTATTAATTGAATTAAATAAAATTTCAATTAATATGAGGATTCCTTCATTTTTGTCTAGTTTATAAATTTCGAATAAAACAAGTGCAAGTAGTGATGTTCCATCTTGTAAATTGGGGCTAAAATAGTTTTCGTTTTTCACGTAGAATATACCATTTGAAATCACAAGCATATCATTTAAAAGCTTAATTGCTTCCTTCTTGTTTTTTTCAATAAAATATAAATCAATAAATTTATAAAAAGGCATTTTATTAACCAATCACTTTTCAACATGTTCATGGTTAGCTCAAAATGAGTTTTGATAAATAGGGTGAAAAATTAATTTTAGATGAATTTCATCAGGCATGTTACTTATTAAAGATTTAGAATCATTTATTTCTTTTGTTAATGAATTATGAGTTTCAATAACAAAAGAATTTCAATTACTTGCATCTTTATATTCATCTTTTAAAAACTTCAAATTTAATT
Source organism: Mycoplasmopsis agassizii (assembly GCF_002276225.1). Taxonomy (GTDB): domain Bacteria; phylum Bacillota_I; class Bacilli_A; order Mycoplasmatales; family Metamycoplasmataceae; genus Mycoplasmopsis_B; species Mycoplasmopsis_B agassizii_A. The sequence goes on along the minus strand of NZ_NQNY01000003.1, from coordinate 44,466 downwards.
TTGCAAGTTGTAAAGCAACATTATTTCAATTTGGATTTTCGATAATTGATATTATAATTATAACTAATTGTTTTGGTATTTTTCTCTTGTCAGAAACATATTTAAAATAATCTAAATATGAAGTTTGATTATCTTCTTCTGCCAATTTGTTAGCGCTAGTTAATAAGCCAATTATCATAACACTTAATTTAATTATGTCTGCTTCATAATCTTTTTTATTAATATGAGCTAGAGGTAAATTAAAATGTATGTTATCAATTTTTAATTTATTTTCAATTTTATATGATGCATCAAAATCGATAAATCAAAGTTTATTATTTTTAATGTCATAAATAAAATTATCAGGATGAAAATCATTATAAATAATTGACATCTTGTGAAGTTTTTTTATTGTATTAAATAAGTTTTTAATTAATCTAATAACATTATTTGTTCTTGTTTTATCATTGTTTTTTAGTCCATAATAAAACATTAATTTTTGCGATTCTAAAGTAGAACCATTTATGTATTCTCTAATAATAAAAGTGTGATTTTTGTAATAAAAATATTCTTTTATTATTGGTACAAAACCACTATTTTTTAATAACTCAAGATTACTAATTTCATTTTTAGCAATCATTTTATATGATAAGCCTTCTTTAACCTTGATATGAGGTTTAATGCATTTGAGAATGAATTTTTCTTTATCTTTTTCTACAATTGCAGTAAAACCTGAATTGTTTTCACTTATCATTTTTATAAATTTATATTTGAATAATTCTAATTTTAATAGATTATTTTCTGAAAAGAAAAAGTTTTTTAGTGAATAATTTCCAATATTATTTTTTTGGTTTTTATTCTCAAAATTAAATCTTGAAAATCTGTATTGAACAATATTACTAAAACCTTTTCGCATATCGGTGATAATTAATGGACCTTTATAATATCTAAAAATTTTGCTAAGATTTTTATAATGTAATTCCATAGTATTCTTATTGGGGAAATAAATAGTTATAAATTTTCCCTGTTGCTCATTGTTATAAACTCTTGTTAAAGTAATAAATAAATTTTCATGACTAGAAATAAATTTAAAGGTCAATTTATATTTCAAACAATACAAGTAAACTTTTTTCAATATTTCATCAGAATTTTTTTCAAGTGATGAAATATGTATTTTTCATCCGAAAATTTTTTTATCTGTATAACTAAAAATTTTTGAAGAGCAATAAAAAGAATCATCACATTTAAATTTGTGATGTAACATGTTTAAAAAACTAAAACTTGTTAATCTTTTTACTTTCATAAAAAAGATAATACTAAAAAAAATTATTTTTGCAAAAAATTTTTTTGAAAATTATATAAAATAGTAGCAACTAAATTATGAAAGTAGGTTATTTTATGAACAAAACATTAGAACAATTTGAAGAAGTAACTTTTGATTTCGAAAATGTTTTAAATGCTGAATTTTTAGATGACGATTCATTATTGCAAACTGCAGCGAATGTTAAATGAACAATAATCTGTAGAGTAGTCATTAATGGATCTAGTGTAGAAAATTTTGAAAATTTAGAATTAAATTCTAATCAATTTTCATGATAGTCTGCACTCAAAAAATTTATAAAATCGTTATTTTAAGTTTATTTTCGTATAAATATTAACATGAATAACGTAATTTAGAAGCCAAGCAGCTATTGTTGCTTGTGCTTCTTTTTTTAATTTGTTTTGCGAAAAGCAACATATTTATGGTATAAATTAATTAGCTAACTTCGATGAAGTTGGTTCTAATTCACTGAATTAGACGTCTGCCAAGCCTTAACATTTATTTGTTTATGTAGCTTCTTCAGATGATAATCTCAAAGCACAAGGGAATTTGTGCTTTTTTTATTTCCTGAATCTAAGCAATAAAAAAATATGCCGAATGGCATATTTGATTAAATTATTTTGAATAAACTTTTTTACCTAGTTCAATAAATTTTTCAACTTTATCATTTAGTATTTCAAAAGCTTTTTCATAAATTGCTGAATCATATAGATCAACACCTGCATCTTTTAGGATTTCTGCAGGTCATTTACTTCCACCTTTTGATAAGAAATTATTAATATAAGTTTGTAAAGCTTGTGCCCCTTCATTTTTAAATTTATTAAAGAAGACATTAGCAACTATATAACCAATAGCATACTTATAAACATAGAAGTTATAGTAATAATGTGGAACAATTGCTGAATAAATTGCTTGTTCTTCTACTGGGAAAGGATCTTCAATATCATTTAGTTTATATTTTTCACCTAGTTTTTTGTAGATAGCTTGAATATCTTCAAAACCTGCTAAAGGTGAACGATTATCTACTAATTTATATAGATCGTATTCAAAGTTACTAAAGTGTACTTGTCTAAAAACTGTTCCTTGAAAATCGTTAATTGATTCACTAAGTAAATATAATTTAGTTTGAATATCATCAGTATTTTCATATAGATAATAGTCAAGCATTAACTCGTTAAAAATTGAAGCAATTTCTGCTAAGAAAATAGGGTATGAAGCTAGTGAATAAGGTAAACTTTTATCGCTAAAATATGAATGCATTGAGTGACCTAGTTCATGTGCTAAAGTTTTTACTTCACGTAGTTTTCCGTTGAAGTTCATCATGATATATTTTTTCTCAAGTCCATATGAACCACCGATTGAATAAGCTCCACTTCTTTTATTTTCAACAGGCATATAGTCGATTCAACGTTCTTTGAATGCTTTTTCTAAAACGGAAATATATTCTTCACCAAAAGGCTTCATTGCTTTTAAAATTAATTCTTGTGCTTCTTCAACTGTATATTTATTTTCTACTTCAGCAATAGGCAATAATGTATCTCACATTTTTAATTCTTTATTGTATTTTGATTTAAAAAAATCAGCATATGCTTTTCAATACTTTTGTAAAATAGGTGTATTTTTTTCAACACTTTGATATAGGTTTAAAACTAATCTTTCATCAATTTGATCAGAGAATAAATAAGATTCAACACTAGATTTAAAACCTCTAATTAAACTTTCTGATGAAACTTTTTTAAAGTGTGAAATTAATAATCTTGCAAATGTTTGGCGATGTTTAGCATAACCATGATTATAATTTAATAATGTAGTTCTTCGAATTTCTTCATCTTCATCTTCAAGTAAAGTAGAACGATTTCCTAAAGTAATTTTTACTTTACGTGAACCATCTTTATTTGTTGCAAAACCATAATCAAGTTCTGAATTAGATAAGACACTAAAAATTTCACTTAAATTTGTTTTACCAAATTCTGTATTATTCAAATATTCTTCAACTGAATCAGTTAAACGATATTCTTTATTTTTAATAGTGAATTCTAAAGACTTAGCATAATTTTTTAAACGATCATCTTTAATTCATTCTTTTAATTGATCAGTTTTATCAAGTAATCTTTTTTCTTCATCTCCTCATTGTTCTTTAAATGAATAAAATGAAATAAAGAACTTTTGCTGTAATTTATTAAATTCAGGATCAACTACATTAACTGATAAATTATTACTTATGTAGTTATAAATTCTTTCTCCTAAGATACTTCATTTATCTCATAGTTTGTAATGCTCCACTAAATTATCTAGTGAATCTAAATGTGTATCTCTTTCTTTTAATAAATCTTTTTGAAGTTTTTCTAATTCTTGAAAAAGATCTTCAATTGTTTTATTTTCTAAAATTGTACTCAGATCATATTTGTATTTTTCAGGTACGTCTTCACGTTTTTTATATTGCATATTTTTTTCCTTTTCTTTTTAAAATTTAGTAATTTGATTTTAAATAAATTTTAAATTTAAATAGTATTAATTTTAAATTTTTTATTACTTCAAAAGTAACCTAAAAGTGCCTGTTTATCGGCATAATCATCACTTTTTAAAAATAATTTTTAATGTTTAAACCTTCATTAATTGTGCTTCTTTTTCAGCAGCAATTTGGTTAATTTTACCAGTCATCTTTTCTGTAAAAAGCTGGACATCATTTTTATAATCTTCAACTACATCTTTACTTAAAACATCTGCAGCTTTTGTAATTTTATTATTTGCATTTTGCCTAATTAAACGAATTGCAATTTTTGCTTCTTCAGCAAATTTATGAACAGTTTTAACTAGTTCTTTTTTTCTTTGTGTAGTTAAGGGTTGAAAAGTAATTCTGATTTTATCCCCTTCATTTGAAGGATTAATATCTAAACCACTTTTATTTAAACCGACCATAATGTCTTTGGTAGATGAAACATCAAAAGGTTTAATTAAAAGTTGCATTGCTTCAGGAACTGAAATTGCAGCGATAGTTTCAAGTGGTGTTAATTCATCATAATACATGACTTTAACATTTCTTAATAAAGCAGGGTTGGCTGCTCCTGTAGAAATTTTAGAAAGCTGAATTTCAAAATGTTTTATTTTTTCTTCAGCAGCCATTTCGATTTCTAAACTAATTTCATCAAAATCAAACATCTTATTTTTTATCCTTTACAACGCGTGTTAATTTTATTTCACCTTTAACTGCTTTAATAATTGATTCATCTTCTAATAAATTAAAAACAACTAAATCTAAATTATTATCTCGAGCCATGCTGATTGCAGTTATATCCATTACTTTTAAGTTATCACGAATAACTTGATCATATGTAATGGTGTCATAGTGAATCGCACTTTTATCAATATTAGGGTCTGCACTATAAATACCGTCAACATTATTTTTACCCATTAAAATAGCATCTGCTTTAATTTCACTTGCAAATAATGTTGATGCTGTATCAGTTGTAAAATAAGGTCTACCTGTACCGCCTGCAAAAATTACAATTTCATTATTTTCCAAATATTTAATTGATTTTTCATTAATGTAATTTTCGGCTACACGTGAATCAATATTTAAAGAAGATTGTACACGTGCTTTTAAACCTTGTTGTTCAAAACCTGATTGTAATGCCAAAGCATTCATAACAGTTGCTAACATTCCGATATAATCAGCTCGGTTACGTGGGATACCGTTTTTTTCAGCACTAGCGCCTCTTCAGAAGTTGCCACCTCCAATTACAACTGAAACTTGAATGTCTTCATCAACTAGTTGTTTAAGTTGCAAGGCAATTTTTTTAACTAATTTATAGTCAATTTGCAAACTCTGTTCTTTATTGGCTAATGCTTCACCAGATAATTTTATTAATATACGCTTATACATAAAATGCTTTCCTATTTTTGAATCTAGATGATTACTTGATGTTTGATTTTCTTGCTCTTTATTAAAAGTTGCTTCGCTATCTTTAATTGCTGTTTCAATTTCAATTAATCTAGCAAGACCTTTTTTATAAGCATCAGCAACTGCTGCTTTAGAAATATTTAATTCATCAGCAACTTCTGAATAAGAAAAATCTTCAAATAAAATTAGTGTTAAGATATTTTGCTGTGATTTTGAAAGTAGCTTATGATACTTTTCAAAAAGACTTCTTTGAATATCTTCATCCTGAAAATTACTATCTTTTCTGACTAAAGTAGTTTTAGTTTTTGATAATTTAGAATTTTCTGTTTTCATCAAGTCTCCACTGTTATTTATTTTATACATAATAGTTTTAAAAATTACAAAAAAGCCACTGTTTTAAAATCAAAAATTACAAGCAAGATTTGCTTGTAAAAAATTTTAAGTTAAATCACTAGTTTCGATTACATCTTTTGCCATTGCGTAGATGAATTTATCTAGATCAAACTCTGTTAGGTCATCAATTTTTTCACCAACACCAATAAATTTGACATGAATATCAAATTCATCTTTAATTGTTAAAACAATTCCACCTTTAGATGTTCCATCCATTTTAGTTAAAATAATACCACTTAATTTAGTAACTTCTTTAAACGCTTTTGCCTGACTAATACCATTTTGTCCTGTTGTTGCATCAAGCACTAAAAGTGCTTCATCAATTTCGCGCTCAATAAATTTTTCCACTATACGATTTAGTTTTTCAAGTTCATTCATTAGGTTCACTTTATTTTGTAAACGCCCTGCTGTATCGATAATAACTAAGTCATAGTTTTCTTTTTTGGCTTTTTCTAAAGTTTCGTAAACTACAGAAGCAGGATCTTGATTTTCCTTTTTTGCAGTTACAATGTCTGCTCCCACTCTTTTTGCTCAGATGCTTAGTTGCTCAGCAGCTGCCGCTCTAAAAGTATCAGCAGCAGCGATTAAAACTTTTTTGTTTTGCTTAATAAATTTAGCAGCAATTTTAGCAATTGAAGTAGTTTTACCACTACCATTAACTCCGACCATCATAAAAACATTTAAGCGACCATCTTGAAAATTTAATTCAGTTGATAAATTATCTTGATTAGCATAAAGTAAAAACATCTTATCGACAATAATTTCAGAAATTAAATTTTTATCACTAATACCTTGTCTTTTAATTGTTTCTTTAATTTCGTGAATAATTACATTTGTCAGTTTTAAACTAACATCTGACATAATTAAAATTTCTTCTAAACTTTCAAAATAAGTTTCATCAATTTTAATTGTTGAAGCATTTAGATCTAATAAGGCTTTAGAAAAATTGCTATTTGATTTTGCTAAACCTGTAACAAATTTTTCTACTTTAGTTGCTTTTTCAATTTCAACTAATTTAGTTTGTTCAATTTTTGCTTCAACTTCTTGAAGTTTTTTAATTTCTTTTGTTTCAGCTTCAGTTAATTTCTTTGCTTTTTTTTCTTCTAGTTTATCTTCTTTTTCTAGTTTTTTTTCATCATCAGTTTTGATGCGAAAAATTTTTTCTTTTAACTTTTTAAAAAATCCCATTGCTACCTCTTTTGGCTAGTTAGTTTTACTGTTGACAATTTTAAAATAATTTAAAATTGTCTTAAATTAGTTTTTAAACTCTTATTAATAAGATAGCATAAAGCAATTAATTTTGCTTGTTTTAATACTTAATTTCTAGGCAGAAAAACCTTCAATTAAATAAATCTAATTTAGTACAAATTTAATATAATTAAAAATAATTAAAATTATTTAAAACTTTAGAAAGAGAAATTAAATGGAATTATATTCAGATAAATTAAATGCAAGTTTAGTTCTAAAAGCTGCTTATAAAAATGACCTAGTAAAAACTAATTTAGTTGAAACAGATGGTTATGTAACAGAATATTTAGATGAAAACATTGCTTATTTATATTTAAGTGACAAAGAAAAAACTACAGCTAAACAAGTGGCTGATTTTGTCCATGCTTATCTACTTAAAAATCGTTATGATTTTCAAGTAGATATCGCAAGTTTTACTCCATATGTAAAAGATGAAAATGCTGAAAAAGAATTATTAAAAGAAATCTTTTTAGCACTTGATCATGATGGAACAGAAATTTATAATGCTAAATCATTATTTAAAAAATCTTATGTAAAGGCTTCAGTATATTTAAAAAATATTGTTGATTACAAAGAAAAATTATTAGTTTGAGCAAAGTTCAAGCACTTAAAAAACTTTACAAAAAGATTACAAAACTTTCCACCAAATATTGCTAACAGTGAATGAATTGCTGATCAAATTGTAGCTGAAGCACAAAAACACGCAAAAGTTGATGTCAAAGTTTTAGGTCGCCAAGAAGCAATTAAAAATAACATGAGTCTTTATTTATCAGTAAATAAAGGAAGCATGTTCGAACCTCGTGTTGTTGTTTTAACTTATTTAGGTAACCCTGAATCAAAAGAAAAAATTGCCATCGTAGGTAAAGGAATTACCTTCGATAGTGGTGGTTATAACTTAAAACCTGATAAGTACATGAACGGCATGAAATTTGATATGTCAGGAGCAGCCATTGCTTGTTCAACAATCATGGCGCTTAGTGAAACTAATGCTAAAGTTAACGCTGTTGCAGTTGCAATGCTAACTGATAATAGAATTAATGGAGATGCTTCATTACCTGATTCAATCGTTACTTCAATGAGCGGAATTACTGTTGAAATCAACAATACAGATGCTGAAGGACGTTTAGTTTTAGCAGATGGATTGACTTATGCAATCGAAAAAGAAAAAGCAACTGAAGTAATCGACATCGCAACTTTAACAGGAGCAATTCTTTATACATTCGGTAGAGAATACACAGGTGTATGATCTTCAAATACAGAAAATTATAAATTACTTGCTAAAGCAACCAAAAAAGCACATGAAAAAGTTTGAAGAATGCCACTTCATGATAATTACTTAATTAACATGAAAGGTTCAAAACTAGCGGATTTATATAACACTGACTATTCAGGGCTAGGTGGATCAAATTCTGCAGCAATTTTCTTAAGACAATTTGCTAAAAATGTTTCATTCATGCACTTAGATATTGCAGGGACAGCAGATAAAGGTGACCTAGGAACAGCAGCGATGATGCGACCTCTATTTTACTACTTAAAAGCAAAAGGAGCTAACTAATGATTTTACAAAGACATTCTAAAGAACGTGATGAAAACGTTTTATTAATTGCTGCTTTTGAAGATGATCATTTACCTGCAAAAGTTGTTAAACGTGAAGGTGTTATTACTGAATTTTTAGCAGCAAATAACGCTTATTTATATGTAGGTAAAAGAGGAGAATTTGATTTTTTCAAACTTGAAAAAACCTTCTTAAAACTATATTCATTATTAAGCCGTAAATATCAAATTGATGTTGCTTCTTTTGTTACTAATGAAGTTAGCTTAATTGATGTTTATCAAGAAGCAGTTTTAACTTATGCTTACACTAAAGGTAAACTATGATCAAAACGTAAAGTTGATGAAAAGGCACTAGCAAATGAAAATAAATACGAACCTACTTTATTAATTAAAACAGAAGATAATTTAGATGATGTTTATGCAGAAGCAGTGCGTTTATCTCATGCTAGACACCATACACGTAACTTCCAAGAAACACCACCTAACGTTGCAAACAGTGAATACTTAGCAGAGCAATACAAAACTTGAGCACAAAATGCAGGTTATAATTTGGAAGTTAAAGTACTTGATAAAGCAGAAATCAAAGCACAAGATATGAACCTATTACTAGCAGTTAATCAAGGTTCAATGTATGAACCACGTGTTGTCGTAGTTGAATACAAAGGTAATCCTGAATCAGAAGAAAAACAAGTAATTGTTGGTAAAGGAATTACCTTCGATAGTGGTGGCTATAACCTAAAGCCTAGTGGTTACATTAAGAACATGAAATACGATATGTCAGGTTCAGCAATTGCTTTATTTTCAGTAATTGCTGCTTCAAGATTGAAGTTAAATAAAAACTTTGCAGCAGTGTTACCTTTAACAGATAACCGCTTGGCAAATGATGCGATGTTACCTGATTCAGTCGTTGTTTCTAAGTCAGGAATTTCTGTTGAAATTACTAATACAGATGCTGAAGGACGTTTAATTTTAGCAGATGCAATTACTTATGCAATTGAAGAATTAAAAGCAACTGAAATTGTTGATGTAGCAACTTTAACAGGTGCTATTAAAGTTGCACTAGGTGATACTTACACTGGATTTTTTGCTAGTGAAAAATCACTTTCAAAAACCTTTGCTAAAGCAGCAAAAGAAATTCGTGAAATGGTTTGAGAATTACCTCTCGATGATGTCTTTTTCAAAGATACTAAAAAATCAACTGTGGCTGATTTAGTTAACTCAGATGCAACCTACATGGGTGGTTCAATTTCAGCAGCATTATTCGTTCATGAATTTGCTAAAAAAGTAAAACACATTCATATTGATATTGCAGGTACTGGTAAAAAAGGAAATGATTTTACTGGTGTCATGGTAAAAACAATTTACAACTATTTAAAAATTAGTTAAACCAAAATATTAAATTTATAGACAGTTTTATGACTGTCTATTTTTTAATTTTTATCAACCTAAAAATTAAAAAGATAAGGCAATTTTTTAGAATTTTCTTGCTCAAAAAAGCAATTTAAATTCTTATTTAATACATTATTAAATAATTAAAAAAATGTATAATTTTTATATGCTTGGCATTGATTTAACAAATGTAAAACGCTTTGAAAATATTGGTTTAAAATTTGCTCAACGAATTTTATCTAAGAGAGAATATGAAGAGTTTTTAATCAGTGAAAATCAACCTTTATTTTTAGCAAGAACTTGAGCAATCAAAGAAGCTATTTATAAAGCAGATAACAATTATTTTTCTTTTAAAGAAATTGAACTTGTTAAAAAAAATAAGCAATGAACATTTCCAGGGTTTGCAATTTCAATTTCACATGAAGATAATTATGTGATCGCAATTGCCTTAAAAAAGGAGTAATATGCCCCCATACTTAAAATTGATTTTTTATTCACCATGAATTCTAGTTAGCATGATCAAAATTGCGCTAACAGCCCGTAAACACCGACGTTTTCCTGATGCTTTGCCTAATCAAAAACGTAATGATTTAATTTTAAAAACAGCAAGTAAAGTTTTAAAAATTTATAATATTAATGTAGTCATCAAAGGCAAGGAAAACCTAGTTAAAGCACCATCTTTAATTATTGCAAACCACGTTAATAATGTTGATGTCTTAGCAATCTTAAAAGCGATGATGAAAGATACACATGATAAATCAGTTGATCATAATTTAGTTTCTTTTGTTTCAAAAATTGAACTTCAAAGAAAATCTTTAATTAGAAATTCGGTCAAATTATTAGATGGTCAATTCATCGATCGTGATAAGTATTTAGATGCTTGAAAAAAAGTTAAGGCATTTGGTGAAATGATCAAATCAGAAAGAAAAATTGGAGTTATCTTTCCAGAAGGAACACGTAGTAAAGATGGACAAATAGGTGAGTTTAAAAAAGGTGCTTTTAGGATCGCAAAGATGAACTTATTACCAATCATTCCAACTACTATAAATTATAGTAATGTTGGCCTTGATGCAAAGAATAAAAAAGCCACGGTTGAAATAATTTTTGCAAAACCAATTCGCAGTGATGCCATCATGACTCTTAGTGATGATGACTTAATGAAAAACACTAGAGCAGTAATTGTTTCAAACTTTATAACAGGAGACAAACATGAGTAACGAATTAGAAAAACCAACTGAATATGTTTTTGATATAGGAAATTATAGTGGTTCACTTGATCTACTTTTTTCGCTTGTTAAAGATAAAAAAGTAGATATTCAAGAAATAAATTTAATTGAATTAGCTGAACAATATTTAGCAATTATTCATAATTTACAAGAACAACAAATTGACCTTGCAAGTGATTATTTATTAATGGCTGCAACACTTTTACAAATTAAAGCAGCCTTAATTTTAAACCCTAAAGATCTACCTGAAGAAGTCGAAATTGATCGACAAAAAATTCTTCAAAGATTAGCTGAATATAAAGCCTTTCAAGAAGTAATTGAAGACTTAAAATTGAAAGAAATTAATCGTAAAGCAATCTTTATTAAAAAACAAGATAACATTCAAGAATTCGAATTAGAAAAAGATGAAACCTTATTAGATGGACATTCATCTCCAGTACAAATTGCGATTGTTTTAAGACAGATGTTTGAAAGAAATTTTGCAGTTAAATTAAGACAAGCAAAATTTGAAAATTTTAAATTAACACCATCTGATCAAATAATTTATATTAAGAAATTATTTTTAGAAAAAGGTGAATTAACTTTTGAAGAAATTTTTAATCTACCTTCATTAAGCCATTTTGTAATTACTTTAATGGCTGTTCTAGATTTATCTAGAAGACAAGAAATTGTTCTAAGACAAGATGAACAATTTGGAAAAATCTACATTTCAAAAGGAGAAGCATATGAACAACTACAGTAGAATTATCGAGGCTCTTGCCTATGTACAAGGTGAAGAAGGTGTATCAGTTGAACAAGTTAAAAAAGTTTTAAACTTTGATTCAACAACTGATGATGAAGATCAATTCAACACAAAAGAAGCCTTAAAATTATTAAGAGATTTTAAAGAACAATATAACGCTTTAAATTTAGGAACAAAAGTTTTTGAATTTAACGAAGTTTTTAAAATTGCTACAGCAGAAAGCATGAAAGATTATATTGGTAAGTTAGTAAGTTTTAACAACGCTCAAAAACTATCAAAAGCAGCTTTAGAAACAGTCGGAATTGTTGCTTATAAACAACCAGTTACTCGCTCATTAGTATCTGAAATTAGAGGGGTTTCTTCTGATCAAGTTTTCAATACTTTATTAGTTAAAGGTTTAATTGAAGAAGTTGGAATCGCTTCAACTCCAGGTAATCCAATTTTATATGGTGTTACAAATCGTTTTTATGATTATTTCAAAATTAAATCATTACACGATTTACCACGTTTACAAGAGTTTGAATTTTTAGATGTTGAGATGGATAATACTCAAGAAAGCAATTTCTCACTATATCAATCTCAAAGAGAAGAATAGTGTTTACGATTAATGCAACCTCAAATGATCAAGGCAGAATCCTTTTTAAAGTTGTTAAAGAATATTTAAATAATGTCCCTATTTCACGAATTGAAAAACTTTTTCGTGAAAAAGATATTAAAGTCAATGGCATTAGAACAAATGATAAAAAACTTTCAGTTTCTGAAGGTGATTTGATTTTAATATATGGCATTGAAGCAGGTAAAAAAAGACAAGCCTTTATCAAAAACGTTGAAGTTAAATTCAACGTTATTTTTGAAGATGAAAGTATTTTAATTGTTAATAAGCCTTATAACGTAGACATGCACGATAGCACTAATTCACTTGATAATCAAGTTTTGAAATATTTAAAATTTGTCAAAATAGATAGTTTTGTGCCTTCATCAATAGGCCGCCTTGACAAAAAAACAACAGGTTTAGTTTGTTATGCAAAAAGTTATAATGCTTTAAGAACATTAAAACAACAAGAAAACATTAAAAAAGTTTATCTTTATAAATCAAATATTCCTTTCTTAGAAGAAGGTGAAACTAAGACAGTTACGTTTCATCATTTTTATAATCCTGAAAGACAGCGAGCAGAATTATTTAATGAAGCAAAAGACAATACTAAAGAAGCAATTACTATTTTATATGATAAAGCACCTCATCATTATGCTGAATTAGTGACAGGTAGAAAACATCAAATTAGAGTTACCTTATCAAAACTTGGTTACCCAATTTTTGGTGATGTTAACTACGGTGGTAAAAAAGATAAACGTGTTTATTTACATTCACACATAATTAAATTTCATGATTTAAAAGATGAATTAGAATATTTAAATGATTTGGAATTTATTGATTTTCCAAAATGATAAAAGGTAAAAATGAAAAAAGATAGCAGCAAAATTTTACAACATACAGCACATGTAGCTCACTTTAAAACAAATGATAAAACATTAAAATCCATCATGGTTGAATATGATGAGATTTTTAATAATCTAGAAAACATGGCAGATGACATTTCTGATTTTCCAAGAAAGCAAGAATTGTTAGCTCCAGAAATTAATTTTGAAGACTTAAGAGAAGATGAAATTGATACATCTAATTTATTAAAAAAAGAACAAGTTTTTGAAAATGCATATGACCATGAAAATGGTTTTTTAGTTCTTCCAAAAGGACAAAATGATGAAGAATAATTTAACAGTTTTAGGTGATTTTGATAAGGCATATAAATTATTAAAAGATGATCAAAATAATGTGGTTTCAGTGCTTGCAAAAAATGAAAAAAATCTAAAATCAGGCTTATTAGAAAAAGCTGTTTTTACATTAAAAGATAACTATGCAACTGCTGAATATATTACCCAATCAAGTAGCAAAACTTTAAATGGTTTTAAGCCTTTTTATAATGCAGAAATTTACGATCTTTTAATTAATCAAGGTGCTTCTTTAGTAGCTAAAGTTCATGCTGATGAATTTGGTTTAGGAGGCAGTGGTTTATTCAGTGGATATGGAATAATTAAACATCCTCAAGATGATAAAAGAATTATAGGTGGATCTTCATCAGGATCAGTTGCTTCCATGTATTGTGATGTCTCTTTTAGCATTGGATCAGATACAGGAGATAGTGTTCGTAACCCTGCAGGTTATAATGGTTTTGTAGGTTTTAAACCAACATATGGAGCAGTATCTCGTTATGGTCTTTTTGCTTATGCATCAAGCATGGATACAGTTGCCTATTTTACTCATAATGTAAATGATGCTTTTGTTTTATCTAAAGTTTTATTTAAAAAAGACAACAAAGATATGACTTCAATTAAGGTTAATTTAGATGAGCGAATTAATGCCCAAAAGCCCCTAAAACTGGGTTTTTTAGGTAATTTAAATTATTTACAAAAAGACATTAAAAATAATTATTTAGAGTTATCTGAAAAACTAAAAAAAGAAAATATAGAAATTGAATTTTTAGATTTAGATGAAAAACTTTTAAATCATATTAAAACAGTTTATGATGTTCTTTCATATTCTGAAGCAACAAGTAATTTAGCTAATATTAAAGGTTTACAATTTGGAAATAAAACTAAAGGAAAAAACTGAGAAGAAATTGTTACAAATTCTCGTAGTGATTTTTTTGGTGAAATGGTTCAAAGAAGATTAACTTTAGGGAGTCTATTTTTAAGTGTTGATCATATTAATGATGTCTTTTATAATGCTCAAAAAATGAGACAAAAAATTACTGAATATATGAGCACAAAATTAAAAGATTATGACGCTTTTGTTTACCCTGCTTCAGATGATGTTGCACCGTTAATTGAAGGTGAAAGTAAGAAACCAAATTTTATGCAATGAATTCTTACAAATGCTAATTTATCAGGTGTTCCTTCAATTGTAATTCCATGAATTAAAGTTAATAATTTACCAGTTGGTTTAGCGATCGATACTAAGTTAAAAGAAGATCAAAAACTATTAAATATTGCATTATATTTTGAACAATTTTTAGGAGCAAAAAGTGAGTAATTTTGAAGTTATAATTGGTGTTGAAATCCATATTGAATTAAACACAAAAACAAAAATGTTCTCGCCTGCACCTAATAGATTCAATGATGAACCAAACACAAATGTTCATCCAATTGATTTAGCTTATCCAGGAACTTTACCTCTTGTAAATAAACAAGCAATTGTTAAAGCAATTAAATTAGCAAAAGCATTAAAAATGGAAATTGATCCTCTTGTTAGACTTGATAGAAAAAATTATTTTTATCCAGACCTACCAAAGGGTTATCAAATTACTCAGCAGTTTCATCCGATTGCACAAAACGGTTCATTACTAATTAATGTTAATGGTCAAGAAAAAAATATTGAAATTGAAAGATTTCATTTAGAAGAAGATACTGCAAAACAAACAATTACTGATACACAAATTCTGCACG
Organism: Mycoplasmopsis agassizii; assembly: GCF_002276225.1. Lineage (GTDB taxonomy): Bacteria > Bacillota_I > Bacilli_A > Mycoplasmatales > Metamycoplasmataceae > Mycoplasmopsis_B > Mycoplasmopsis_B agassizii_A. The sequence continues at coordinate 29,212 of NZ_NQNY01000003.1, read as the reverse complement.
ATTTTAATCGTTCAGGTGTACCTTTAATTGAAATTGTAACTAAGCCAATTATCAGAAGTGCTGATGAAGCAATTGCTTATATTGATACAATTCGTAAGATTGCACTTGCTTTAGATATTTCTGAAGCAAGAATGGATCGTGGTGGGTTAAGAGCAGATATTAATATTAGTTTAAGACCTTATGGATATCAAGGTTACGGAAATCGTGTTGAAATTAAAAACTTAAATTCTTTGAGTAATGTCAAAAAAGCAATTGATTTAGAAATTCAAAATCAAACTAAAACTTATTTAGAAAATAAGAGTGTTGATCAAGTTACAAAACGTTTTGATGAATCAAAACAAGAAGTTATTACTATGAGAGCAAAAAGCGATGCGATTGACTATCGCTACTTTAGAGATCCAAATATTCCAACTATTAAAATTTCTCAGAGCACAATTGATAGTATTAAAATTAATGAATTGCCTTGAGAAAAACAAGCAAGGTATGAAAGAGAAAAATTAAATCAAATTCAAATTACTGCACTTGTTAATGACTTAAAATTAGCAACTTATTTTGACAGCATAAAGTACTCAGAAAGAGATAAATTAGCAAATTTATTTTTTTCTGAAGTTGTTTCTCTCGCCAATAAAACACAAAAACATGTGGTTGACTTAGGTATCAAAATACCTGTTCTTGAAGACCTTCTAAAAAGATTAACAAATGAAGAAATATCTGCAAAACACTTTAAAGCAATAGTGCCTTTATTAGTTAACAGTGCAGATAATTTAGATGAAATAATTAAAGGCAATAATTATTTTCTAATTAAAGATGAAAAAATTCTTGAATCTTATTTACTAGAATTAATGAAGCAAAATGAGAAAGTCGTTAATGAATATTTAGAAAAACCAGAGAAAGTAAATAAATTACTTCTTGGTTTACTAATGAAAAAAACCTCTACTCAAGCTCACCCAATAATTAGTAGTAAAATTTTGGAGAAATTGTTAAAATTAAAATTTGGTAAGTAATTATGAAGTGATGAAAAAAGTGAAGAAAACGAAAACAAATTAACAGTGGGTGATCAAATTATGGAACACCACGATATGGCGATCCTGATAAAAAAGGGATTTTTTCATTTTTAAAAAGATCATGAGTTGATCGTAAATTAATTAATAATATCAACCGTGGTTTTAATATAAAAGAAAGAGCTGTTAAGTTAGTAATTTTAATCTCACTAAGCACATTTGTTTCTAAGTCGAGAATTAAAAATAAACAAAAACGTTCAGAACTAATAGATCGAACTTACTCAAAACTTAGTTCACGTGATTTTACATTTGTTCCTTTAGCAACCTCATTTTACTTGCTACTCTCGTTCGTACCTGTAACTATTGCTGTTACTTTACTTGTAAATTTTATTGGTGGTTATGGCGATGTTTTATTAAATAATATTTATGACAGAGTAATTCCTGGTTTAAGTAATACTATTAGGGCGATTTTTGGAAATATAGATATTAATGATCTATCGCTTTCTGTCGTTTTTGAAACTTCTTCTGCAGGAGCTATTTCGATTATTTTTTTAATTATAGCTTTAACTTGGGTGGCATCAGCAGGTTATTCAAAATTAATATATTCAATGTCTTACATCTACGACCATGATAATTACGGTAATATTTTAATTAATCGAATCAAAGGAATTTTTATAATCATTGCAATAATTTTGTTACTCACACTATTCATGGAGGCTTATGTAGTTTTCATTAGTAAAATAGATGAATTATATGATGGACCGGCTTATGAGGCAATCTTCTACTTTACTTTTATGCCAATAACTGCTTTGTTTTACTATATTTTATTGTTATTCTTATTTAAATTTGCACCTAAATTTAAATTGAGATTTTCACATATTCAGCCAGGTATTTTTGTTGCACTAATTCCTATTTGAATTTTAACATTAGTATTTCAAGCAATTGTTAGAACAAGTTCGTTTCGCCTATTATCATTTATTGCTGTGATATTTTTTGCTAGCACCTTTCTTTTATTTTTTTCTTACTTTTTATATGCAGGTGTGCTTGCAAATGAAGCTTATTATAAAACCTTTCATTCACTTAGAACAGTTAGCAAATATACTAACAAAAAGAATTTTTCTATATAAGTACTTGAAGGACTTTTTTTATTTAAATAGAATTAAAAGTTGATGTAAGAATAGCATAAACACGATTTTTAAATTTTCTCATTACAAAAGTTTATTTACATTATCAGTTTTAAAACTTAATTAATACTAAATTTATGAGAATATACTGATAAATAAGCAATTTATTAGTAATTTTTTAGTGCTAAAGATATTTAATAATAAATTAGTTAAAATTATAAAAAGTTGTTAAAATAAAAACTCGGTGATTAATAATGAATAGATGAAAAAAGTGAAGAAAAAGAAAACAAATTAACAGTGGTTGATCAAATTATGGAACACCTAGATATGGCGATCCTGACAAAAAAGGGATATTCTCATTTTTAAAAAAATCATGAGTTGAACGTAAAGTAATAAATAATATCAATCGTGGTTTTAATATAAAAGAAAGAGTAGTTAAATTAATTATTTTAGTATCACTAAGCATTTTTGTTTCAAAATCAAAAATTAAAAATAAACAAAAACGTTCAGAACTAATAGATCGTACTTACTCAAAACTTAGTTCACGTGATTTTACATTTGTTCCCTTAGCAACCTCATTTTACTTATTGTTATCCTTTGTACCAGTTGTGCTTATAGTTACATTATTTGTAAATTTAATCGAAGGCTATGGAGAAATTTTATTAAATAATATTTATGATAGAGTTATTCCAGGGCTAAGTAATACCATTAATCTTATTTTTCCTGGTGATGTAAGCATTACTCATTTATCAATTTCTGCTATTCTGCAGAATGCGCATGGTGGTCCTTGACCGATTCTTCTTTTACTTTTATCTTTAATCTGAATTTCATCCAGTGGATACTCAAGACTTATTTATTCAATGTCTTATATTTATGAACATGACAATTATGGTAACATCTTAGTTAATCGGCTTAAAGGAATTTTTATAATTATTGTAATAATTTTTTTACTTAATCTATTTTTAAACGGTTATGTAGTTTTTATTAGTAAAATTGATGAATTATATGATGGTCCTGTTTATGAATCAATTTTTTATTTGACCTTTATGCCAACAACAGCTATTTTTTATTATCTAATGCTATTATTTTTATTTAAATTTGCTCCTAAATTTAAGTTAAGATTTTCACATATTCAACCAGGTATTTTTGTTGCACTAATTCCGATTTGAATTTTAACTTTAATATTTCAAGCAATTGTCAGAACAAGTACTTTTAATGTCTTGTCATTTATGGCTGTTATCTTTTTCGCAGGTACTTTTGTTTTATTTTTTTCTTACTTTTTATATGCAGGTGTGCTTGCAAATGAAGCTTATTATAAAACATTTCACTCACTTAGAACAGTTAGCAAATATACTAATAAAAAGAATTTTTCTTTGTAAGTCCCTAGAGGGATTTTTTTATATCCATAAGTTCGAAAAAGTCCTTTTTTGGGGCGTTTTCAAAAATAAAAAATAAAAAATATTTTGTTTAGGAACGGCAAAAATATGTAAAAATTAGTCTATAAGAGAGATTAGCAATTATTAAAATAATTGACTTACAAAATAAATCAAAACAACGATTTTTAAGGAATAGATTCATATGAAAAAAATTAAAAAAAATATTTTCTTTTTATCAGCACTGACAGTAACAAGTGCAGCGACTGCAGTGGTAATTAGTTGTACACCAACTTCACAAAATAATTCAAATAAGAGTTATCAAGATTTTCAAAATGATAATAATTTTACAACTTACGTGACTTTAAAAGATGAAGCCATGTTACAAGAAATTGCATCAGAGAATTTCAAAACATCATTAAGTGAAGAACAAATTGCTAATTTAGTTTCATTAAATTTTCCTTCAGATTTTTTAACTGATGTAACCGTTAATTATCGTGTTCAAAATGTTGATGATCAAAACGGGATCGTTGGTTTAATTTTTACAATTACTGATAATAAAGATCCTGAAAAAACTTTTATCAGAAATAAAAACATTACAAACTTTGTAACAACTAATCAAGAAAAAGCTGAGAGTTGAGAAAGGTTAAATGAAGCAGTTAAATATTTAAGATTAACTTCAATTGATCTAAAAGACAAATCTTTAAAGCAAAAAACTGTTAATGAAGTTTTTAATATAGGTCAAAGCAATTCACAACTTAAAGAACTTTTAGATCTTAATTTAGATCAAAATATTTTTAAGAATTTTACAACTACACTAAAAACTAGAAGTGTTAGTTTATCAAATAATAGTGCAACTGTAGAAGTTACTTTAGAAGATAAATACCACCAAGTTAGAGTTTATGATTTTCAAATTAGTGGCTTTAAACATGATGAAGAATTTCAAATTAATTCTAAAAGAGTTGCTTCATTACAAAATATTAATGCTGTAATTAAACAATTACAAGACACTCAAATTGACTTAAAAGATCAATCTTTAAAGTCAAAATTTTCTCATGAAGTTTTTACTATTAATGATAATCAAACTAAAATTTTAGACTTGATTAATTTTGATTTAAGTAGTTTAAATTTAACAAACAATAATTTAAGTGCAACTATTTCTATTTCAAATATAGGTAATGGACTTGCTCAAATTAATTTTGAAATCTTTGACATCTATGGACAAAAACAAAACATCAATAAGACTATTGGTGGCTTTAAAACAAATGAACAACACATTGCTCAAGAAGCTGAAAATAAATTAAATGAAGCATTTAACTGATTAAAAAATTCAAATATTGATTTAAAAAATCAAGCCCTAAAATCACAATTTGCTTCAGAAACTTTTACTGCTTCATTAACTAGTGAAGAAATTTTAAATTTACTAAATTTAGATACAAGTAATGAAAAATTATCTGATTTAACATTAAATGCTATTGTAAAAGAAATTGGTGATCAAGATGTTACTGTTGAATTTACTTTAACAAATTCATTAAGTAGTAGTTTAAAAACTGCTGTACAAATCAGTGGATTTAAATCAGAATCAGCAACTAAACATCAAGAAAAATTAGATGCATCAAAATTAGAAATTGATAAAGTTATTGCTAAACTAAATAATTTAACAATTGATTTAAAAGATCCATCTTTAAAACAAAAACTTGCTTCAGATACATTCAATAGTTCACAATTAACAAGTGTTTTATTACCTTTATTAAATTTAAATCGTTCTGATTTAAATTTAGAAGCAAATAATTTAGCACTTGATATTGAAGTTGTTGAATTAAATGATGGTTCAGTAAAACTAAGTTTATCAGTAAGCGATCAATATAACCAAAGTGCAAAGGTTGAAAAAACAATTAATGGCTTTTTAACAGCACAAGATCTAAGATCACAACAAGAAAATGCTAAATTAGAAAAAGCAAATGAGTGATTAACATCATTAGCAGTTGATCTAAAAGATCAAACTCTAAAAAATCAAAATCCTAATTTAGTTTTTAATCTTCAACAAACAAGTGCAGATATTTTAGCACTATTAAATATTGATACAACCAATACAAATTTAACTGATATTACTTTAAGTGCAAAGATTTTAGAAATTAAAACAAATAGTGTAGTGCTACAACTTGAATTAACTAATTTAATTTCTAATACTAAAAAACATGATGTAGAAATTACCAATTTTGTTTATGTAACTGATGAAGAAAAACAAACACAAGTAACTAAAGCACTTGAATGAGTTAAACAACAAATAATTGATCTTAAAGATCAAAATTTAAAAAATGAATTAGCAACTAAAACATTTTCTAACAGTTTAACTAGTGATCAAATTAAAAACTTTTTAAATTTAGATTTTGATTATGAAAATCTAAAAAATGTTGTGAGTGAATTTTCTTTTACAGAAATTAGTGATAACAAAATTGCAATTAATTTGAAATTAAAATATCATGATGATTTAGATATTACAAGTGATACTTATAATTTTGAAATCGATGGATTTAAAAATCCAAAAGAAGATGAACTAAAAGTAATTGCTAATGATTTAAATAAATATAAATTAAATCAAAAAGTTAGTGATACACAGTTAACTAATTTAGGTATTAAACTTTATTCAGCAAGTGTTAGTCAAAATAATTGAACAACTTATTTTGATTTAACTGATAAAGATGAAAATGAAACAGAATTTATTGATGTTACTTTAGATCCTAATAATATTGATAAAGCAGTTTTAACTTTCTATTTATATTCAAAAGATAAGTCAGCAAAAGTTTTAATGACTAGAGAATGAATTTCTAAATTACAGTTAAATACTTTATTAACTAGTTATACTGATTCAACTAATCCTGCTGATTTAGCTAAATATTTTGACTATGATGCAAAATTAAAAGATAATTTTGCAATTGAAAAAGTGTTTACAAAAAACTTTTTCAAAGATCATTTTAAAAGTAAAAACACAGGCTTTTTCTCATTTCATTTTGGATCATTCAGTAATTCAAAATTAACTATTGATGTTAAAGCAAAAAACACAAAAGTAAAAAGTTTTACTATTGGTGATTTTAATAAAACAACTTGATTTGAAAAACGTGGTGAAGAAGTTGAAGTTTCGGATGCATTTAAAATTTATGTAACTAATAATCAAAGAAACTTTACAAGAAATGCAAAAGGTATTTTAGTTAACTCTGAAGGCTTTACATTTTTAGAAAAATTCTTGTTAACTGAAATTGAAAAACTTGAAAGAAAATATAATCTAGAATTAGTTGACGGATCAACTGGTATTTCTAGAGAAAGAACAATTGATTCGAAAGTAAGAGATAAATTATTAGAATTATTTAATCAAGGTACAAGAGGAAGAAGTAAATTTAGATTATTAACTTGACAATATAATACTTTAAATCTTTCATATAAAAATGGTCCAGATGGTCCTCAAGCTGTAGAAAAAATTTCAGAACTATTTAATAATTTAGTTGAAGATAAGCAAAAATCATTTAGCGTTTATTTTGATCCATCTGCAAAAATTGGAACAGGTAACAAGAAAACAATTACTTATGTTTTATCAGATGATAAAAGAGCATTATTAGCAAATAATGGTAAAAATAATTTAATCATCAAAACTAATGATGGTATTAGCTTTGGTGAACAAGATCAAGTTAAAGCATTAATTGAACAAGGTATGAAAATCTTTGAAATTAAAGACTGAAATAACTTACATCATCAACATTTAGCTTCAAAAGTAAATCCAATGGATTTTTTCAAAGAAATCAAAAATGGTAATTTTACAATTAAAGCAACTAAGATTTCTGCTAATGATTTAAGTGGTAAAATGGAAGTTAAAATCGGTGCATATCTAGAAAATGCAACAGAACCTTTATTCACTAAGAATGTAACTTTAAATTACTTTAAAAAGCTACAAGATCCTGTTGATGAAAAAGGGACATTAAAAGATAGTGATTTTGAAAGTGCAGAATCATCTTTAACTACTCAGGAAAAAAATCAATTAACTGATATTAAAAAACATGCAGGTCAAATTAATGGAAGTGATTTTGAATTAAATAAGACTGAAGGTTTTTCTTATTTAGAACCTCAATTTATGACTGCTAAAAATTTAAGATACTTTTTAAAATTTACAGGTCAAGTAGCAGCATCAACTGATTCGGGTAAAACTTTTGATGACAAAACTGATACATACAATAACAAAGTTCTTGCTGATGCTAAAAAAGGTGATGATGGATTTAAAGATGATCCAAATAAAACAACAGGAACTGTACCTGCTGGGAAAATTACTAATGATACTGCTTCAGCAGTACAAATTAATAGTTTAAGAAGTAATTATTTTGTAACTTATTATGATGTACAAATCCCTAAAGATCGAAGGGGTAATCCTGATAAAACTAAAATAAGTTTTAAGTTAGGATTTACTAAAAAAGATAATGCAAAAGTTAAATGACATTCAAATTTAATTACTTTAAGCAATCTAACAAATTCATTAAGAGATTTAAAATATATTGAACAAGATTTAAATAATATTTCTTTTTCAGATTTATCTATTGATACTACAGCATTAGCAAATATGACTCCTTCGAGTTTAAATGCACAAACTTTAAGTAATGCAGTCAAAGTTAAATTTGTTTCACCTAACAACCATTTTATTTATGATAAGTTTACAAATCAAAATGGTTCAATTAAAGAATTTTATATTGGTGAAATTTCTAATAAAAATGATCAAGCAGGTACTGCCTGAATTAAATTTAAATATACGGATTCAAGTAATAAATCTAAAACTGCTACAAAATGAATTAAACTTTCAGGTCTAAAAGCAATTAATTCTGGTGAAAGTCAAGAAGGTGCACTAGATCAACTTTATAAAGTTAACACAGAAACAACAGGTTTTACCTCGGGAACTGGTATAACACCTGAACGTTCGAAACTAGAAGAAAAAGCAGCACAGCAAGCACTTCGTGAAGCACAACTAAGTAGTAGTTTAATTGCTCGCAATAGAAGACTAGAATTATCTAAAAAAGATGCTTTATGAAATGCAGAAAATTCTAAAAAAGAAGTAACTTTTACATTATTAAGTAAATATTATTCACCAATTTTTGATAATACAACAACCAATGTAGATAATCAAAAAGTTATAATTAATTTAGGTGGTCTAGTTAATGCGGGTTATGATCAAATAGTAAAATTGATGAATAACAACAATAAGAGTTTTACTAGCAGACAACTTCCAAATACTCGTGCTATTGTTGAATTAGATTATAAAAAATTAAAAGAACAAAAAAATGTTGACATGAAAGGATCGTTTAGATCACATAATTTCAGTAATAGTAGTCAGACATATTATGATGCATCATTTAATCTAAATGCAAAATTAATTGACGAAGGAATTAAATTCACATTCAAGATTACTAAATTAGAAGAAGTTACTACTTCATCACGAGGTAGAGAAACTAGAAAACCAATTACTTTTAACAACTTCACACAATTAGATGCAGATTTAAATATAAGTAAGAAATTTGATGAATTAAACATAGGTAAAGAAATTTACTTTGGTAAATACGCAACAACTTTCAATCTTGAATATACAAATAATGTTGAAGTTGAAAACTTCAACACAATTCCAACTAATGACTTTAATTATGATAATGTTACATTCACTGCAGAAAATGTACCTTTAATTCTTTACAACAAACGTTATGAAAATAACGATACTGCTTTTGAATTTGACTTTAACCAAAATGTTACTTGAAAATGAACACAAGGATACAAAATGAACCTTGAATACGCTCATGAATCATATAATTATGATTCATTCAAAGATATCAAAGAAAGAAGCTTTGGTGGTAACATGGGTTCATGAACTATGCTAGCAAAAGCAAGTGATGACAAAAGCGATGAATTAAAATACTACCTAATTACTAATCATCACGTGGCCTCAGGAAATGCTGATCAAATGAAGCAAAATGGTCTAGGTAATAATGGCTCAGTTTTCATCGTTAGACACTCAGATGATTTTGGAAATAACTGACATAATGGAACTAGTTATTGAGATGGTTTAGATGTAGTTAGTGGCATTCCTTATAAGCAAATTTGAGATGGAACTAGTTTAAAACAAACTTCAATTGATGGTACAAATAAAAACGGTGCAGTCGATATTGCACTGGTAGTTGCTGATATTAAAGTTGCTAAAGAAAAAGCTTATGCAGATGGTAAATATCGTTACTATAAATGGTTAGATGATTGAGAAAAACTAGAACCATTAAAAATTGCAAACAAGGAAGAACCTGTTTCAATGTTTATGCCTTCAATGTTAATTGATTATAGTTTTAGTGGCTTTCCTTATGGAAAACAATCAGCTTATGTTTATAACCGTACATCACAAAATAATACTTCAATTGGATTTTCAACTAATGGTTTAACACCTACTTTCCATAACGCAGGTAATTCAGGAACGGGAGTTTTTGATAACTCAGGCTACTTTGTTTCAATTATTAACTCAGGTGCTCCACGTACTTTCTTACAGTCATGAAAATTAATTACTAATAGTTTTAATTATTATGGTGCTGTGTCTGATAATAATTCACTATTTGACTTAAAAAATGATAATAGTATTATGTCGCAAGTACTAAGAGCTAATGCTTTAAACCCTGATACAGTTGCTCTGGATTCAGGAATCAATAATAAAGAGAACAAATAATTTAAAAAATCAACAACCTGTAAAAGTTGTTGATTTTTGTTTTAATTAATTTAATTTGCTTTTTTAACTTTAAAAAAGTAAATTCCTTCAGCAAATACTTTGCCATGAAGTTCTCTAGATAAGTCCCCTAATTTAAATTCTTGCTTTAGATTTAATTTATCTTGATGTGCATAAAGATAAATTGTATAAGTGGTTTCATCAGATTCTGAAGTAGGTCCATGATAGCGATCACCTTCATGATTTACTAAATCTTTAACATCTAAATAAGGTGGATTATAAGCTTTAAAGTCAAAATTTCTTGTTGCACTAGAATGACCTTGAATAATTTTTTTATTTAATAAACCAGCGTTTTCTTCTAGATTATTTTCATCAATATTTGTTACTAATCAGTTTATAAAAGGATTACCATCTGTTACTTCTTTTGCTTCATTATTCATTAAAACTAATGAATAATAATTAGCATCTTTTATTTTATTTCAAGTCAGTTCTAAGCTAGGTGCATCATCCTTATAAGCGTTTATAGAATTTAAATAATTAGCATCATCAACACTTTTTGACTTAATAATTATCTGTTCAGAATTATATTTTTTGCTAGGTGCAAAAAATTCATAATAATGATAATTTATCATATCATTAGGGTGTTTTAATTTAGCACTAACACTATCTCAAGCAATAACTTTACCGTGCATTGCTTGATGCAAATCAGCATAGTAAAAAGGTTTAGGTAGGTCTAATTTCTCACTTAAAGCATAAACGCTAATTTCATAATTATGGCTTTTATCAGGTGCACCTGGACCAGTATAATTAGCATGCTTTAAGGCTTCTTTTTTTGCTTTTTCTTTATCAGTTATTCTTGTTAATTTAGATGAAGCTAACGAATTAAATCCTTGCTCTAAATTAGGATTTAACTTAGAAGAATTAAGTTCTAATTCATTAGTTTCTACATTAGCAACTAGCCAATGTAGAAAAGGTGTACCAATTACATTAGCAGCTTCTCAGTCATTAATTAAGACTGCATATGCTTTTGCACTATCTACTTTATCCCATTTTAAATGAGGGCTTTTACCTTCACTATTAGGATAAAGCTCATGCAAATATTCAGCAATTGCTTCAGGTTTTCAATAACCATTTTCAATCGATGAAGAACTAATGTTTAAATTAGTTCTTCTTGGTAGTTGTCAATTATTTAAAGCCTTTTTAAGGGCACATCCACAACTACTTTCATCTTTTTCACTATTTCAATAAACAGTTAATTCAGTTAAATATTTTTTTAATTTCATTTATTAAACTCCTATGTCAATTTTCTTGACAAAGTAATTATAACATAATTAAAAAAAGCATCAACAATATTTTGCTGATGATTTAAATAATTTATCTGTAGTTAAAATGTAAAAACTATTTTAGGTTGTTTCTTACTAAAACACCTTTTACATATTTCATGTCATCTTCAAGTCTGTCAAGGCGATCATTAACTGAAATTCTAAATTCATTAAAGTCTTGTACATGAAGGTTAAAATCACTTCTTAAAGAACTTAGTTCAATTTTTATAAAGTTAATTTCTTTTCAAACTTTTTTAAAGCCTTCTTCGGTTTTAATCGTTAGATCATCTACACGTTTATCTAACTTTTCAACCTTATCTGATAAGATAGCGACAGTATTTGATAGTTGAGTAACAGTTGTGATTAATCCTGAAACAACATTAGATAATGTTTCGAAGTTTTTAATTAAGCCATTTACCGTTTCTTCTAAATTATCTATCCTTTTTTCAACTTTATCTAACCTAGATTCTAAATTATCTAATCTTTCTTCCACCTTATCTAATCTTGCTGATATTCCATTAACCGCTATTGTTAAATCACTAATCATTTTCATTATGATTTTGCCATCAGTCATAGTTCCTCCTTTATCTTTCTCAGTCTTTGATTTTATTATAAAGTAGTGTTCGTTATTTTCATAAACTTTTTTAACAATTTCAAAATCTTCATGATTTTTGAAGAAGGTAGTCATGATTTTTTGTGCTTCTTTAATGGTTTTGACAAGGATTATTTCTTCCATATCTTTCCTTTACTAGTTTGCTAAATTTGATTATTATTTGAAAAGGTTTATCCCTTCTCTATAGCAATAAAATTTTTGACTAGTTTTGGAAAATATTTTTCAAATATTTTCCTAAAAATTTGTCTTCTTTAAAATCTGTTTAAATTTGATATTAATAATAAAAATATAAATATTTTATAACTATTTAAAACATAATTAATAGTTTTTTCTTGCTAGATAAAATTAAGCATAAAAAACTTTTTTCAAAAAAATTTGCATTCTACTTGGTTTTTATAAGTTAAGGCAAAAGAAAATCAGCAAGTAAATTTGCTGATTTTTGTTCAATTTATTCAACTGAATCTGAAGGTTCAGTTGGTGCTTCATTTGCTGAAACTAGCTTAGAATTTTTAAAAAAGATTTTTCTATAAGTTAAATCTTTTTTATCCATGTAAAAGCGTTTGAATAAGCCTTCTAAAGATAATAAAACATAAATTGTAATTGGTATTCCTAAGACTAAACCTCTTGCCATATTGGTATTTGAAGCAACTAAAGTTCGATAACCTAAAACTCCTGGAACAATTCCGATTAAATAATCACTATCTCCTCAACCTAATGTTGAAGAAGGGCTTCAAGCAGTCATGACAAAGATTATTGGTACGAAAGTAATTATTAAACCATGAATAAATGGACCAATGATTGCTCCTAAAATACCACCTTTTGAATTACCAAAAACTCCTGATGTTGCCCCTAAGAAAAAGTGGGCAACTATCCCTGGAATAATCACAGGGGCAATGATAATTGCTCCGTTATTAACTACTCTTGATCCTGCTGCAAAACCAATTGTAATTCCAATGCCGACTAAACCTGCTCCAAACGAGGATAAAAAGCCTATTAAAACAGCATTTGGTGCATAAGGAAAGACAATTGGGCAATCTAGTCCTGCTTTAGAATTCTTGATTCACTTATCAGAAATTCCTTTGAAAGCAGGCACTAATTCACCAATAATCATGCGTACACCAAAAAGCATGATTTCTACTCCTGCTGCAAAAGTGAAAGCATCTAAAATGTTTTGCACTAATCAGTTTTTGGAAGCACTTGCTCCAAAAAGATTTGTTAAAGTTGCTGCTGTTGCTTCATTAGTTGCAGCTGTAATAGTTTTAACACCTGTTTGATACATAATCCCTTGAGGAATGTAAACAATGGCAAAGACAATTAACATTGTAATTGCCATTGAAGCAAAAGTATTTCTAAAAAATGATAATCATTTTGGAAACTTAATTTCTTCAGTTGATTTTACTTTACCTTTTTTAGAACGATAAATCATGTCGCCAATTAGCCCTGACATTACATAACCAATACTTCCTGTATGTGCCATTGAAATATCTTTAGCACCTGTAATTCTTTGTACATATTTAGAAGTTGCTGCACAAGAAATTACCATGTAGGTTGCCATAATTACTGATGAAGCAACTAAAGCAGTTGCATAATCAGAAGCAACATTTAAGTCAAAACCACTTAAAACCATCACGCCTGCTAACATTAAAGACATGTAAAATAACACGTGACCACTTAAGAAAATGTATTTATAACGACTAGTATATGCTAATAACAAGTTAAAGAGCATCGAAACAACCATGATGATTGATCCTAGTTGAGCAATTGCAGGGGCAATTTCAAATAATTGTCCTGCAAAAGCATCATTATTAGGAATCACACCTTGGACTTGGAATAAGTCAACAAATAAAACTTGAAAGTTAGATAAACTTCCTACTAAAACACCAGCACCTCCACCTAGGATTAGAAAGCCAGCGATAGTTTTAAATAAAGTAAGAATAATTTCTGTACCTTTTTTCCTTAATAGTAGTGAACCTATTAAGGCAAATAGTCCGATTAAAATTGCAGGTGTACCAATGAAATCTTTAAAGAAAGTTAAAAATCACGTACCTGCATCAATTTGTAAAGATTGATTCATTTTTATATCCTAATTAATGTCTTAAAGATTTTCTTTCAACTTTTGGATCAATTCTTCAGAATCCATTAAGTTCTTTAAAACTATTTTTTTACCATTTCCTGGATCAATGCTATCTGAAAGATCCTGTCCACAAATGATAATATCAAAACCTTGACTTGGTGAATAAGAATTTAAGTTTTGATGTGTTACTTGAAATTTAGATTCATCTAAATTTAAAGTTTTAATGGCTTTTTTAGTGTTCATCTCAACTATTAAAGATGAACCTAAACCCATGCCACAAACTGTTACGATTTTTTTCATAATACTCCTTTTATTTTTTTAGTCTAAGAAATTCTAAAATTTCTTTTACTAGATCTTTTGCTTGCAGTTTCAATTTATTAATTACATCATTAGGCGAAGCACTAAAACCAAAGTTATTAACACCTAACACTAAATCAGCATGTTTATATCAAGGCTGAGACGAGCCAAATTCAACTGCAATTACTTTTTTATTTCCTAGAATTTGTTTTTGATATTCAACACTTTGTTGCTTAAATAAATTTCATGAAGGAATTGAAATTATGTTAGTAATATAACCTTCATCTTTTAGTAAATCTTTTAATTGAAAAGTAATATCAACTTCACTACCACTAGCTAAAATTGTCAAATCATAATTAGGATCTTTTTCAATTAAATAAGCACCTTTATAAATTTCATCTTTATTTCCAAATTCTCTTTGTAAAAAATCTGCTCTGGAAGTAACGATTGTTACAGGTGTAATTTTTGAATTTAAAGCATAGTTAAAACTATGAATTGTTTCAGTTAAATTAGCAGGTCTAAATAAAACATGATTAGGTATTAATCTTAAACTTCATAGTTGTTCAACTGCCTGATGAGTTGGACCATCATAACCAACTGTAACTGTATCATGAGAGAAAATAGATGTAATTGGTGAATAAGAAATTGCTGCTAATCTTAGTGCTGCTTTTGAATAATCACTAAATACTAAAAAGGTTGAATTAATTGTTTTCATATTACTATGTAAAGTAATTCCCGAATTAATTGCAGTCATAGCAAATTCTCTAACACCCATATTTAAGTTAATTCCTAAACGATTATTAACATCATAAATAGAGCCTTTATTTACTCACATTTTAGTAGATGAAGCAAGGTCTGCTGAAGAGACAAACATTAGTTGATTATGCTCTGCTATAATTTGTAAAACATCACCTGAAACGCCCCGAATTGGGGCTTTTTCGTACTTTAATTTACTAAACCATTCTTCTTTGAAATTAATTTTCTTAGATTCTAAAAGACTTAAATTATGTTGCTTTTCTGAACTTAATTTTTTAAGATTTTCTTGATAGATTTTTAATTTATTTTTTCCTCGAATTTTTAGATCTTCAAAATCATTATAAACTTCTTCAGGAATTTTAAAAGGATCATAATTTCAATTTAAATATTTTTCAAGTTGTCTTAATTCTTCATCATTTAAAACTAATGAGTGACTTTTATTTGTTCCTGCATATTTAGTTTTAAAACCAATAGTTGTTTTCACTTCAATAATTGAAGGTTTATCTTTTGATTGTTTTGCTAGACTAATTGTTTCAGAAATTAGTTCATAATCTTCACCATCTTTTACAAGAAAATAATTAAATCCAAGAGCTTCAAAATATTCTTTTGTTTTAAAGTTCGTTGAACTTTCTACATTTGAATCTGATTGAATATCATTACTATCATAAATATAAATTAGCTTATTTAATTTATATCTACCTGCCAAAGAAAATGCTTCAAAAGAAATTCCTTCTTGTAAACATGCATCACCAAAAATACAATAAATATGATGATCAATTAAATTTTCATCTTTAAAATGAGTATTTAATTTAGATTCACTTATAGCCATACCTGTAGCTATTGCTACACCTTGACCAAGAGGACCTGTTGATGCATCTATACCTTTAAAAATAACATTTTCAGGATGTCCTGCAGTAGTTGAATCTATTTGTCTAAATCTTTTTAGTTGTTCAATATTAGCATCTTCAAATCCTGCTAAATGCATTGTTGCGTAAAGCAAAGCACTGCCGTGTCCTGCACTTAAAATTAAACGATCACGATTTAAAAAATCTGGAGTTGAAGGTTCCGCAACAAAATGATTTTTAAATAAAGCATACATAATTGGTGCTGCTCCAAGTGGCATTCCTGTATGTCCACTTTTGGCTTTATTTACCATTTGAGCAGATAAGACTCTAATAGCAGAAATACTTTTATCTGATAAATTTTTATTTGATTTCATATTTTAAATTTCCTTTAAAAGTTGATGAATTTCATCAACTGTAGTTGCGTTAATTATTTGAGAGGTCAAGTTTTTGTTTTCGTTAAATACTGTTACAAATTTTTGAAGCATATCAATATGATCATTAGGTCTTGTTGTGCAAAGAGTGAATAATAGTTTTACTTGGTGCTCAGTTTTGTCACTAAAATTAACAATATTTTTGTACACTACTAAAGATAAACCTACTTTACTTACATTTTCTTGTGGCAATGCATGTGCTAATGCTAAAAGTGGTGCTATTACATAGTAAGGTCCATATTTATTTGTTGCATCAATAATTGAATCAGCGTATGTCATTTGACAATATTTTTTATTTTCTAAGAGTTGAACTCCTTCTTTTAGTGCATCAATTCAATTTAATTTTTGCTCTGAAATTTTGATCAGATCTTTTTCCATTAGATAAATTCCTTTCTTAAATTTTTTAGGTTGTTTTTAAAATCATCATTTTTAAGCAAGATACTACCAACAATACAAAAATCAATCAATGCACTTAATTTTTTTAGATGAATATTTCTAACCGAGCCATCAACCATAATTTTGCCTTGATAGTTTTGATAATGTTTTTTAAAGTCCTGAACTTTTTTAAAAACATTTTCATCAAATGTTAAATTTGTTTTACCTAGTTTAGATACTGACATAAAATTTATTAAATTTATTTGATCAATATGATTACTAATTTTTGAAAAGTCATCGTCTAGTTCAACTGTTATTCCTACAAATAAATTCTTAGACTTGAGCAAAGCAATGTATTTTTGAATATTATTTAAATATTTATAATGCGCATTAACATAAGTGTTTTTACGTTCATTAATTTGCATAATAATAGCTAGTGGATTAGCACTCATAATGTGGTAATCAAAAGTTATATCTTCTGCATCATAGTTTAAATTTATAAGTGATAAGTCATTTTCTGAAGTGATTGTTCCATCGGTTAAATCAAGATGAAAATGATTAAAGCCTGAATCGATTAACCTATCAACAAGCTCCTTTGGATAATCTAAATTTGTCTTGTTTTTTGCAGCTGAAACACTTGGTATAAGAATCATTTAACTTGCTAATTAAGCCTTAAAATAAGCCCAAAAGCCCTCCTAATATAATCAAATTATAGAGGTTGGGCGTTTTTTTTTTTTTTTGTTTGCAAATCTTAAAAATGTGAAAAAACACTCACATTTTTAACCGATTTTAGTAATTTTTAAACTTTTAACTACAAAAAATTTATAATTTTATCCACATATGGGAACAACAATTTTTACAAATAATACTAGTCCAGGAGATATTGCAGTCTATTTTTTTATGGCTTTATTCGTTGTCATAATTGCTGCTTTAATTCTTTGAACTAAGGTAATTAAAAAGACTAAATTTTCTTATACTTCTTCTAATTTAATTAAAAGATATAAAAGACATAGAATGCTAATTAGACTAACTAAAGAACATGTCTTAACTAGTTACTATACTAACTTTGTAATCACTGGTAACTATACATATTTAGCAGCTATTAAAAAAATAGCAATTGGCAAAAATGCTATTTATTTAATTGCTAATCCTTTAGAAAAAAACATTCATGATGTTTTAACTAAAAGTGGCTCATTTATAACAATGTCAAAAAAGGGTGAAAAATTAATTCATCCTGAGTTAGATTTATTTATTAAGGCAGCAAATGAATTTAAAAGTGCTTTTAAAGTAAATGAACAAGTTAAAGTTATTATACCTTTTACAAATGCTAGTATGAATTCTAAAAAACTTCGTAATATAGAGTTCATTGCTGAGCATAATTTATCTAAATATATTTTAGATATTGAAAAGGATCCTAGTGTAGATGATTATGAAGTGGTTAAAGACATTCATGAACAACTAAGTAGAAGTATTAAGTTTTTAAAAACCCACTTATTTATAACATTTAAAAATAAGTGGGGAATGTAAGAAAAAATACGGTATGTTGAAATCTCCGTATTTTCTTTATTTTATTGGTTTCATTTCTGAAAGCAATACACCTTTTACTTTAAAATAAGCAGGACCTTGTCTTTCTGATCTTTTATATCCATATCTTGGTAATAATTCTTTTGCCAAACCAGATGTTGATCAAATTTTGTTATCTCACTCTACCTCGAATGAAGAAACTATTTTTGGTTTGATATTTTCATCTTTTACAAATGTTATTAAATCACCGTTTTTTAATCCTAAAATATAAAAATTAATTCTCTCTTTCAATACTATCTTGGGTTTCTTATTTTTGTTACTGACAAAATCAAGATCTTTTAAAAATTTACCGTTATAAAGAAAATATGCTGAACCATTTCTTTCAACGTTTTGTCAACCATTTAATGTTAGAAAAATTCTTGCAAACGTAGAAGGTGTTGCTATTCTATTTTCATGTTCAACATGATATTGTGAAACAACTTTTGCTTTTTTACTTTCATCAAATTTGAAGGTGATGATATCACCATTTTTTAAACCTCTTGCATAAAGATCAAATTCTGTAGATCTGATATTATTTGGTCCGGCTGTTGCCTGAGTATTTATTGCATTTATACTCGAATTACTTTGTTCCCCTTTTAATGAACTTTTTTCATCACTACTTGTACTTGAAAAATCATAGTTAGTATTTTTATTAGTAGATACTTGTTCTAAATCATTTAGTAAAACACCTTTATATTTGAAATATTCTGGTCCTTTTTGTGTTTGATTATTTAATAGTTTTCTTACTAATCCTGTTAAAGTATAATTATTTTCCTCATAACTAACTCGATGTTCAGAGATAACTATTGGTTGAATAGATTCGTTATGTAAAAAAGATATTAAATCACCATTTTTTAATCCCCTTGAATAAAAATTGAATCTATTTGAATTTTGTTCAAATTCATCAGTTTTATCATATGTAATTTCAATTTCTTTGGTAGTAGTTCTCTTAAATAAGCCTGCTTGATTGTTATTTGGTATTTCTCTTAAAATTTTTCCGTTGAATTTAAAATAGGCAGGACCATCTGCTGATTTTTTCTTCAATAATTTTTTAGCAAGTCCTGATGTTGTTCAGAGTTGATTATTGTAATAGACTTTTCTATCTGAGACTACAATTATTTCCAGTGATTCATCATAAATATATTGAATTTTATCGCAAGTTTTTATACCTTTTGAATGAAAATCAAAACGTTCACTTCTTTCTATTGCTTTAGTACCTACAGAATTTTGTTCTTCTTGATCATCATCCTCATCATCTTCACTATTTTCTATTAAATCAGTTTGATTTTGGCATTCTTCTTTCATTGTTAAAAATTCATCACTAAAATGAAATTCAATATTTGGGTAAGATTGTGAAAGAATATCTATTGTTTTTAAAATTGTTTCATTTGTGACTTTATAAATATTTGAATTTTGACTCGTTCTGAATAAGCTTAATAAAATTGATAAAAATAACTCAATATCTTTATATTCTGCTGTCCTTAAAGTAATAAATAAATAAAATTCTGATGGGTTATCAGTGTTTAAATATTTTTCACTTTTTAAATCTGGTAGTGTTTTTCCTGATTCAATTTTTAAATAATCTTTTTGTCAACCCTTATTCTTTAGTATATATAGGTATCCTTTTTGATTGTTGTTCATAATCTATTTCCTTTAAAAGTTAATAAAATTTTTTCTTTTTGATTATACATGGATAAACCAAAAAGATTTTTTAATTTGTTTGTAGAGATTGTAATTTATTTGAAAAAAGTTTTATAACCAACTGATCGTATTAAAAAAAGTTTCTGCTAGTCAGAAACTTTTGAATATAAATGCAATAAAAAAACATTATAAGATATTTCAGTGTTCAAAAAGTTTTTTAATTAGATATGTTCTTTACTTTTTAAAATCTTAATAAAAAAGTTCCTTTATTGTTTTATTTTCATTATTTTTTCATTCTACTTTTCCGTTATTTACCCTACCAAGTATCAATTCTCCAGAGGTTGATGGATCAAGTGTAACACTATTTTCTAAAAATACATATTTGCCATTTTTTAATGCAATTCTGTTATCACTGATTAAATTATATATTTTTTTAATAATATTTCTAACTCGTGCTTTATTTTTAACTTTTGGGTCCTGTAATTTACTAATCACACTCTCATCAATTACTGAATTTTTTAAAATTATAATCATTTTTTCTTTCGTAAAACAACCGAATGCACCCTTTAGATAAACTTTTCTATCATCACTTTGCAAAGTATTATTGTCAAAAACATATGATTCATTATTTTTTACATTTTTAAAATTGTCTTTTTTAATTCAAGTTTGGAATCCATTATTAATATTTTTTTATTTCTAAATTTATTATCTATTGTTTCATCATCTTTATCTTTTCATAAAAATCAACCATCACCGCGAGATGAAAATCCATTAATTAATACAGTTGCCTGAGTGACAGACAATGCAAAACTATCTTCAACAAATTCCCATTTACCATTCTTATTTTCAATTTTATTCTCACTAAGTAATTTATTTCAAATATTTTTAGTCCACATTATGTAATCTTTTAAATCATCTTTTTTATGAATCTCAATTACTGTGTTTTCATCTATTGTCGCACCTCTAAATATTATAATTTTTTGGGTTTTTTCATCTGTTAAATAACCTATAATAGTCTCATTATTCCTTTTTAAATAAATAACTCTATCTTCGTGTATTAATAACTTCTTATCAACTATATTACTTTTTGATTCTGTTTGTTTTTTAATTAAATTAGTATCATATGATTCGACAACGCTTTTCTGGACATTTTTTTCTTGACTAGTTTGCAAACTTTGTCGAAATATATTTTTTACATTATTTTTGTCACTAATAGTGTTAACTTCATAACTATTCTTTGATTTTACATATGGATAAATATCCAAAAATCTTGCTATCAGTTCATTGCTACGTTCTTTGATTTTGTCTTTATTTCATTTTTTATCTTTTTCCACCGATAACACTAAATCTTTTGTTATATTAAGTAATGTCTTATCATCATTTGATTGATATTTTTCAATTTTATCTTTTCAAATTAAATTACTTGCAATAGTATTTTTTTCAGGATCCAAAAGTGTTAAATTACCTATTGTTCTAATTATGTTCATGTATTCAAAGCCATCATTAAGTTCTTTTTTTCAATCTTCGGTTGGTTTTACAGGTGCAAAGTGCTCTAATTGCCACTTATCAAGAGAAGATATATTTAGATTTTTGTAAAACATTTTTTCGATCTTTCAAAGTAATCATTTTGCATCGTTTTCGTCATTAACATTGAAAGACTTGTTTTTTAATACACCAATTATTTGATCATTATTAGGAATAGCTTTTGCAGTGCCAATGTTATTATTGATTAATACATAAGTTACTATGTCTATAATGTTTTTGTAATCATCTCCTCTTTGTTTAACTACATTCTTTATTTTTTCTAAAAAAAGAGGAAATGCATCTCTGTCACCACCATGATTTCCATTAAAATGCCTTCTAATTTGATAGGTATTTATTACGCTTAAAACTCCATAAAAGTAATCATCATTTATTTTTGTATTGTGGTATAAATCATAAAAATATAAAATAAGAGGTGCTGAATTTCCATTCTGAAATTTTCTTATGTCTTCAATTATCTGTTCCCTTTCATTATATTTTTTACTTTTCATATTGCCTAAAATATTTGATTTATCATCATAATATAATTGTTTATATAAATCTAGGTACTTAGTGATTTTGCGTAAAGCATAGTGTTCTTTTTCTCTTTCAAATCGAGTTTCTTTTTCTCAATATTTTTTAAGCTCGCTGTACAATTCATCATCCTGTTTTGGATATCTATAGTTAACTGAAGCAAGATAATATCTTAAAAATTTTTCCATTTCTTTTGAATTGTTAGTAAAGTGTTCATCTAATTTTTCTCAATATTTTTTATATATCTCCACCTGCCCTTCTTTATCCTTGTCCATCATAATAAAATTTCGAAATAAGTCTGACTGACTTAATTTTCTTCCTCTTGCATTGATACTCTCATATATTTGTTGTTCGTTGTCTTTATTTTTTTCTAGTTCGATATTAACAATTACAAATCGCTTCAATGCATTTAAAACATTAGTAGTGCTTCCTACTTTTTCAATTAGAGTTTGCAACTCGTTTTTAAAATAATTAAAATTTCTAATTATTTTACTTTGGTTATCAGTATTTCTTTGATCATACTCTCTTCACATTAAGGTTTCATACGCCTTGATATCAGGATCATAAAGAGATAACCTGCTTGTCTTATCATCTCCACGATACTCATCTATTTTATTTAATAGATAAGATGTTAGATTCTTATCACCCGAAATTTTGTATAGTGCATGAATGATTAAAAATAACGTTATAAGCCTTTGCTGCCCATCCACGATAAAAAGTTTTTTACCATCTTCGCTTTTTGAATAAACTATGGTACCTAAATAATGAGTCTTTGTATTACTTTCGTCATCAATCAAGGATTTAAGATTTTCCATAAGTGGTTCTAGTTGTTTCTTATCCCACTCATATTTTCTTTGAAAAACTGGTATAACAAATTGTTCACCTACATTTTTTATAAATTCCATTATTGTTCTTGATTCTGCATTCATATAATTATCAATTCCTTTTTTATTTAAATTTTATTTAAGAAAGCAAGATTTTTTGACTGATTTGTGCACAGCATTATAAAAAACAAATTTTTAAATTGAACAGCTTAATTCTCGTTTGCAAGGTGACATCTTAATGTTAGGCAATTTCAACTTATTATTTTTTTAAAATTACTAAAAACTAAACCCTGCAAATTATTCTCTTAATTTTGTATATAACTTTTGTTGCATTAATATTTTGTAATTTACAAAAGTTTACACTTTGTGAATTATATCGAAAAAGATTTATAATTTTTAATTTCAGTTTTTACTACACATATTGATAATCAATAGTGATGAATTAAAAAAACCAAATTCAGAAAACTTGATTTTTAATTAATATTTTTAAGTTCTATTTCTATTTCGAAAAAAATATAGATATTTTATATATTTCAACTATTTAATTTATCCAATACAAAATCTACAGCTTGTTCTCTAATTGAATCTCTTGTGCCTTCAAAATCTATTTCAAAAACTTCTTTATTAAAAGCAATAAAGACCTTTCCTACTTTTTGATTATCTAATGCAGAAGGTCCAGCATTACCTGTAATTGCAATTGCTAAATCTACTTTAAATTTTGTTTTTGTAACCATTGCCATTTGTAAAGCAACATCTTTATTGATTACACCTTTAGAAGTATCAATATTAAATAATTCTTTTATTTCATTTTGATAGGTAATTAAACCACCTTTATAATATTTACTAGCTCCAGGTATTTGTGTAATTCTAGCAGCTAAAAGTCCACCTGTCATTGATTCAATTGTGGCAATTGTAAAGTTATATTTAGTTTTGGTCATTACTTTATAATACAATTAATTGACTGATTTAATCAGTTTCAATTAAATAATTTTTAGAACTGAAATTATTTAATTGTTTTCTTATTAGAAAATTAAATTAAATTTTCTTCTTCAAAACTTAATCCATTTGTATCTATTTCTAAAAGTTGTTTTAAAATTGATGAAGTATTAGTTACTGTGTTTTGTATTTTTTTAGGTATATAACCATTATTAAAATTTGCAAAATGTTCGTAATTAATTGGTTCATTTGAATTAGTGGTCTTTGCAATGCTAATCATGATATGAGAAAATCTTTTGTTATTTCTAGATGATTCATTTTCAAACATTTTCTTATAATATTTTTGTAGTAATTTAGTTTTATCTTTATTAATATCATTTTCAGATTTAACTTCAATGTATCAAATAATGTTGTTAGGACATTTGATCATAAAGTCAAAATAACTATATCTAATTTTATAATCGTTATCTAAATATTCACCCGATATATTTGCACTTGTTAAGTTCTTACCTCAAAAAGTAATATTGTTTTTGCCGTCTTCATTACTGCTATTTATTTTATCAATAGCTTCTAAAACTTCATAAAATATTGCTTTTTCGGGTTTTGAATCTAAATGTAATTCCTTATTCATTTCTCCGTTTAATTCAATATTAAAAAAATATTTTGAATCATGAAAAATTTTTACATCTAAATTATTATTACTTTTTTCACTAACTTCTAAAATCTTATTTGGTTCATATGTTTTATATTCAACATTAAAATTGGGCTCAAATTTTTGATGATGTTTAAAAATATCTTTAATTTCATTTCAAAAATCATTTAGAATAACCCACTGTAAATGTTCTAATTTAAATTTAAGTTCTTTACTTAAATAATCAGTTTTATAAAATTCATCATATGATTCAAAAATAGTTTTACTAATTAAATTAAATTTGTCTTTTTTTGAATTTGCTAATCTTTCAATTTCTCTTAGAACTAGAAAAGGGCTTTTGATAGAATTATAAATATGAGATGAGGAACTAGAAAATTTTCTAAATTCATTTTCTAAAAAGTACTTACTTGCATAAGCAATTATTCTGCGTTTATTATCTTTTAAAAATATTTTTATTTTTTCTAAAACAGTTTTTAATTTTAATGATCCAGATTTTTCAAGTGCTTCATAATTAGTAATTTTAATTACAGGTAAAACTTCATTTTTAAATTGATCTTTTACTTCATATTGATAATAATCAAAATCTGATTTATCATTTTCCTTATTTGAATAAATATAATATTTATTTGTTATTTCATTATTTGAAAGATCACTTAAAGGATTGCGCTTTATTCTACCTATTGTTTGAATAGTTAATTTTTCTGAAATAACTTCTCTTAATTGAGTTAGCATACAGGCTCTAGGTATATCTCAGCCAGTTGCTGCTCCTACTTTGAAAATAATGACATCTATTTCACTATTAGGAATTGATAAATCTGTTAACTTAAAATTGGCTTTTAAGTTAACGTTTGAATCTACATTACTTTCTCCAAAATATTTAACTCATGTCAAATTATAATCTTCAATTGTTTTAATAATATTTGCTATTGCTTCATGATGTTTTTTATTTTCCAATGGTTTACTTTTTAAATTAGGTTCATTTTCAACTTGAATTAATAAAGCAGGTCTGATTTCTCCAAAATCATCTTTTAAAGATTTATATTCTTTTTGAATTTTTTTAAATTTTGAAAGTGATTCAATTAAAAGATTTTGTTGTTCATAATTTTTATTAGGATTAATAATAAACTGTGGATTATTTTTAAGTAAAAATTTTCCATCATTTTGATTTATATCATTTAAATCTGAAGGTTTTATTTCTACAAATTTTACATCTGGTGATCTATTTGGTGTTGCTGTCATTTTTAAAATAAAATCAGCATCATGCTCCATTATTTCTTCAAACTTTTTTAACTCTTTATTATATTGAGCATTAGTTTTTGAACCAATGTGTGCCTCATCTCTAATATAAATTAATTTATTACCTTTGTTTTTCACTTGATTAATAAAGTCTTTAAATATTTCCTGATCTTGAAATAAAGTATTATTCCCAAAGGATGCTTTTCCAAAAATATATAGCTTGTTGTCAACAAGTTTGATATTGTAATTTGCATCAGAATTTTTATTTTTTGAAGGTGAAAGTATGTGTTCTATTTCAAATTTTGAATAAGAAAAATTCTTTTTATATATTCTTAATTTCTTTTCAAAAGCAGCAGGTAAATCTCCACTAGAAACAGTGGCAATAATAAAAGTAAAATTATTAGTTGAATTATATTTTTCTAAAATTTTAGAAACTATGTGACCAGCCATTAATGTTTTACCACTACCTGTAGGTGCTTTAAAATCAACTTTTATTTTTTCATCTATTTTAAAATAATCGACAATTTGGTTAACTGCTTTTTCTTGAATTCTAGTTAATTCCATTGCTTAATCGTTTCCTTCATTTTCATCTTTATAAGGAGATAATGAAGATAGTTCATAATATATATTTCAATTATTTTTCTTTTTTCATTCAGGGTTAAGTTTAATAAAATTTTCTTCTGCATTAATTTTTAATTCCCTTGCTTTATCAAAATCATTGACAGTTAATTTTGAAGTTTTTACTTCAAAAACATTAACTAAATTATTTTCTAAATATTTAGTTTGCTTATTAAATTCTCATTTGATAGTTTCACCATTAGAGCCTTTTCCTTTAATAATTCGATATATTCTTTCTCGAGTAATATCTTCACCTATATTATTTTGATTATTAGTTACTAAAATAAATTTACGATTACCATCATCTTCTTGATTAAGTTCCATTACAGCTTGTGCAGTTGTTCCTGAACCTGCAAAAAAATCTAGAATAGTTATATCTTTACGACTTATTAGTTTAATTAAATTTTTAATTAATGATACTGGTTTTGGATAAGGAAATAAGTTTTCACTTTTTGAATTTTTGGGAGTGAGAATTTTCTTTAATGTGTCACTTCCTGTGCTTTTAAATTTTAAAACTGAATCTTGTGTCACATTTTTAAATTCATTTAAATATCTTTTAAAATTTGGAGTAGTTGTTTCATCGACTCCAAAAATTAAATTACCTTTTTTAATATGTTCTTGCATAGTTTCTTCGTTATAGCGCCAACCATTTTCGGGAACTCTTACAGGTTTTTTTGTAACAGGATGAAGCACATCATAATTTTTAATTAAGTTAGAATTTTCACTTTTTAATCCCCCAACATCACCTCTACTATAGACAACAAATTTATTAGTTTCAGAATCAATTTCAAAGTTATTAAAATTTAAAACTCCTGACAAAAGATTTTTGTTAGATCTTAAATATTCTTTAAATTCTTTAGTTGCATTTTTCAAAGATGATTGATGATCAGAATCATCTTTTAAATATTTATGATTTAACTTTTCTAAAAAATCATTTATTTCCTGATAACCATTTTTACTAATTCTAAAATAATTAAGTTGCTGAATAACATATTTATTTTTTGCATAACATAAAATGTATTCATGAATATTTGAAGTTGTTTTTGATAATCCTTTATGTTCGCTTTTATATCAAATGAAATTCTCGACAAAATTATCTTCACCAAAAATTTCATCCATTAAAACTTTTAAATATGCTTGTTCATTATCATCGATTGAAATAAAAATTAGCCCTTCTTGGGAAAGAAGTTGCTTAGCTAATTTTAATCTTTCGTTCATCATATTTAATCAGCCATCTCTTGAAAATTTATCTCTATAAATAAATTTACTTGGCTTTGAATCAAAATCATCTTTATAATCATTACCATCTTTTTTAGATGATTCTGTATTGTAAGGAGGGTCAATATAAATTAAGTCAATTAATCCTTCACCGCTATTATCTACGTGGGTGATTAAAAGATTTTTTAAGGCATCATAGTTTTCGCCAATGATTAAACTGTGTGTGTGTGTGTGTGTGGAGTAATACTATTTTCCAAATTTATGGATAAATTTGGATTATGTTCAATAATTGAAATTGCATTATGATTAATTTCAGGTGCTGCATCAAAAACAAAACCTGTTCTTACTCTTTGAATAATAAGTTGATAAATTTTATCAAGTGATTTTGCGCTAGCATTATCAATTATTTCTTTAGCGATTGCTTTTTGTTCGTTGTTAAAAGATGATTTTGCGATTTCATCTATCTTATTTTTATAGATTTGTTTTTGTTCTTCAACTGTCATTTAAATTACCTCTTTACATTGATTTAGATTACTTTAAGTATATTAAAAAAACTGCTTAAAAAGCAGTTTTGTCTATTATTTTATTCTTGTTCTTCATCAAGAATATAATCTTCTACATCATGTTCAATCACTCTAACTACACTTGCAGGTATACCTGCAACAACTGTATAATCAGCAACATCTTTAGTAACAACTGAACCTTCTTCAACAATTGATCATTTACCTAAAGTAACACCT
The DNA here is from genome assembly GCF_002276225.1 of Mycoplasmopsis agassizii. GTDB lineage: Bacteria > Bacillota_I > Bacilli_A > Mycoplasmatales > Metamycoplasmataceae > Mycoplasmopsis_B > Mycoplasmopsis_B agassizii_A. The sequence continues at coordinate 791 of NZ_NQNY01000003.1, read as the reverse complement.
GCTGAAATCACCGAATTAGCACCAATTTTAACGTGTTCTTTTAAAACAATTGGTGCATATTTATGTTTGCTATGATCTTTAGAATATGAACCTTGACTAAGTGTAGTTAAAACAACATTATTACCGATATAAGAGCCTCTTCCTATAGTGATTCCTCCTTGATCTTGAAAACGACAATTTGCATCAATAAAGACATTCTTATAAATTGTAATGTTTTTGCCAAAATCTGTATAAAAAGGTGCAAAAATTCTAAAGTTGTCATCGATATCTTTACCTATTAATTGACTCATTAAATTTTGTAATTCTTTAGGTGTATGATAATTATTATTGATTTCATTAGTTAAGATATATGCATCTCTACGTAGTTTTCTTAAATATGATTCTATTTTAGAATCACTAGGTTGATCCGTTTTAAAACTATTAATTACATCTTCAATTGTTACTCTCATAATTTTCCTTTTTGTTTTTAAATTAATCTAATAAATTTAGTTTTAAATATTGTTTAGAATTTCAAGATACTAGCTGGTTAAAACTATTTTTAGATATTGAAAAATGTTTTTCAATATCAATGATTATATTCCTAACTTGTGTTAATTAAATTATAAATAAAAAGCAAATAAAATTTTCAATTCTAAAATTTATAAATTTTTTCGTTTATCCATTTTTTAAAACTTCAAAATTTAAGTTAATAAAAAACTGCTTAAGAAAGCAGTTCCTAGAGTGTTCTAATAACTGCAACTCTTACATTTTTATTTTAATGGACTTTCATTCGAAAGTTCATTTTTATTATT
>NZ_NQNY01000039.1 GCF_002276225.1 Mycoplasmopsis agassizii | reverse complement strand
GAAATCCAAAATAAGATAGTAAGTATCTTAGATGAATTCTCTAGGCTGGAAGCGGAGCTGGAAGCGGAGCTGGAAGCTAGAAACAAACAATATAGCTACTATCTAAATCATCTTTTAAATTTCGAAAATTCAAATATAAATTTTAAAGAACTTAAATTAAATCAAGTTTCTGAAATCAAAACTGGTGATGAATTAAAAGTAGACAAAATGAATGATGAATATCAATATCCTGTAATGGGTGGTGGTTTTAAACCTACTGGAAAATATCATGATTGAAATTATGAAAATTTAATAGTAGTTGCAAAAGATGGAGCATATGCAGGTTTTGTTAACTGAATGGAAGGTAAATTCTGAGCAACTTCAGGTTGTTTTATAGTAGAAGGCAAGGAAGATGTTGTAAGCACAAAATATCTGTATTACTCACTAAAATTAAAAGAAAATCAACTAAGAGATAAAAAGCAAGGAGCAGGTGTACCTCATTTATACAAAGGTCCTCTAGGTGAAACAACAGTTAAAATACCACCTCTAGAAGAACAAAACAGGATTGTCAATATTCTAGATAAATTCAGCAAATTAACTTCAGATATTAATGAAGGTTTACCTGCAGAAATTAAAATGAGAAGACAGCAATATGA
>NZ_NQNY01000038.1 GCF_002276225.1 Mycoplasmopsis agassizii | reverse complement strand
AGATCTTCTTACAAAAACAGATGGTGAAGAAGAAGATCATATTTTTCAAAATTCAAGAACAAATATCATCTTCCTATTTGATTAAGACCAAATTACATCAATTATAGAAGACAATTCGGTCATTGAGAAATTGATTTAATTATTGGTAAAAAAGATAAAAGTAGCCTGAATTTAATTACTTTTACGGAAAGAATGACTAGAAAATCATTTTCTGTTCATATTAAATCAAAAGAAGTTGATGAATTGAACAGAAGAATTACTGAGTTAATTAATGAAAATAATCTGACAGTAAGATCTATAACGGTCGACAATGGTCTTGAGTTTTCTAAACTTGATGAAGTTGCTAAAGAATTAAATATTATCATTTACGTTTGTCAGCCTTATGCTTAATATCAAAGAGGTTCAAACGAAAACTGAAATGGATTGCTTCGCAGAACATTTAAAAAAGGTACAGATTTCAGTAAAATTACTGATGCAGAACTACAAGCGGTTGTGGATAAAATAAATAACATGCCAAGGTCTATTTTAGGATGAAAATCAAGTAACGAATTATTCAATTTGTATACAAGTTTAAACTTCTAAAAACAATTTTCGAAGATAAAAAAGTCTCTAGAAATTCTAAAGACATTCTTTTCTTTAACCTATAATAATTTATGAAGAATTT
>NZ_NQNY01000037.1 GCF_002276225.1 Mycoplasmopsis agassizii | reverse complement strand
GTTCCTGATAAGAAAAAAATAGATCGTGTTTATGATCCTGCTTGTGGTTCGGGTTCTTTATTACTAAAATATGCAAAAATTCTTGGTAAAGAAAATGTGCGTGGTTTTGATGGTCAAGAAATTAACTTAACAACATATAACTTAGCTAGAATAAACATGTTTTTGCACGACATAAATTTTGGAAAATTTAACCTTACATATGGCGACACCTTGACGCATCCAAGTGCTTCACATAATAAACCTTCTAACTATGAGGCAATCGTTTCGAATCCACCATATTCTGTAAAATGAGACGGCAATGCTAATGGACTTTTAACAAATGATGATAGGTTTAAAGGTCCTGGAGTTTTAGCACCTAAATCAAAGGGAGATTTTGCCTTTGTAATGCACATTTTACATTTATTATCTGTTCAGGGAACAGCAGCGATTGTTGAATTTCCGGGAACATTATATCGAACAGGTGCTGAAGAAAAAATTAGAAAGTATATTGTTGATAAAAATTGAGTGGATTCAATTATTCAATTACCTTCAGATTTATTTTTTGGTACCTCAATATCAACAGTTATTATGGTTCTTAGAAAAAATAAACAATCTAATAATATTTTATTTGTAGATGCTAGCGAAGAGTTTATTAAAATTGGCAAAGATAATAAATTAAGTGAGCAAAATGTAAATCGAATTCTTGAATCAGTTAGATTTAAAAAAGATGTAGATCATTTTTCAAGACTTGTAAATATTCAAGAGATACAAGAAAAAAATTACAACCTAGCAGTTAATACATATGTAGCAAA
>NZ_NQNY01000036.1 GCF_002276225.1 Mycoplasmopsis agassizii | reverse complement strand
CTGATCCTGTTGTAGGTTGTGTAGTTTCAGATTCTGATCCTGATCCTGTTGTAGGTTGATCTACGCTGGTTGATCTACGCTGGTTGATCTAGACATAGTGTCATTAGTAATAATAGCTTCCAATAGGAAACGAATTGCTATAGCTGTATTATTTACATATTGGTTAGGGTCAGCAACTACTACAGTATCTGATCCTGTTGGTGCATATGAAACTGGCTTTGTATTTGAATCAAGAAGTGATCTATTGATTCTTACACCATTATTAGAACCATCTTGATTTGCTTCATATGATCCATAGAAGTATCATTTAACATTATTGTAATCAAAGTAATTCTTTGATAATCCATCACCACCATCAATTCATGGTTTACCATTTGATTTAATTGGGTTTTGAGTATATCCTCCAAATCCTCCTAGTAATAATGTTGTTTTATTTGAACCAACTGTGGTTTCTTTATTACCATTTGATTTAAAAGCAACTGTTGTTGGTAATTCACTAATTGGATAAGGATTAATATAGTATGTCTGTGTTGTTGAAGTAAGTGATGTGTTTTGTAGTGCTGCTTCAACCATTTTTGCACCTAGTGCATTTGAAAAATTATCTAATTTAGCATCACTATCCTTAAATAAGTTAGCTGCTTTAGTTGTTAGACCACTTCATGATTGATATGTATCAAAGTTATCAATTCCTAAATGAATGTTTTTGGCACCTTTACTTAATGTAACAATATCACTATTTGTAGGCACCTTCACACTCATAAAGTGGGGACTAAACTCTGCTAAATCAGATGTACCTTTAATGTTTAATGTTGATGGATTTGTACCA
>NZ_NQNY01000035.1 GCF_002276225.1 Mycoplasmopsis agassizii | reverse complement strand
TCATAAAATACGGTGTATACTCACCTAAATCAGAAGTTGTCTTAATAGTAATTGTATCAAGCGCACTTTGACTTCTTGCTTGCATTTTAAATGAACCAACAACTGAAGCTAATTTAGTTTCATCTTCTTCTTTATTAACAGTTCATTTATTATCTGTAGTAGTTGTACTTAAAGTATAACCAACAACAGCGTTAGAGTCTAGTTCTGTTACACTTTCAGCTTTTAAAGCGTTCAGTGCAACAACCATATCTTTTAAACGTGTATCAGTAGTTGTTGTTCCTTCAGTTCCCGCAGCAAGCGGTTTAAAGACATTAGATAACTTTTTCAAGTTTGTTGTATCACCACTTGTAACTGTTTTATAAGTATATTTAGCTAATTCAGCAGTTAAATAAGCTTGTCCTGTAGTAAAGCCTGTTACACTAGCATCACGACCAGTTGCACCTTCTTTATTAGTTTCTGGTGTTACTGAAGCACCTGAAAGATCATCATTATCACCTTTAGTTAATTTTCAATACTTAAGTGAATCACCTTCACCACTTGAAAGTAATAGTTGTACTTGTAATGAACCTGCAGTGTTATCTCAGTTAGTTTTTCCATCAGCAGGTGTAACTTTGATGATTTCAAATTTGAAGCCTGAATCAGTTAGACTAGCATTAATTGCTTCTAAACGACTTGCAAGCACTGTATTAATGGTTGTGTAATCACCTTCAACAACTGCTGAAGCTAATTTTGCTTGCAGTGTTTCAGAATCATTAGTTCCTGTTAATGTAAAAGTTAAGTTTGGTTCTGTCAATGCTTTATATTTTGCAAGTGCATAAGCATTTTCACTAGTAAAGCCTGTAACAGTTACTTCTTTACCTAGG
>NZ_NQNY01000034.1 GCF_002276225.1 Mycoplasmopsis agassizii | reverse complement strand
TCACACTCATAAAGTGGGGACTAAACTCTGCTAAATCAGATGTACCTTTAATGTTTAATGTTGATGGATTTGTACCATCATTTCCTGCAGTCAACTTAAATTGACCACTAACATTTACTAATTTACCATCAACATCACTAGAAACTACAGTTCATTTATTATCACTAGCTGTTGTACTTAATGAATAGCCGACTACAGCATTTTTATCAAGCTGTGTTTGAGTTTCTGCTTTCAAGGCATTTAAAGCGTCAATCATAGTTTCTAAGCGAGTATCATCATCACTATCTGTAGGTGCTTTAAAGACATTAGATAATTTCTTAATATTTGCTTCATCAGTAGTTTCGAAAGTAGTTTTATAAACAAAACTTTCTAGTAGTGGACTTAAATAACTAGCACCTGTTTTAAAGCCTGTGATATCAGCATCTCTACCTGTAGCTGCTGTTTTATCAGTAACTGCTTCAACACTAGCATCATCACCTACTGTTGATTGATTAGTAGTTGTTAGTTTTCAATACTTAGTAGTTCCATTATTTGTACTTGATAATAAGAACTGCACTTGCAAGGCTCCTGCTGCATTATCAAAGTAATTTTGTCCACTTTCACTTGCTTTTTTAATAATTTCAATTTTAAAGCCTGTTGCTTCAAAAGAACTATTTAGTGAATCTAGTTTTGCTTTTAAAGCAGTATTTAGATTAGCAAAATCTTCATCGCTTGTAACTTGCGAAGCCATTTTCTCTTTTAAAGCAGTTGCTTGTGTATTAGTTGAACCATCTAGAGTCATTTTTAAGTTTTCACTAGTTAGTTCTTTATAGATTTTTAAAGCATAAGCATTTTCACTAGTAAAGCCTGTAACAGTTACTTCTTTACCTAGGG
>NZ_NQNY01000033.1 GCF_002276225.1 Mycoplasmopsis agassizii | reverse complement strand
TTTAAATCTTGAATTGAAATCATTAATCTGATTAATTTAGAATTTTTTTGCTCATCAGTTGAACCTAATTTATTTGAATTAACATCAATATCATCAAAAAGACCTTTTATATCATCTTCAGATGCATTACCTATTGCAGATCTTTCTATGCTTTTAAAAATTTGATCTAAGACAATATTTAAAGTTGTGTAATTATCTTTGTATTTCTTAATTACATTACAAAAAAGTTGACTTGGTAATATAAAAAAACCTTTTGTTTCAACAAGTAAGGTTCTAGCTTTTTCTGCATTTTCATCAGTTTCTTCTTCATACTTATAACTAGGATTTTTCTTTCTTTGAATCGTATTTATAGTATCTACAATATTTTCAGAAATAAAGCGATAAAACATCATACCTAAAACATATTGTTTAAAATCTCAGCCATCAACAGATCCTCTTAAATCGTTAGCAATTTCTCAAATCATTCTGTGTAATTCAGCACGTTCTTGCTCTTTTTTACTATTCATGAAAACCTCTTTTAATTTAATTGATTATAATTTTAATTAAAATTATATACTATATTAACTTAAAATTACGTTTAAATTTATGTATAATTAATAGTGATATTTCATTTTATCTAGCAAAAAAAGATAAATAATAAAACATTATGTAAGTAGGAATTATATGAATGAAAATATTTTGAAATTAATTGAAAATGAAATTAGTAATAATCGTATTACTTGACATAGAATTGAAGATATTTGTAAAATATCTAGAGGTAGAGTAATTTCCAAATCATATGTTAGTTCTCATGAGGGAATTTATCCTGTTTATTCATCTGCAACTATCAATGGTGGTGTTTTTGGAATGATTGATACTTATGATTATGATGATGAATATGTAACATGAACAACTGATGGAGATGCAGGTACAGTTTTTTATAGAAGTGGTAAGTTTAGCATTACTAATATTTCAGGTCTTTTAAAAGTAATAGATGAAAATATTTCAGTTAAATACCTTTCATATATTTTTTCAATGTATTCAAAAAGATATGTTAACACTTCATCTGATAATCCAAAACTAATGAGTAATATAGTTGCAAAAATTTCTTTACCTTTTCCTTCTCTAAAAATCCAAAATAAGATAGTAAGTATCTT
>NZ_NQNY01000032.1 GCF_002276225.1 Mycoplasmopsis agassizii | reverse complement strand
CCCGCATCGGCCTAATAACTGCAACAGAAAGGTTGTAGTTATTTTTTATAATATAAGTAATATGAAATACAAACAAGTAACTTACGAAGAAAGGTGTACAATCGAAACACTTTTAAATGATGGTGTTAACGTAACTCAAATTGCTAAACACCTAAAAAGATCAAAATCAACAATATCTAGAGAAATCAAAAGAAATACTGTTGATGGATATTATGATTCTAAAGATGCAAACAAAAAGTGTTATGAGAGAAAACTTCATAAATTTTTTATGTTTAGATGAAAATATCAAGAATTTGAAAAATATTTTTCTAAGTATTATGACAAAAGGTACTGTGGTGTTAAAGCTACGATGCATAAAATTTCAGTTTTTCATCCTGAAGTTCTTCGCCCTAGCGAAAGACACGTATTTAAGTGAATAAAATCGAGAAACTGGATTTTTACCCCAAAAGATAGGTTAAGAACTTATTATGTAAAAGGCGGAAAAAGATCAGTCGGAATTTTTTCGAGATTTAAAGGTCGCTATGTTAAACCTATTTGAGCTAGACCAAAATATATTGACAACAGAACTGACTTTGGTCATTGAGAAATTGATTTAATTATTGGTAAAAGAGCTAATGGTTACACAAATGTACTTACTTTTAACGAAAGAATGAGTAGAAAAGTATTTTCACTTCACGTTGCTTCAAAGGATCCATTCAAAATAAATTCTGCATTATATAAGTTAATCAAGCAAGAAGATTTACCTGTAAAATCAATAACAGTTGATAATGGTGTTGAATTTTCTAGACTAGGATTAGTTGCAAAGTGAATTAATGCAATAATTTATGCCTGTGAGCCATATGCATCATTTCAAAGAGGTTCCAACGAAAATCTTAACGGTATGATTCGTAGAACATTTAAAAAAGGAACAAACTTTAATGATGTAACTCCTTCAAATTTAAAAGATGTTACTGACAAAATAAACAATATGCCAAGAGAAATGTTTGGTTGAAAATCAAGCAACGAAATGTATGAACATTATTTAAAACTATTTAAATAAAAACAATACAGACTAGAAATCTTTTCTTTTAGATGCTTATCTAAAAGGGTATTTTCTAATAAAAAAACTTTATTTTTAGATTTTGAAAGCCTAAATAAAGGATAAAAAAATTGCAAAATAAAAAAAATAATAAAAATGAACTTTCGAATGAAAGTCCATTAAAATAAAAATGTAAGAGTTGCAGTTATTAGAACACTCTAGG
>NZ_NQNY01000031.1 GCF_002276225.1 Mycoplasmopsis agassizii | reverse complement strand
ATTGTATCACAATATATATTTGTCAATTTCTGTTTTTAATTCTTCAACAGTAGGGAGGTCAATATTTATCCTTCTAAGAAGTTCTTCTTTTATAACTGAAAATCAGTATTCAATAGGGTGATTGTTCATACTTTTACCAACTGCTGACATTGATTGTTTAATAGAATTCTTTTCTAAAAAATCCTTGAATTTATTAGCTGAATAAACACTTCCATGGTCAGAATATACTATATCAAATTCACTCATGCCAATACCTTTAAATGTTTCCTCTACAAGTTCAGAGTTAGGATTATCTGACAATGAATAACCAACAATTTGATTATTTTTTAAACTAATTGCACCACTTAAATAAGATGAATACCTCTATGTTTTATGTAGCTTATATCAGTACAAATTACTCTATTATCGATTCTAGGTTTAAAATCACCTTTAACTAAATTTACAATATCAACTTATGTATCTTTAGGATCTACTCTTTTAGTTTTTACACTATAAATTTCAGATTTTATGCCTAGTTCTTTCATATATTTTCTAACTGTCTCACGTGAAATTTTGTAATTTAATTTAAGTAATGGCTTCAGTAATTCTGTCAATACCAAACACTTTATAATTAGAATCAAATATTTTCACAATATCTTTCAAAATTTGATCTTTCTGCTTATGTTCTCGATTATCATGTTTTTTCGGAGCTTTTTTATTTCTCAAATATTTGTAATATCCTGTTTCAGAAACATTAAGAAATGAACACAAAAACTTGATTTTAAGAGAAAGGTTATTATCCTTTAGTTTCTTTATTCGTTCAAACTTTTTGTTTTTTGATTCATCTTCTTCATAACTTTCTATGATTTCAATTAGATGTTCAAAATGTTCCTTCTTTTGCTCATCAGTCATTTTGTCAAACATATCTTTTAGTGCATTACGGCGGCGTTCTTTTTGAACTTCTTTTCTTGATTTTTGATTAAGATGAAAGTAAGTAACAGGATGATACTTATCTGGTCAAAAATCCACCAGATAAACCAATCCATGTTTTAAAAATTTCTGTCAAGTTGCTGTAATTCTAGGGATAAAATAATTTCGATTTTCCCCATACGCATTAATACATTCTTTTAATAAACTTTCATTATTACAAATTGTTTTCGTATTCTCACCTTGTAATAATTTTAGAACAATTATTAGTTTAGATCTAAATAATAAATATTCTTTCATTGTGCTGCCTTTCGAACTGCACTTTTGCTATTACCCCAGT
>NZ_NQNY01000030.1 GCF_002276225.1 Mycoplasmopsis agassizii | reverse complement strand
TCTGTTTTAAATTCACTCGCTAACTTCTTAGCACTTTCTGTGTCTGCTGCAAAAGTGCTAGGCAGAGCATCATACCAAGTTTTGGCTGCCTGCTCTTGCTCTGCAGATGTATTTTTAAAGCCTGAAACTTTCACTGTTTTACCTGTAGCAGTTTCACCTTCATCTAATGAACCATTTTCGTTGAAGTTCATTTTTGTACTATCAACTGTTGCTGAAAAGACAACTTTAACAGAAACTTCACCTTTAGCATCATCTGCTGTTAAACTAACGCTGAATTCTGAATTAGGTAATGTTGTTTGAACAGGTGCTGTGAATAATGCTTTGATTTCATCTGATGTTGCTGTTGAAGCTGCTTTGGATTTTAAGTCTTCGGTTGCTGTCTTATTTACAACTGCTGCATATCAAGTCTTAATTGCTTCTTTATAATCTGCAAACCCTGTTAATTCAACTTTTTCGCCTTTAGCTGCATCTAATTGATTACCATCTTTATCGTAGTATTTATTTCCTACTTTCAAGGCTACTGTTAAACTTAAACTACCTGTATAGTCATTTGCTTTTAAATCACTATATTCAATAGTTGCTTCAGGATTAAAAGTATCATCACCTGTAGGCAGTGCAAATAATTTATCTAATTCTGTTTTGTCGGTAGTTTCACTAATTACTGATGCTTTTTTAGTTGCTAAAGTTCCTTCTACAATTTGATCTTGAACTTCACCTGTATATCATGCTTGTGCTTTTGCTGCATTAGCATCGCTAGCAACAAAACCTGAAATCGTTACTGTTTTACCTGCAGTAGATTTGTCTGCTGCTAAAACAGTTGAACCATCTTCTTTAAAGAAGTTGTCACCTTGTTTTAAAGTAACTTTTAATTTTAAATTACCTGATACATCATTAGCAGAATCTGCTACAACTTCTAGTTCTACTGTTGAACCTGTTAAAGTAGCAGGTGCTGTGAATAATGATTTTAATTCTTCTGCTGTAACTGCAGATGGTTTTTTAACCTTTAATGTTTCATTAGTTGCAACACTAGCATCCCTCACACTCTCACTATATCATTTACTAATAGCACCCTTAGAAGTAGTAAATCCTGAAATAGTTACTTCAACTGCATCAGTTGCTGCTCCTTTATCACCATTTTGTTTATAGTAAGTAGTTGTAGTTGCTGATGTTGCTTTTAAAACTACTTTAACTTTTAAAGTCCCATTAGTGTCGTTAGCACCATTTGCTACTAAAGTTACTTCAACGCTAGCGTTAGGGATGGTGGTT
>NZ_NQNY01000002.1 GCF_002276225.1 Mycoplasmopsis agassizii | reverse complement strand
TCATATTGCTGTCTTCTCATTTTAATTTCTGCAGGTAAACCTTCATTAATATCTGAAGTTAATTTGCTGAATTTATCAAGAATATTGACGATACGATTTTGCTCTTCTAGAGGCGGAACTGGAACTATTATTTCTTCTAAATTTCCTTTATTAATATTTGGAATTGCTGATTGCTGTCTTTGATTAACAATTTCATATTCTTTCGTTTTGAGAAAATAATATAAATATTTTATATTTATGTTTTCTTGCACTGATTTAACTCTAAAACATGTGCTAATTGCCCAAAATTTGAACCCCATTCAATTTATTGAACCAACTTGACCAACTCTTGCGATTGCAATTGAGTTTTCTGAATTATAATCATTATAATAACCAGTTATTTTTGATCCACCACCCATTACAGGGTATTTGAAATTGTCACTCATTTGTGACAAGGTTAAATGTTTTCCTGCCTTAATTTCAGTAATCTCACCAAGTTTTAAAAATTCAACATTATCTGCTTTTTCACCTTCAAAATTTAATAGATGATGTAGATAGTAGTTATATTGTTTATTTCTAGCTTCCAGCTCCGCTTCCAGCTCCGCTTCCAGCCTAGAGAATTCATCTAGGATATTGACAATCCTGTTTTGTTCTTCTAGAGGTGGAATTGCAATTTTAAATTGCTTAAATTCATCCATTTGCACCGATGGAAAAGCAGAATTATTTATATTTTGTTTACAAAATTCTGATAAAAGAAATGAGTAATAAAATAGAAATTTAGGTGTTATTAATTCCTTAAATTCATCTTTTATTTCAAGATTTTTGAATTGGTCATTTGCTAAATAATCTGTTGTAATCAAAGCATGCTCTCCTATTGTTGCAGTTGTAGCAATAATAATTGAATTAGCTTTGAAATAATTATTTCCTCTAATTGCATCCAAAGTTATATGTTGAATTGAATCATTTATAATTCTAGAACTAGATAGTCTTAAATCTTCCATTCTAAATCAAGGAAACGATCCATTAGATCAAAAACTCTTTTCCTTTTTGGAAGGAGTATAACCTTTTCTAATATTACATAACTTTTCTATTGTTATAAAATCTACATCCCTTCCTTTTTTACCTTCAAAATTTAATAGATGATTTAGATAGTAGTTATATTGTTTATTTCTAGCTTCCAGCTCCGCTTCCAGACTCGTGAACTCATCAAGTATTTCAACTATTTTAGTTTGAAGACTAAAAGAAGGAAGCGGGATAATTGTATCACCTAAAGGTTTCTTATATAAGTGTTGAATAATTGAACCTTGTTTTTTAGCCATTAATTCAGGCTCTTTTAGTTTTAAAATATAAAACAAATATTTAGTTAAAACCTGGTCATTTTTAGTTTCAACTACAAAACATCCATTCGCTGCTCAAAATTTTTGATTCATTCAAGTTACAAAACCTGCCTGTCCATCTTTTGCTATTACAATTATATTTTCATAATTTCACTTATCATAGTAGCCTGTTGGTTTAAAACCACCACTCATTACAGGAAATTGATATTCATTATTCATATGATTTCTAGTTAAACTTTTACCTACTTTAATAGTAGCAACATCATCTAGTTTTAACATTCTAACGTTATCGTTTTTAATTTCTTCTTCAATTAGTTTCAAAATATTTGGTTTCATATTTTCAATCTTTCCTATGTATTGTTTTAGTTTAAATTATATATCTTGAAAGTCAATATTAGTCGAATATCTTAATAATTTTTACTTGTTTTATTTGAAAAAATAAAACTAAAGCAATAAAAAATATTCTCATAAAAGAGAATATTTTCAAAATAGATTAATAGTAAAGAGTTCCATTAATGTACATTTCGTGTCAGTTGTAACCTTGACCAGTGCTATCCATAAATGAGAAATCATGTAATTTCATAACTTCTCGACCAAAACCTTTAACTGAGTAAGGAACTTTGTTTCCTTTATTATCAAACATGACAATATCAACTCCAAATCCTGTTTTTCAGTAGAATCTTGGTGCTTTAGCTGCGTATAAGTACATTCTTGTAACATTTTTTGAATGGACAAAGTTTCAAGTTGCATCTTTCCCAACCATTCTAATTGAAGCAGGTGTTTCTAGCAATCATAATCAATTGTTAACATCATCAAGAGGAATATCTGCTTCAGCAGGTTTTCATCCCATGATATGTTCATGTCATGAAGTAACTCATAAACCAGAAATTTTTGATTTTACTCAACCATTTTTAGTGATTGCTAAGAACATTTCTTTAGTATTAACAGCTTCTAAGAATGAATTTAAAGAAACGTTTTTATATTTTAATCTGTTTGTGAATTTTAAAATAATGTAAACATCATGCACTTCTGAAGTTATTGATCCATCAGCATTTTTAGTTGGTTTAGTTGTTTTAATGTGAACTGATAGTTTATCATCTTTACCATCACTAAAAGGTGTGAACTTAATATCTGCTCATTGATGTGATAATAAGAAAGCACCCAATTCAGTTTGTGCAAGTTGTTGCATGATTGAACGATTGTTTTTAATATCAGTTGTAATAAAGTTTAAATGTCTTTCAACTTCAATAAAATTATCAATTTCAATATTTTTAAAATCAATAGTAATTGGGTTATATTGATCTCCAAAATCTTCTAGTTTTTTAGAACCAAGAATTGGCATTTTCTCAAATTTAACTTGCCAATCATTTTCAGGACCAAAACTTAAATCAACAGTAATTGTTAAAATGTTTGCTAATGTTCTAGCACTTTGATCATAGTTAAATTCAAACTTTTTAAAAGTTGATTTTTTTAATAAAGCAGCCATTTCTTCATTTACTGTAACTTCAGCAAGATAGTCTCTATATGCTTCTAGTCTTTGAGTTTCATCTAATGTTGAAGCATTAATAAAGCGTAAGCGATTAATTGCTGCAACAATTCCTACATCATTTTTTAAAGTAAATGTTGATGTTTTTAGTAATGACAATAAGTCATTAGCATCTTTTTGTGCTTGTTGGCTTGGTGATAATGGTTTAGATGGATCACCTGTGACAATATCTAGACTTTGATCTTCTGATAAAAATCCTCTAATTAAAATTACTGCAGTTTTTTCAATCCCGTTAAAGACTGTTTTAGATGTTAAAATTAAATTACCTGCACTTGAAGAATCTTTACCATCAACTAATGAAAAAGTATTGGTTGAAGTTGCCCCAAATTTAAGAGGAACTGGTGTAACTAAAACACTGAAAGCATTTTTTAAGTTATCATCATCATCTTTGGCAATTTTAGCAATTTCATATAATTGATTTGCGTATTGCATATCTTTAATTTTTTCAAAAAATTCATTAGCAGTTGAATTTGTTGTAACTGTAATTGGGTTAGTTCTGAAAGTTTCGCTATATTCTTTTCAATATTCTTCAAATTCATTAACAATACTTGCAAAGCCTGTCATACTAAAAGCAGCAACTCCTAGTTGTTTTCCTTTCATGAAAACAATTTCGACAGTTAAATCATCTGAATATTGACTTGGTTGACTAATCACTAATGAAACAACCATGTCTTCAGTTAATTCAATTGGTAAATTAATGAATTTTCTGACATATTTAAGTTTTTCTCCTTCGGTTTGTGAATTACTTAATAAGTAACCTGCATAAACAGATCCTGCTCTAGCAGTTTCATCTAGAGAAACAAGTTGTCTACCATTAATTGCGTTTGTAATTTTTTCAACTACTTGTCTATCAGTTAATTCTTTTGAAACTATAGGTTGATTATCAACAGGTTTTTCAGGTTGATTTGGATCACTAGTAATTGGTACATCAGGATCTGGTGTAACAGGAGTAGTACCTTCTACATTTGTAGTTTCAGAACTAATTTCATCAGAAAAATTAACTGTTACATCCTTAGTAATATCAGCCAAACTAATTGTAATCACTACAATTAAAGGGTGTGTGTCATCTTTTGACATTGATTTTACATCAAAATTAAGATTTGTAAAGTCTTCAACTGTGTTTTTAAACTCAGTTGAAGCATGCTTTAACAAATTCAAACGAGTAATTCCTTCAAATCCTTGAGAAGCATCAATAATTTCTTGATAGTTGATTTCAGCAAATGCTTTTTTGAATGAAGTTGTTGATAGTTTTTCACTAGCTTTATCTACAATTTCTTGGTTAGTTAAAACACCCATCTCAGATGCTTCATCGCTGTTTAATGAAACTACACCTTTCATGTTGCTAACCTTTTGATAAAGATTTTGCAATCCTGTTTTTGAATTAGTGCTTTTTTGCGATATTAAAACTGCTGCGGCAACACCACTAGCAACCGCTACTGCTGATACTGCTGCAATTGTTGAAATTATTTTTATTTTCTTCATATTTTAAAACGTGCATAAATATGCACCTTGTTTTATCTCCTACATTTTTGTGAGTGAAATTACGGAATTTCACATTTCAAGTTGCTTGAATTTCACGGCTATATTATATAGTAATGTCAAAAAAAGCGTATTTTTTAATTGTTTTTTTTATTTTCGAAAAAAATATTTTTTTGCTCTATCTAAACAAGGTAAGAAACATAAAATTGGCAGGTTTTTTGCTAGCTTTGAACTACAAAATTTGCTAGTAAAAATGTCGCAAACTATATACATGTATCTCATTTTATCCAATTAAACTAATTTTAAATGTTTTAAAAACTATACTCTTTGTATATCTCTTCCAAAACCAGGAACTGAATAAAGAATTTGTCTTCCTTGTTTATCAAACATTACAATGTCAATTCCCATACCTGTTTAATCATAATACTTAGGCATTTTAGAAGGGAATAAAATGATTTTTATAACGTTTTTTGATTGAGTTAAATTGTATGCAGCATCTTTACCTAATAATTTAATTGAAGTAGGATCTTCTAATGTTCAAATTCAATCATGAACATCTTTTTTAAGAATTTCAGCTTCAACTTTTTCAATTCCTGAATATACTCATGCCATAAATGTCATGTATAAACCAGATGTTTTTGATTTTAATCATCCTTTTTCAACCATTAAAAGAAATCTTTCCTTGACATCTACAGCCTTAAGAAATTCGCTTAATGATACGTTTTTATACTTAAGTTTGTTTGTGAATTTTAAAACAAAGTAAACATCTTTTTCTTTTTTAGAAATTGATCCATCAATATTTTTAACAGGTTCATAAACTTTCAAATGAACAGATACCTTATCTTCTTGATGATCCATTAATGGTGTTATTTTAATGTCAAATCATTCATATGTATATAAAAATGCACCCATTTCAGTTTGATTTAATTGATATAAAAATGAACGATAATTTCTAATGTTTGCAGGGTAAACATAACTAATTTTTTTTTCAACTTCAAGAAAATTATCAATTTCAACATTTTTAAAGTTTAATATTATTGGTTTTTTCTCATCTGCAAAATCTTCGATTTTTTTAGTTCCAATTATAGGAAGTTTTTCAAATGTAACTTGCACATTGTTATCTGAACCAAAACTAAGCTCAGCGCTAATTGTTAAAATATCCTCAATGAAGATGGCATTTTGATCAAAAATAAAACTAAACTTTTTAAAAGTTGATTTTGCTAAAAGTTTAGATATTTCTTCATTGATAATCACTGATGCTAAATAATCTTTATAAAGTACAAGTTTTATGGGTTCACTTAAATTGGAAGATTTTATAAAATTAAGTTGATTAATTACAGCAACAATACCTATTTCATTTTTAAGATTAAAAATTGAAGCATTTAATAATGACAAAAAAACATTAGCATCTAATTGTGCTTTTTCGTTTTCAGTTAATTCTCGATTTGGGTCATTATGTATTGCATCTAAACTTTCATAATACGATAAAAATCCTTTTATCAAAATTACTGCTGTTTTTTCAATCCCGTTAAAACTTGCTTTAGATGTTAAAACTATGTGCCCTGGTTTATCTAAGTCTTCACCTTCAACTACTGAAAATGTGTTAGTTGCAATAACTCCAAATTTAAGTGGCAACGGTCTAACCAAAGTACTAAAAGATTTTTTTAAATTATCTTCATCATTATTGGCAATTTTAGCCAATTCATATAATTGATTCGCATATTGAAGATCTTTTATGTTCTCAAAAAAATCTTTTGCAGTCGAATTTGTTTTAACTGTAATAGGATTATTTTTAAAAGTTTCACTATATGTCTTTCAATATTCATCAAATTCCCTTGTAATATTAACAAATCCTGTGATACTAAAAGAAGCAACACCAAGTTGTTTTCCTTTTGCAAAAACAATTTCAGCAGTTAAATTATCTGAGTATTCGCTAGGTTGATTCATAACTAAAGAAACAATCATTTCTTCAGTTAATTCAACGGGTAAATTTACATATTTTTTCACAAATTGTAATTTTTGGGCTTCAGTTTCTGAATTGCTCAATAAATATTGAGCATAAACAGTACTGGATTTAACCATTCTATCTTTTGATACAAATTTTTTTGCATTAATTTTATTAGTAATTTCTTCAATAATACGGCGATCGTTTAGCCCATTTGAATTTATTTGATGCTTAGAATCTTGACTTTTTGATCCATCTATATCATGATTAATTGTTGAATTCTTTTCATCAACTTCATTGATGAAATTAACAGTTACATCTTTTTTGATCTCACCATTAATAATAGTCATTGATACAACCATCGGGTATGTTTCGTTTTTTTTGACCATTTTAACTTCAAAACTAAGTTGTTTATATTCGTCTAAAACTATTTTAAATTGTTTTGATACAACTTTTAACAAACTTAAAAGTGAACTAGGAACAAAATTTCTTCATTTTGCAATAATTTCTGAATAATCAATTTCTGCAAAAGATTTTTTGAATAAAGTTGTTGCTAACTGATTAGCAACCTTATCAACAATTTGTTGGGAATTTAAAATTCCTAGTGTAAGTGCTACACCATTAGTTAATGAAACTGTGCCCTTAACATTATTAGCTTTTTCATCAAGGTTTTCTAAGTACGTTTTTTGATTATTGTTTTGTTGCGATACTAAAACTGCTGCAGTAACACTAACAGAAACTGCGATTACTGAAGTTGCAGCAATTATTGGAATTAATTGTTTTTTCTTCATACCATAAAAACGTGCATAAAAAATTGTGCACTTTTGTTGATCTCCTACATAGTGTGAGAGAAATAATTAAATTATTATTAATAATTAACATTTAAAATTACTTCAGTTTCACGGCTATATTTTATAACAATGTCAAAAAAAGCGTTATTTTTATCTAAGTTTTTTTGGAACCATATTATATTAATTAGATATCTTATGTTGGTGAATTTAAAAAGTTTTCTGAGCTTAAAACCTAAGAATTTACAAAAAAATAACTCGATAGGAGTTATTCTTCTACTTGTTATTTTTTTGCATAATATGCATCACTTTGGTTCGTAGATTTTTATGATCTAAACCAAAATGTTCATAAACTGATTCTCCTGGCGCTGATAAACCAAAAGTATTAATTCCGATGTTATATCTTGCAAGGCGATCTCAACCAAAAGTTACTCCTGCTTCAACAGAAATTGCAAACTCTTCAATTCATGAAGGTTTTTTAGTTACTAAGTCCATTGAAGGAACTGAATAACAACTAAAATCAAATTCTTCAGCGATTTTTAAAGCACTTTCAACTTCAGAACCTGAAGCAATTAAAGTTCACTTTTGACCTTTTCTTAATAAGTATGCACCATTAGAAACTCTATCAATTGAAGTGTTTTCTAATGTTTTTAGATTTTGTCTAGTTGTCACAATTGTGACAGGTGCTTTATTTTCTAGATAATATTTAAATGATCCTCATGCTTCTTTTTCATCAGCAGGTCTAAATAAAACCATCCCTGGAATTGAGCGAATTGATGCAAGTTGCTCAATTGGTTGATGAGTTGGTCCATCTTCTCCAACAAAAATTGAATCATGACTAAAAATGTATAAAACAGGTAATTTCATTAGTGAACTTAAGCGCATTGCACCTTTTAAATAGTCACTAAATACTAAGAAGGTTGAAACAAAAGGTCTGAAGTTTGAATGCAGTGCAATTCCATTTGCAATTGCAGCCATTGCCATTTCTCTAACTCCAAAAAGAATGTTGCGACCTTGATAATTTGATTCAGAAAAATCTCCATCAAGTCCTGCTACTTTAGTAGAAACTGATAAATCAGCAGAACCACCAATCATTTGTTTATTTAATTTAGCTAAATGATTTAAGATTTGCCCTACTGAATTTCTTGAAGCTTGATCTTGTTTTATTGTTTCATCAACATTAAATTCAATTTCAGTTTTTAAATAAGCTTGCAGTTTTGAAGATGCTTTTCATTCTTTAAAGTTTTGATTTTGCTTTTTACGTCATTCTGAGTAAAATCTTTCAACTAATTCAGGAACTGCAAAATAATCATCATTTCATTTTAGATTTTTTGCTAGTTGGTCAATGTCATTACCAAGTGGTGAACCATGTACTGAAGTTGTTCCTTGTTTTGAACTGCCTTCACCAATAATTGTTTTAACTGAAATAAAACTAGGTTTGTCAGTTTGTGTTTTAGCATTTTTTAAGGCATTATCGATTGCTTCAACTGTATTTTCATTTACTAATTGAAAATAAAATCCTGCAGCTTCAACCCTTTTTTGTAACTCTTCAGTATTAGTTTTATTAACCATTGTGTCTAGTTGCACATCATTATTATCATGCATTATCACTAAATGGTTTAATTTTAAATGTCCTGCAATCGCCATCGCTTCATAGCTAATACCTTCTTGTAAATCTCCATCACCAACAATTGTATAAACGTAGTGGTTTACTTCTGCAAATTTAGATTGTAAATGTGCTTGAGCAATTGCCATTCCCACTGCCATTGCAAGCCCTTGACCAAGTG
Source organism: Mycoplasmopsis agassizii (assembly GCF_002276225.1). Taxonomy (GTDB): domain Bacteria; phylum Bacillota_I; class Bacilli_A; order Mycoplasmatales; family Metamycoplasmataceae; genus Mycoplasmopsis_B; species Mycoplasmopsis_B agassizii_A. The sequence continues at coordinate 105,322 of NZ_NQNY01000002.1, read as the reverse complement.
GACCTGTCGTTGCTTCAACTCCAATTGTATGCCCAAATTCAGGGTGTCCTGGTGTTAAAGAATTAAACTGGCGAAAATTTCTTAAGTCTTTTTCTTTTAAAATTCCTATTAGTCTTAGTTGTGAATATAAAAGTGCTGAACCATGCCCTGCTGATAAAATAAAGCGATCTCGATTGATCCAATTAGGATTAATTGGATCAAAATTTAAATGTCTTGTATAAAGTGTGTGCATCATAGTTGCTGCGCCTAAAACAATTCCAGGGTGACCACTGTTAGCTTTATTAACTGCAGCAACACCGTTCATTTTTAATGTTTTAATACTTAAATCATCTAATGATTTAATCATATGTCCTCCGATTAGTAAAATATTTAATTTAATATAATTTGCCTAGTTTTCTACTAGATTATTTTAATTATAAATTAAAGAAGCGAACTTTCTTTAATTTAATCTAATTATAAAAACCACACTTTATTAAAAAGTGTGGTCTAAATTATTCAGTTTAATTTTTAAGGAGTGGTTGTTGCTGCAGGTGCTTTATCAGCATTATCTACTAATGTTTTAACAGTATTTGTAAAATTGGTTGCTTTAGTTTGTCTTGCAGTTGTTACATCTGTGCTTTGACCTGTTGCATATTTAGTTAAGTTTCTAACTGTTGCATTTGTTGCAACAACAACTTTAAAGTCATCTGTAACATAAACATGAACTTTTAAAGGTAAATCAAGCCCTAGTTCAACAGTAGGAAGCATTAAGGTTGTACCTTTTGCCCCGTTACCAAAAACTAAAACTTTATTAACACCTTTTAAGCGTTTATCAGGATCGTTAGCAACATGATCAACTGTGAAAAAGACTTTGTTACCACCTGCTGTAATTTTTTTAGTTAGGTTATCAACAATAGTATTAGCTAGCGTTGTAGCAGTTTCTAAACTAGCAGTTCCAGTAACTGAAAAAGTTTTTGAATAGCCATTCATTTCATTAACTTTAACCATAGTTGTGCTTAAAGTTCTTGAAGGTGCTGCATTTGCAACAACATCTAAAAGCTTAGTTTTTACGGCATTTTCGAAGTTTTGTGCAGCAGTTGCATTCATTTGTCCATGTAACATTAACACATCTTTTAGAGCATTTGTTTGCACGTAAGTTTTATCACCTTTAGTATAAACTTGTACTCTTAGTGGCAATTCAAGCCCCATGCCTGGGCTAGATGTCATTAAAACTGTACCTTGTTTTCCATTACCAAAAACAATTACTTTATTAAAAGTTGTTAAAGCATTATCTCCAGTTAAATTAGCATCATCAGAATTTTTCTTATGATCAACTTCACCAAAAACTGTTGCGCTCATTCCTTCTGCTGCTGTTGATACAATTAATTCCTTAATCTTTGTATAAGCAGTTTCTGCTGTATAAGAACTTTTGATTTCTCTAGGTACTGATTCATATAATGAAATTGATTGCATTTTTTCTCCAAAGGTAAAAGTAATTTCTTTTGCTTCTGATGTTTGACTATTTAAAACTGCTGTCACAGAAAGTTTAATAGTTTTAGCAGTGTCATTTGCACTATCTTTAACAATTGCAAAATTAAGTGTTGCTTTATTTAAAGCAATTGTCCCGTTAGTTGCAAGAGCATTTAAACTGCCTCCTAATCACTTAGTAACCATTGCTTGATCAACTGATGTTAATGAACTAGGAACTACTTTTACAGCATCTGCAGAGTCTGCATTTACTGACTTAACTAGTGAATCAATTAAAGTTTTAACTGTTTTTTTATCATCTTCCTTCGTGTCTTTTTGGGGTGAACACGCAATTAATGCTGCAGTTGAAGCTAAAACTGCTCCTCCAAATAACATTGAAATAATTATTTTTTTCTTCATTTTGACCTCTTTATATTTTACTCAAATCCAAAAAGATGGATTTGATAATAAAATTTTATAGAAATATTATTTTTTTCCTGAAATTAAAAAAAATAATTATGTTTTTTACAAACATAATTTTTTGCTTGATTTTTAAAATTTTAACTACCAATTTTGGCTATAAAATGGTGGCGTTTACCACGTTTTATTAGTAAATATTTTCCTTCATAAAGGTCTAAATTAAGTTTTTGATCAACAGTTTTAATGACTTCTCCGTTAACTTTTAGGGCATTAGAATCTAAAAACTCTTTTAACTCTCTTTTTGATTTTACAACCTCACCTTTGATCAACATCTCAGCTAAATCTTGTTCATATTTAATCACTGGTAAACTAGTTAAAAGTTGTTTTAAATCATCCAAAGTTAGGTCATTTTCTGAACCATTAAAAAGTGCTTCACTAATTTTAATAGCCTGTTTTACTGCTTCTTCACCATGTAAATTTTTAGTCACAGAATTAGCTAAAAAAGTTTGTGCAAGCCTCATTTTTGGGGCTTTTTGGTGCTCTTCAAGCACCTTTTCAATCTCGCTTAAATCCTCTAAACAAAGCTGTTTTAATAAGTTTTCAATAATTGATTCACCTTGATTAAATAAGTATTGGTAAATGGTGTAAGGACTAGTTAATTCTTTGTCTAATCATAAGGCTCCTCCACCAGTACTTTTACTAAATTTATTACCATGTTCATCAACAATTAAGTTAGTTGTAATTCCTAAATAAGGGTATTTATTGCCATGAACTGAATTAATTAATTCTAATCCTGCAGTAATATTTCCTCATTGATCACTACCTCCTAGTTGAATCATAATTCCATGATTTTGTGCTAGCACAAGAAAATCATAAGCTTGCAATAATGAGTAAGAAAATTCTGTATATGAAAGTCCTTTTTCAATTCTGCTTGAAATCGACTCTTTTGCTAAAAGAGTCGCAATGTTAAAATGTTTACCTACGATTCTAAGAAAATCCAAAACATTCATATCTTGATAAAAATCATAATTATCCATTACTTCTAGACCAAAAGATGCAAGTTGCTCTCTAATTTTTGACTTATTCAGTTTTAATGTTTCCATATCTAATAAGTTACGTTCAGAGTTTTTAAAAGAAGGATCTCCGATCATTCCTGTAGCCCCCCCTAATAAGGCAACTGCTTTAAAACCGGCATTTTTAATTCTGATTAAGTTAACAATTTGCGTGTAATTTCCTAGATGTAATGAAGTAGCAGTGGGGTCAAAACCAATGTATGCTCCTTGCTCTTTAGTAATTAAATTGATTTTATCTTTTTTCGAAATGTTTTTAATTACACCTCTTTTTTCTAAATCTACGATTAATGATTTTAAATCTTTCATGTGAATAAGATTTCCTTTCCGATTTCTAAATTTGATGAATATGGTTTTAATTCTTCTGAAATTTTCATAGTTTTTTCTGAAACTAACATCACTTTAGAAAAGTGATTTGCAATTTTTTCATAGCCAACAACTTTGCCATTTGCTAGTAAAGTTCCAAGGGTTGCAACTGTTACATTATCACCTATTTTAAGCCCTTTTAGGTTAGTTACAACTTCATATTCTTGATCAGCTTTCAAGGTTACAAAGTCTAAATTATTACTGTTTTCATGCTTTTTGATATCAATAATTTGTGCGCTTAAATAGTTATTTTTTTGTGGTATTAAGTATTCAGGATGATCTTTAATTTTTTCACTTATAAGTGAATTTAATGTTTCTCTTAACTCAGCAGTTAGTGAGCCGTAAGAAAAATTAAATTTTTTTAACACATCGCTAGGCACTTCAAAGAAGTTTACACCAACTAGATTGTTTTGAGCAAAAAGTAGCGAAAAGGTATCAAAATCTAATGTTTTTGATACTTTTTGGGCTGAATCAATGCTAATTAAAAGGCTATTTTTAAATGCCTGATTTTTAATGTATATAGACATGTTTTTAATTATAATATAAAATATGAAAATAGCAATCATTATAGATTCAGCAAGCGGCTTATCAAAAGCAGAAGCTGAAAAATTAAACTGACATTACCTACCTTTAGGTATTACAATTGACGATAAGTTTTATCAAGATGGAATTGATGTAACAAGTAAGAATATTTATGACTTTTTTAATCCTAAAAGCAAAGTCCAAACTTCTGCAACACCACCTGCATTAGTTGAAGAATTATTTGAAAAATTATCTCAAGAAAACGATAAGGTAATCGTTTTCCCAATTTCAAAGCATCTATCGAGCCAATACCAAAACTTAGCAGCAACTGCCATGAAATTTAAAAATGTTCATGTAGTTAAATCAAATAAAGTGGCGATGCTAATACCACTTGCTTTATTAGACTTTGAAAAAGCATTAGCAGAAGGTCAAGATTTTGAAACTTCACTTAAAAAGTTAGAAATTTGAAAAGAAGAGCAAAAGATTTTACTAATTCCTTATAGTAACGATCGTTTAGTAGCAGGAGGTCGTTTGAGCCCTGCAGCCGCTAAAGTTGCTAAGTTATTAAAAATTACACCTGTTATTAAATTTGAAGATGGACAATTACTGCGCCATGCTAAAGGTCTAGTTTTTGACAAAGTTATTAATAACATGATGAAAGAATTAACTGAAGAAAGCAAGGACAAAGAGTTAGAGTCAACACCAGTGATTTTGCATGCAAATAATCCCCAAATTGATGAATTTATTCAAGAATTTGAAACCATTTCAGGTTCATCAGTTTTTGTAGGAAACATTCCTTCAGTTGTTGCCATACATACAGGACATAAAGCAATTGCTTTAGCAAACAATACTTTTTCTAAAGAATCAAGCGAGAAATTACAACACGTTTTAAATAGCGATTTATAAAAAGGCAATAAAAAATGGCAGGAGTAACAGGATTTGAACCCATAACACACGGGGTTGAAGCCCGATGTTCTACCGTTGAACTATACTCCTACGCTGAGATTTATTATAATAAAAAATAAGCAAAATGCTTATTTTTTTTCATCAATTTTTCTTTCAACTAAAGCAACAATATCACTTACTTTTTGCAGTTGAACTAATTCTGTATCAGTGATTTCAATTTCAAAAACATCTTCCAAATTTGAAATTGAGTGAACTAAATCTAGTGAATCAATTCCTAATTCAAAAATATTTGAATCTTCAGTTGGTTTTGTTTTTGACATTCTATCAAGGCGAGAAATAATCTCTTTTTTTACATCCATAGTGATTTTATAACCTTCCTACAATTTAAATGTATTGATAAATTATTAATCTAATTATAGAAAATAAAACATTTTAGTAGCAAAAAATAATGTATTTCTTTTATTTGCTCCTTGACACTTCAAAGTTATAAACTCTACTTATTTTATTGTTGTCATCATCACTTCATGTTAGTTTCAAATTAATAACCTTAGGACTTACTATTTGATATTCATAAGTAAATCAACCATAACTAATAGCCATTCTCGATATTTGATCTTTAATAAAACTAGCAATGATATTATCTTCAAGATAAAAATCACCATCTTTGATTTTTACATATTTATAAAAATCCTCGCTATGAAAATCAGAGAAAATCTGCTCTTCTCGCAATAATTCTATTGGTTTATTAATAGGTGGTGTTACTTGTTCAGGTTTATTATTTTGCACTGCAAAGTAAATTCCTACTGCTGCAGCAGAAAAAGCAACCACTAAAGCAGATGTTCCAAGAGCAATTTTATTTTTGAAAACATAGTTTTTTATTTTAGTTTTACTCAGCTTCATCATCTAAATCACGCCTTTGATATGTTGTTTCAAAATAAAATAGTGAAAAATTATTGTCAATAATTTTACTAAATTCACTATTTTTAATTATTCCTTTTTGGCTTTTTAAACTTTCGTTTCAAAATCCATGTTTAATTTTAAGTTTGATTTCACCGTCATCTTCATTTAGTAATGCTTTATCAAATTTTTGGTTCAAAGCAATTTTTAAATTTTTAAACGCTTCATTAACTTGAAGCTCAAAATTTAGAATAAAATTACCTTTGAAGTTATATGGAACTAATAACCCTGTTTGTGAGTTAGCACCAAGAAGATTAACAGTTTTATGTTTTTCAAAGTCATAATAACTTTGGCTAACAACTTCTAATCTACCTTTATTGATTCACGGTTGAAAATCATTGACAAAAATAGACCTTATCTCATTTTCATCAGAGATATCATCTTGTTTAATTTTTCCCACTTTAAGATCCACTTGCTTAAAAATATCTTCGTTAGCAGTCGATCTTATTTCATAGTCTAAAAGATTAACTATTGGTTTAAAGCGTTCAAATTCAGGTTTTTTAAATTTTATTTCAAGATATTCAATATCTAATTGAGCACTTATTCTTGACCTAACTTTTAGAGCTTCATTTGTAAATTTGATGATGTAAGGAATTCTAATTTTAAGACTTTCAGAATCAATTAAGTAATCTCGTTTGTAATCATTTAAACCAATATTAATTGAGGAAATGAACAAAGGACCTGTTATCGACCCGTTAGAAATATTATTAGCAATAATTGTAATGTTATTTATAGCAGACAATTTCATTTTTATCTTAGGCGCAATAAATACTGCTTCAAGCCATCCACCACGAGGATTATTTGTATAATAATTTTGACTAGTTGCAATAGTTTTATTATTAATTTGCAGTGTAAAAACTACGTTTCTACTTGTATCAGCAAGCATCCTTGCTTTTATACTAAACGAATCATCTGAAAGATACCTTTTTATTTCTACTTGGAGTTTTTCCTTTGGAAGAGTTTGATTTGTTATTTGAAAATGTTCAACGAAATCAATTTTGTGTTGATAAACCTGTGCAGGTTCAACAGTGTTATTTACTAGATTCATAGCAATTGAAATAAGTGTCAAATAAATCAAGAACTTGCTTTGAAGATTTTTTAAAAATATTTAGTTCTGATTTTTTAATTTGACTTGAAATTGACTTTTTACTATTGTATTTTTCTAAATAAAAATTTAGAACAAATAATTGATTTTCATTCATTTTATTTTTTATGAATTCAAATAAATATATAAAGTCAAGTTCATTATTTATTTTGATGTTCTCCTTAATTTTTTCTTTTATAAAGACAATAAGATCAGCAATTTTTAATCTATTGTCAGTTTTATTTTTATTCATTTTATTTGTAATGTTTTGGAAAGATTGTTTTTAATTTGTCACTCGATTCTTTTCAAAATCCTTTTTTATTAATCTGTGCATTACTTTGTTCTTGAAGTAATTCTTTATAATATTTTTCATCATCGTAATAATAAAAATCTTTTTTGTTAGTAGAAAAATATGCAAGTATGGCTAAACCTTCACTAATTAATTTTTTAGCCAAATCTAAATTATTGTTTGTAAAAACTTTAGCAACTGATCTTTTATATTTATCTTGTTTTATTAATTTATATTTAATATTTTTATTTAAAATCAAATTTGAAGTAAATTCTTTTGCTTGTTTTGCATAATAAAAACCTAAATCATATTTATATGAATTTTCAACTTTTAATTCGGCTGTATCAACACCAAATAATCTAAAACTTTTTTTATTATCATAAAATGTATCGCCGTCATAAATTTTAATTATTTTGGTTATTTCATTTTCATCTTTTGAAGTATCTTTTTTAATTTCAACGCATGAATAAGTGAATACAACAGTGAAAACAGGGATTGTAAATATTAAAAATTTTAGTAATTTTTTACTTAATATCAAATTAATTATTTTGTATTTGGAAAATTTATTTTTCATTTTTTTGTTTGCTTTTATTTTTAAGTATCAATTATATTTATTAATTTTTTAAATCTAATTATTGTAATAAAGTTGGAAGATCAGAAAAGAATTAAAGTATATAAAGAAGAAAGTAATGGATAAATCATAGTAAGGAAAAATAATTTAAAAAATTAACTTGTGATTGAATTAATATCTTAGTTTGAGTTACTAATTTAATTCACTTTAAATAAATTGAGACTTATAAAAAATGCAAGCATTTTCTAGGGAGAAGAATTTTTTTAATATCTCTCCTCCCTATTTAGCAATAAAATTTTTTAGCTAATTTGGAAAATATTTTTAATTTTTTTTAATAAAAAATATTTTTTATAATAATTTGTAAAATTAAATAATTTCTCATAAATATTATAAATTTAATTTAAAAAATAAGTAAATTATTGATGGTATAAATATTTTAATTTAATTTATAAAATAAATATTTAACTTCAATAATTATTTTCAGTAATTTTTAAACTTTATATTTAAGTTTTTTGAAAAGCCAATTTTGGGATTTATGTAGAGATAAAAAGTAAAAAAAATTATTTGTGCTTTATACACAAATAATTAGATTTAATTGGTATTTTATTTACTTACTCCAGTAATTATAATTACATAATCAGGCACTTCTAACGACCCAAAATCAAAGTTAATTATTAGTTTTAGTTCAGTCATTTTGTTTGATAAAGCAAGTGGTTGAGTTGGCTCTAATTTGAATTTTTTAACCTTTAATCCGAAGGTGTAATAATCCATATTTTGTTTATTAGATAAACGTGAAATTAACAATTCTAATTTTTTATTTAAATCAGATGTACGATTTATTTCATTTAAATTATCAATTGTTGCTACCTTATTATTAAATTCTAATTTAGTTGGTAAGCTTTTTAATAACTCAATTCTATCTCTGTAATTTCTTTGAGCAACAACATCATCTTTTGAAATAAAACTAGTTAAAGCAATTACTCTTTTTCTCTGAATATTATTTGCATCGATAGAAATTATTGTAATAATAATTTCACCGATTAAATTAGTTGTAGCAGGTCTTTTATACTCAATATTGTAAGCATAATTTGCCCCACCATATTTTCTAGTAAGCAGTTCTCTTCAATGAGTTTTATCAATATTAAATTTCTCTGCTAAATTTTGAATTGACAATCCAAAATTTTGTGGATAAACATTTATATTAAAAATACTTTCAGCATCAATATATAAAGTGTTTTTATTTCAATCTTGAATATGTTGATCAATTTCCTGATTTCATTTTGTTCAGTTATTTGAAAATTCAGATGAATAAGTTAAGTTTAAACTATTAATTGTGAAGCTAACTTGTTTTTCGTAGTTACCATGTTTTACTAAAAAAGAAATTAATACATTTTGATTTGTTTGTACTAATTTAACGTTTTCAATATAATCAGTATAAAAAGTATTTTCATGTGCTTGAATAATATTAGTTAAAGAATGGATGTAATCTTTTTTCTCTTTAACTGTTGTTAAGGCATTAAATTCACTAGCAATTACTGCTGATGTTTTATTAGTAATTAACGAGTTAAATAAATTGTTGTCAACTGATTCTGCAAGTAATCTAAACTGTTGATTAAAGACATTTTCAGGTTGAAATTCAGTTACATAGATTTTAAAAGAACGATAATTATTGTCAACAAATGCTTCAAAATTTATGACTAATCTTCCTGGCTTATCAAAATCAGTATCATCAACTGAAAATGTTCTAATAATATTTAAATCACTTAATTTTCTAGTAAGCAGTGCAAATTGATTAACATCTGCTTTAATAAGATCGGCTACTGCTTGTAATTGTTTTTCAAAAGAAGTTAGAGGTCTTAAATGTTTATTATAAAAAGCAAGTGCAGAATCATTTATTGATAATGAATTAAGAGTTGTAACTGATAAAGTCGAAACTAAATCAGTGTAATTTTTTCAAGCTGTTTCTTGTTCGGATAACATTTCTTTAAAGTTTGTAAAATAGAAAATAACTTTATCTGCGTAATCTCCAAATTTTAAATTCATTGCCACTTGTAACTCGTTATTAGTTGTTACAGCTAAAGAAATAGATCCTTTACCAATACCTTCTAGGCTATTAAATTTACTTGTAAATTCTTTTGAAATTTTTAATAGTTCTTTTTTCTGAGTTGTAGTGGAATAATCTTTATTTGCTAGGTAAAAATCAGCTGCTGTTAGGTCAGATTTATCAACAGCGAATTTTTGATCTTCTAAACTTGCTTTAAAAGCTTGTAAATCAAGTGCTACTTTTTCAGTTGGAGTTACTTGCTTTTTAAGGCCTGTTATTTTGAATTTTATCCCTGCAAACAGTTCATTCAACCTTATAATAGCACTTACATTTAAAATGCTATTATCTTTAGGGTCTGACGAGAATAAAACATTAGTTAATATCAGTCCTTTAGCAATTGTGCTTTGATACTGTTTCTTAAAATCAGGGCTAATTTCCTGTAATTTTTCCAAAACATCATTATCCTCTGTTAAATTCAGACTTGATAATTGACTTGTTGTAAGGTCTTCTTGTGTATTTTTAAATGTTTTTATTGATGATCAAATAATTTCTTCAATTTTAAATTTCGATTCTTTTTCAGCGTTTTTGTCTTCAAAACCAGTTATTAAAATATTGTCATAAAGTAATGTTTTTTTATCTTCTGCATTTCTAAGTGAAACTCTTATAGTTAAAGTGTTTTGAGTAGTACTCAAAACTTCGAAAAGTAAAAATTTTTCGTTTCAGATATCTGCATATTTTTCTAGACCAAGATTTTTTAATGTATTTTTTTCAAAAACTTGAGTTGGTACATACTGTCTAGAAGCTGGTTTATCTTTATTAAAATTTGCCAATTTTAACGCATCAGTTGCTTCTTTAAGATAATCAGTATCACTAACCACTATAGGAGTTGGAGTAGTTATAGATTTATTTTGTGAAATAGCAACACCTGCCACGACTGCGGCACTTGATACTGCAGCAATAGCAAAAAAACTAGTCAATAATAAAAGCCCTTTTTTTGTCATTTAAATTCCCCTTACAACCTTTTGCTAGTTGCGTTGAAATTATAACTTATTTAAGAAAATAGCCATTATTTTAAAATTTTTCAAGTTTTTTTGAAAATTATATTTTTTAGTGTATGTATTTTTAATATCTTATTAATATGATTGATTAGAATATTTATCAATTTCAATTGAGAAAAATGTTATTTTATTATTTAAAAAAATCCTAAAAACACGATTTTACCGTACTTTTAAGATTTTAAACGTTTAAAATAAAACATTTTTTTAATTGAAAATTATCAAAGAGTATTTTGATTTTCGATATCAATATCCTTAAAAACATTAATATCGTGAAGGGTTTCAGCAATAGTTTGGGTTGCCCCGCTACGTTTTTTAAAGTCCTCAAATGAAATGAATGGTTTTTGTTTTCTGGCTTCAACAATTTTATTAGCGATTGATTCACCTAAACTATTTACAGTTACAAATGGCGGTATCAATGTATTTGTTTCTTTGTCGAATAATCACTCTTTTGCTGCGCTTTTTTCTAAATCAATTGTAGATATTTTAATACCTCTTGCTGCAGCTTCTTGTGCTAAATAAAGCGTTTGCAAGATTGAATCATCTTTAGTACTTAATGCTTTTCCCAGTAATTTTTCTTGGTTTTCTAATTGATTAATTTTTTCTTTGATTGCCTGATTTCCAGAAATCATTACCTTAATATCAAAATCGTTTGCTCTAGTTGTAAAATAAGTTGCATAGTATTCAAGTGGATAATAAACTTTAAAGTAAGCAACTCTTCACGCCATAATTACATAAGCTGTGGCATGTGCTTTAGGGAATAAGTATTTGATTTTGACTAAATTTTCAATATAACCAGGAGTAGCACCGTGTTTTCTGATTTCTTTTTTTTGCTCATCAGTTAAACCTTTGCCCTTACGAACCTGCTCCATAATATTAAAGGCAAGTTTTTGATTTACACCTAGCTCAATTAATCTGATCATGATGTCATCACGACAAGATGTTACATCTTTTAAACTTGAACCTCTTTTAATAAGTTGTTCTGCATTACCTAATCAAACATCTTCACCATGGCTTAAACCTGAAACAGATACTAAATCAGAAAATGATTTAACATTAACTGCAGTTAGCATTTTTCTAACAAATGGTGTACCAAATTCAGGAATTCCTAGTGCACCAGTAGGTTCATTTAAAATGTCTTCAGGTTTAATACCTAATGCTAAAGGTGAAGAAAAAATAGAAATAACTTTATCATCTTTTTTAGGTATTTCAAATAAATTTACACCAGTAATTCTTGACAACATTTTTAAGGCTGTGGGATCATCGTGTCCTAGTAGATCTAATTTTAATAGATTATCATGAATCGCTTTGAAGTCAAAGTGGGTTGTTTTTCAACCAACACTTTCATCATCAGCAGGGTAGTTAATAGGTGTAAAATCTTCAACATCGTATTCCTTTGGAATAATGATGATTCCACCAGGGTGTTGTCCTGTGGTTCTTTTAACATCAATTGCTTTTGTCATTAAAAATCTGATTCAAGCATCTGAAACTTTTTCCTTGTCTTTAAAGTGATTTAAAACATAACCATAAGCTGTTTTACTTGCAACTTTAGAAATAGTTCCAGCGCGAAAACTATGATCTTCACCAAAAATATTTCTAACTTCTTCATGAATGATTGATTGGTATTCACCTGAAAAATTTAAATCAATATCAGGTGTTTTATCTGCCTCAAATCCTAAAAATGTTGCAAAAGGAATGGTTTGTCCATCTTTGTCTAACTTAAACGAACAACGTGGACAATTCTTATCATCTAAATCATAACCACTATTTGTTAAGAATGTTTCTGGAAATTCTGAGTATTTACAGTTTTTGCAATAGTAGTGTGGTTGCAAGGGATTTACTTCAGTAATTTTAGCCATTGTTGCTACCAATGAAGAACCAACTGAGCCACGAGATCCGACTAAATAACCGTCTTCCAAAGATTTATTAACAAGTTTTGAACTAATTCAATAGATAACATCAAAACCGTATTTTAGAATAGGTTTTAATTCATCTTCAAGTCTTTTTTCAACAATTTTTGGCAATGGATTTCCATATTGTTTATAAGCATTTTCGTATACCATTTTCTCGAGTTTTATGGCAGAATCATCAAAAATTGGTGCAAATAATTTGTCAGGAATTATTTGTAATTTATCGATTTTAGAAGCTAGTTCTCTTGGATTATCAATTACCATTTTTTTAACTATTTCTTGATAGTCTGGGCCTAAAAAAGAGTACTCATTCATTAATTCCTTAGTTGTGAAATAATGTTGATCAGGGTAACTGTCATAACTGTTTCTTTTGAAGAATAATTTGTGCCTTTTGTTCTTGATACCAGTTGCTTCAATATAAATTTCATGAACAATTTTTGATTCAGGACTAAGATATCTAGGTTGTGATGATGCAATAATTTTTTTATTCTTTTCAAGTGATCAATCTACTAATTTTTTCAACAAACTTTTAATTTCGCTAGCTCCATATTTATTGAAAAAATGACTCATTCCACTAAAAGGTGGAATTTCAATATAATCAAATTTATCAATCATCTTCTTAACATTAACTTCATTTTCTGAAATTAATGAATTGATCATTGGACCTGCTACACCACCTGAAGAGAAAAAAAGATTATCAGTTTTTTTTAATTTTTCAAAGGGGTATTTTGCTTCATTATAAAAGTAAGTTGTATTTAAATTAGAAATAATTTTATAAAGTTCTTTTAATCCTTTTTGATTTCTAACTCAGATACTAATGTCATAAGGTCTTTTGCGTTCAAATACAGTTTTATTTGTGTATTGGTTTAATTCAGAAAATGTAAGTACATTAAGGCGACTAAATGAAGAGACTTGTTGCATTCATATTTTTGCTAAAACTTCTGCATCATAATCAGCACGGTGAGCTTCTTCTTCGTTATAAATAACTCCTGCTCTAGCGGCAACCATACCTAATGTAAAACCACGACTGAATTCAGTTGCTAAATGAGAAGTAGCAACTGAATCTATAAAAACATTGTCAAATTTAATATTAAATTTGTTTGCTTTTTCTATTAAAAAATTGTAGTCAAAAGGTGCATTATGGGCAATAATCACATGATCTGCAAAAAAGTTCTTAATTTTAATTAAAGCATTTTCTAAAGTCTCACCTCTATCAGATTGAGCTTGAGTAATACCTGTAATGTTAGTTATTTTTGAACTAATTTTTTTGCTTGATTTAACAAAAAAAGATTCTTTTTTTGCAATTTTATTGTCTTTAATTAAGACAGCTCCAAATTCAATTATTTCATCTTCAATTGGACTTAAACCTGTAGTTTCAAAGTCAAAAGTGACATATGTATGGTCTTTTAGATTAATGTTGTCTTTTTGATTATCATATTGAATAAAGACACCATTACCATCTTTATAGGTTGAAACGCTTGCTCCATAGACAACTTTTAGATTTTCGTTTTTTTTAGTTAAATGATAAAACTCAGGGAAAGATTGCACACTATTTGTGTCAGCAATTCCTATTACAGGGTGGTTAAATTTTAATGCCTGATTAACTATTTCTTTAGGAGATAAAATGCCATCCATTGTTGACATTTTTGTATGAAAATTTAATTCAATATGTTTTTCAGCCGCTTCGTCAAAGCGATCCTTAAATAATGGTTCACATTTTTCAAAACGATTAAAAGTTACGTTTTTTAATTTTTCATTAATAACTTTAACAGTGCCATAAACTTTAATACAATCACCAATTTTGATGTCTTTGATTTTTGATTCATCATTTTTAGCAAAGTAAATTAATTCAGCGGCTTCTTGGTAATCAGTTATTAAAATACTATAGCGTTCGTTACTATTAGCAAGTTTTCTAGATGTGATCTCGAAAACATCACCTATTAATTCAACATGTTCTTCATTAGAATCTTGAAAATCTTTTAGAGTAAGTGGTTGATATTCTCTTTTACTATAACTTCTTGAAGATGAGCCTTTATAGCTATTATATTGTGATTGTGTTTCGCTAGGTTTATACTGACTAATAATGTATCTAATTTCATTTTTATTTAAATTGAAATTAGGTGATGTTTCTTCTATAAATTCAATATCCAAAACCGGGTTTTTGATTCCTTGTTTTTTAAGTTGATCTTCAATAATATTTTTATGACTTAAGCAAAGATTAAATTCCTTTTTGTTTTTAAGTGTTAACTTGATTTTGCTACTATCATCAGCGATTTCTAAGGCACAAAATCTTAAAGCTTCATTTAATTGTGGTGATTTAATAACTTTTAGTGCGTTATTAAAATGAGTGTTGAATTTACTTTGTGATGATTTATTTAAATTGAAATTAAAATTACAACTAATTGAATTAAAATGACTATGTAATTTTGATTCAATTAGTTTTTTAAGTTGTTCTGTTTCATTAAAATCATGAACTTCATCAAATTCTACAGTGAAATCAAAACTAGAACTTTGCTTATTAAATTTGTGTTGCGTTATTCTTCCTTGGCGAAATTTTTCAGGTAATTCTAGGTTAAATTCTTTTAGTAGTTTCTCAAATTGACTCATAGATTTATTTTAATCAAAAGATGCTGTAAATATCTAAATAAATGAATTTTTTTCTAATGAAAAAATAAAAAAATTGCCTTTTGAAAAGCAATTTAAAATTTCTTACATTTTTGATAAAAACTTATTTTTTAATAGAATGAAATAGCTAATAAAGCAAAGAAATTTACGAAAATAATACTATCAAAACGATCTAATAAACCACCGTGATTTCCAAGTATTTTAGAATAATCTTTAAGTAAATTTACCCTTTTTATATATGAAAAATATAAATCACCCACGATTGAAAAAATCGGCAGAATAATCGTTAGATAAATCGCAAAAGCTGCAACTGAAGCAGAATCTGGACTTGTTGAAAAAAAGAACTTACCTTGAATATTGAAAGATCAGTAAATAATTTGTACAAGAATTGCACCTGCTAGAAAACCTATTAAAGTTCCTTCTCAAGTTTTTTTAGGGCTAACAAAGGGAGCAAATTTTCTTCTTATAAATTTTCTGCCTAGTAAAATTCCACCTAAAAAAGCAGATGTATCGGTAATAACTGGCACAAAAACTATTAATAGAGCAAATTCAGGGAAAAGGATAAAGATATTTAATAAACCATTAAAAAAGATGATTAATAAAAACAATGAAACAGCTATCAATAACATATTAGAAGCAATCACGTTTGGTCTGCTTAAAATTACTTTTCTTTTAACCTGTACTAGATAAAAGGCAAAAACGACAGTAACTTCAATTAGAAAAATTAAATAAATTCTTCAATTTTTTAATATGTCTTTTAATGTACTAACTACCATTTGCATCGTTATTACTGAACCAGTGACACTTTCAGTTTCATGTGGATTTTGGTCAAAAATTGTTCTAAAGTTATCAAAATGAGCAAGCAATGAAGCAAGCGTTGCTAATGCTAAAATAATTGCCACGATATAATGAATATCAAAAGCTTTTAATAGTTCATAAGTCATTCAAGCAACAACTGAAAAAGTTATAACCATCATTATAACCCTTGTAATAATTGCTCCAACTCCATTAGAATCTTTTAGCAAAAAAGAAAATAAAAAAAATACTAAAAATACTAAAAGATAAATAACGGAAACGATAAATCTTCCTTTTAAAATTTTTTCTTTAATATTCATAGTATCTACTTGGTAAAATCTTAGGAATTGCACCTTAAAATTCTATTTGATTTTATATGGCGCGCCTGAAGGGAATTGAACCCCTGACCCTCAGTACCGCAAACTGATGCTCTATCCGCTGAGCTACAGGCGCATAAAAACATTATAAATAAAAAAGCGAAAATTTAGATTAAAAAAATTCGAGAAATTTCTCTCGAATTTTAAGTCTATTCTTGCTCTTCTTTTTTGTCGATTATATCGCTTTTAAAATCTTTAATTAAATTATAACGCATTTCTGTTTCTTTCTTTTTATCCCCACGAGCACGCTCATCAATGAATTTTCTAGCAAATTCTTGAACATCTTTAGAAGCACCAAGAGGAAATTCTGCCTCTCATTCATAATTATACTCAATCATTTTTCTTAGTAATAGATCACGAGCAAAAATTGATGCTACTGCAACTGATAAGTGTTTATCTTCAGCTTTAGTTGAAAGGATAATATCTTTACCAAATTTACGGAATTTTGGTCAGTTTGCTTTAGGATCTTCATCATTAAAAAAACGTTTAAAATAACCTTCAATAGCATTTAAGGTTGAATATTGATCGATAAAAACATAATCAAAATCAATTGATTTTATCGGTGTATTTTTAGATGAAACACGCTGTGAATCAGTAAACGCTTTTAGGTGTACAAAAGTTTTTATTTCATTAGCATTATAGTTTTTCTTTAAATTGTTATACCCTTTTGGGTGAATAAAACTAGCGCAATATTTTGCTAATTTTTCATCAGCAATAATTTTTGCTAATTCTTGAATTCTTTTATCAGAAATCTTCTTAGAATCACCTACACCCAACTCTTTTAGTCTTGCAAAGTCTTTTTCTTCAACAATTGCAACTGCAGCTGTTAAAGGTGTAAAGTAATCGCCTACACCCGATTCATCAATTCCTAAAACTTTTTTAGATTGAAATAATTCATCTAGTGTTTTTTGTTCATTTATTTCTTTGATTTTTATCATTTGCTTCTTTTCTCTCTATTCTTTTGATGTCATTTTAAAGCTTTTCCAATTTCAGCTTCAGGATTCTCCATTAGTTTTTCTAAATATTCACCAACACCACCTTCATAATTTCTTTTATCCAAATTAATTGCTGCTTTATATTGAATATCACGATTTGCATTAGCCATTGTCACTGAAACATTAGCGACTTTAAACATTGGCACATCATTAAATGAATCGCCAATTGCAACTGTTCTTTCTCAGGCAATATCATAATAGCGCATTAATAAAGAAACGACTTTTCCTTTATCAACACTAGGACTTGCAATATCAAATGCAGGTGGCTCATTATCACCTTTTGATCAGTAACTAAATTCAGCTAAGTCGCCGAATTTATTTCTCATATATTTTTGTAGGGAAATTGGATCTGTTTCAGGCCTAACATCAAAAATAACTCCAGTTGGTCTTAAGGGTAAGCGATGATAGTCTAGCCCTACTTTAAATTTAGTTAACTTAGAAAAACCAAAAACTTTTTCTAGTTTAGGATCATTTTGTTGCAATTGCACTCAACCTGGTCCTTCAATTGCTATATTAGTAACTTCTTTTTTAATTCTTTCATCACCTAAAATGTATAAAACTTCATTTAGGTTTAAAAAACTAATTTGTGGTGTGAAGTTTTCGTCGCTAGGATTATGAATTTGTGCACCATTATAGTTAGCAATGATTGTGTCTAATTCTAATTCTTGATAAACTTGCTTTGAACTTCTTCAAGGTCTACCAGTTAAAATACATATTACATGACCTGCATCTTTAGCTTTTTTAATTGCCGCTAAAGTTTTAGGGTGAATTTCACAAGTATCACTATTTGCTAATGTTGTGCCATCTAAATCTAGCATTATTAATAATCTTTTATCTGTTGTTACTTTTTCTTCCATATGAACCTTCTTTCTTTAATTAATTTTGATGAATCTTTTAATTCTAGTTTGTAATTTTTATTTTCATCTATTTCAAGAATTGCATAACCTGCATTAGATAGACCACGTTTTTGTCTAATTGAGCCAGGATTAATTGCATATCCTTTATTTGTCTTGACTTTAAGTTGTACATGTGAATGACCTGTTATAAAAAAATTATAATTATGTTCATTAGCAATCATTTGCATTTTTTCTTCTGACATTAAGGTTTGATAAGAAAATCTATGACCATGTTCAAGGTGAAACTTAAAACCTTCAATTTCAAAATCTAAGGATTGCTGATTAAAATTATCTCAGTCATTATTACCATCTACAAAATAATTGAAATATTTAATCATAAAGTTTTGTGATAAGCAATGATCGCCCGCGCTGATTGCGTAATCAGGCTTTTCAAAAGCATATATTTTTTCAAAATCATCATCATCGCCATGAATGTCGCTTACAATTAATATTTTTGTCATTCTTATATTAATTATATTTATATAATTTCAATTTTAGTGATTAATTTTAAAAATATTAAGTCTATCTTTTTTGAATATTTTAAAGAACACAAAAGATTGGAATTTTAGAGTTCAATATTAATTTATCTAAAAATTCTAAAATAGTGATTTATAAAATATAATAAAAAAATGAATTTACATGTAGTCTTTTATCAGCCTGAAATTCCAGGAAATACAGGAAATATGATGAGAAATAGTTTGGCGAGCGAAGCAACATTTCATATAATTAAGCCAATCAGTTTTGATCTTGATCATCCTAAAATGAAGCGTTATGCAGTCAATTATGAACGAGAAAATATCAAACTGGAAGTGCATGAATCTTATCAAGATTTTGTTCAAAAGTACGGAAAAAAGCGTGTTTTCTACATTTCTAGATACGGTTTAAAAACTTATTCAGATGTTGATTTTAAAAGCGAGGCCAAAATAAATGGTGATGAAGTTTGAATCATGTTTGGAACTGAATCTACGGGCATCCCAATGAAAATTCTTAAAGATAATTTAGAAACTACTTTAAGAATTCCAATGAGCCCAAAAGCTAGGTCTTTAAACTTATCAAATTCAGCAACTATTGTCATTTGAGAAATTTTAAGGCAATTCAATTTTGAAAATCTATCAAAATATGAAGTACAAAAAGGTAAAGATTGAATTACAGAATTCGATAAATAAATTAGAGGTAAAAAATGAATGAAAAATTAAACGCAATTATTGCACAAATTAGTACAACTGAATTTTCAAGCGAGATTAATGGATACCCTCCACAAGTTGTGGATGCTTTTTTGGACAAAATCAGTGACTTAATCCAGGAAGTTATTCAGCAAGCAACTGACCAAGAAAAAGCATATGATGATATGAAAACTAAATTCAATAAATGTTCTCAGCAGCTAACAAAATGCAACGTTGAATTGCACTTTTTTAAAGAAATGGATGGAAATTAATGAATGATTTTTCTGACTTAATTGTCGAAGATCAAAAAATCAACTGATATCCTGGCCACATGGCCAAAACTTTAAGACAACTTAAAGAAAAAGCACAACTAGCAGATTTATTTGTGATTGTTTTAGATGCTAGAGCACCAATTTCTTCCTACAATGACACCTTCGATGAAATTGAAAAAAATAAACCCAGATTATTTTTAATTTCAAAAAAAGACCTGGGTGATATTAATAAATTAAAAAAAATTAAAGAGCGTTTTGCTAGTCAAGATAATGTAATGCTAGTCGATCTTAAAAAAGAAAACACTCGTAATTTAATTTTAAAAAGAATTGAAAAATTACTAATTCCAAAACGCTTGCAAGAACGTAAAAAAGGACTTTTAAAGCCACGTTTAAGAGTTTTTGTAGTAGGTGTTCCAAATAGTGGTAAAAGCACATTAATCAATCTTTTAGCAAAAGCTAAAAAAACAAAAGTTGGTAATATGGCAGGTATTACTAGGGGTCAACAATGAGTTAATGTTGGTGATATTCAACTACTTGATACTCCAGGATTATTATGACCAAACCTTGATGATCAAAATGTTGCAGTTAAATTAGCAATTATTGGTGCTATTAAAAGGGATGTTATACCTTTAGATTTGCTTTTTAATTTATCTTATTCAATGGCAAGTAGTTTTTACCCAGATAAATTAAAAGCAATGAATTTAGAACCAGCATTTACAAGTGTTGATATTTATTCACAACTAATAAAGATGTTTGAAAGAAGTAACTTAACACGAAAAAATTTTGAAAATGAACTCGATAAACTTAGATTAATGTTTTATGAAACATGTCGT
Organism: Mycoplasmopsis agassizii; assembly: GCF_002276225.1. GTDB lineage: Bacteria > Bacillota_I > Bacilli_A > Mycoplasmatales > Metamycoplasmataceae > Mycoplasmopsis_B > Mycoplasmopsis_B agassizii_A. The sequence continues at coordinate 84,726 of NZ_NQNY01000002.1, read as the reverse complement.
AATTGAACAGGAGTAACATATGATTAAAATTAAAAAAACAGAATCCTCATACACAAAAATTTTAGAAAAAGGTAATGTTAGAATTTTTTTAAACGATAACTTAAAACTAGTTAATAAACTATTAAACAACCATAAAAAAGCAACACCATTTGCTAAATTAATTTTTGCAAATATTGTTTCAGCATTTTCACCACTATTATTTGTTATTTCAAAATTTGGTTCAGTTAGAATAAAATTAAACACAAATGGTGCTGTTGCACCAGTTGATTTATATCTTGATAGACCAGGAAATATTAGAGCAAACATGGCAAGTTTTGAAGTTCTTTCAGAATATGATAAGGAACCCTTAAAAGTTAATGATATTCCATTAATTTTAGGTGTTGGTGATGAAGGAACACTTGAAATTGTCACTGAAGTTGATGGAAAATCTTATAGTTCAAAAGTTAAATTAGCTAGAGGTGATGTAATTACCGATTTAGCTTACTTTTTTGACCAATCTTGACAACAATTTACAGGAATTAAAACAGGTGTTTGGCTAGATGAAAATGCAAATATTACAAATGCAAATTCAATTATAATGCAACTACTTCCAGGGCATAAAGAAGAAGATATTTCATGAGTTGAAAACTTTTTAAAAAACAATGATTTTAAAAACTTATCTGTTTCTCAAATAGAAGAAAAACTAGAAGCTAATTTACTTGCAAAGTTTGAAACTAATGACAAATGTATTTGTTCACGGAGTAAAAAACTTAAAACAATAACTAATCTAGATAATGCAACTTTAGATGAAGTTTTTAATAATAAAAACGCTATCGAAGTTGCTTGCCCTCAATGTGGAAGAATTGATAGAATTTCAAAAGTGGAAGTTGATAAAAGGAAAACTGAAAATGAAATCCAATAAATTACTTTTTAAAAACAAATGGATTAATGTTTATGAAAATGAAAAGGGGTTTATTTATTGTCAAAGGAAAGGAATAAATTCAATCGCAGCTCTACTAATTAGAAAAGTTGATGAAGATCATGAATTTATGATTCATTTTCAACCACTACCTGAAATAGCTGAGAAAAAATCTTGAGATCAACCTTATCCTTGTCCTGTAACTGGAACTATTGAAGAAAATCATTCTGAAATACAAAGTCTAATTAATGAAGTGAACGAAGAAGCAGGATATGAAATAACTGAAAAAAATATAGTAGATAGTTCTGTTTTTGTTTCTTCAACACAGATGAATGAAAAAGTTTTTTCATATTTAATTGATGTAACTGGATTAAAAAAATCTGAGCCTAAAACAGATGGTTCAATTTTTGAAAGCGTATCGTTCAATAAATGATACAGCCACAATGAGTTTCAAAAAATAGTAAAAAGTGACTTAGTTTTATCTTCGCTTTCTTCACTTTATTTACTATATTTACTAAATTATAAAAAATGATAATCGTCTAAAACCATATACAGGTATTAAAAAACACTTATTTTGGTATAAAAACCGAATAAGTGTTTTTTGTATTTTATAATTTTAACTAAGTAAAATTAGCTTTCATCACTTGGAGTTTCATTAGTTCCAGGTGTTCCAGAGTTAACTGTTGGTACTTGTGTAGAAAAACCTGATAGTGTAACTGTTTTCCCTGCATTTTGCTCTTCAGTAACCAATTCACCTTCTTCATTAAATAATTGTTCTCCAAGCAATAGAGTGACTTTAACTTTTAATGATCCTTGTGTTGTTGTCGAATCAGTTTCAGTAACTTTAGTTACCTTAACTGTAGAAGTTTTAATTCTACTTGGTGGGTTATATAATGCTGTTAGCATTTCATCGGTAACATTATCAGTTGTTGAACTAGCAATTGATTTAGATGCTATCGATTCATCTTTAACACTGTTTGTATATCATTGTTTTGCCAATGTAACTTGTGTGCTAAATCCTTTTAATGTTACTTCTTTACCTGCTGTATCAACTGTTTCAACAGTGGTTCCATCTGGTAAATAAAATTGATCTAATTTTTTTAGTGATACTTTTACTTTTAAAGTACCCGCAACATTATCAAAAGCGTTTTCTGCTAAAGGAGTAACTGAAACTGTAAATTTATAAGGTAAATTAGTGCTTAAATCTTGAATTAATAAAACACTATCTCCAACTGATTCTGAAGGTAATAAAATTTTCAAGGTATCAAGAGTAACTTCCGTTTCTGATTTTAAATTTGTATACCAGGTTGTTGCTAAATTTTTATTAGTTTCTAGACCAGTTAATTTAACATCAACTCCAACAGCATCATTTGCTGAATCTATTGCTAGACCATTTGCACCATAAAATTTGTTTTCCTTAGTTAAAACTAATTTTAATTCGGTAGTTCCATCATTATCATTTTCTTTACCCGCAATTTGTGCTCACTTAGTTGTAAAGCCTTCTGGAATTGGAGTTGTTTTAACTAGAGTATCAAGCGCTCCTAAAGTTACTGCATCATTTAACGAAACTTTTTCGCTTACTTGTGCAGGCAACAGTGTTTTTAGACCATCAGCAACTTCATAAGATTGTTTAACAGTTTTAAATCAATTAATAACTTGTTCATCGCCTTTTACTTCGGTTGAAGGTGGTTGCCAAGTAAATAAGTGAACCATTAATTCAGTTTCTGCTTTTGCTCCGTTATAGTCTAAAGTATAAGACACCCTGACTACTTCTTTTATATTATCAACTGTTGCAATTGTTGGAGTAATTTCTAAACTATGATTTGCTGAAACAACGTTTCTGGTATAGTCAGTGCTACTACTTTTGGTATTATCTAAAACATCAATAATTCCCTGATTAGTTTTTAAATCATTTAAAGCAGTTTGCAAATCCTCTAAAGTTAGATATTTTTCTCTGGCTTTAATATTAGTTAATGACTTCACGTTTTTTGCAATATCATCCACTAATGTTTGATCAGCATTTGTATTACTACATGCTATTAAAGCACCTGCAGTAAGCGCAAAAGAAGTTGGCAACATTATTCATAACATTGCTCTTTTGTTTTTAATTTTTTTCATATCCCTCACTCTTAAATAAAAGTTAATCAATTTTACATGATTGACCAATTTAATAATACTAATTTTATCAATTTTCTAATTTTTCTGAAAAATTTTTATGGAATGTATTGCATTTTGCCTATTTTTTGCACAAAATGCTAGTTAATTATTTATCATTTAGTTATTACAACTTATATAAGTAAAAGGAAAAGGTTCAAAAGAATGCAAATTAATAAATTAATTGATCACACTTTGCTTAAGGCAGAAGCAAGATCAAAAGACATCGATAAATTAATTCAAGAAGCTTTAAAATATGATTTTAAAACTATTTGTGTTAATTCTTCGTGAGTTAAATATGCTCATGACAAATTAAAAAAATCAAATGTAGGAATTACAGCAGTTGTAGGTTTTCCTCTAGGTGCCATGATTTCACAAGCAAAAGCACAAGAAGCTAAATTAGCAATCGAGCATGGTGCTAGTGAAATTGATATGGTTATCAATGTTGGTCGTTTTAAAGATCATGACTATGAATACGTTTTAAACGATATCAAGGCAGTTAAAAATGCAATTGGTAAAAATATTTTAAAAGTGATTGTTGAAACAGCACTTTTAACAGACATTGAAATCAAAGAAGTAACTGAAATTGTTCTAAAATCGGGAGCAGATTTTATAAAAACTTCAACAGGTTTTTCATATCGTGGAGCAACAGTAAAAGATGTTGAAATCATGAATAATGTGGTTAAAGATGCAATTGGAATCAAAGCAGCAGGTGGAGTTAAAAATCTAAACGATTTAAAAGCCATGATTGAAGCAGGGGCTACAAGAATCGGTACATCATCGGGTGTTGCTTTAATGGAAAATAAAGAAGCTGATAAGAAATCTTATTAGTATTTTTATTATTTTTTTTAAAAGCAAAAATTTTTCTAAAAAGTACCAAAAACGCCTTTTTCAGTAGGATTATTAGCATTTTTTGCAATTGTGCTATAAGTAAGGCATTAAAATTAAAACAAAACAAGGATATCAAGGAGATATGAAAAAATTAAATAAAAAATCATTCCTTTTTTTAGGAGGAATAGTGGCAACCGGAGTTGCTGCAACAGCAATTGCTTGTTCAAATGGAACAGGTAGTGAAGCTGAAAAAACAGCAATGGTTGCTAAAGTAGCAAACCAAGTTAGAAGTTTGAATTTAGTTGCAAGTGCAACTTATGAAAATTTAGAATCATTAAAAACAGCCTTAGAAAATGCTAATGATGTTGAAAAAATTAGTGCTGTTTTAAACCAAACAAGTGCAACAGGTTTTAAGAAAGTTTTTAGTGATAATAGTGACGTAAAACTAAAATCAACAAATGGTGTTCGTATTGATTTAGGTAAAGTTATTGTCAGCATAACATTAACTTTTCAAGATTCAAACATAACAGTTAGTTCAAATGTAAATATCGTTATAAATACCGAAGAACTTGAAATTAATATTGCTAAATCAAAAACATGATATGCAAAACTTTCAAAAACAAATACAGCAGGTGATTCATTTAAAAATAATTTACCTTCAAAAACCAAAACAGTTGACAGTTTTGTTTTTGCAAATGCTTTAACTAGCGTTCCCGAAGGTTATGATGCTCACTTTGTAGTTGTAAAAGATTCAGCAAATGATACAAACGGAAGTTTAAAAGTTAATGTTGTTTTAGGTAAAGGTCTAGAATATTTTAATTTGGATGAAACAGTAACTAGAGACTTAAATACAGCAAAAGGTGTTGAAGTAACTATTAGTGGCTTTGCTACAAGTGAAACTTTTAAAGAACCAACTGACAAAGAAATTGTAACAACTTGATATCAAACAGTTGCCGATACCAATACAGCAGGAACAAACTTTAAAAATCATTTACCTTCAAGTGTAGGACCTTTAAATGCAAGTGTTTTTGCAACAGCATTAAGAGTTTCACCTGAAGGTTTTAGCCAAAATTTTGTAGTAGTTGCAAATTCAATAGATGATAAAACTGGAATGCTTAAAGTTAAGGTTGTTTTAAGTAAAGGTGCTCAATTCTTTAATTTAGATGGAACAGTAACTGATTCTTTAGAGGCAGCAACTGGTAAAGAAGTTACTGTTAGTGGTTTTGAAGTTAATAACCCCGAAATCATTACAAACTGATATGAAAAAGTTAGTGCATCTAGTGATGTTAGTGATAGTTTTAAAACAACTTTAGCATCAAAAGTTTTAACTGTTGACTCATCAGTTTTTAAGGTGCCTTTAACTAGTGGTCCTGAGAATTTTTCAACTCATTTTGTAGTTGTTGAAAATAGTGCAGATGATGAAAAAGGAACTTTAAAAGTTAAGATTGTTTTAGCTAAAGCTACTCAGTTTTTCAATAGAGATGGAAGTGCTGTTTTAGCAGTTTCTGAAGCTGATGGAACAGAAGTTTTATTAACAGGTTTTGCTAAGAAAGATGAGTCTAAAACACCCGAAAAACCCGACTTTTCGGCAGAAATTGCAAAAGCAAAAACATGATATTCAACTATTAATTTGACAAACAAAACAGGCAACAATTTTAAAAATACTTTACCTTCAAAAATCGATGTAGTTGATGGATCAGTTTTTGAACACGCCTTAACAAATTCACCTGAAGGATTGACAATTAATTATGAAGTTGTTAAAGGTTCTTCAAACGATAATGAAGGTAGTTTAAAAGTAAAAGTTGTGCTTGCAAAAGGAACAAATTTCTTCAATGAAGATGGATCAATTTCAACTTCATTAGCACAAGCAGTTGGTAAAGAAATAACTGTTTTAGGATTTAAAAAACTATCCGATGAACAACCTAATCAACCTGTTGAAACAGTTAATCAACAAGTTAAAAAATGATTTACATTTTTATCAAGTACATTCATTCACCTATCTGAGAGAGAAAGAGTTACTTGACCTTCAGACATTACAAATGAAATGTTAAGTGCAGAACTTGCAAAATGAGTTAAAGGTCCAAAAGATGAATTTACAAATCCTGAAGGAACAATTCCTGAAATTAAACTTTTCCCAGAAAACACTACTGATGATTCTCAAGGAATTGTCTATATTAATGTAAGTTTAAAAAATAGTGAAGGTAAATATTTTAATAAAGATGGTGTTGAACAAGATGAACCTTACTTACAAAAAGCAAGAGTTCAAGGTTTACTTTCATACCAAACATTTGCACAAAACCTATATGATCAAATTAAAGATTTCAAAATTGAAAATAGTACAAATAATGTTTCTAATTCACCAGAAAGTAAAAACGCTTCATTATTAGAAAAACATTTTGAATATCTAACTTTAAATAAAAAATATGACTTTAAAATCTTATTAGAAAATTCACCTGCAAAAGATGCAATTAACGATAAAGAAGGTACTTTAAAAGTTAGAGCATATGTGACCAGGGAAGGTCATTATCTTGGTTACTTTGGAACAGATGTTGAATCAAAAGCTAAAGCACATTTTATAGATATAACTGTTAGTGGATTTAGAATTATTAGCGATTTGGAAAACGCAGTGGAAAAAATCACTAACTTCAAAGTTAAGGATAATTTAGCAATTGCTGATGCTAAAAAAATTAAAGCACTTAATAATTCTGATGTAAATTTAGAAAAATTAATTGAAACTTTAAACCTTGGTTTAGTAGCTGATAAACAATTAAATTTTGATACTAAAAACCTAGAATTAGTATCAACAAAAGATCTAATTACTCTAGAATTTGATGATCGAAGTACTGCGATTGCTGTCAAAATTACTTTAAAAGATAAAACAACTCAATTATCTACAACGCTTCAGTTCAAAACTGATTTTAATGGCTTTTTACCTTTATTTTTAACTCCTGAAAAAAGACCAACAGTTGATTTAAATAATAAATATGCAGTGATTGAATTTAAGGAATTCAAAAAAACAACAAGTCAAACTAGCCAACAGCGCATTAAACAATTTATTTCTGCTTTTGTAAAAGCAAACCAAAATGATTCTGCAAAATTAAATAATTTTGCAAATAGTTTTAGTTATGCAGTTTCATCAAGAGTGTCAAGTGGAATTGATAAGTTAAACTTAATTATTCCTTATAATGTTGAAGAATTTAAAGCAACAAATAACCCAATAAATTGAATGGTTAATGCTGCAACAGGAAACATTCCTGAATCATGAATTGGTGCAAGTAGAGAATTTACTGTTTTTGGTGGTTTACAAAATAATACTAGAAACAATGAAGCAAATGGTAAACCATGAAACTATAATGCAGCGGATGGTACTAAGAAATTAACTTTTGCCACAATTGACAATAAACAATATTGAATTACAAATAAAGATAGTCAATTTGTAGGTAATAGTCGCTCAACTATTAAAACAAGTGCAACAACTTCACCTTTTACAGATGGTTTAGCAGTTGCTGTTCGTCTTTTAATGGATACATTAAAATAAATTTAAAAACGGTTAACTCCGTTTTTTATTTTGCTGATTAAAAGTAACTTAATTAAATAAAAGTGATGATTTTGCTTTGAACCTTAATTTAAATGAAAAATTTTTTCATAAAATAAGCCTTTAATAAGTTTTTATCGGGATTTTTTTGACAAAATGCTATATTTTTCTTGTAAAAATATTCTCGAATTGACTGATAAGTGATTTTGAAGCAAAATTGAGAAGTATGTTGAAATTTATGCAATTTCAATTAAGGAGAATTAATGAAAAAATTAAACAAAAAGTCTATTTTATTGATAACTACAATGGTAGCAAGTACGATTGCAGTTTCGACAGCAATTGCTTGTTCGCAAACACCTGAGCAACCCAATTTATTAATTGTGAGGCAACAAACTGCTAATGAAATAGCAAAAAATGTTAAGGCTGGAACATACAATGCAAAAAGTACTTATAAAGATGTTGATGAACTTAACAACGTCTTAGGAAATATTAAAAGTTATGAGGATTTAGAAAAAATCTTAGATACTACTTCCTCTAAAAAAATTAAAGAAGCATTAGGTTCTTCAACTTTTAAATCAAATAATGGTTCAATAAAAGACGGATCAAAGATTATTTTAAATCTAGAAATTTACTACTTACAAGCAGATGCTAGTGCAAAAGTTGAAATTACTGTAAACTATGTTAAACCTGTTCTAAATGTTGCACCACAAAAAACTGATCAACAGTTAGCAAAGGAATGATACGATTCAGTAGCATCAACAAACACTGCTTCAACTAGTTTTAAAAACTCCCTGCCAAGTGCAATTACTAGCGTAAATGCAGATACTTTAGAAACACCCTTACCTGCTGTTCCAACAGGCTTTACTTCACATGTAAAACTAGTTGCTAATTCAGCAGATGATTTAACTGGTAGTTTAAAAATCAAGGTTTCATTATCAAAAGTAACAACTTGATTTAGTGTCGATGGAACTAGCACAACTAATGAAGATTCAGCAACAACTAAAGAAGTTACAGTTAGTGGATTTAAAAATACTGCAACAACTGATTCTCAAAAAGCAGTTGCCTATTATCGAGCGCTATCACAAACATATCAATTAGATAGCGAAGCTGTAAAACAAAATTTTGCTACTTCAGTTACTCAGGAAATTTTAAATACTTTAGTAAGTTTTGCTCCAATGCCACCTAGTGGTTTAACTGTTTCTCTATTATTAGAAAGCAATAGTGCAAATGATAAAACAGGTAATTTATCAGTTAGGGTTATTCTTGAAGATACAACTAATAAGTTTTTTAAAGAAGAGGGTTCAGAAATTAATAATAAATCCGAAGCAGGTAAAGTTATAACTATTAGTGGTTTTAAAGTAATTGAAACTACTTCATCAAATAATCCTGTAAAACTTTGATTTGAATCTCTAGGAAGTAATAAAACTTATGAATCAGAAAATAAAGTTTTACCTTCAACAATTAATGATCAAGATCTTGAAACAACTTTTAGTTCATTATTTATAGCACCATCATCAGTTGAAAATTCTAAAGTTACTTTATCTTCAGTTTCAAAAAATGATGATAAAGGGACAATAGTTGTAAAAGTTGCACTTAAATCAGTTGATTTATGATATTCACTCGAAGGTAACTTACAAGCACAAGAAGCATATAAAGAAGTAACAATTTCTGGCTTTTTAACTACTTCAGAAGTAGTTAAAAAAATCTATAAAAATCAATCTTCATTTATAAGCGTTAGTTCAACAAAAAGTGCTAAAGAAACTGCTGAAAATCTAGTGGAAAATGTAAAAACTTATTTCACATCATTACAAGCAGAAGTTGATAAAGTACCTAGTTTAGGTTTGACTTTAAGAATTTCCTTGGTAGATAATGCAATTAATAATCCTGATGGTAGTTTAGTAGTTAATTTCTACTTATCACGTGATGTAAATGGAGTAAAGCAATACTTTAAACAAAGTGGTCAAATTGTTCCAACACTAGCAGAAGCAATTGGTAAAAATGTAACTTTAAGTGGTTATCAAAAAGTTCTTTTAATTGAAGAACTTGCAAGCGATATTGATGCGTGAAAAGTAAAAGAAGATATTAGTTTAAGTGAAATTAGAGAGCTTAAAAAAATTAAAAACACAAATATTGACTCTGCAGAAGTATTTAATTTATTAACTAAATTTGCTTCAAAAGAAACTCCAGTTTTAACTCCTAGTGAAAATTATGAATTTGTCAACACTACAAAATTAATTACTTGAGATATTCAAGCAACAAGCGTAAATGCCCTATTTAAGGGGGTTTTAAGAAATAAAAATAACCATAGTGAAACTCAAGAAGTCACTTTTAAAACTGATTTTGCAGGATTTTTACCAAGTTTCCTAACAGTTAGTGGAAACCTAAAATCAGATTTAACTAATAAGTACATTTGAACAGTTTTTAAAGAATTAGAAGGAAATAATACCTTTGAAAAATGAGCATCATTTGTAAGACCTTTTGCTCATTCAAATAAAAATAATGAGCAAAAATTATTAAACTTTTCAAACTCCATGGGTGATGTAGTCAATTCAAAATCAGAGCATGGATTACAAAAATTTAATCTATTTTATCCATTTAATCCAAACCATTTAACTCTTACAGAAAACCCTGTGGAAATCATTGTAATTTTATCTAATGCAAATGTCCCTCCTGCTTGAATCGGTGCAAATAGCAGAACATTAGTAATAGGTGGCTTACAAAATTATAAAAAAGATAGCACAACTGTAGCACGTGGTGAACCTTGAAAATTCAACTTAATTGATGGAACAAAATCAGCAACATTTATTAAGTATAAAAATTCAGAATTCAATATCACATTAGCAGATGAATTCACACCTAGTTTTGGATATTGAAAGGGATTTGCTGCTAATAGTGCTTACACTGTCAAATTTAAAAGAGATATTAATAAATCACCTTTTGTAAACGGTGTTTCTGCAGCAACAATGCTATTACTTAAAGCAATTATTAATTACCAATAATTTGTTTAATTACAAGCCAAAACCTTGTTTTCTGACAAGGTTTTTTATTTAAAAAGATAACTAAAAAAATATTTTTTTAAAATTTTCCTAAAATTCAAAATACAACGAAAAAATTTATAAATTGGTATAATGTAGCCGTAACAAGGTGGTTTTGAAAAAAAACTCACTAAAATTACGCAATTTGTTTTAAGGAATATATGAAAAAACTAAATAGAAAACTAATTTTTACAATTAGTGCTGTTGCACTAACAACTTTTTCTGCAACAGCAATTGCTTGTTCTGGTAGTTTACAAAGCGAACTATCAAAAGAGCAAAGGGAAAAAATTCTTTCCCAAATATCTACTAATTTAATAAATCTATCATTATCGTCAAAAAATACTTTTGCAACGATTGATGATTTATATGCAAGTGCTAAGGGTGCAAATAACCTTGATTTAGTTAAGGCTTTACTTGATGATGTGTCACAAACACAACTTAATACTGCGTTTTCAAAAGCAACATTTCTTGCTTTACAATCTTCATCACTAAGTTCAACAGATGTAACTTTAAACATTAAAATTTCATACGAAGGTGATGATGTTTCAAGATCAACAACATTGAAAATTAGATATGTTTCACCAACTCCACAAGCTCAAGGCCCTATATTAACAACAAATCAAAGAACAGCAATTGCTTGATATAGTTCCATTTGAGCAACAAACACTGCTGCTTTTTCTTTCACAAATACTTTACCTTCGCAAATTAAAGTAATTAATGCAGGAATTTTAAAAAATGCTACACCAACAATTGCATCGCCATTTGTTGTTAATTACAATTTAGTAAGTGGTTCTGTAAATGATGATAACGGTAGCTTAAAAATTAAAATTGTTCTGTCAATTGGAACAGACCATTATAAATCAGATGGTTCAATTGTAAGTTCAATTGAACAAGCAGATGGTAAAGAAGTGATGGTTAGTGGTTTTAAAAATCTAGCTCAAAACGATCTAGAAAAAGCAGTTGCTTACTATCAAACACTACCATCACAAACTCAAGTGCCAGAAGGTGACCAAAGCGCTTTAATGCCAAGTAAAGTAACTCTTGAAAAACTTAATACATATTTAAATTCAATATCAGGAATACCTACAGGATTTACTTTAACAAATGAAATTGTTAAAAATTCAGCAGATGATGAAAAAGGTGAATTAAGTGCCAAAATAGTTCTTACAAAAGACAAAAACTATTATTTACAAGATGGATCAAACCTACGTGTTTTATCCGATTCAGTCGGTAAAACCGTAAAAATCACTGGCTTTAAGAAAAAAGAAGTTGAAGTGGTAAACCCAGTAGTGCCGGGTCAACCTGGTACACCAGGGGCTTCAGCAACACCTAGTAATCCAAATGCCCCTGGAACACCCGGCAATCCAAGCATCCCAGGTACTCCCACCACACCTGTTACTCCTGGGACTCCAAGTACACAAGAAAATATTACAAAGCAAGCAATTCAGATCTGATACTTAAAAAATCCTAAATTAATAAATGTTAATCAAGATGAAAATCATGTTTTACCTAGTTCAGTAACTCTTGAAAGACTTAAAAAATACGTTACTAATTTAATAGTTGCACCTACAGATGGTTACACTTATGATCTTAGAATTGTTTCTGCTGATGATGTAAAAGGTACTCTAATTCTTAGACTAAGCCTTAAAAAAGGCAATGTATTTTACACAACAGAAGGTGAAAAATCTCAAATTGAAGTTGGTCAGGATATAATTGTTAGTCAATTTGAAACACATGCAAGTCTTTCAAAATTTGCAAAAGAAGCTTATGCTGAGGAATTCAGTATGGCTATTAAATCCCAGTTAACAGCACTTCAAGCATTACAAGATCTAAATAAAAACGTTTTACCTTTATTTGCAAATTTAACTCATAAGTTGTCAATAAAAGAGAACATGAAACTGAATGTTAGAAAGGTAGATTTTGCAAATTCTGTAAATGGTGAAAATGGCTGATTAACAGTTAACATTTACTTAAGCTACAATAACAACATCTTCTTCAAACAAGATGGAACAATTGTTAATAATGAAAGCGATGTAGATGGTAAAAATATTGAACTTGAAGGATTTACAAAAATCTCAATAATTGATGATCTAGCTAAGCAAATTAATAATTGAAAACTTAAAGATGGTTTAACTTTTGAACAAGCAAAAGAATTTAGAAAATTAATTGATGCAAAATTAGACTTTAATCAGATTATTGCATTACTAAATGAAACTGGAACTAGTGAAACAAAAATTACTGCTCCAACAACTCATCTAAACTTTACTACACGTTCAAATCTACTTTATTGAGAAATTAAAGATGGTAAAACACAAATGGTTTTTGATGCAATTTTAGTAGACAAACGTAATGCTTCAAGTAAAAGAGAAGTTAAATTTAGAGTAGACTTTAATGGTTATTTACCTATTTTCTTAACTCTAACTAATCTTGACCAAAGTTTCAATGATAAGTCTTTAATCGCAAACTTTTTTGATTTTAAAGATGGTAACACATATACAAATTGATCGAACTTTATTAGAAATTTTGCTCGTGCAAATAAAAATAATGATCAAAAATTAATTAACTTTGCAAATGCAATGCAATATGTAATTAGCCAAAAAGCAACAGTTTCAACATCAAACTTCAACATACTTTATCCCTTCAAACCTGTAAATCTTCCTAAGTATTATCAATGAGAGCCACATGAAATTATAGTAATTAGCTTACTAGGAAAACGAGAAATTCAATGAATGGGTTCAAATAAAAACACTTTAGTGATTGGTGGATTACAAAATAATTTAGGAAGTAGTGATGAAGCTAAAGGTGAGCCATGAGATAGAACTACTTCAAACGGGACTAATGCAAACACATTTTTCAGATACAATAATCAAAAATATTATATAACAGATGAGCGTGGACACTTTACTCCTACAGCAGCAGCAACTGTTAAAAATAGTTCATTAAAATCACCTTTTAATGGTGGTATTGCAGTTGCAACAATGCTATTATTAAAAACAATTATCAATGGATAATTACAAAAAGTCCTATAAAATACCTTTTCATAAAATTATCTTTTTTTACAATTATTATTTTCAACAAATTTCTAGCAATTTAAAATATGGAATTTAGTAGAAAATATTTATCTAAAAGTCGGGTATTCACCGACTTTTTTAAATCAAAAACAACATGTTTGTGAATTGATTTCAAGTTTTAGAAAATATGATCTTATTTAATTCAAGTCTAAAAATGGACCTAAAATATTGTTCGAAAGCAACTAAAAAACACTGTGTTGCCTAAAATAAAAAACTCCTGTTCAAAAAATAATAAATATTATTAAAATAATCTAAAAAGGGCTTTTTAAGATATTATTTAATTGATAGAAGAGTTTTTTGAAAATATTTCAAAAATCACTAAACTACTTTTAGCAATTTAATAGGGATATATATGAAAAAACTTAATAAAAAAACGTTCCTGTTTGCAGGTCTTTTTGCAACTGGAGTTATCAGTGCAACAGCCATAGCTTGTGCACCGAATACTAATATTGATTTGAATGAGCAAAGAAAATTAGTGCTTAACAAAATTGTTGAAACACTATCTAAACTTGAACTCAATTCAAAAAATACATACGAAAATATTGATAAATTAAATGAAGATGCAAAAAATGCAACTGCAAGTATTTCAGTTGCTGCATTATTAGATTCTGATAGTTCTCAAAAATTTATCGAAACTCTTGGTAAAGCAGTCATAATTAAAAATGAAGGCTCAACTATTGAAGAAGGTAAAATTATTTTAAACTTACTTCTAACTTATGAAAGTGATGATGTTTCTGCAAATTTAAAACTTAATATTACTTATAAAGCAGCAGAAACTAGCCAACCTGAGCCAAAACCAGAACCTGTTTTAACTCATGAACAATTAAAAGCAATCGAGTGATATAAAGGTGTTTCAGAAACAAATATAGTTTCTGAAAGTGAAAGCAATTTATTACCATCTGAAGTCAATATTATTGATTTAGGTTTTTTTAAAACACCACTTACTCAATTACCAGAAGGTTTTGAATTATCTTTAACAAAAGTATCTAATTCTAATAACGATAAAGATGGTGAACTTAAAGTTAAAGTGGTTTTATTCAAAACCCCATCTTTTTATAATGTAGATGGTCAAATAAAATCAGACTTAGAATCTGCCACAGGTAAAGTTATTAGTTTAAGTGGGTTCAAAACTAGCAGTGCAGTTGATAAAGAAAAGGTCATTGCATTTTATGGAATTATTTCTGGTTCTATCGCATTAGAAAATGAAGAATTTAAAAAACTAAAAGCAAGTGAATTTAAACAAGAAAATTTAGATACATTGAAATCAAAATTTTCGAATGTTCCTGAAGGTTATCAACTTCAATTAGAACTTATGAATGATACAGTTGATGATAAGAAAGGGGAATTAAGTTTTAAGGTTTTATTAGTGAAAGATGGTAAATTTCTAAATATAGAAGGTGATACATTAGATACAATGACTGATGCAGGAAAATCAGTTAAACTGACTGGTTTTACAGTTTCGAGCGATGAAAATAAACCTATAGATGATCCAGGAACTAGTGTTCCGGTTGATCCAACTCCAGAACCAGGAACCCCTGTAACACCTGATCCAGGACAGCCTGAAGTAAAAGATTCTTTAACACCAATTATTGATAATTCAACAATTGTAAGAACATGATTTAATTCATTATTAGAATCATATTCAGCTGCCGCTAATACAGAAATTTTTCCAACTTCATTAACAGTTGATGATGTTAATACTTTATTAAATTCAATAATTAAATCACCTCTAACTAATGCCACAATTGAATTCAAAATTGTTTCTACAGATGATTTAAACGGTTTAGCAAAAATTTTAGTCACCCTAAAAACAAGTGATAAATTTTATACGGTTGAAGGTAATGAATCTTCTTCAGAAACTGGTAAAGAAATAACTGTTAATAATTTAAATAGTTTAAGAACAGTTGCTCGTTCATTATATTTATCCCAAAATAGTTTAGTTACTCTTAAATCAAATCTAACTGCAGAACAAGCAATTGCACAATTTGATACAGTTACTGCTGATCTATTTACCGATTTAAAAGCAAAACTAACACATGAACTTAAATTAGAAGTAAGAAAAACAGTTTCTGGTAATCAAGTTAATGCTGAAACAGGATTTATCTATGCCAATATTTATTTAAAAAGGAATGATAATGAATTTTTCAGACTAGATGGCACAGTTGTTGATTCATTAGAAAAAGTTGATGGTAAGGAAATTAGAATTGGTGGTTTTGAAATCAAAATTCCAATTCAAGAACTTGCTAGAGAAATCAATGCATGAAAAGTTAAAGATAATTTAACTTCTATTGAAGCATGAAAACTACAAGAACTATTAAAACCTGATTTATCATTTGAAAAAATAATTGAATTATTAAAAATGAGTGCTTCAAAAGAAACTCCACTTATTTCATCAATGCAAAACCTAGAATTTGTTAGTACTAAAGAACTATTAACTTGAAATATTAATGATCAAGATGTAAGTTTATCTTTTAAAGCAACATTAAAAGATAAAACTGGTCGCTCAGCAAATAAAGATGTTAGTTTTACAACTGATTTTGCAGGATTCTTACCAACGTTTTTAACTATAAACGGCAAAATCAAAGATGATGTTAACGATAATTATCTAGTTGTTGTTTTTAAAGAATTATCTCAAGGTAACACTTATGAAAACTGATCAAAGTTTATAAAAACATTTGTAAAAAACAGTAAAAATAGCCCTAAAAAACTAGATAATTTTGCAAATGCTTTTGCTTTAATGGTTGATAAGAAAACTCCTAAATCAATCAGAAATTACGGATTAATTTATCCTTACAATAAATCAGATTGAAACTCAATTACAAACCCGATTAACGAAATCGTTGTCATGTCAAATGGTAAAACAAGAAACAACTGAATTGGCGCAAATAAAAACACTTTAGTAATTGGTGGATTGCAAAACTATGCAAAAGGTTCAAATGAATTTGCTCGTGGTGAAGCTTGAACATTTAATCCAATAGATGGAACTAGAAATAGTACATTTATGACATATAACGGAATTAGATGAGTAATCACCGATGAAAAAGGTTTCTTTGTCGAAAGTACTAGAAAAACTGTTAAAGATAAAAACACTAAGACAATTACACTTCCATTTAATAACGGTGTCGCTGTTGGATTAAGACTTTTACTACAAGAATTAATCTAAAAGAAAATCTTGCAATTAAGCAAGATTTTTTATTTAAATCCAGAAATATTTACTAGGATTTCTTTTGTATATTCTTTTGATTCGTAAGTAGTTGTTAGATTAAATTTTAAAGTAACAACTTTATTACTTGTAGTCGAAAGAGTTACATCTACAAGAGAGCCTACTATTGCATTTGAAAGATTAGCGTTTAAATTTTTAATAGATGTTGTTTATAAATATGATTCAAGTACTTGTTTTGAAAACTGCTTTTCTAAGGTAGTTTTAAACGCTTCTCTAGTTAATTCTGAATCATTAACAACATAATCATGTTGGTTTAAATTTTCTTCTATTTTAGTTAAAATATTGATAGCCTGTGTTTTTAAAAATTCTTCTTCAGTGATTAAATTAGATACTTTAAAAGTAATTTCTTGGCTATGAGAAGCCCCTTGTAAATCGATTATTAAAGATACATTTAGCAGACTTGAGTTTTGCTTATCAACAGTCATTGAATTGATTAAAGAAATCTTTGCATCAGCAATATTATCTAAAAATCGTTGCTTATCAGAAGTATCTAAAAAGTCGGAAAAAACAACTTTATTAATAATTAATACGCTAGTTACTTCCTTAATGAATTCAACAGTTGCAATACGATTTTTGGCACTAAATTCAAGATTATTAAACTTTTGACTAATTTCTAAAAGTTGTTTATTTTTAATAGTTTCATTACTTGTATAAGGCGTTAAATTATCAAGAGTTAAACTAGCAGAAGATGTTGCTGATTCTCCTAAATATTGTCCTTTAAGTGAAAAAGTAAACTTAATAGAACTGTTATCTTCTTTTAAAATTTCAACCTGATTTGCAGATTCAATCCCGTTAAAAGTAACGTTTTTAAAGGCTGGTTCTAACTTTGTTTTTGATTCTTCATCAAAAAGTGAGAGAAACATTCTTGTGCTTGCAGGTAATGTTAAAAGTTGATTTCTTAAACGAAGAGCATCAATATTAGTTGCAAGTTTTAAATCACTAACTGAACTAACAACTGCCGTTGCTAATTCTAAACTTTGATTAACAGTTGCTAATCTCGCTTTTCTAACTTCTTCACTATCTGATCTACCATTGTTATTACATGAAATAGCAACTGCTAAAATTGAAGTAGTTACTATTGTTGCAGTAATGGGTAAAATTACTTTTGATTTTTTAATTTTCATTATGGTCATTATATTTCAAATTAGTCTCTAAGTTTATTAAAAAATAAAATAAAATAAAATGATTTAAAAAAAACTAAAAATTACTTATCTTCGTGTTTCTTTTTGATTCAAAATTTATCACTTAGACTTTCTTTTTCTTTTCGTAGTTTTTTTTCAAATTCTAGTGAAGCAAGATTATTTGCTTGTTCTAGTTCAGCTTCTCGTTGTTTTAGTCTGGCTTCAGACATTGTTTTGTATTGATTATATTCCTGTTGTAATTTAAACAAATTCTTTTCGTGTTCTCTTTTAAAGTTGCCGATTCCACGCTCAATTCCAGTATTTATAATTTGCTCTTTTTCAAGTTCAAAAGCCTTTAATAATACTTCTAAATTTGGGTGATTATGAGAACAATTTTCATGACTATTATTAGCTGTTGAATTATTATCAGAAAGCCCCAATTTAGGGGTTTTTAGTAAATTTATGATGTCATTTATAGTCTGTTTTTTAGCATCAGTGTTTATACTGTTATTATGTTTAAAATCCAGAAAATGCTCAATCATTTTTTTAACCATTTTAGCGTCTAAAACGAGATAATCTTTCTCATAAACTTGCTCATTAAAAACTACTTTAAAGTCTTCTTCATTAGTAGTAAAATCGATATTTTTAATTTCTTTTGACATTATTCACCTATTTCGTAATTAAATTATATTATTCTATATTTTAATAGATAAAAAAATAACTCGAATAATTTTCGAGTTACTTAGTTATTAGGCATTGATGATTAAACTAATTCAATTACTGCCATTTTGGTGTTGTCACCTAAACGGGGAGCAATTTTAATAATTCTTGTATAACCACCATTACGGTCTTTATATTTTGGTCCTAGAGTATCAAATAAATACTTTAGAACTGGAACATTATCTTTAGTGTAAACATCTCTTAAGACACTAGCAGCACGGCGACGTGATGCTAAAGTATTATCTTTTGAGAAAGTAATTAAACGATCAACTCATTTTCTTAACTCTTTAGCACGGGTTAAATTTGTTTCAATTTTTCCATATACTAAAACGTCAGTTGCTAGTGAACGCATCATTGATGTTCTTCACTTAGTATTACGGCGAAACAGTTGTGTTGGATTAGCCATTATTTATCTCCTTTACTTAAACTTATATTGTATTCTTTTAGTAGTGCAAGAATTTCGTCAACTGATTTTTTACCAAGGTTTTTAACTGATGCTAAATCATCTTCAGTTAAAGTGGCAATGTCACTTAACTTAGAATAACCATGGCGTTGCAATGCATTAAGTGAACGAACTGATAAATTCAAGTCCTTAATATCTTTATTAGCACTGTTATTAGGTCCAACTGTTGAACTTGATTTTTCTTCAAAAATATTGATTTTATCTAAGTTATCAATATTTCCAATTACTTGGAAATGTGAAATTAAAATTTCACAAGCAGTAGACATAATTTCTTTACCTGAAACTGTTCCATTAGTTTCTAGTTCAATTTCAAGTTGCTCTTCAATATGCACTGATGAAGTGTTGATTTCACTTGTGTTGATTTTAACTCTTTTAACAGGTGAAAAATTACTATCAACTGCAATTGTTTTACCTTTTTTAATGTTTGAAACAAGTTTATCTTCATGTTCTTCGATAAACATTTTGTTAGTTTCAAAATCAACAAAACCTCTACCTGACATGATGAAAATTTCCATTTGGAATGATGTTTCTGCACTTAAAGTTGCAATCACTTGTTCACTATTAAACACTTTAATAGGTAAATCAAAAGTAATATCTGATGCTTTAACAACTCGACCGCTTACGTTAATGTTTCCACGGTAAAATTTACCATCTTCAATTACAGTTGGATCATAAATAAAATTAACGGCACGAACATTTAAGATAATACTTTGAACATCTTCAACAACACCTTTAATAGTTGCCATTTCATGTTCTAAACCTTTAATTTTAATTGCAAAAGGAGCAGCACTTGTAATAGTAGATAACATAGTTCTTCTAATTGCAGTTCCAATTGTAGAAGCAAAACCTCTTTCTAAGGGTTTAATAACAAAAACTGTGTTTGTGTCACTTACCTTGCGTGCTTTGTCTTCTGAATAATAAATTTGTGGCATTGCTCTCATAATTTATTACCTTGCCTTTTCACGTTTTAAGACTCTTTTTGGAGGTCTTGTTCCATTGTGAGCTTGTGGGGTTAAATCATAAATGTTTTTAACGCTAATTCCACTAACTTCAATTTGCTTACGAGCAGCATCACGTCCTTGACCGATTCCTTTGACTTTAACGTCAACTTCGCTAATTCCGTGTTCTTTAGCTTTTTCAGCAGCTGCTTGAGCAGCTAAACCTGCTGCATAAGCTGTTTTTTTCTTGGTACCTTTATAACCAATTGCCCCTGATGATGATCAAGAAATTACATTCCCTTTTTCATCTGTGAAAGTAACAATAGTATTTTGGTGTGAACTATGAATATGTGCAATACCCACAGCAATGTTTTTGCGTTTTGCTCTTTTAGGAGCATCATGTTTACGTGCAGCCATTTTCTATTTACCTTTCTTTCCAGCAACGGTTTTTCTTGGTCCTTTACGAGTACGAGCATTTTTTTGAGTAACTTGTCCTCTTACAGGTAAACCGCGACGGTGACGAATTCCACGATATGATTTAATTTCCATTAAACGTTTAATGTTTAATTGGGTTTCACGGCGTAAATCACCTTCGGTTTTATATTCTTTTGCAACTTCACGAATTGCTTGTAATTGCTCTTCGCTCAGGCTTTTAACTCTTGCATCTTCAGTAAAAGCAAGTTTTTCCATTTTGTGGGCTTTTAAATAAGCGTTTGCTTTTTTAATAATTTCAGATGCTAAACTAGGTCCGATTCCATAGATGTAAGTAAGTGAAACTACCACTCTTTTATCATTAGGAATCTCAATATTTAAAATACGTGCCATAGATTATCCTTGTCTTTGTTTATGTTTTGGAATTATACAAATAACTCTGATAATCCCTTTACGTTTAATAATTTTACAGTCTTTACACATTCTTTTAACTGACGGTCTAACTTTCATTTTGACTCTTTTCTTCTTTGTGGCGATATGTAATACGCCCTTTTGTTAAATCTACAGGATTGATTTCAATATCAACAATATCCCCTGGTAAAATGCGAATTCTGTAGTTACGCATTTTACCTGAGATATACCCTTGAATTAGCATGTTGTTATCTAAAATACGTACAGTACAAATATCTGAGTTATGCACTTTTTCAACACGTGCTTTAAACTTCATTGCTTTTTCAGACATTAAATCCCCTTCGTTAAAATTATTGGTTTATAATCTTTAATTAAAATTGTATGCTCATAATGTGATGCTTTTAAACCACTTTTTGCTACCACGGTTCAGCCATCTTTTTTAGTAAAAGTTTGCTTTGAACCTTGTAGGATCATCGGCTCAATACAGATGACCATGTTGTTAGCAATTTTTAAATTGCGATCAGGATTATGTAAATCATCAAAGTTAGCAACATTAGGTCTTTCATGTAATTGTTTGCCAATTCCATGACCTGAATAATTTTCAGGTGTAAAACAATTATTTGCTTTGATAACTTGATGAATTGCACGACCTATATCGGCAAATGTAGCATCTTTTTTAATCGCTTGTAAGCCTGCTTCAAAAGCATCTTTAGCGACTTTAATTAAAAATTCGTTTTCAGAATTATGTTCTTGACCTACGCTTTTAGTAAAAGCTGAATCTACATGATAATTCTGATAAAGCAATCCCATATCAATTGAGATTAGATCACCTTCTTTAAGAATGCGATCATCGGGAATGCCGTGGATCAATTCCTCATTTAAACTTGCGCAAATGCTGGCTGGAAAGCCAAAATAATTTAGAAAATTAGGTGTTGCGCCTCGTTTTTTTATTTCAATAAAAGCAATTGTATCCAAATCTTTTATCGAAACACCTGGTCTTACGGCATCGTAAACAATTTGTTTGACATCTGCCAGGAGTTGAGCAGCTTCACTCAAGATTTTGATTTCTTGAGTTGTTTTAATCATAGATGATTTTTTCTTGTTAGCCAAAATCTTCTACTTTCTCTAACTCTTTTAAAACAGCTTCAGGTGTTCCTTCAGCATTAATTATTTTAGCAATTTTTAGAGAAATCAACTGAGATTTTAAAAGTGATGTTTGCTCATGATACACTTCTAAACGTTTGCTGACAGCCTTAGGTTCATCATCAGCTCGTTGGATTAATTTTTGATTATCATTTTCACAAAAGTCCCCATTTTGGCTCTTTTTGGTATCAATATGATAAGTTGCTTTACATGTTAAACAGAAGCGACGACCACTTAATCTTTTTAAAATTATCGAATCATCTGCTTCTAAAATTCAAGCACTAAAGTCTGCATAATCATATAATGAAAATAAATAATCTAGTTGATGTTTTGTTCGTGGATAGCCATCTAAAATGAAACCACGGTTTTGACTTTCAAGTTCTGCTAATTTATTTTTAACAATTTCATTAGTAATTTCATCACTAACATAAAGACCATTATCAACAATTTCTTTTAACTTAATTCCTAGTGGAGTTTGTTTAGCAATTTCTTCACGGAAAATATTTCCTGTAGAAACGTGTTCTAAATTATATTTGCTAGCAACTTGTGAAGCTAGTGTTCCTTTACCAATTCCTGGAGGACCAAAGATAATGAATTTCTTTATCATAATAGACCACTTTCTTTGTTTTTAGAATTTTGTGAATTCTTACTTAATTTTTTAGATTTTGCTAAGTTAGTTGTTTTTCTTCTTGCAGAAATTTGATCTCAAGTTTCAAGAGAAACTGACACTAAAATGATCATTCCAGTTCCCCCAAAAGCAACTTGTTGAGGTACACCTGCTATTATCATGACGTGCTGCATACCAACTATTACAACTAAATAAAAGGCTGAAAATAGTGATAAACGAAGCACAACATCAATTAGATAATCTTCAGTTTCTTCTCCTGGTTTAAGCCCTGGAATAAAGGTACCGTTTTTTTGAAAATCTTCACTAATACGGTCGATTTTTGATTGTTGCAGTCCCATGAAGATACTGAAAATAAAAGTTAAAACTAATAAAACTGATAAGCCAATTGCACTTGTAAAAGTGAAATTGGTTTCGATTCAATTACGCACCACACTAGTATTAGGATCTAATAAACCAGCAATTAATTGTGGTATTGATAAAACTATATTAGCGAAGATGACGGGCATAATTCCTGCTGGATTAACCTTAATTGGCAACGCCCCCATTTCTTCAAGGTTGCGGCTTAAACCAGCACCAGTTGATTGAATTGGAATCTTACGCTCGCCCAGCTGCACAATTGTCATAATGAATAATAGTATTAAATAACCTAGTAAATAAATTATGAAATTTAATGCACCTGTGAAATAAGTTGCGCCATTTGTTCCTACTAGAGTGTTAAAAGCATTTTGAAACTGAGTTGGTAAAGAAGCAGCAATTCCTGTAAAAATTAATAAACTGGTTCCGTTACCTACACCTTTTTCAGTAATTTGCTCACCAATAAAAACAGCTACCATTGCACCTGCTATTAAAATAAAAGGTAGAATGAAATAAATATTTAAAATTGTTCCTTGACCTTCAATAAAAGTAATAATACCGTTATTTCTAGATAAAGTTTGAGTTAAGACAATTGCTTGAGGGTAAGCCACAAGTAGTGTTAAAACTCTAGTGATGATGTTGATTTTTCGCCTTCCAACTGGACCTGAGCGTGAAAGCCTATGAATTGGTGGAAAAAGCCTTGATTGTAAAATCGTCATAATTAAACTGGCTGTAATAAAAGGGTTAATTCCTAGAGCCATTAATGAAAATTGTCTTAAACCACCACCACCAACTAAGTTTAAAATACTAAAAAAGGGAATTGAATCAATATTATTAGCATTATTTAAGCGCACAAATGGAGCTGTAATAGTTCCTGCGATTACAAAAATAATTAATAGTGTAACTGTGTAAATAACTTTTTTAGTAATTACTTTATCGCTTCAAAAAGCAATCAAGGCGTGACGCAGGTTGAAAGTTTTATTGGCTAAAAATAACGAAAAGGATTCGAAAATTCTTCGTAATCCTTTCACAATTAAATAACCTCGACGCTTCCGCCTGCTTTTTTCACAGCTACTTTAGCTGCTTCTGATGCAGCATTTACTTTAATAGTAAATGATTTTTCTAGACTACCTTTATTTAATAATTTAATAGGTAGTGTACGATTTGCTAAACGCTCTTTTACTAATAATTCAATGTCAATCACTGTATTATTTTCAAAGCGCTCGTTTAAAACACCTAAGTTGACAACTTGGTATTCAACGTGGTTTACGTTGTTAAATCCACGTTTTGGTAATCTTCTGAATCATGGGTTTTGTCCACCTTCAAATCCGGCTTTTGTACCTGATCTTTTGGCTTGACCTGATTGCCCTTTTCCAGCTTGTTTACCTTTACCAGCAGCATGACCACGACCTACACGATGTTTTTCTTTACGTGAGCCAGGGTTTGCTTTTAATTCACTTAATTTCATCTCGTGCTCCTTAGGCTACTTTTGATTTTAGTGCTTCCACACTAACATCTCTTAATTCAGCAATTTGCTCTACTGTACGCATTTTTTCTAATGCTTTAATAGTTGCTTTGGCTGTGTTCATTTTGGTTCTTGAACCATAACTTTTTGAATAAATATCGCTATATCCTGCAAGTTCAGTCACTGTACGAACAGTTCCTGAAGCAATAATACCTTTTCCCTTAGGAGCTGGTTTTAATAAAACACGTGATGATAAATATTTACCAGTAACATCGTGAGCGATAGTATGTTTATCAATAATTGGAACAGTAATTAAATGAGTTTGCGCATTACGTACTGCTTTTTTAATCGCATCAGGTACTTCGTTAGCTTTTCCATGTCCAAAACCAACTTTTCCTTTACGATTTCCAATTACTACATAGGCTGAAAAACTAAAACGTCTTCCCCCTTTAACAACAGTTGTTACACGAGCAATATCTAAAACACGTTCTTCAAATTCTGAAACTAATTTGTCTTCACGGTTTTTATTATTACGGTTATTAGGGCGTTTTGAATTGCGGTTACGTAGTTTTGATTCTTCAAATTCTACTGTATCTGAAGTAGCTGCTTGACCTGGAATTTTCTTAGGTGAGCGACCTTGTTGCTTGACAGCAACACTTTTTGCTGATAAATCACGTGTTCCACGAATTAGTGGTTGAGCACGTTTTTTAGGAGCGTTATTTTGCTCTTTTTTAACAGTTACGCCTGATGGAACTGTTGTTTCTTTATTATTTTCAGCCATTAGAAACTAATCCCTTCTGCTCTTAGCTGTTCTGCAAAAGCTTTAACACGTCCATGATATAAATAACCTGAACGGTCAAAAACAACTTTGTCAATGTTTGCTTTTTTCATTAATGGAGCAATGTTTTTAGCAAGTTCAGTTGCTGCACTAATGTTGCCATGGTAAGTTGTGTCACCTTTTTTAGCAGTTGATAATGAAACTAAAGTTAAACCTTTAGTATCATCAATAATTTGCACTGAAAAATTACGGTGAGAACGGAAAACACTAACACGAGGACGTTCTGCTGTCCCTTTGATGTGACTTCTAATTTTTAAATGTTTTTTCAAACGTTGTTCGTTACGAGATAAATTTGCCATATCTTAACTACTTCTATTTAGAAGCTTTTTTCCCTTCTTTTCTTCTAACTACTTCATCTGAGTAGCGAATTCCTTTACCTGAATAAACATTAGCAGTTCTAATTGCTCTTAATTCAGCAGCGAATTGTCCAACAACTTGTTTGTCAATTCCTTTGACAATAACTGTTGTAGGTTTTGGTAGTTCCACTTTTAATGAAGTGGGAACTTCTAAATTAACTAAATGTGAATAACCTGCTGCAACTTCTAAAATATTACCTTTTAAAATTGCACGGTAACCAACACCTTCGATTAAAATAGTTTTTTCATAACCAGCAGAAACACCTTTAACCATATTAGCAATTAAGGCATTAGTTGTACCATGTAATTGCTTTGTATGTTTTTCTTCGTTTGCTCTGATGGTTGTGACTTGATTTTCTTCTTTTTTAATTGTGATTAATGGAGAAAATTCACGGCTTAAAGTACCAAGTGGTCCTTTAACTGTTAAAGCTGAATTTACTAAATTAAATTCAACGTTAGCAGGGATTGTGATAATACGCTTTCCGACTCTTGACATATTTTTTTATCAGATGTAAGCGATTACTTCGCCACCGATATTCTCCTTTCTTGCTTGTTTATCAGTTAATAAACCTTTTGAAGTAGAAATAATTGCTAATCCAAAACCGTTTAATACGTTAGGTACTTCATTTGCTGATACATAAACTCTTAGTGAAGGTTTACTTACACGTTTAAGATCAAAAATTGCTGATGTTGAACCTTTGTATTTTAATTCTACAACTAAAGTTTTTTCTACGCCGTTACCTTCGATAGTATAACCAACGATAAAACCTTCTTTAGCCATGATTTCTAAAATGCGCTCTTTAATATTTGAATAAGGAAAAGCCACATTTTTATGTTTACGTTTAACAGCATTTTTAATGCGAGTTAACATATCTGCTATTGGGTCAATGATGAATGCCATTTTTTATCAACTCGCTTTCTTCACACCAGGAATTTTACCTTCGTGAGCTAAATTACGGAAACAAATACGGCAGATTTTAAATTTTCTTAAAACTGCGTGTGGACGACCACATAATTCACAACGAGTGTATTTTCTTGTTGAGAATTTTGCATGGCGTTTAGTTTTTTCTTTTAACGCTGTACGTGCCATTAATTTGCTCCTTTAGCAAATGGTAAACCAATTGCTTTTAATAATTCTAATGATTCTTCACTTGTCTTAGCGCTTGTCACGATAATGACATCTAAACCACGAATTTTTTTAATTTTATCAAATTCAATTTCTGGGAAAATTAAGTGTTCACTAATTCCTAATGAATAGTTTCCTGAATTATCAAAGGCTTTAGTGTTTAACCCGCGAAAATCACGAATCCTTGGAATTGCTACAGTTACTAATTTATCTAGAAAATCTCACATTTGATCACGACGTAGTGTAACTTTACCACCCATTCTCATTCCTTCACGTAATTTAAATGAAGCTAGTGATTTTTTAGCAACTGTATATGCAGGTCTTTGATTAGCAATTAAAGCTAGTTCATCAATAACTGCATCAACACTTTTAGTGTCATTAACATCACGTCCTGCAGTCATATTTAAAACAACTTTTTCAATTCTAGGGATTTGCATTACAGATTTATAATTGAATTTTTTCAAAAGAGCAGCTTTGACATCTTTTTCATAACGTGTTTTTAATAAACTCATAGATTAAACTGCCTTTCCTGATTTTTTAGCAATACGTGTACGTATTACTTTTTTACCATCATTACGTACATCAATACGCAATTTAGTAGTTTGGTTATTTGCGTTTTTACCTTTATTTAAAGCAAGCGCTAAATTTGATAAGTGAATTGGTGCTTCAAAAGTATCAATTCCACCTTTTTGGTCTTGTTGGGTAGGTTTTTTATGTTTTGTTACAACATTAACACCTTTAACAGTTGCTTTGTTGGTTTTAGGGAATAAATTTAAAATTTGTCCTCTTTGACCTTTGTATGCACCAGCAATAACAATGACATCGTCGTTTTTTCTTAATTTAGTTTTAACGTTCATTATTACTCCTATAACACTTCACTAGCTAAAGAAACGATTTTAGCGTAGCCTTTATCTTTTAATTCACGAGCAACTGGTCCAAAAACACGAGTTCCTCTTGGTGTTTTATCTTCTTTGATAATTACAACTGCATTGTCATCAAAGCGAATGTGTGTACCTGAATCACGTTTAATTCCGTATTTAGTTCTTACAATAACTGCTTTAACAACTTGACCTTTTTTAACGATTCCATTAGGTGTTGCCTTTTTAACTGAACAAACCACAATGTCACCGATATTTGAAGTTTTTTTACGAGAACCCCCTAAATTACGGATGATTCCAACTTCTTTAGCACCTGAATTGTCAGCAACTTTGGCACGTGATAATTCTAATAACATTATTCACCAACCTTTGCTGAATCAAGGATTTTTACTAAACGATAACGTTTAGTTGCTGATAAAGGGCGAGTTTCCATGATTTGTACGAAATCACCTTCACGAGCGATATTTAGTTCATCATGAACTTGAAATTTTTTACTACTTTTGAAACGTTTTGAATATAGGGGGTGTTTTTTATAAGTGTCAACTGTAACTGTAATAGTTTTACGATTTACTTCAGGAGCAAAAGCACGAGTCACTTTACCTTCTAATGATTTACGTGAACTTCTTTGCATTAGTTTTCTCCTTCGTTTTCTGTAATTTGTAATACAGTTAATAATTTTGCCACTTCACGGCGTAACTCTTTAATTTTGTGAGTTTTATCTAGTTGACCTGTGCGATTTTGAAATCTTAATGTAAATAATTCAGCACGTACATCAGTTAATAATTGCTTAATTTCTGCACGTGATTTTTTTGACATTTCTTTAAATTTCATTATGCCACCTCACTTGTTGTTTCTGCTGTAATAATTTTTCACTTAACAGGTAATTTATGACCTGCAAGTCTTAAGGCATCACGAGCAATTTCTTCACTAACACCTTTAACTTCAAACATTACTGTTTGTCTTTGCACGACAGCGATTCATTTATCAGGACTACCTTTTCCTGAACCCATACGTACTCCAATTGGTTTAGAAGTTTTTGAAAAGTGGGGGAAAATTCTAATAAAAACTTGTCCTTCACGACCCATTCTTCTAGTTGCAGCAATACGAGCTGATTCGATTTGACGAGCATCAATTCAAGCAGAAGTTACAGCTTGTAGTCCAAAACTACCAAAACTTACTTTGTTTCCTCTTTGCGCATCACGTTTATCGTGACGAATACGGAAAACTTTACGGTGTTTAGTTCTCTTTGGTTGTAGCATGTTTACCTTCTTCGTAGATATCTCCTAATGAGATTCAAACTTTTACACCAATTGCACCATAGGTAGTTCTAGCTGTTGCTGTTGCATAATCAACATTTTGGCGTAGTGTATGTAATTTCATTAAACCTTCAGCATAACCTTCTGTACGAGCCATGTCGACTCCGTTTAAACGTCCACTAACTGAAGTTTTAATTCCTTTAGCACCTGCTTTTAAAGCATTACGGATTGCAAATTTTTGTGCAATACGGAATGGGCGACGATTTTCTAAATCGATAGCAATTTGTTCTGCTAATAATCTAGCTGATAAATTAGCATCATCTAAATTGATTAGATCAATTTTGATTGGATAATTTTTCTTGCGCAGTGCTTTTTGTAAGTTGGTTGTAATTGTGGCAATGTTTGATGCATCTTGTCCTAACATTGCACCTTTTTTAGCAGTATGAACTAAAACGTTAACTTTTTCTTTGTTACGTTTAATTTCCACTTTAGCAATTTGGTATTGGCGTACTAATTTGTCAAAAAATTGGTAAATTTTTTGATCTTCGATTAATAAATCTGCAAAATCTTTTTTGTCAGCATGTCAAATAGAATTACGGTTTTTAGTAATTCCATAACGGAAACCATTTGGATTTGTCTTTTGTCCCATAGATTATATTTCCTTTACAGTCACTGCCAAATGACTTGTTCTTTTTAAAATTCTTGTAGCACGACCTTGTGAATGTGGTTGAAAACGTTTTAAAGTTGGTCCTTGGTTGACCATAACGTTTGAAACCACTAGTTTTGATGCATCTAAACCGTGGTTATTTACAGCATTAGCAACTGCTGAATTTACTAATTTTAAGAATAACGGTGCTGCTTTTTTATTAGTATTTTGTAAGATTACGATTGCTTCGCTAACTCTTTTTGTCCTGAATAAATCAGCCACTAAATTAGCTTTTTGACTACTAATTCTTGTAGTTAATAATTTTGCGTATGCTTCCATTATTTTTTCTTCCCTTTATCTTCACCGTGACCATTGTAGTATCTTGTAGGTGCAAATTCACCTAGTTTATGACCTACCATGTCATCTGTGACAAAAACACTAATAAATTCTTTACCGTTATGTACTTGAAAAGTTAAGTTAACAAAATGTGGAAAGATAGTAGAGCGGCGTGATCAAGTTTTAATTGGTTTTTTAGAATTGCTTTTGTTTGCTTCTTCTACTTTTTTAAGTAGATGATCATCAGCAAAAGGACCTTTTTTAAGTGAACGACCCATTATTTACTATCCTTTCTACGGCGAATAATTAACTTATTGCTATTTTTCTTTGTACTTCTTGTTTTTACACCAAGAGCTTTTTTACCTCAAGGAGTAAGTGGTGCTTTACGACCAATTGGTTGCTTACCTTCACCACCACCATGAGGATGATCTACTGGGTTCATTGCTGAACCACGCACTGTTGGGCGAGTACCCATTTTACGCATTCTTCCGGCTTTTCCAACACTTACTAAACTGTGTTCTTCATTACCGACAACACCGATTGTTGCACGACATGAACTTAGAATTCTTCTAACTTCACCTGATTTTAATCTTAAAATGGTGTATTTTCCATCTTCAGAATTTCCTAAAATCTGTGCATATGAACCAGCTGAACGTGCCATTACAGCACCACCTCCTGGTTGCATTTCAATGTTATGAATTTCAGTACCTTCAGGAATGTTACGCATTGGAAGTGTGTTTCCAACGATAATGTCAACATTTTCTCCTGAAATAATTTTGTCTCCAACTTTTAAATTTTTCGGAGTTAGAATGTAGCGTTTTTCACCATCTGCATAAACTGCTAATGAGATATTTGCTGAACGATTAGGATCGTATTCAATCGTTTTAATTGTTGCTGGAATATTGTCTTTATTGCGCTTAAAGTCAATCAGACGGTAATATCTTTTATTACGCCCAGCTTGATGTCTAACGGTAATTACACCACGGTTATTACGTCCTGAATTCTTCTTTAATAAAACCATTAAAGATTTTTCAGGAGCGTGACCTGATAGATTAGCCTTGTAATCTAAAATGGTCATGTGACGTTGTCCGTTAGTCGTAGGTTTTAACTTACGAATTGCCATGTAAAATCCTTTCTACTTAATAATATTTGGCTAGTTTTTCTACTAAGTATTATTTTCCTTCACGTGCTTTTTTAATCGGTTTTTTAACCGCAGCAGTTTTTGAAGTTTTAGCAGCTAGTTTTGCTGCTGCTTTTGCTTGAGCCTGATCAGCTTTGTCTTTATCGACAACATCTTCTTTAACGACTTTTGCTTTTTTAGCTTTTTTGTCGTCTTTTGCTTCTTCTGGGAAGAAGTTAATTACGTGACCTTCTTTTAAGGTTACATAGGCTTTTTTGTATGAAGAGGTAAATCCACTGAAACGTCCAACCTTTTTAGGTTTTCTCGCTACTTTCATTAGGTTTACTTTTTCAACTTCAACATTAAAAATAAATTCGACAGCCTTTGCAATTTCAATTTTATTTGCACGGTTATTAATTTTAAATGTGTAAACTCTTTGCTCCATTAATGAGTAAGATTTTTCAGTTAAAATTGGTGCTTTGATAATTTCATTAACAAGCATTATCCCACCAGACTTTCTAAGACTTTGATATCGTCTTCACTAATAAATAGTGCATCTAAAGCGATTAAATCTTCAACTAATAATGAAGTTACTTTTGTAATTTTAACGTTTCTTAAATTACGTGCACTTAAGAATAAGTTTTCATCGTCTGAGACAATTAAAACTCTTCTTAATTTATCTGCATTAAATTCTTTTAGCTTAGTAATTAAAGATTTAGTTGAAATGGTTGCCATTTTTAAATTTTCAATTACAACTGCTTCACGCTCTGATGCATATGCTAAAGCAGCATTTAAGGCATGACGGCGTGTTGATTTATTAACTTTTAATTTGTAGTTACGGGTATTTCTTGGACCTCAAGCAATTCCCCCTCCTACCATTTGTGGAGCTCTTAGAGTACCTTGACGAGCATTACCTGTTCCTTTTTGACGGAATGGTTTTTTACCTGTTCCTGAAACTTCTTCACGAGTTTTAGTATGGTGAGTACCTTGACGTCTTGATGCACGTTCACTCATGATGGTATCAAAAATTGCTTGGTCATATTTTTTCTCAACTGATCAAATAGTTGAATTTAATTTTGACTTTGCAGTTGCTTTTAAAGGTTCTTGAATTGCTTTTTTAGTTTCGTTAGTTTTTGTACTTACGTTTAATGCACCTGATTCAGTTTTAGTTGCTAAAACTACATTTTCTTCTTTGGCTTTTGCAGTTTTAGAAGTCTTTGTAATTTTTACTTTTGATGTACTTGTATCATTTTTTGATGCAGATGTTGTTTTAGTAGTAGCTTTTTTAACTGCAGGTTTTTTAGTTTCACTAGCAGGTTTTGCTGCTACTTTTTTAGGAGCGCTTTTTGTAGCAGGTTTATCTGCTTTAGCTGCTGTAGTTTTAGTTGTTTTAACTTTTTTCTCTTCAGCCATGATTACTCTCCATCTTTTTTATGTGAAGCTTCTGCTTGTTTTTCAGCTTCAACTACTAATTTTTCAATTTCGTTAACATCCATGTCAGCATTAACACTTAAATGACCGAATTTACGAGCACGCTCGAATAAATCATTTAATTTTGCTTGAATTACTAAATCAACTAATTTAACTGGTTGATGGTCAGGTAATCCTTTAACTGCTTCTTTAATTAAAACGAATGATTTTTTAGCACCAGGAATTGATCCCTTTACTAATAATAAATTGTTTGTAACATCAACTAAAACAATTTCTAGGTTTTGCACAGTTCTTTGTACATGTCCTAAATGTCCAGGCATAGTTTTACCTTTACGAACTTTGTTATCTGTAACAACTCCTAAAGACCCAACTTGACGAACTGGTTGAGATCCTCCTCCACCACCATGTGAACGAGGCCCGATTTTTTGGTTATGTCTTTTAATTGACCCAGCAAATCCTTTACCTTTTGAGATACCAGTAGCATCTACTAATTGACCAACATGGAAGATTGAAGCATCAACTTGATCTCCAAGATTAAATCCTTCCATATTGCGAATTTCTTTTACGAAGCGCTTAGGTGTTGTATTTGCTTTTTTGAAATGACCTTGTTCAGGTCGATTTTGACGAGATTCTTTTTTGTCAAAAGCAGATAGTTGCACTGCTTTATAACCATTAGACTCTTGTGTTAAAACTTTTGTAACAACATTTGGTGTAACTTCGATAACAGTAACTGGAATTGATGCTCCATGATCACTGAAAATTTGTGTCATACCAACTTTGCGTCCTAAGATTCCTTTCATTTTTCCTCTTTTCAAAATTTAAATTTTTAAAATTTATTTAACTTTTAATTCTAGTGAAACACCAGCAGGCATTTCTAAGTGGTTCAGTAATTCGATGAACTTTTTATCAACATTTTCAAAGATGAATAATCTTTTAAATGTTCTTCTTTCGAATTGCTCACGTGATTTCTTGTTAACGTGAACTGAACGTAAAATTGTAAATACTTCTCGTTTGGTTGGAAGTGGTACAGGTCCTGAGAATTTAACATTGTTTTTATCTGCTAAGATAATAACTTTTTTAGTTGCTTGATCAACTAATTGATGTTCAAAACTTCTCAATTTAACAGCTATTTTACTCATTGTTGCTCCTTTTGTTCTTATTTGAACTGGCTCCATGCAAAAACTTGATAATCATGAACAACGGTGGTTGATGTATCAACAACCTTGCACTTCAAAGCCTGTTGTATTTTCAATATTACCACATTTTTTTAAATTAGTTATTTTTATTCAAAAAATTTTTCCTGAATAGGACTTGAAAGCACTCAAATTGCTCTAACTTACTTGAACTTACTTAAAAGTAAAATTACCCTAAAAATAGTGACATGTATAGCAAATGAGACTTTTAAAAGTTATAAAAAGCAATAAAAAATCAAGGTTTTAGACCTTGATTTTGGTTTGTGAATTTTGTGCTATTAAATAACTTTAACTAGGACTAAAACTAGAACAATAACTAAGACAACAGCAATCCCGATAGAAGCACCAAGGATACCTCATCATTTTTTACCGATTACTTCACCACTTTTTTTAGCTTTAGGTTCAACAGCATTTTCAACTGTAACTCATTCAGGAGAATCTGCTTCTTCTTCTAAGTTTGCAGGTACAAAAATGTCTTCTTGCACATCGTGAACTACATCTTTACTTTTAATTTTATATGAAGTATCTGATGAAGGGATTTCATCTAGAGTTTCTTCAAATAAAGAAGGAACTGTAGCAACTGGTTCTTCCACTTTTTCAGTTACAACTGATGATGAAGATGCGCTTGAAACTGTTTCAGTTTTAACTTCATTAACAGTTTCTTTAACAACTTCGGTGTTTGAAACAACCTTAACATCACTTTCAACGATTCTAATTACGTTTGATAATTTTTCATCGTCTTTTTCAATTTCTTTATCTTTTTCAGAAATTGATTTATCTAGAGCTTCTTTTACACGTTTGAAATCTTCAGCTCTTTTTGTTGATGCTTCAATTTCAGCAGTAATTAATTCTTTAACACGAAGTTCTTGCTCTTTAATTTGCAATTTACGTGTGTTGTAAATTCTTTCTTCTTCTTCTTGAAGTGCTTTTGTAGCACGAAGTTGTTCTTGAATTCTTAGTTGACGTTGTGCGTGAACTTCTTTATCAATATCTTTGATTTCACTTAGACGGCGAGCACGTTCAAGTAATTCTTGACGTTTTAATTCTTTAATTTGCTCTTCTTCATCGTGAAGAATTTCTAAAGTTTGATCAAATTGTGATTTCAAAGCACGTTGTGCAGCTAGTTGCTGAGTTGCGATTTGTTGTTGCGCAACATTATATTGTTGGTTTGCAGCAGGTGCTTGGCTTGGTTTAAAACTTTGTGTAACGTATGGGTTAAGTGGTCTTTGAGGAACAAATTGTCCTGTTACATAAGGATTAACTGGACGTTGTGGTTGTTGTGGAACAAATTGTCCTGTTACATAAGGATTAACAGGGCGTTGTGGCGATGCTGGTCCTTGAGGTGCTGGTTGTTGTTGTGGTTGTGGATTAACATTTCTGTTGAATTGTTGAGTTAGATAAGGGTTAACTGGTCTTTGTGGAACAAATTGCCCTGTGTTATATTGATTAGCAAAATTATTAGGTTGCTGAACGTTTGGGTTCTGGTTGTTAATATTTTTATTTTGCTGATTAGCACGGTTGTGCTGATTTTGATTACCTTTTGATGACATTGTTTTTTCTCTCTCCTGTTGGTTTAGTTTTATTTCTACTGTAGTAACATTATCATTTATGTAAGTTTGAACAGTATTATAATGTAGAGAAGCAGTATTTGTTAAATTTTCGTGATGATTTTTTACTTGATTTTGTAATTCATCAAAATCGATATTAACTGTGCGATCTTGTTTTTGCTTTTCGATTTCATTATTAAAATGATTATTATGCAAAATTCTTGATGCTCTTGGATTTGAATTTCTAGATTCTGAATCACTTACTGGTAAGCGATTAACTTCTTGCAAGTGCTGATTTTGAATTATAAATTGCTCTTGGAATCAGTTATTGCGCTCAATTTCAAATTGATGTCTTTCACGTTCTAAAGCAAGTTGATATTCAAATATACTTTGACGTAAAAAATCTTGTTCTTGCAATCAACTATTGCGCTCTTGTCATAATTGATACTCTCACTGAGCGCGTTGTTCATTGAATGCTTGATTCATATGTTCTAGTTCAACTTGATATGCTTGGTAATTAGCCTGCATCTGTGCTTGCATTTGCGCTTGGAAGTTGTAAAAATTATATTCACTTTGTTGTTGCTGACTAACTAATTCATAAGTTTGAGTAGTTTGTACATTTTCAAGTGCCATTGTTAATTGGGCACTGTAAGCATCTTCCATAGCAACTAATTGAGCTTCATATCAACCTGCCTGATTCGCTAATAACTGCGTATATTCAGCATTTGACTTATGTAACTTACGTTGCGATTCTTCAAACAGTCTATCGCTTTCAGCTAATAAAACTTCAAATTCTTGACGTTGTCTTTCACCTAGTAATTTTACTCTTTCAGCAATTTCATGCTCATAAGAAGCTTTTTGCTCTTCAAGTAATTTTTGGTATTCTTGACGTTGGCTATCACTCATTTTCGAGATGAATTCGCTTTGTTCAGAAATAACTTTTTCGCTAACACGTTTTAAAGTTTTTTCTTGCTCGCTTAATAATTCTTCTCGTTGCTGTGCTAATAATTCATTTAATAATTGCTTATTAGTTTCAGCTTCATGATCAAGACGTTTTTGATATTCTAAGAAAAGATTTTTTTGGTGTTCACTAATAATTTGATCACGTTCTTTAATTAGTTGTTCTTCACGTTCATGAATTTGTGCTTCATAAAATTTACGTGATTCTTCAATTTGTTGTTCATAGAAATTTTGCATTTCTTGAAATTGAGAATCAATATAACTTTGTTCAGCTTGATACTCTTTAGAAGCTTCTTCATACTCTTTGATTTGTTGCTCATAAAGTGCTCTAGCAGCTTCTTCTTTAGCTTTTAATCTAGCCCTTGATTCTTCTTCTAAAGCTTCAAGTTCCTTTTGAATTGCTTCATAATTATCTTCAGATTCATATGTTTTTTCAGACTCTTTAGATTTAGCTTCTAGTTCAGCATTTTCTTTTTGCAATAATTCAAGTTGGCTATTTAATTCTGCTAAACGTGCATTTTTTTCTAGTTCAAGTTGATTATGTTCTTCATGAAAGCGTTGTTCTAATTCTTTATATTCTTCCAAATATTCTTTAGATAAATCAACTTCAACTTTTTCGGCATTATCAAGTCGCTCTGATTCTGCTTTCATCTTTTTCAAAGTTTCATCAAAATCAGATTTTGTAATTACTTCTTCAGCTTCTTGAATAGCAACTTTTTGTTCTGCTATTTTTGCTAAGTTTAATTCTTCAATTTCATCGATTTTGATTTCTTCTTTTTGATCACTATTTTGAGAAGTAGTTTGCTGTGCATAAAATAAAGGCATGTCCATTAAACCATCATTATAGTTCTTAGGAATTTTCTTGTCTTTTTTAGCTTCAGACTGCTTTTCACGAGTTTTTTTCATCTCTAGAATGTACTCTTGAGTACCTTCTCAATTCTTACGATCGTCAGGGAAAATGCGATACTTAGTTTTTAAATCAATGTAAAATTCTTTATGAACCTTTTTTATTTTTAATTCTAATTCACTTGCACTTTCACGAGAAAATTTTGAAATCGTTAAATAGTGTTTGTTCTTTTTGAAATCACCATTAGGATCTTCTTCAACTTTTAAATTCCCTTCGAAGATTTCTTGAACATTGTGGAATCAAATCATCGCATCTGTTTGACCATAGTTTTCAATAAAATAATCTATGGCATCAAGACGTGATTGAAAGTGACCGATTGCCGAGCTTTTGACCTCTTTTAAAACCCATGAATATGGGGCTGATTTAGGGGCGTATAAACAATAAAATCTATTCACTTATTTCCTTTACAAATTGCAATTAATTTAATAGTAGCATTTGCTACTACGTTTTTGCGTTTATATTATTACACAAAAACATTTTTTTCTTAAGGATTTTAACGGTAAATGCTTAAAAAAAATTAATTTTTTAGTTTTTTTTGCAAATCTGCTCAAACTCATGTAGAAATTAAAATCTAAAAGTCCCTAAAATAGGGCATTTCAGGTTTTTTAAGTTTCTAAAACCACCTAAAAAGCATGGTTTACGAAACACCCCTAAAAATCGGTCGTTTTGTCATTTGTGAAAAAAATTATTTTATTTTTGCAGTTTTTGACCAAAACATAATGTCTATATAAAATTTGTTATTTATTTTTTTCTGAAAATAATTGGTTTTTATTTTCATAATTAGGTATGATTTTCCACTATTAAATATAACTAGTTGATTTATTTTATATAATTTCCACATAAAAAATTTAGTGAAACAATTCAAAAGAAATTGTTTCGGAAAGAAAAGAATATATGAAAAAATCTAAACTTTTTAAATTGCTAGTTGGTGTCACACCGCTATTTGCAATTACGACAGCAATTGCCTGTTCGCCTGTAACAAATACCCCCCCCCACGATTCTGTAACTGCACAGTCAATCATCAATAGTTTACCTAACGAAATTAAAACAAATAGTTCTAATTTAAAACTAGGACAACTAAAAGAAACTCTGAAGAAGATAAGCACAGATGTGCAAAATTCATTCTTAAATTTATTAGATCAATCTAATAAAACTAAATTCGAAACTGCTTTAAAAGATGACTATAAAATTTCTAAAATTACTCTTGTAATTTCAGATTCTTCAAAAACATCTTTACAAGTTATAGTAACTATAAGTAAAAATGAAGATTCTAAAACTAAGACAATTAAAATTACTGATTTAGTTGAAGAAGAACAACAATCTAATACTGTTAGTGCACAATCAATTATCAATAGTTTACCTAGCGAAATCAAGACAAACCAAGATAATAAAGACCTAGATAAATTAAAAACTAAACTAAAAAGACTAGGTACTGATGTACAAACAACATTTTTAAATTTATTAGATCAATCTGATAAGACTAAGTTTGAAACATCTTTAAAAGAAAGTTATAAAATTTCAAAGATCACCTTAGTAGAGTCTGATGATTCTAAAAATTCTTTATCTGTTAATTTAAGTGTAAGCAAAGGTGAAGATCTTAAAACTAAGACAATTAAAATTACAGATCTAAAACAAACTCCTGAAAATAATATTGATAATCCTGGCACAGGAACTATTCAAACTGAAGTTTCAAGTTTGAAAATCGCTACCTGAAATTTACTTAACTATGGAGCAAAACCTAATCAGGTTCAAAAAACTGAATTAATAGCTAAAATAATTATTCATAATAAATATGATATTGTTAGCACACAGGAAATTAATCCTGCTGATTGAAAAGATGAAAAAGATACTATTACTGCAGATAAAGTAATGGTTGAAGCATTAAATAAACTAGATTCTGATAAAGATTGAAAAGCAATTCTTTCTCCTAAATCAGTTGGAAAATATGGCTGACAAGAAGGTCAAAAAGAATGATTTATAGTATTTTATAAATCTAAAAAAGTCGAAGCAACTGGATGATCAAAAATTTATGATGATCAAGGTTGAAGTGGAACAAATCTTAAAGATAGTGAGACAACTTATTATTATGCAAGACCTCCTTTTGCAGCTCAATTTAAAACTTTAGGTAAAGTTGAAAATACCTTCACATTAGTTTCTGCACACTTTGATGCACCTGGATTTGAAGCAAAAAAACGTAATGAAAAATCATCAGGGTTACCTGAAAAACAAGGAAATCAAGAAGTTGAGGAAGCATTACAATTAGTTAATGTTTTAAAAACTTTTGACCAAGAAGACGGTATTAACAATGAAATCATCTTCATGGGTGATACAAATATTAAAAAAGGTAATGAAGCTGTTGCTTTTAAAACTATAATTGATGATGGCTATGCCAACTTATTAGAAGATAGCGTCGAAGATGCATCAACTTTAAAACAAAAAATCGGTGAATTTGTTAACCCATATGACAAGATTTTTTACAAAGGTAATTTAAAAGTTTCAGATGCTTCTAGATACAATGTTTGAGAAACAGTTGGTACAGTTTTCACTGAAGATGAATGAGAAAATTACAAAACAACCTTCATTGAAAAATATCGTGGTGGTAAAAAGAAAGGTGAACCCTATAAGTCAGGTCAAGAATACTACTACTGAATGAATATGATTAGTGATCATGCCCCTGTAAGTTTTAAACTACATATGGATGCTAAAGATGAAACAACATCTAAAGCAGGAACCTTGGAACTTTTAACCAAAGAACAAGTAAAAGCAATGGCTAAAACTACTGTTTAGCATAAAACCTGCAAAATAATATGAAAACAAGTAGTCAAATACTTGTTTTTCTTTAGCATTTTTAATAACTTGCTAAAATCATTTTCAGACAAAAATTTAAAAAAGGAAAAATATGAACAAAATTAAAAAATTTATAATGCCTGTTAGTGCTTTAACAATTTTAAGTGCTTCGCTAGCAATAGCATGTACAAACCAAAGTAATCCTAGCGATCCAATTAATGATACAAGGGATTTAAAAACTAAAGCGACTGAAACTCTAAATGATTGAACTGGTAAATTAACAGTTGCTTATGAAACTAATTGAAAACCTGCTTTAGATTTAGCAATTTCAAAATTACCTGAAGCAATGCAAAATCGCATTCAGTTAATTCCAATTGATACTGAACAATCAGTTAATTATATTCAAAATACAGTTTATAATAGTGCATTAACTTCAGCAGATGTTTTTGCTTCGCCTCTAGATCGTTTTCAAGGTTTAGTTGAAAGAAATATAGTGACAGTTATTCCTGAAAACTATTTAAGTAACTATAGCCAACAAAGAGATAGTGTCAAAATTCAAGATAAATATTATGCCTATCCTTTAAATACTGAATCAGTGATTGCTTATTATAATAAAGATGTTTATGCAAATGGTATTAGCGATATCAAAGATGAAATTGCTAATCCAATTGACAAAAAATTTGCTTTTCAAGCAGCAAATTTATGGCATGGTTCAACTTTATTTAATGGTTTATTCAAAACTATCAATAATGATGATTTAACTAAAGCAACTAACTTTTGAGCAACTTGAGATGCTCAAAATAAAGTTAGTGCACCTTTTATTACTAATGAAAAAGTGCAAGCAAGAGTTAAAGAAATTTATGATTACTATGACAGATTACGTAAAGGTAATAACGAAAAATACAAGCAAATTGCTAATTCAAAAATGCAACGTGAAAAAGTTATTATTGAATCTTTAGCAGATAATAGTATTTCTTTAACGATCGAAGGTCCACCGATTTTACCTCGTTTAGTTGGTTTTGTTTTAAAACAAAATGATTCTAATCCTGCTAAAGCAGTCGAAATTTTAAACAAATTAAGCGCTCAAAAATTACCTAAATATAATGGTGAACAAATGCTTCATTTTAAAGCAGGTTGAGGTTATGCCTTAAACAGAGTTTCACTAGCAAATGCTTCAGGTAGTGATAAAGCAAAAGCAACTGATGGAAAATTAGCATTTGCTAATTATTTTACTCAAATTTTGACTTCAAAAGAAATTTCAAGTGCATGAATTACTAATGCAGGAAAAATTTCAGCAGCAGATGATGCAACTAGAGAAGTTGATGTTAAAGTTCTGAAAATTGAAGACCCTCAAGATCCACGCAAAACAATTGATTTAACTAAATTTATTGCTCAAAGTGGTTTTGAAAATGCTATTAAAAATCTTTACTCAGGGGTTGTTAAAGCAGTTTTAGAGCAAACTAATGAAAATATTAATCAGCCTAAATGGCCAACTGCCGAAGGTTATTGAAAAGCTTGAGATGATCACGGCTTAATTAAATCTGATTATGCAGATAGCAATGCTTTTTTAGAAGCTTTTAAAGCAAATGTTAAGACACAAGTTGATGAAGCTAATAGACCAAAATAATTTTGATAATGAACACCTAGCAGTGTTCATTATTTTTAATTTATTTTACTTATGTTGTGCAGGATTTAAAAATTTATCATAAAATTAAAATATGAATAGTAAAAAAGATGAAACCCAAAAACATAATATTTCCTGAGATGAATATTTTATGTCACTAGCAAAAGTAAGTTCTTTTCGCTCAAAAGATCCTAATACAAAAGTTGGAGCAGTAATTGTTAATGATAACAAAAGAATAGTTTCACTAGGTTATAATGGTATGCCTAAAGGTAATGATAATTTTCCTTGAAATCGTGAAGGCATGCAAGAAAAAGATAAAAAATATGCATATGTAGTTCATGCTGAAACTAATGCAATTTTAAATAGTAAAACAAATTTGGAAAATACAATTTGTTTTACTACACTCTTCCCTTGCTCTAATTGCGCTAAAACAATTGTGCAAGCAGGCATCAAAGAAGTTGTTTACTTGGATGATTTTTACGATAAAACTGAAGATAATTTAATCAGTAAAACTATTTTACAACAAAGCAATGTCAAAATCAGAGCAGTTGAAAAATTAGAAGTTAGTTTAAAAACCGAAAGTGGAGAATTTAAATAATGAGAAAGTTAAGTTTTAAAAAATTATTAATTACATCATCAATTATTGCAAGTGGAATTTCTTTATTAGCAACTATTTCTTGTGCATCTACGAATCCTACTAAACCAACTGTCATAAATGCTGAGTCAATCATTGATGGTTTACCAAATGAAATTCAAGCAAACCAAGCTAATTTGGAAATTGATAAATTAAAAGATAAACTCAAAAATCTAGGAGAAGATACTCAAACATCTTTTTTAAACCTACTTGATGAATCTAATAAGAAAACCTTTGAATCTTCATTAAAAGATGATTATAAAATTTCTAAAATAGTTCTATTAGAATCTGGTAGTTCTAATACATCTTTATCGATTAATTTAAGCGTTTCCAAGTCAGATGATGTAAAAACCAAAATAGTTAAAATTATTAATTTAAAACAATCTGTAATATCAGAACCTGAACCTGGTACAGGAACTATAAATACTGAAAACTTAAGTTTAAAAATTGCTACTTGAAACCTTTTGAATTATTCAGGTAATGAAAAACAAGAAGTCAGAAGTGAAATTTTTGCAAATATTATTTACAAAAATAAATTTGATATTGTTAGTGCTCAAGAAATTAATGCAGTTGATGATAAAGTTATTGCTGATGATACATTACTTAAATTATTAAATGAACTAGATCCAGAAAAAGATTGAAAAGCAGTTGAATCAAAAAAATCGCTAAGTAAAAATCCTGCTCAAGCAGGTCAATTTGAATATTATGTAATTCTTTATAAATCTAAAAAAGTTGAAGTGACTGATTTAGTTAAAATTTATGATGATCAAGGATGAAAAGGGACTCATCTTGAAAATGATGAGAAAATTTATTACTACGCAAGACCACCATTCGTTGTACAATTTAAGACTTTAGGTGAAATTGAAAACACTTTCACATTAGTTTCATCACACCTTGATTCTCCAGATGCTGATTCTGACAGAGGCGAAGTTAGCGCTAAACTAAAACCATCCCAAGGTAATCAAGAAGTAGAAGAATCACTGCAACTTGCGAATGTTTTAAAAGCTCTTGATTTAGAAGATGGAATTAATAATGAAATCTTTTTTATGGGTGATACAAACATTAAAACAGGTAATGAAGCAGTAAGTTTTAGAACTCTGATAGATGATGGCTATGCTAATTTATTAGATGATTCAAAAGAAGATGCAACATCATTAGCAACAAAAAAAGATCAATATGCAAATCCATATGACAAGATTTTTTATAAAGGAAATCTAAAAGTGTCTTTTGCTCAAAAACTTGATATCTGAAATCTAGTTGGAGATGATAAATTATTTACTTTATCAAAATGAAATGAATATAAATCTAGGCAAGATAAAATTAGAAGAAAAAAATATGCTGGAGAAGAAAATTATGTAAGATCAATGATTAGTGATCATGCTCCCGTAAGTTTTATTTTACATTTAAATAAAGATGATGAATCCTTAACTAAAGAAGGAACTTTACCACTTTTAACTAAAGAACAAGTTAAAGAAATGGCTAAGAAAACTGCTTAATTTTGGCTTACTAAATTGATTAAAATTGATACGAAAAACGCCCGTTTTGGGCGTTTTCTTATTTATTTGAGTTTGCTACATTAATGATATTTTCTAAAAATTGTTCAGCCGTGATTTTATTATTTTGAGCATTATTTAATGATGTTTCAATTGCATTAATTACTTGTTGAATTTTTGCATTGTTATCTAATGTAATTAATTTATTATTAGGATTATTTAAATTATTTTGTAAATCTTTTAAAGTTAAAAGAGCCGAACTTACACTGTAAAAATTGGTTTCTTTATCAGTATCATTACCAAAATTTTCATTATTATCTTTTGAACTAGTAAATTCCTTTTCAGTTTCATTTGTTACACTTGATTTTGTACCAATTAAGTAACCTGAAGTTTGAGAAATTACATCAACTACTTTAGTATTTGCTTTAAAAATTCCATGATCTTTTTTAAGTGTTCCTGTAAATAATCATTCTAAAAATGCAACGGTTGCTTTATCAACTTTATCGCCATCTCATTTAATTCCTACTAATGCAGAACCATCAGGAATAAATCCTCCAACTGTATCTGCTGCTTTAATTTTGAACATTTGTTCTTTTCAAAGAACTTCATCTTTTTTAAGTCATGTTGCTAATTGAGCAGCTGTAGGTTTAAAATCATCACGTGATTTTTTACTATCAACTGAATGAATATATTCAACATTTGGTCCATAAGTAAAGGCTGCTAAATTTCTTCTAAGTTGTCATGGAGCAGCATAATTAGGATTGCTTGTTTCACCTGAGCGACCAATTTCAAAAGGTCGCTCTTTATTAGTTGCTTGAGCATAACTAT
Organism: Mycoplasmopsis agassizii; assembly: GCF_002276225.1. Classification (GTDB taxonomy): domain Bacteria; phylum Bacillota_I; class Bacilli_A; order Mycoplasmatales; family Metamycoplasmataceae; genus Mycoplasmopsis_B; species Mycoplasmopsis_B agassizii_A. Next base: position 40,344 of record NZ_NQNY01000002.1, on the reverse strand, counting down.
GTTCACTAATAATCAAATTAAAAGCTGTTTTTAAATTTTCTTGGTGCTTTTTAGCTTCAGCATTATCACCTAAAAATTTATAGTTAACACTTCCATCAGTTTTTAATTCTCATAAGAAATTACTATCAGTTGAATCAGGATATAAACTTAAAAGAGTTTTAGAAAATAAAATTCAGTTATAAGCTAGCATTCCTATTCAAGGTAGTTTTTTACCACTTTCAGGTTCTAATGATTTTGAAACTAGTAAAGCAAACTTAGTGATTTTTTCAAAACTAGCAAAAGTGTCATCATTAATTATTGCATCATCACCTGTAAAAATTGCTTGGTTATTGCTTGCCCCTCAAGAATAAACTTCTTTGCCCGTTTCATCAGGTTCTGCTTTAAAGTCGCTAGGATCTGCTGCTAATAATAAGTTAGCGTTTTCTGCTTTGACTGCTTTATAGATATTTGAATTTTCATCAATTTGAGCACCATTTTTCTTAATTTCACGAAAAATGTGTGCCATTGCATCTAGATTAAACGCTAAAGAATCATCACCTATTAATGAATAAGGAATTGTATAAATTTTATTATTATCAGCATTAATTCCTGGTAAGTTATTATTGTAGTTGTACATTACATCAGTAAAAATATCTTTATTTACTTTTGACTTGCTTAAATCAAGTAATCTTTCATAACCATATACTTGAGCAGTTAAAACTTTGTTAGCCATTACTAAATTAGGTATTCTTGCTAAGTTAGAAGTTTTTAAAAAACCTGAAATATTATTAATTAAGGTTGATTCACTATTTGTACCTGTAATATCTGTTCCTTGAAATTCAACTGGTAAAAATCCTTCAGTATCTTTCATTTCTTCGTTATAAATATCAGTTACTAATTTTAAAGCTTTATACATTGGGAAAGTGCTTTGCTGTGCTGTTGCAAAAATAACTTTCTCTCTTTCAACTTTTTCCTGAGCACCACCACAGGCAATTGCTGTTGCTGCAACTGCAGGAACTGTTGCTAGTGCTAGAAAAGAAAAATATTTCTTAAAATTGTGTTTAACATTTCTATTTTTATTCATATTAGCATTTTACACTAAAAGCAAAAAACTGCTTTTTAAATTATTAAAAATCAAAAAAACAACATTTTGCTTTTTTTCTTAATAGATAAAAAGATTGTGCTTTAGTGTAAAATAAAAAAACAAATGCATAAAAAAGACAATAACTACAATAAATTTATTAATAAAGATATTACAAAATTACAAAAAATAAATTTTGTTTTCGAAGATAAAAATAAGGATTCATATTTTACTTATCCTAAAAATATTGCAAAAACATGAAATGTTGACTATGCAATTATTAACTATCAAGAAGTATTTCATTTAAGTAAAAATGAAGTAATTTTTAATAAGGGGATCGATCTTTTTTTAAAAAATACAGAAGAATTTTATGCACCTTGAGATGGAGAATTATTTTTTCTTATAGATAATTCAAGACCTTTTTTATTTTATAAAATTACTAATTTCTTAAATAATGAATATAAAAATATAGTTATTAAATTTTCAAATTTTGATTTAGTAAAAACATGAAAAATACACGACCTTGAAAATAATATTTCAAGTCCCAAAAAAATTACTTCAAATCAAAAGATTTTGGTTGCAAGTTCAGAAAATACTTTTGAAAATAACGTTTTTGAAAATTTTTCAAATCTTCATATCGAAACTTTTTATGCGAATCAAATAGATAATAATTTTCAAAATCATTTATTAAATTATTTTAAAAACGAAGAAGATTTTAATCGTAATAAGGAATATTTTAACCCCGATATTTTATTAAAATTCAATCAAGAAAATGAGACTTTTGTTTTCACTGAAATTCCTTATCATGACCATCATTTACCCACTTTAAAAGTAAGTAGTTTAAATATTAACCTAGATAAAAAACATATTTTAAAAGACATAAATTTTGAAATTTTTAAAGGTGAATTCATTTCTATTTTAGGTCCATCTGGTTCAGGTAAAAGTACCTTGCTAAATTCAATTGCATCAATACTAGAACCAACATCTGGAAAAATAAATTTTAACAATGTTCATAACATTGGTTTCGTTTTTCAAAATTATTCTTTATATAATGATTTAACTGTTTATAAAAATATTTTTCTAACTGTTAAAAGTAGTTTGATGTGAAATATTCAATGGCATATTAATAAAATAAAAATTATTTTAAAGCAACAAAAAAGCGACTCAAATATGGATGCTTTTAATGCCGAATTTAAATCACTAAGAAATCAAATTTCTTTAATTACAATTAAGAATTTTCAATTAAAAATTATTAATTTAAAATTATCTTTATTACTTAGAAAAATCATTAAAACATTACGTTTAAATAAGAAGGAGTTTGACCTAATAAAAGACATTAAAGAACAAGTTTCAAATAGTGCAAAACAATTAGAAATAGATGATCTTTTAAATAAAAAAGCATCTGCTTTAAGTGGTGGTCAAAAACAACGAGTTGCTATAGCAAAAGCGATTAGTAAAAACCCAGATTTATTAATCTTAGATGAGCCTTTTTCTTCGCTTGATTATAAGGTAAAAATTTTAATTAGATCATGAGTAAAAGAGATTCAAAATAAATTAAAAATTACAACTTTATTTGTCACCCATGATCAAGATGATGCAATGTGGCTTAGTGATAAAGTTATCTTTTTAAAAGATGGTGAGGTAAAACAATTTTCTCAACCTAATGATTTTTTTGAAAAACCAAATAATTTAGCAATCGCAAAATTTGTAGGTAATCCAGAAATTAATTATCTAAAAAGTGATGAAAAATATGATTATTATATTCGGGGTAATCATATAAAAATTACTGAAGATAAACAGAGTCAATGAAGTGTCTTAAATAATTTTACAAATGGTAATTATTATGTAATTGAAATTAGTAACGGCAAAAATATTTTGGAAGTTATAACAACTAAAAACTTTTTAAAATCTGAACGTGTATCAGTTGAATTAGATAAAACTAAAATACTGATATTTGATAAACAGAGTGGAGAACTGGTCAATCATGAAAAATAATTTAAAAGGTTTTTTATTTCTTTTGCCTGCAATCTTATTAGTTATTGTTTTTATTATTTTACCTTTTGCGTTTGCCATTGGCGAAGCTTTTAAAGTGAAGAATAGCCTGATTTTCTCGCAGTTTTCGTTAGGTACAGAAAATTTTACAACCGTTGCAAATGAACGATTATTTTTAATCAGTTTTAGAAATAGTAATTTCTTACTTTTCATAACTATGCCAATCACTCTATTATTTTCTTTATGATTTGCATTCTTAATTAATTCATTAAAAATAAAGTGATTAAAGAAACTAATTACGACTACTTATTTTTCACAATTCTTTGTTTCCATATATGCAATTGGGATGTCATTTATATTTTTATTTGATGTTGATAAAAATGTTTTTAATCAAATCTTTAATACAAATATTAGATTTAGTGATGATTCACAAGGATTTACTTCTTTACTAACTTTAAGTATTTTTTTAGCATGAAGATTGTTCAGTTTTAATTTTATTTTTATATATTTTTCATTAGCTAAAATTAGTGAACAAAAAATTGCAATGGTAAAATTAGATAACCTGAATTTTATTAATAAATGAAAACATTTATATTATCCTGAAATCAGAAAAACTTTAATTATGCTTATTTATTTAAATATGCTTGAAGCAGTATTTTTATTTCCAGATGCAATTTTTAAAGACCCATCAGGAATACTTTTATATGATGCTTCAACACTTGCTAATTATATTTATTATTGATTGACAACTGGTCCAGACTATGCAAAAGCTGCAGTCGGTTCTATCTTCACAATTTTATATTTAATAGGTATAGTTAGTTTCTATTTCACTGTAAAATTTAGTGTCAAAATTATTAAGAATGGAGGTATTAAAAATGTTTGAAAACTTAAATTCATGAAGCAAAAAAATTAAGAATAATTTAAAGCCTGAAAATATTAAAAATAATATTTCAAATAGTTATAACAACTTACTTAATTATATTAAGTCTTATCGTTTTCATTACACTCAACTTTTTACTTTGTTAAAAATTTTAATAATAATAGTTGTGTCTATTTTTGTAATATTTCCAATTTATTATTTAATTGCTTTTTCATTTTTTACTAATGCTCAAGCAACATCAAATGAAGCGTCTTTTGTAAGTAATAATTTTTCTTTTGATGCTTATATTCAAGCATTTAATAATGGATATTTAAGTGCTTTTTTATACAGTTTTATCTTCGTAGCAATTGTTGTTTTTTTAAGATTAATTATTTTAATTTTAGGTGCATATGGACTAACACTTTTAAGCAAAAAAATTAGAAATATAGTGTTTACTTTTTTTATTGTTTTTGCTTCAATTCCTGAAATAACTTTGCACATTGGTTTCTTATATCAGGCAACTGAATTTAATTGATCAACTGGGATGAATGTTTTAAATGCACTAATTTTTCCTAACCTTTTTTCTATCTTTATTACTTTAATTTTTGTACAAGCATTTCAATCAATTGAAGCACAAAAAAAGGCAATGGCAAAGTTAGATAATCTATCATGATTTAATCGAATTAGAGTAATTTATTTACCTAATTTAAAATCATCAATTTGAATAAGTATTTTCTTTTCAATTATTTTTAGTTTAAATTCCTTCATCTGACCAAGCATTATTTTGGCAGGTAGTGAAGTCAAAGTTTTAGCAATTTGATTTAGACTATCAGGTTCAATTTCAGCTAATTTAAACTTACAAAATGTAGTCGCTGCTGGGGCAGTTTTATCACTTTTACCAATTGTTATTTTCTATTTTGTTTTCTCTAAAAAGATCAATAAAATTAGTGCAACAATTGCCAACTAGTTTTATACTAGTAATTTAAAAACTATTTATAATAGATAAACATATAAAAATTTAAGGATATTCATGAAATTTATTGATTCAGTAAAAATTGATGTAAAAGCAGGAAAAGGTGGAGATGGTATGATCGCCTTTCGCCGTGAAGCACACGTTGATAAAGGTGGACCTTCAGGAGGTGATGGTGGTGATGGTGGCGATATTTACTTTATCGCTGATAAAGGTAAAAACACTTTATTGCATTTATACTATCTAAAACATATTAAAGGTAATGATGGTGTTAACGGTGGACCTAAAAATTTATACGGTGCTCGTGGTGAAGATACTTACATCAAAGTTCCACTAGGTACTGTTGTTTACGATGAAAATGATAATTTAATTGCTGATGTAATTGACAGTGATTTTCCTTATTTAATAGCTAAAGGTGGTCGTGGTGGTCGTGGTAATGCAAAATTTAAAACTGCCAAGAATAAAGCACCACGTTTAAATGAACTAGGTCTAGATGGGGAAAGCAAAAAACTACATCTAGTTTTAAAAGTACTAGCAGATGTAGGTTTTGTAGGCTTACCTAACGCAGGTAAAAGTACAATCCTTTCTCAAATTAGTAATGCAAAAGCCAAAATTTCTGATTATGCTTTTACTACTTTAGTGCCTCAATTAGGAATGGTTAAATATGATGATGCTTCTTTTGTTGTGGCTGATTTGCCAGGGCTGATTAAAGGAGCTAGCGAAGGTAAAGGTTTAGGTTTAAACTTCTTACAACACATTGAAAGATGTCGTTTAATTGCTCACGTAATTGATTTTGGTAGTTCAGATAAAGATCCTATTAATGATTATTTACTAATTAGAAACGAACTTGCTCAATATGATCAAGAACTACTTAAACGTGGTGAAATAGTGATCGCTAACAAAAGTGACTTAGAAAGTTTTAAGCAAAATCTTGAAATTTTTAAACAAAAATTTCCTGATTTAGAAATAGTAGAAATTGCTGCTTTATATAACCGTGATATTAATAAGTTAAAAGGTAAAATCGCTACTAAACTAACAACTTTAGAAGAAGTTGTCTTTAAAACAGAAGTTAATGCTGTTTTAGATGTTAGTTATGTACCTGATTATGAAATCAAGAAAAACTTTGATGGTGATTATGATATTAGTGGTTCAAAAGTTGAATATTGATATAACCGTATCCCTTTAACAACTGATGATAATTGAAGAAGATTTAATTTAATCTTAAAAAATATGGGAATTTGAGATCAATTAACTAAAGAAGGCATTAAAGAAGGTGATACTGTCAGAATTTTTAGTCATGAATTCACCTGAAGTAGTCGAGACTTTTAGCAAGTAAAAATCTTGTAAAATACTTTTTAAATTTTTTTATTTAAAAATTTAAAAAACATTATAGAATAAAAAAGCGTTGTTTAATTAATGCAAAGTGCTCTTTAAAACTTGTTAAGAATTTTTTAAAATTTTCAACAAAAATCTATATAATTTATAATGCTTATAAACATAAACCAGAATAAATATAAGTATTAGTGGAGAAGTAGCTCAGCTTGGCAGAGCACTTGGTTTGGGACCAAGCGGTCGAAGGTTCAAATCCTTTCTTCTTCACCATTTTTTGGGGGGGTAGCTCACCTGGCTAGAGCGCCTGCCTTGCACGCAGGAGGTAGAGGGTTCGACTCCCTTCCTCTCCACCAATTTGGCGCTGTAGCTCAGCTGGTTAGAGCATCCGGTTCATACCCGGAAGGTCATGAGTTCGACTCTCATCGGCGCTACCAAATGTAATGACATCTAAATAGTGCACGGATCTATAACTCAATGGTTAGAGTAACCGGCTCATAACCGGTCAGTTGCTGGTTCGAGTCCTGCTAGATCCACCATAATGGGCAATTACCCAAGTGGCTGAAGGGATCAGTCTTGAAAACTGACAGGGGATTAACGTCCCGCGGGGGTTCAAATCCCTCATTGCCCGCCATTTGATAGAACAATCTATCACCAAAAAATTAATAATATATCGCGGAGTGGAGCAGTTGGCAGCTCGTCGGGCTCATAATCCGAAGGTCATAGGTTCGAATCCTATCTCCGCAACCATGGTCTAGTGGTAAAGTGGTTTAATACGTCTCCCTGTCACGGAGAAGATCGCGGGTTCAATTCCCGTCTAGACCGCCATGGCTCTGTAGCTCAGTAGGTAGAGCAACGGATTGAAGCTCCGTGTGTCGCTGGTTCGATTCCTGCCGGAGCCACCATTTCACAAATTGCGTGGCTAATCCTTAAATTAAAAGTTCCAAAAAATTATATCTGCTTATGTGAAGCAGATTTTTTTATTGCCCTAAATTCTACTCTTAAAAACGAAAATACTTAACTATAAATTTATCAAATTTTTATTTTTTAACAATTTTGCAATTTTAATAAAATGTGTTTGGTGTTCGTATTTATTTTACAAACACCAAGCATTTTTTGAATTAACTAATATTTAATTCAAAAAATAAATTTATTGATTACAAAATATAGGAAGGTACTTTATGAAAAAAGTAAACAAATCAAAAATTTTAAAATCATTAATGATACTAGGATCAGTTGGTTCATTAGCCAGCATTATATCAACTGTAGCACTTTCACCATTTCAACAAACTCCTGAATCTAAGATATCAAACACTGCTCAAGAAGTAACATTTGAAACTATTAAAGAAAATATTGAAGATGAATATCAAACAGTTTTAAAAATGATCGTTAATAATAAATTATCACCAGAACAAGAAAAAGTTATTAAAACTGTAATGCATCAAACTTCAAAAAAACTAATAAATGAAAATCTTGACTTATCTCAAGTTCTACAAATAATCGAAGATAAAGGTGTCAAAGTCGATAAAAACAATATTCAAGAAAATCTAGAAAATGCCAAAAAAATAATTTCGAATAATAGTTTAAAATCTAGAAAAAAGAGATCTTATCCTGAATTCATTGATTTCAAAATGAGAGATAGATTTGGAAATTTAATTAGTGGTGACGGTTCTTATAGCATAAAAGAAAATGCTAAGCATCTACACAATAAATTAAAAAAACAAATTAATGAACTAAGAGAATCAACAAATAAGTTACAAACAATATATACAGGACTTATAACTGCTGCTATTATTTTAATTAATCCATTAATAATTACAATAGGTGTAGTTCTTTATACAATAATAACTGAAACAAATAAAAATAGTGATAATATTCTCAACAGAATACAAGAACACTTGTTTGATGTTGCTAATTTTGAATTAGAAATTGTGATAAACACATTTGGATATTTAGATGCAATTGCAGACCAGTTAGTTCAAGACGCTTCATCTGCTATTGGTATTTTTACAAACATTATGACTAAGCCTGCTAATAAAATATCCGAAGAATATCTTAAAATTGCAGGGTATGCTCTAACAGTAAAAATGCTTCTTTCATTATTAGAAGATATTAAAAAAGTCATCAAATCTAATAGAAATCATCTTTATAATGAATTTTTTTTGTAAAATAAACACAGAAAAATATGAATAATATTAGTTACTTCACTTTGATTCAAAATATTGTGCTTATTATAATCCCTTTAATTTTTTTGTCTTTAATTTTACTTTTAATCCATTTATGATTTTGGTTTTCATATATGAAAACTTCGCACGATAAAATGAAGGACTTATTGGATCTAAAAAGTTCTTTTTTAGATTTAGGAAAAAGAACTTTTATTAAGCAAAGTTTTTATTCTTATCTAAAATTAAACATATATCCATCAGCAACTGCAATTTTGTATTTATGAATAGCTTTTGCAAGTATACACAAAATTGCTGAACCAAGTTTAATTGCTCTTTCAGAGAATCCCACTATTGTTCTTATTAGGGGTATTATAATTTCTTCTTCAGTTACAACTGTTAGTTTTTCGTATTATCTTTTATTAATGGCATTTGGATTCATTAGATATAAAAAACTTTTGAATAGTATTAAATCAGAAAAAGATTATTCATGAACCATTTTTGAATTGAGGCATTTTGTAACTTCATTTAACTCAAACACAAGTAATGACCCCAGTCTCTTATGGGGTTTAATTAGTTCAATCCGTTTACTAAAGCGTTTTGATCATTTCCTTTGATTAAAACGTTTTACTAAAAGGATCATAAATGCTATCCAAATCGAAATAATTCATAAAGAATGCAATCAAATTTATGAAATAATTTCTGATTTAATAAATTTTACATGAGCAAATAGTTGACATTACATTAATAACCAAGCGAGACTTAAACTAGTACATCATGTTTTAAAAAAGATTCTAATTGAATTTAAAAAAACTGAATACTTTAAAAAATGCTAATAAATAATAAAGTATAATACTTACAAACGAAAGGAAGGTAATGTTTTTAAATATCTATATTTCTTCACAAGTAATAAACTATGTTTTTGTTATACCTTTTATTATTTTATTCGCACTTCATTTAATTGCTTACTTACTTTATTGGTTTTTCTATGTTCCACGTTCAAGTAAAAATGTATCTAAAAAAACAGGTTTATCTTTAAACTTTTTAGATGCATCAAAAGCAAGCAACTATGAACCACATTTTTCAATTTATTGAAAAATATTTGTCCTTGCTTTAATTATAAGTGCTTCTCTTTTTTGGTCAATTTCTGCACTTGTTTCGCTTTCAACAATATTACAGGACCGAAATCAAGTTTCTCAAGAAACATTAGAAAGATTTAACTCAGCAGTCAGTTTTTGATATTTTGTTCTGGCAATATTAGGAACAGCTTTGAATGGTGTTAATATCCTTGCTGGTTTAATAACATTAAAATTATTAGCTAGAGTAAAAAGCAAAAAAGCTGCACCAATTAGAGTTGACTTTAATGAACTGTTTAAATTCAGTAACCTTCCTAATTCAACTAATGAATTACTAGAAGTAACACCTGGTTCAAAACATAAAAATAGAGGTAGTGTTTTTATAAGAAGACTACAACTACGAACTGAAAAAAGAATTGGAAAAATTTTATCTAAAGCACCGCAAGATAAAATTAAATTAGAAATTTATAAAGAACTTTCGAAGTGACAATATTCATTATGAATTAATTTTCCGATGATGAATAAAAATCTAAAACTTAAAATTTTAAAAACTAAAATGCGAGACATTCTTATTAGAATTTCTAGCGTTCATAGTTTAATTTAACTACTAATCCAATTTGTAATCAAATTGGATTTTTTATTTACTTTTAATCTATACAACCTAAAAATTGTTTATGATATATGAACTTTTGGTTATCTACAAATGAAATTTTTTAGAGAGCAAATCAAAAATTTTAAAAATTTTTTTCAAAAATATAGTAAAGCCAATAAAAATTTTGCTTAGTTGGATTTTTTATTAACACCAAATAATAGTTAAAATTAACCAAAACAACCCAAAAAACGGCTTTTTGGCTAATTTTAAAAAAACTGAATCACTTTTTCAGAAAAAACTGTAAAAAAAATTAAAAAATATTTTTTTATAAGCCTTTTTATGTGCTAAGATTACTTTCGTATGAAAAATAAATTTAAAAAAGCGTCAAGCCAGTCATTAGCCGTTATTAAACGCGGTAACATGTTCATGTTGGCTATTGGACTTTTATTAGGAACAGTATTTGGTGCTCTAGTTGGTGCATTAGCTAACGGGATTATCATGGGAGCAATTAATGAAGCAGTTGCTGCTTCAGGTGCAGATCTTTCATCAGGATTACGTTTCGGATCAATTGTTAGTGATGGTGGAACAGGATCAATTCGTGTTGACCAATTCATCGGTGCATTAATCAACTTTGTTGTTGTTGCATTCTTTATCTTCTTAATGTTAGTTGGTTACTTCTTAATCGTTAACTGAAGAGAATCAAGAAAACCTCAACCAGAACCAGCTCCTGTTGTTCCTACAACTGAAGAATTAATTTTAGAAGAATTGAAAAAATTAAATCTTTCACACAGAAGTTCAAATTAATATACGTTATAAATTAAAAATCAGGCTTGTGCCTGATTTTCTTTATTCTTTTTTGTTTTTATTTCATTGATTTTAAAATTAATGCAGATGGTGATTGTTTTTGTTCAATTGTGTAAGCATTTTCAATTCGTTTTACAACTTCAGGATTAATTTCTGAAGATGAATATAGTGTGAATAAAACATCTCCCTGATGAACAACTTCATTAGTTTTTTTATTAAGTTCAATTCCTGCTTCAAAATCTAAAGCATCTTCTTTTTTATGGCGACCTGCTCCTAAATCAACTGCAAGTAGTCCAAATGCTAAAGCATCATTAATTACTAAAAAACCACTTTTATCGGCTTTTACTTCCAATTTATGAACTGGATTTCATCAATTTTTAGAATTAATTAAATCTCAGTCTCCACCTTGAGCCTTGATCATTTTTTCTAAGGCTTTTAAGGCTGAACCATTATAAATAACTTTTTGAGCTAAGGAAATTCCATCAGTTAAAGAATCAACTTTTTTAGCCATTAATAATAATTGACCTGCGGAAGAATAAACAACTGTATTAATGTCATGAACACCTTTACCTTTTAAGGTATTAATCGCTTCAAGCACTTCATTTTTATTACCAATTGATCTTCCCAAAGGTCTATCCATATTAGTTAATTCGACTCTAACTTCTTTTTTAAGCAGTTTACCAATTTGAATCATGCGTTTAGCAAGTTCTTCAGCTTGTGCTTGATTTTTCATAAAAGCACCTTTACCAACTTTAATATCTAGTAAAATCACATCGCTACCAGTTGCTAGTTTTTTAGACATAATTGAGCTAGCGATTAGAGCAATTGAATTAACTGTTGATGTTACATCACGCAGAGCATACATATATTTATCAGCCGGTACTAATTTAGGATTTTGTCCAATAATTGCTAGTTTAATTTCATGTAATTGCTTAATGAAATCTTCTTGGTTAATTTCAGTTTTTAAACCTTTAATCGATTCTAGTTTATCAATTGTGCCACCTGTATGACCTAAACCTCGGCCTGACATTTTAGCAACAACAACATCATTAGCTGCTAGAATTGGTCCTAAAATTAAACTAATTTTATCGCCAACTCCACCAGTAGAGTGTTTATCAACTTTAATACCTTCAACATCTGATAAATCCATGATCTCGCCGCTATGCATCATTGCTAGCGTTAAATCTGCTAGTTCTTGGTCATTTAAATCATTGAATCTAACAGCCATTAATCAAGCTGCCATTTGATAGTCTTTGATTTCGCCATTAACAAAACCATTAACTAGGTATTCAATTTCTGCTTTAGTATGTGCTTGTTTTTGATATTTTTTTTCAATTAAATCAACAACATTAAACACTAAAAGCCTCTAATGCAACTTCAATCATTTTTGAAAACGCAGTTTGGCGTTCTTCTGCTGAAGTTTCTTCATGAGTAATTAAGTTATCACTGATTGTCAATAAACAAGCTGCTTTTTTTCCTAGTTTTTGGGCTACGACAAATAAAGCTGAACTTTCCATTTCAACACATGCTGCATTAGTTAATTTAATAGTTTCTTCTAGATCTCTAACTGCATAAAATACATCAGAAGAATGAACAACTTCTTCATGGATTTTAGTTCCTAAATTAGATGCTGATTTTTTGATCTTATTATTAAGTTCTTGATCAGCATAAAACTTATTAGCATCAATATTTGCAATAATTTTTCCAAAACTAGTGTTATCAGTAAACGCTTCTTTAGCTAGAACAACATCATAAAGTTTTAGATCTTTTTTATAAGAACCTGCTGAACCTACCCTAATAATAGCTTCTACGCCATAGTTAGCATATAACTCATGAGAGTAAATTCCAATTGAAGCATTACCCATACCTGAAGCTGCTATAGTAATTTCTTTACCCTTATAAGTTCCTGTATACATAAACATGTTACGTACTGTGTTTACTAATTTATAATCTTTTAAAAATTTTTCTGCCATGTATTTTGCTCTTAAGGGGTCTCCTGGCATTAATACATATTTGGCAATTTCGCCTTGTTTGGCGTTAATATGTGGTGTCATATTTTTCCTTTCAAATATATTTAATTAAATAGAACTTAATTATAAATTTAAAAGTAACTATCTTACTAAATATTAGCAAATAGGCGTTTTTTTCATACTCTTTGCAGAATTTGCCAATTTTTTGTACCAAAATGCAGGTTTTTGGGGCTTATTAGAAAAACAACCTGATTTTAGTTAAGGTTTTTACTAGTAAAAACTATTTGAAATGGACTCTAAAAAAACCAAAATAAAGTGTAAAGTATTTTTACTTAACTCTTAGATTTTAGTGTATTATAGAAAAGTTATTTTTTAAATATCTATAACTTAACAAAGGAGCAAAATGGTAAAAATCCGTTTAAAAAGAGTCGGATCAAAATTCAATGCATTTTACAAAATCGTTGTTGCCGACTCTCGTTCACCACGTGATGGTCGTTTTATCGACGAAGTTGGACAATACAACCCACATAGAAAAGAACTTAATCTGAAAAAAGAAGTTATTCTTGAATGACTAAAAAAAGGTGTGCAACCTTCAGATACTGTTAAAAGACTTTTAAGAGAACAAAAAGTTTGAGAAGAATTTGCATCTTCAAAACAAAAATCAACAATTCAGAAATAGTCTTAAAATATGAAAAAAATAAATTTTTTTACGCTCTTCCCTAATTATTACAATCCATTTATTAGTGAAAGCATTATTGCAAAAGCAATACAAAAAAATTTAATTGAAATTAATGTAATTGACTGAAGAAATTTTGTTGAAACTAAGCAAAAGAAAGTAGATGATGAAATCTACGGTGGTGGCAAAGGTATGTTGTTACAACTAGAGCCAATTGTTAAAGGACTAAGAAGTCTTAAAACAAAAGAAAATTTTATTGTCTTAGTTTCTCCACAAGGAAAAATCTTTACACAGCAAATGGTTCAAGAATGAGTTGATAAACATCAGCAAATAACCTTTATTTCAGGACGTTATGAAGGCTTTGATGAACGTTTATTAAATTATGTAGATGAAGAAATTTCAATTGGTGATTTTGTTCTCACTGGTGGAGAATTACCTTCAATGGTAATGGCAGATGCTTACATCAGACTTATACCTGATGTGATTAAGCAAGAAAGCAGTGAGTATGAAAGTTTCAATAATCACTTATTAGATTATGAGCAATATACTAGGCCACGTGATTTTGAAGGTCATTTAGTGCCAGAAGTATATATCAGTGGTAATCACCAAAAAATTGAGCAAGCAAGATTAGAAAGTCAAATTGCAAAAACAAAGAAAAATCGTCCAGATTTATATCTAAAGTATGAAAGGCTAAAAAATGAGAAATAAATTAATTGAATTAGTTGAAAAAAGTCAAATTAGACAAGATCTACCTGAATTTAAAACAGGAGATGTTGTACGTGTTAATGTTTTAATCCGTGATGGAGATAAACAACGTATTCAGGTTTTTGAAGGTTTAGTTATTACAAAAAGTGGTGCTGGTAAAGGTACAAGTGCAACTTTTACAGTAAGAAAAGTTTCAGTTGGTGTTGGTGGAGGAATTGGTGTTGAAAGAACATTCCCATTAAATTCACCTATTATAAGTTCAATCGAAGTTGTAAGACGTAATAAAGTTCGCCGTAAAAGACTTTACTACATCCGTAATAAAAGTGGTAAAAGCGCTAGACTTAAAGCACTTAAATAAAAATTATAAACAGCCTAAAAACGGCTGTTTTTTAATGTCATTTACGAATTATTTGCCATATAATTAAAGATGTCAAACGATATTAAAGGAGTCAAATAATGGCTAAAAAAATTATTGCTTTAGGCAGCGACCACGCTGGTTATAAACTGAAAACAGAAATTATTAAATATCTACAAAAACGGGGTTATGAAACTGTTGATGTAGGAAATGATAGCGAAAGTATTTCATCTTCATATGCAACATACGGTCATAAATTAGCTAACTACATTCAAAAAAATAAAGGTACTGAAAACGAAGTTTTCTACGGTATCGGTGTTTGTGGAACAGGTTTAGGAATATCATATGCACTAAATCGTCATGAAGGAATTGTTGCTGCTAGTGTTTCAACTGTTAAAGATGGAGCATTAGCAAAACAACATAATAATGCAAATGTTTTATGTTTTGGTGGCCGTATTCATACAATTGAAGAAGCCGAAAAAATTATTGAAGCATATGAAAATGAAACATTTGAAGGTGGGCGTCATATGGATAGAATCAAAGGAATTGATGAATTTATTGATGTTGATTCTGAAGGACACATCTTCAAAAAAACTGAAGTTAAATAAACTTAATTTAAAAATTATTTTGATGAAATTGCTATTAGTAATTTCATTTTTTTATTTTAAAAAAAATACTGTTTTATGTGAATGAAATCATATTTTTTAATACATGTATACTATTTTGGAATACATTTTTCAGTTTTTTATAAAATATAGAGTAAATAAAAATACACAAATAAATTTGCTAATTAAAACAATTAATTGTGTACATTTTTATTCAGTTTTTTCATCTCATGAATCAAATAATTTAGTTTTAAATTGCCCATTTGCAATTTTCTTAATTGCACTAAAATATGAAGATTTTTGAGTTTTGTAATATTGATTTTTGTTTCCATTAACAATGTCATAAGCAGGACTTTGATAGTTTTTAATTTTATCTCAAACCACACCTTCGCTTCTTAATCCAAAAGCTAAACCAATATCTGTATTAAAGTAATTAAAAAATAAAATTGCTAAAGGATCATCTTTATAAGTAACAAGTGAACCTGATGAACCATTACCCATGGCTGTATTTGCTAAAGCATATGTTAAGCCTTGAAATTGATATCTGTTCCCACGATAACTTAATTGTGTCTTAATATTTAAAAGAGCATCAGAAATACCGTTATTTTCATTATTAGATGATAAGTAAGGAACAATAGCAAGACTATTACCTTCTTTTAATCATTCATTGTATTTATCTGATTCATACTCAAGTTCAGGATGTGTTTTAACCTGTTTAAAACAATCTTTACAATAGTCGTTGTATTGTGGAAGATTAATTTTTGGATTAACTGAATAGAATCCATTTGAACTAAATCCTGCTGAATAAAATTCATTTTCTAAATCACTTTTATCTGTTAAATCACTAGCAACAATATTTTTTGCTGATTCAGATCCTGCATATAACTGTGTCATATTTTTAGCGTCTTCATCATTATCAAAAGTAACTTCAAAAACTGCAAAATCAATAGCTTCTTCTGCTAAAAAGTCATTGTTTCAATTCTTAGGTGAAGTGTTTAAATAATCTAACCCTAGATAAACAACTTTTGGTAAAGATTTACCTTTTAAAGTTAAAAAGTTTAAACTTGTACCCGTTTTATATGATCATCAATCTTGTGGCTTAACTATAGTCATTAAAACTTCTGAAGTTTCTGCTCCATCAAGAGTGTCTTGAACATAACTTTCAGGGTTATGGAGATGTTTTGCAACATGAATATTAGTTGCAAAATATCAAGTTCTTGGATATGAATTAAATTCATCAACTTTATAATCTAAAATTCAAGCAGTACCTGAAGCACTAGAAGCATCTTCAGTTGCATTAGTTGAGTTGTTTTTGATATTTAGATAAGTTGTTCTTTGTCATATTTTTTTATAGTTATCATTAATGAATAAGAAGTGCTCGCTTCTAGGCAATTCAATACTTCTTATTTCTAAGTCAGATGATGAGTTGTACCCATTTATATAGTCACCATTTGGATAAATGTTGCTATCTATTTGTATTTTTTTATTTGAATCATTGTTGATATCAATTGCACTTGAATATGATAAATCACTAGGTTTTGTTGATGAAAAGAATTTATTTTCTTGGTGATAATTAAAAGTTTTTTCAAAACTTAATTCTTTTTCATTTTTGAAATTCAATCTAAAAGTAACTTTAATATCGTGATCAACAACTTCAAATTGGAAGGTTAATTTTGTCTGTTTGATTTTTTCAAAAGTTGTTGCAAAAGAAGTTTGCAACATTTCAATTTGTTGCATTGGTTTTAATGATGTAATTTTTTCAACAAATTCAGATGCTGATTCTTGTGTTGAAGTTATTGTTTCTAAACCTGCAACTTTAGTACTAATTGCTTTAAATTCATTTTCAAGAGTAGAAAATTCTAAAGATGTGATTTTCTCGTATTTTAGGTTCTTTTGGTAAATTTTAGTATTTTCTCCAGCACGGTAAAACTTGAATTGAAATGCTAAATTTGTATCATCAAGTTTATTAATAATCAATTCATAAAATAAATCAAGATCTGCTTTTTCTAGTCCTATATATTGTCAAAAAGTATCTATTAATAAATCACTATCTAAATTATTTAATTCTTCAATAAATTCATCAATTGTTCTAGTTGATTTAATAGATACTTTATTAACTAACTTATTTTGTAGTTTTAAAATATTATTTTCAATTGTATTTAATGAACCAGAAATATCTTCATATTTTATATTAAATTCAAAATTAGCCTTATTGCTAGATTCAATTAAGGTTAAGTCTATTAAAAAACTATTACTTTCTTTTTTAGCAATGTCAATTTCAAAAGTAATATTTAAATTATTTAAATTTAGAGAAATATTAAAATCTTTTAAAATTTTAGAAACAGCATTTGATGGAGACTTTTGTGCACGTTTTTCTAAATCAGCAATATAAGTATCAATATTTACTTTCTGATTGATAACAATTTCTGAATTGCTAAATGCAGCTAAAATCCTAACATTATCTTGAAAAACTTGGTTTGCTTCTGTAAAAGTACCACCATCGCTGCCAGCGCATGCAATAAAAGCCGCAGTTGAAGCTGCAGCTGTTATTAGGCTTGGAATAAGCAATAGTTTTTTACTTTTCATAGTCTCTCATCTACTAATGATATTTAAACAAATAAGCAATGATTTTGACAAAAAAACTATTTTTCTTTGATTTTTTAAACTTTTTTCTATTTTTAGTATCTAAAGACTAAATTATTTAACAGCAATTTCATCGCAGATTTTAATCATTTCATTAAATTCAATACCTGAATTTAATAAACTAGAAATACTGAAAAGAGATTCTAAAAAAGGTCCTTTTACTAAGTGGATTTTCTTATCATGAATCATTTCCTGAGCAAGGGCAGAATTAATCATACTGCTACCTAGATCTGCTGCTAAAATAATTTCTTGATCAGAAACTTCATTAATTGTATCTAAGATACGCATCGGACTTGTACCGATAATAGTTTCATCTAAACCTGATGCATTATGTACATAATTAAGATCTAAATCAGGGATCATTGCTTTTAAGTACTTAATGATATGCTCTGTAAAAGAGTATGAGTGAGTAACAATTACTAAGTGCATTTTAGATTTCCTTAATAAATTCTTTCAAAATTATTGAACTAGATAGTGAGCCAGGGTCAATTACACCAATTGAGCGCTCTTTTAAATAAGAAGCACGCCCCTTTAAAGCCTGACGAACTTTTGTAGCCATTACATATTCATCAATTTGCTTAATTAAATCCATTTTGTTTTTGTTATGTTGATATTCCTTGGTTAGTGGAATTCAAACATCTAACATAGTTTTATCTAAATAATTAGCCTGTCCATAAGTTTGCAAAGAAGCAACTGCTGAAGTTAAAAATCTTTGAAATAATTCTTGATTAAGAACTGGTTGATCTTTAAAAATAGAAGCTGATCTTACAAAAACCATGCCATATAAAGGACCTGATGCGCCACCTATTTTAGCCATTAGTGATTTACCAACAAAGGTAAAGATTTCGCTTAAATCTTTATCTTTGTAATTATCGATTTCACTTAAAACATTACTAAAACCTCTGTCCATATTGGTTCCGTGGTCGCTATCACCAATTAGTCTATCTAATTCGGTTAATTCGTTTTTTCTTAAACTAATTTCTCTTGCAATAGTTTTAAAAATTTCTACTAATTTATGATTATTTATCATTGGCTTGCTTCGCTTTTCTCTAGTAATAATTCTTTAATTTCTGAATCCAGTTTTAATAATGAAATAGAAATTCCTGGCATTTCTAATGCTGTCATAAAGTTACCTACTTTTGCATATGTAACTTTAATGTTTTTACTTTCTAGATACTTTCTAGCATCATTTAAAGCAATATATTGTTCCATTAAAGGTGTTCCACCTAGTCCGTTTAATAAAATCGCAACTTCTCCTTGAGTATAGTCATCTTCTACTAAAATATGGTCTAATAGTTTTCAAACTAAAAATTCAGATGATTGCATTTTTTCTTTTTTAACTCCAGGCTCACCATGAATTCCTAAACCCAATTCAATTTCATCATCTTCTAAAGTAAATGATGCTTTACCAACTGAAGGTACGATAGCCTGACCAATTGATAAACCCATACTTTTAACATTGTTGATTACCTTTTCAGCAACTCTTTTAACTTCTAAAAGGCTCATGCCTTTTTCTGCTGCTGCACCTGCAATTTTATGGACAAAAATTGTTCCTGCAATACCCCTTCGACCAGCTGTATAGGTTGAATTTTCAACGGCGACATCATCATTAACAACAACTGTTTCGACATTGTAACCCATTTCACTAGCCATATCTTTAGCAATTGTAAAATTCAAAACATCACCTGTATAGTTTTTAATAATCAATAAAGTGCCTTTGTTACTTTTGGTTAATTCAATTGCCTCATTAACCATAATTGATGTAGGTGAAGTAAAAACTTCTCCACAAACTGCTGCATCAAGCATACCTTTTGCAATATAACCTGCGTGAGCAGGTTCATGTCCTGAACCTCCACCTGAAATTAAAGTAACTTTATCCTTATTTAAATTCTTTTTATAAACAACTTGATTTTCATAATCAACTTTTACATCAGGATTTGCAAACGCAATTCCTTCAAGCATTTCTCGAACAATGTTCTCGCTTTTATTTATTAATTTTTTCATAACTCCTCCAGAGCAAATTTAATATAACTAAATGATAATATTAAAAAATAAGATATGACTTTTTTCTTTATTAATTCTTCAAAATATGAAAATTTTCATATTTTTATTCATTTATTTTTCACTTGAACGAACTATTTTTACAAATTTATGACATTTCTGAAAAAAACTGCTTTATTTTCATTTTCGAATTCATTTTACAAAGCCTCTTGGTGTGTTTTAAAAAAATAAATGAAAATGTTTTTTTGAATAAATAATTCAAAAAAATGTAATTTTAAATCATAGTTCATCCAGTCTTTTTTGCACCTTTTTCTTATTCAAATAAGAACATAATGAAACTGTTGTTTTACACCTATAAAAATGATTTTTAAAGTCATGTTATGTATTCAAAAAAAAGAATGTATTTTATATTGAAAAAACATAAATAAAATTTTAGAACAAGTATTTTTAAAAACTATTTTCCAAATAGGCAAAATAAAAAACCTTTCTTCCAAATAGATCGGAAAAAAGGCTCTTTTAGAACTAAATTTTAGAATTTTTCATTATTACTAATGGTGACTTTTTATCTGCAATTAGTGTCTTTTCAGATGAAATAATTGCATTCTCATCAATAATAATATTTTTAAGTTTTACGTTATCTCCAATGATAACATTGCTTAAAATAATTGAGTCTTCTACTTCAGCATTTTTACCGATTTCAACACCTCTAAAAAGAATTGAATTTTTTACTTTTCCTTTAATTTTGCAGCCACTTGCTAATAAGGAATTTGAAACGCTGGCGCTTTGACTGTAATATGAAGAAGTTTGATCTAATTCACGAGTATAAAGTGGAAATTTTGTGAAAGTTTCCACTGCAATATTTTGATCATTCATTAGTTTTAATTGATTTTCAAAATATTCTTCAGCACTATTTAAAAATCCTACTCATGTATCAATTTCATAAGCGATGATTTTCAATTCTTCAACTTTTGATTTTAAGAAAGTTTCAAACTTGCTATTAATATTTAATTCAACAGCTTCACTAATTAAAGATAAATACATTTTTTTAGACATCATAAAAATTCCTAAATCAATTTTTATTTCTTCTTTACTTCCTGTATTAATACCAAAATTAACAACTTTTTCAGTTCGAGCATTGAACTTTAAAATTTCCATATTTAAGTAACGATCATGATTTGCTTCACGGCGAAATGCTCAAACAATATCCGCACCAGAAGTTTTTAACTTTTCATACATTTCAACATAATCAATACGATTAATTGTATTGGTATTTGTTAATAAAACAACATCACGGTCAATACTTTTAACAAATGAAACTGTCTTATATAAAGCGCCTAAATTGTTACCTGTACCAATTTGTTCTTTGGTTGAAAATAAGTAGTGGATACCGTTACTTCTGCGATTTAAGTTTCACGGACTACCTGTACCAATATAGTTAAAAATGTGGCGATTAGGTTTATCTACTAATAAAAATACTGGATAAATTCCTGCATAAATCAAGTTAGAAAAAGCAAAATCAACTAGGTTATAACGTGCTAAAACAGGCATGATTGGTTTAGCGTGTGATACACCTAAACCACGAATACGACTTGCATTTTCGTTAGCATCAACAATTGCAATTACATTCTTATGTAGTGACATTATTTACCCTCCCCTGCATAGACAAAAACTTCATTTTCATCAGCTGATTTTATTAATTTATTTTCAGGAACTTTCACATTTTCCATAACGACTGATTTAGTTATTTTAGAATTTGCTCCTACTTTACTTAGACCCATAACAACTGAATCTTTAACAACTGCTCCTTTTTCAATAGTTACACCTGGAAAAATCATGGAATTTTCCACATGACCATAAATTACTGATCCATTAGCTATAAATGACTTTTTAATAGTTGCACTATCACCTATATATTGAGGTGGTAAACTATTTCCTTTTGTGTAAATTACTCACTTACGATCTGATAAATCTAGTTCACTTTGATAGTTGATTAAGTCAAGATTTGCCTCTCAATAACTTGCAACAGTTCCAACATCACGTCAATATCCTACGAAAGGATAAGCGAAAATACTTTTACCTGCTTTTAGCATATAAGGTAAAACATTGTGTCCAAAATCATGCACATTGATTTTATTTTCAGTACAATAGTTCATCACATCTCTTAAAACTTTTCAACTAAAAACATAGATCCCCATTGAAGCTAAATTTGATTTGGGTTTTGCTGGTTTTTCTTCAAATTCAACAATTTTGCGTTCGCTATCAACATTTAAAATACCAAAACGACTTGCATCTTCTCAAGGTACTTCCATAGCAGCAATTGTGACATCTGCTTCATGATTTTTATGATAATCAATTAACAAAGAATAGTCCATTTTGTAAATATGATCTCCTGAAAGGATTAATAAATATTCAGGATCATATTCTTCAATATATTCAAAATTTTCATAAACAGCATGTGCTGTTCCTTCATATCAATTACCTGTTTTACCTTTAACTTGTGGTGATAAAATCGTGATTCCAGCGTTTAAACGGTCTAAATCTCACGCCATTCCTACACCAATATGCCTAGTTAAAGCAAGTGGTTTGTATTGCGTTAAAATTCCAACTGTTTCAATTCCGCTATTTGTACAGTTACTTAAAGCAAAATCGATAATGCGATATCTTCCACCAAAAGGTACTGCTGGTTTAGCAATATGCTCGGTTAATTTACCAAGTCTTGAACCTTGTCCCCCCGCTAAAATTAAAGCGACTGTTTCTTTTTTCATATCTTTTCCTTATCTTTTTACGGGTTTATGTAACACGTAAAAACCAAATGGTCTAATAGTAATTTTTTCATCATCCATTTCAGGATATTGATGATAGTTATTAGTCAAGACGTGCATTTTACCATTTGTAAAAAAGTAGTCTTGATTGTAACTGGTGTTGTTGATTAAAACTAGAAAACTATCTACTTCATTTTCTAAAATATAGACAGTTAGCCCACTTTTTGAGCGCTCTACCTTCACATATTTTTGAATATCAGCATTAGTATTTAACCTGAATAAAGAGTAGGTTTTTCTAATTGAAATCAGTCTTTTGATGAAGTTTAAATCCCAATAATGTTCACTAATTTTGTTTCAATCAAAACGGTTATAACTGATTGATTTATTGTAAGTATTATCTTCACCAAATTTGGTTCTGAATAATTCCTGACCTGCATGAATTACAGGGATTCCTTGCGATAAAATCACAATCGCTAATCCCATTAAAGCAATTTTTTGCAACGTATCATCATTATAAGTTGGTAATTGTTCTTGAATAAAATCATAAAAAGTTTGGTTATCATGAACTTCAATATAGTTAACACTTTGTCAGGGTTCATCAAAAATTGAATGAAAGCCGTTAATTCCTAGTGATGCCATGATGGCGTTTGAAGCTTTATTAAAGACTAAAAAGTTTCCACTAGCATACCCTGTATCGTTTTTATCTCAATGACTACCACGAATTGTATTTCTAAAATAATCATTGAAAAAGCCGATTTTTGGGAGCATTTGGTGATGTTGCATGTGAGCCATTGGTAATAATGAAGCAGTTGGCATGTTTCAACCTTCACCATAAATAATAAAATTAGGATTAATTTTATGAGCCATTTTAGTAATGGCATTCATGGTTTCAACATCAATTAAACCCATTAAATCAAATCTAAATCCATCTAATTTAAATTCGGTGATTCAATAGCGACACATGTCCACGATATATTTTCTAACCATTAATCTTTCGCTAGCAACATCGTTACCAACTCCTGATGCGTTTGAAAAAAATCCGTGCTGATCAAACCTAAAATAATAACCAGGAATAATTTTTTGTCATGAAAAATTAGAGGTTTGATAAACGTGATTAAAAACCACATCCATAACTACTGCAATATTTTTTTCATGCAATTTTGAAATCATTTTTTTGAGTTCAAAAATACGGCTATAAGGGTTATTAGGATAAAGAGCGTACGAGCCTTCAGGAACGTTAAATTGCACAGGGTCATAACCTCAATTATACTCATTTGCCTTTGGATAAGTCATTTCGTTAATTGTTTGAAAATCGTAAATAGGAAGTAATTGTACATGCGTAATTCCTAGTTCAATTAAATAATCTAGACCAATTTTATTACCTTGTTGATCTTTTAAATTTTCCTCAGTTAAACCTAAAAACTTACCTCGATTTACAAAAAAACCACTATCAGTAAAATCTCTGACATTTAACTCATAAATGATTGCATCTGTATAGTTTTTAATCGGTTTTTTAACCTTAGGAAATTCCATTGCAGGATCAGTTTTTGACTTATCAATTACACAAGAAAATTCACTGTTTGCATTCGAAGCAAAAGCGTATGGATCAACTGTTAAAGTTTCTTCATCATTAGAAAAAACTGCATAACGATAATGAATTAACTCACAATCACCATCAAGCGTTACACTATAAGTGCCGTTATTACGATCTTCCATTAAGACTCTTTGTAATTCTTCCTTAGTATCAGGATTATAAATTACTAAACTAACAGAAATTGCTAAAGGAGCATATAAAACAAATTTAGTTTCTTCTTTGCTATAGTGATAACCTAGATCATTACCTGAATAATAAATAAAACGATCAAAATCTGGTTGAAAAACAATTGAACCAGCTTTGATTGGAATATGATTATTTTCTTTATCAATAATATAATGGCGGCTACGCACATTATATAAGCGTCTTGGCACTTTTAACTTAACATAGTCTCTACCTTCATAAGATTCAATATTTAAAATATACGCCTGGTAAGTGGTGTGCTCTTGCTCAATAAAAATATTGAAAGCATCACCCTTATGATAAAAATTCTTAGGGGCGCTTAATGTGACTAAATCTCACCTATCATAGTAGGCTTGCAGATTTTCACGGTAGTTGTTTTGAAAAAACTGAGGTATTAAACTTGTTGGCATGTTAGTGAACTTTCTGAATTACTTCTTAATTTTTTTTAAAAAAATTGCTGCAAAAGGTGCAATTTTTAAAGATAACCTTCAACTATTTTCATAGTCTTGGAAAGGATCTAGAATGCCATTTTCAGCACTTAAGCTGTTAATTGCACCACTACCTCCATATTTTAAATTGTCACTATTTAAAATTTCGCTGTATCTAATATTTAATGGATTTTTACTATTTAGATTTAACTTAAAACTATAATTTTCATAGTAGTTATCAGAGAAATTTAAAACAACTAGCATTTCATCGTTTTTTGTTTTCCCATAGCGTTTAAAAACAAAAATATTATCAAGTTCATTTACTAAAACTCATTCAAATGCATCTTTATCAAAATCTTTTACATATAAAGATGGCTCTTGTTTATATGTATGGATTAAATCCTTAACAAAATCTCAATGTTGGTAATGCAATTGATTTTCTAAAAGATGTCAATCTAAACTGACTCTTTCATTTCACTCTTTAAACTGAGCAATATCAATTCCCATAAATAAAAGTTTTTTACCTGGATGAGCAAACATATAAGAAATCATTAACTTTGATTGTCTCATTTTTTGGTCGTAAAAACCAGGACTTTTATTCATTAGTGAACGTTTTAAATGAACTACTTCATCATGTGAAAAAGCAAGTAAGAATTTTTCATTGAAGTTGTAAACCATTGAAAAAGTTATGTCATTAAAGGCATTAAAACTGTGTTTTCTTTCAATGAATTCTTTCTTCATAAATCGGAATAAATCGTTTGAAAAACCTAGGTCTCACTTTAAATCAAAACCTAATCCACCATCAGAAATTGCACTTGTAACATCAGGAAAAGCTGATGAATCTTCAGCAATAATTAAGATATCAGGATGTAGTTTTTTAATATTTGAAATAGTACTTTTAATAAATTCCACGCCATCAGGATTAACACCAGCTTTGGAATTTCCTTGATAATAAATTATGTAAGAAACCGCATCAAAACGGAAACCATCAATATGAAATTCTTCAATTCAATAACCTAAAGAAGAAAGTAAAAAACTTTTTACTTCATTTTTTCCTAGATCAAAATTTGCTGTACCTCATAAATAATTTTCTCGATCAAATTCAATTTCTGATGAGAAAGTTGAATGAGTTCCATCGAATTTATATAGACCATGATCATCTTTATTGTAGTGAACTGGAACAAAATCCATGATTACTTTGATGCCATTTTTATGAGCATAATCAATTAAATATTTTAATTCATCAGGATTTCCATAACGACTTGTTGCTCCAAAATAGCCTGTAACCTGATATCCTCAAGAACCAATAAAAGGGTGCTCGGCTAATGGTAAAAATTCAATATGAGTATAACCCATATCTAAAACGTAGTCAATTAGTAGGTGAGCTAAGTCTTTATAATTTAAAAACTGATTGTCCAAAGTTTTTTTTCACGAACCTAAATGAACTTCGTAAATAGCCATTGGTTCTGAACGAAAATCCCGTGTTTTACGTGCTTTTAGGAATTCTTTATCATGTCATTTATATCTTTTGCGATCATAAATTATGCTATTAAAAAACGGTGCCTGTTGGTTATAAAAACCAAAAGGATCAGTTTTATATTTTGAAAAGTTAGTTCAATCAATAACTTCAAATTTGTAAAAATCTCCATAAGTTACACCATGGATAATTGTTTCTCAAATTCCGTGCTCTTTTTTAACTGTTGCAAAAACATGTGTTTTAATTCCCTGAAAAATTAAAACATTAACATGCTTAGCATTTGGTGCATAGACTCTAAAAATGAACCCTGAACCTGATTCATTTGAAATAGGATGAACTCCAAGTTCATCATAAAGGCTTGAATGCCACCCTTCAGTAAATTTTAAAATATCAACTTTTTTAGGATTTGTTTTCTTACTATTTTGCGACATGTTGTTTATAAAGCTCCAAATACTGTTCAGCAATGACATCTCAACTAAATCTCGATCTAATTCCTGCATTGACGATTTCAGTTCAACGTTTTTTATCATTTTGGAAAACATTTTCGGCTTTTTTAACAACAGCAACTAGTTCTTCAACTGAGAACTTTTCAAAGTTAAATCCAGTTGCATTTGGTTTTTCAATATCAATAACTGTATCAGCTAAACCACCTGTTTTTCTAACAATTGGAACTGATCCGTATTTCAATGAAATTAATTGTGTTAGACCACAAGGCTCAAAATATGATGGCACTAAAAAGGCATCTGATCCTGCATAAATTTGGTGAGCAAATTCTTCACTAAAATCATTAATAAATGTACAGTTTTTGTTTTGATTATGACAGGTTCTTGCTAGATTATTTTCATAAACTTTGTCACCTGTACCTAAAATTACAAATTGAATATTAGGGTTTTCATTTTGTAAAATTGGTAGCGCTAAATCAAAAATGTCAAATCCTTTTTGATTTGCTAATCTTGAAACAATTCCTATTACAAATTTAGAGTCACTAACTTCTAAATTAGATTTTTCTTGTAAGAATTTTTTATTAACTTTTTTAGCTCTTTCTCAAGTGTTTTCATCATAGTTTTCTTTTAAAAATTCATCAGCATTAGGGCTATAGATTTCTGTATCAAGACCATTTAAGATACCTGATAACTTGCTAGAATGTTCTCTTAATAATCCATCAAGTCCCATTCCAAATTCGCCACCTTGAATTTCTAGCATATAAGTTGGGCTAACTGTTGTAACTCTGTCTGAATATACTATTCCTGTTTTCATGAATGAAAATACTCCATCACTAACAGTTTTTTCAATTACGTTTTTATTTTTCTCTCAACCAAAAGCAGACAACACATGCTCAGCACCGAATTGTCCTTGGTATTGTAAATTGTGAATTGTAAAAATTACCTTGATTTTACTTAATTCAGAATTTCCTGACATTTTAAGTAATAAAGCGATTAACCCTGTGTGCCAATCGTTTAAATGTAGAATCTCAGGTTTTTCATCTTCTATTTCTAAGAAACGGATGATGGCTTTTGAAAAAAACATAAAGTCGAAAGCATTAGTGTAATTACTATAAATGCTTAATAGTTTGTTGTCAGGGTTTTCATTTTTGGCGATAAAGAAATAATCGATATTTCCATATCTAAGTTGTTTAACAATAACTTGGTAATTTTTAGAACCAAGTTGCATACTTCACTGTAAGTAGTCTACCATTTGTGATGTATACTTTTCGGGTATCGTGTAAAAGAAAGGTAAGATCACTCTTGCCTTTACTCCGATTTTACTTAAAGCACGAGGGAAGGCGTAACTAACATCTCCTAATCCACCTGTTTTGATAAATGGATAACTCTCGGCTGAAACATATCAAATCTTCATTTTGACCTCTTTTTCTCTCTCTTTTAAAGTAATAGTTGTCTCCATTAAATAATAACCTAATGTTTAACTTATCACCTACTTTTATTTTACATTTTTATAATTTTTTAACCTGCAAAAATATCAAATTTTCTGTCTTTGCAGATAAATGTGGAAAATTTTTCATTTTGGGCAAATTTCTTAAAAATATTAGCAATTTCTAAACAAATAAAATAACTAATTTAGTAAAATTAATATGTACATTTTAAAATTTACTAAATTATTGACATTTTCAAAATGTTAAATAATGCATAAAAAACAAGAAATTCTATTATTTAAACATAGAAAAGAAGGAGTTTTAATGAAATTAGAATTTGGTACAGCCGGAATGCGTGGCGTAATTGGTGATCATGAATCTCAATTAAACGTCAAACATGTACAACGAGTAATTGAAGGTTTTGCAAAAAGCCTTTTAAAAAAATACGGCAAAAGAAAAAAAATTACAATTGTCATTGGTCGTGACAATCGTAATCAAAGCAAGCAATTTGCAGAAGCTGCTGCTGCAGTTTTAAACTACTATAAAATTAATGTTTATTACGGAAGAGAAATCACCCCTACACCATTAGTTTCATATTTAGTTAAACATAAAAAAGCACAAGGAGCAGTTAATATTACTGCTTCACATAACACTAAAGAATATAACGGAATCAAACTTTATAATGAATTTGGTTATCAAATTCTTCCTTATGAAGTTGATGAAATTGTAGAGCAATTTGAAGACTACAACCTATACCCTAAAAAACACTTTAAGTTTGATAAAAGCAATAAATTATTTTTATATGCTGAAGATGATCTTGAAAAAGACCTTACTTTAATTGATAAGTATAAAAATGATTTAGTTAAAATAGCAAGCAAAAATGCTGATTTTTCAAATCTTAAGGTTGCTTTTTCACCCTTACATGGCACTGGTGCAAAATATGCAAAACACATCTTTAGACATTTAAAAGTTAATGCAGTTTATGATGAAGAAGTAATGAAAGAAGATAAAGAATTTACTTTTATTGCTAATCCTAATCCTGAATCAAAATCAGCCTATGAAAGACTGATTAAAATTGCTAAAGAAAATAATGCAGATATTTTGATGGTTACCGATCCTGATTCAGATCGAGTTGGTTTAGGTGTTAAGGATAAGAATGGTGAATATCAACTTTTAACTGGTAATGAAACAGCAATTTTGATTTTTGATTATTTAATCAAAAACAAAAAAACTGAAAATAAATATTTAATTCATTCATTTGTTTCAACAACTTTACCTGCAACAATTTCTAAAGAAAATAATGTTGCTGTTTATGAAACAGCAACAGGATTTAAGTGAATTGGTGAATTGATTAAACGTTTAAAACAAAATGATAAAAACGCTAAATTATTATTTGGTTTTGAAGAATCTTATGGATCACTTTTAGATGAAAATATGGCAGCAGATAAAGATGCACTGCAATCACTTGTAATTCTTTCACAAATTGCAAGTGAGTCAAAAACTAAAGGTAGAATCTTACTTGATGATCTTGAAGATATTTACAAAAAATATGGATATGTAGTTTCAAAAAGTTTTACAATCGATTTAGATCCAAGTAATCCACACCAACTAAATGACATCAAACATAAATTTAGAAACTTAAATTTACACAATAGTAAGTTAATTGATTTTTCTAATGGAAACAAAGAAGTTGCACCAAGTGACATGTTAAAATTAGAATTTATGAATAATGGTTTATATGACTGAATGGCTCTTAGACCTAGTGGAACTGAACCAAAAATTAAGTTTTATATTTTTGCTACCGAAAGACAAAAAGATTGAGCAAACGATCGCTTTGGCTGAATGATGGCTGAAATAGAAAAAACATTTAAATAATTTTTTCCTGCATTTTAATGCGGGTTTTTTAAACTAAAAAATGTTCTGAAAACACGTTTTTTCCGATGTTTTAGTGCATATTTTAATTTTTTTGTTTAACTACTTTTTTGCTTTTAAAAAGTATAAAATAAATTATCTTCCTAGTTTAAAAAAATGATTTTATCATATTCAATTTTTATATTGAATCACACAAGATTAAATATTTAATTAAATTCATAAACTGCATATTTAATTTTGTATTTTAAAATCTAAAAATTCATTTTCAAATATTTCTGTTTTTTTATTTGAATAAACACTGATTAAAATTTGAAAAAATTTCAAATTTTAGTTACAAATATAGTAAAAAACTACAAATATTTTTTATTTATTTTATTTTGATGATTTTAGTTAGATAATAAAAACATGACTATAAAATCACGCATTG
This sequence comes from Mycoplasmopsis agassizii, assembly GCF_002276225.1. GTDB lineage: Bacteria > Bacillota_I > Bacilli_A > Mycoplasmatales > Metamycoplasmataceae > Mycoplasmopsis_B > Mycoplasmopsis_B agassizii_A. Next base: position 9,932 of record NZ_NQNY01000002.1, on the reverse strand, counting down.
CATTTTCACTAACAATCACAAGCTTAGCGGCAGTTACTACTTTAGTAGCTTGCTCGACAAGTACTAATCAAACAAAACAAGACACATCTGGTTCAAATGGTGGCTCATCTACCGATAGCAACCAAGACTTAAAGGAAAGCGATATGAATGACACAACTTTTAAAATTTATGAAGAAGCATCTTTAAAAACTAATGCATTAAAAATCAGTTCAGCTGCTAATTCAGTTGAACAGTTTATTCTAAGGAATAACTTAAATTCAACTCCATCAGGAAGACTTAACCATTTTCTATTGCACACTAATTTAGGAATTAGTGCACGCCAATTTGCTAATGATATTGATGTTAAGATTCAAAAACTTACTGACAAGACTTTAAGTGCTTATTTATTTAATAGTAAGGTTAAAAGTAAAAGTTTCGCTTTTAGTTTTAATGACTAAAACGGTAAAAATTTAAATAACTACATATAATGACATAAAAAATATTTTTTAAATAATAAAATTCAAATATTGCTTTTTTATCTTTAAAAAGGTCGTTTGTTTCTATAAAATAGAAATAACGCCGTATTGCGTTTAATCATAATTATAAAAGGAGTAACTATGCCAAAAAATAATAACGTAATTGACTATTTAATTAATCGTCACAGTCAACGTTCAATGACTTATGAACCTATCAATGAAGAAGATATGGAATTAATTAGTCAGGCAATGAATGCAGCACCAACTTCAGCAAATAAGTTCGATGCTACAGCAATCATCATCACTAATCAAGATATAAAAGAAGAAATGTATCGCCGTATTGATAACCCTACTCAAGAACACTATTTAACTTCTTCAGCCTTAATAGTTTTCTTTGCCGATATTAATAGAGGTCGTAAAGCAGCACAAATGATCGGTACAAAACCCGAATTTAATACATTAGATAATTTATTAAATTCATGGGGGGATGCTTTTATCATGGCTCAAAATGCCGTAATTGCTGCTGAATCTTTAGGTTATGGGACTGTCTTTTTAGGAGGGATTCGCCATTTTGATTTTCCTTGATTACTTCAAGAAAGATTTAATCTACCAAAAAATCTGTTTCCAGTTATTGCGATTGCAATAGGTAAAAATAAAGAACCTGCGATTCATAGACCACGGTTAAATCGTGTTTATTGAAATGGTTATAGCCTTGAAAAAGTTGAAAAAGAAGTCGAAGAATTTAATGAAGAAGAAAAAAAATTCTGAGAAAGTCAAGGTAAAACTCAAGATTGAGTTGGACATATTGCAAAATATTACACAGTTGATCCTACAGCAATTTATCAAGAGTATTTAAGAAATATCTATGACCCTGATAAAGACAAAAATAGAAAAATACCATCTAGTACATAAACTAGATGGTTTTCTTTTGTTTTGTTTTTGCAAATAATCTTTTGTTTTCATCAGCATAAATTCTTAGATTCATGTTTTTTCTTCTTATTTTTCAATCTGGGATGTATTTTGCAATGTGTTCCTTGAAACCCTTGCCGTGATTATGATGAAAATGATGTGTCAATTCATGAACAATTAAATAATCCAATATATATTCTTCATGTGGACAAGAAGCAAACGAATAAATTACTCTATTCATGCTACCTCAATGATTCGCCCAATTAGTAGTTTTTTCACGCACCTCTATGCTATGAGGGGGTACATTCATAATTGCTTCTCAATGTCTTTGTCTAACTTCTAAATAATCTACAAACATTTGCTTAATAATTTTCACAAGATTATCGTAAATAGTTGAAGCCTTATTAACTTGCTTTACATAAGGCACGTTGTTGAAGTTAAAAAATAATGCTGTTCCAAAAAAACGATATGTAACTTTTTTACCTAAAAAATAAAAGTAATTTTCATCCAAGTGGATTATTTCACTCTTTTTTTTATCATCTAGGTGAAATACCATCCACCATATTTTAGAATCTGAAAATTCAAGCAATTTCTTAAAACTAGTTCTTTTACCAGCAACTAAAACAAGTTTTTGATCTTTGATTCTCATTCTTGTATGTTTATTATCTGTGTATTCTATTTCCACTTTAATTTCCTTATCCAAAAAACTGTGTTTATAAATCAGATAGTCTTTTGTTGATAGTTTTTCATCCCTATTTCAAGCCATATTAATTAATATCATACACGCTGAAATTGATTTTTTTTAAATTCAAATTAAGGATTTTGCACCTAAAATTTTTGATTAGTTTTAACTAATAAGATTTAGTATTTTTCATGGATTTTTTTAAAATTAAAATAAAAATAAGCAACTTTCTAGTTGCTTATCAAAGTTTATTTAACTTGTTTTTTCACTTTAAATTCGAAAATACCTTCACCCAAAACATTACCATGCAGTGCTCTTGACATACTTCCTAATTTAAACCCTTTGATTAAATTTAATTTATTTTCATGTGCATAAATGATCACTGTATAACGGTGTTCAGCATCTTGAGGATTAGGTCCTAAATAACGTGTTGCAGCACCATCTAGTAAAAATTTATCTGGAATAAAAGGAGCCATAAATGCTTCATTATTAATTAAATATTTACTTTCATATTCTCTTGAAGCTGATGTATCTCCGTGCAGGATTTCCTTATTTGTTGCTGTTGCATTCGCCTCTAAAGAATTGACATTAATATTAGCAACTAATCAATGGATAAAAGGTAATCCACCAGTTGAATGTCTAGATTCATTATCTAGCATAATTAGTGAATAATAATTAGCTCCTTCAACATGAGTTCAGTCTAAATTGGGGTTGGGAGCATAAGGGCTATAAGCATATTGTGAGTCTAAAAACCCCTTTTTATCGACATTATTGGAAATAATGTTGATGTATTTTAAATTACTTCGATCCTTAAATAAATCTTTATAAAGGTGGTTAACATTATCTGAAGGATGTCTTAATTTAACGCTAATACTATCTCAAGCAACAACTTTATTTTCCATTGCTTGATGTAAATCTGCTCAATAAAATGGTTTAGGTAAATCAAGTGTTTTATCCTTAATTGCATAAACAATAATTTCATAATTGTGGCTTGTATCACTAGCATTTGGCCCAACATAAGTAGCATTAGCTAAAGCATTGGCTTTTGCTAAATTACGGTCACTAATATGCATTAAGGATGGCGATGAAAATGAGTTATATCCTTGATGTAAATCGCTTCTACTTGCAGCATCAAATTCAAGTTCGTTAGTTTCTAAATTAGCAACTACTCAATGAATAAATGGTGTTCCAATTAAGTTTGCTGCTTCATAGTCAGTGATTTTAACGACATATGATTTAGCACCTTTAACTTTATCTCAAGTTAAATGTGGGCTTTTATTTTTACCACCATGATAAAGTGTTGATCCGTCATCAAAAATAGAATCAAGATTTCAATAATTTTGTTCTAAAGTATCTGAATGAATGTTTAAATGAGTGCGTGGAGGGAATTTTTTCATGTTGCTCTTTTCTATTTAAAAATTTTTAGTTTTTTAAATTATAGACATTAATTTGCTTTGAAAAAAATATTTTTTAAATTACCTCTTAAATTTCACATTTTTGGGGAAAAAGCAGACATTTTAAAAATAAAACTTAAAGATAACTATTTTTTCTTATAATTAAGGTATGTGAAAAAAAGATCGCTTGATAACCCCTAGCATTTTAAATGTTAAACCAGAAGATCGCCGTATGGTGATTTTAAACTTATTAAATTTCGGAATTAAATGAATTCATTATGACATGATGGATGGCGAATTTGTACCAAATACTGCCATTTCAATCGAAGAATTTATTAACTTAAGAAAAAGGACTGATGAACATATTGCTGATGTTCATTTGATGGTTAAAGACCCTCAAAACTGAATTGACCCTTTATTAGCATGAACTGACTTTATAACGATGCACATTGAATCGTTTGCAAATCCTGATGATGTTTTAGCCATTTTTGAAAAGTATAAACATACTGCCAAATTTGGTTTAAGTGTTAAACCAAATACTAATATTGAAATTTTAAGACCTTACTTAAAATATTTATCATTAGTTTTAATTATGTCAGTCGAGCCTGGTAAAGGTGGCCAAGAATTTATCGATTCATCATTAGATAAAGTCAAAGAACTAAGACTAATGATGCTTGAAGAAGAAACCCCTAAAATTAAAATTCAAATTGATGGTGGCATTAATAATATCACCGTTAAAAAAGCATTTGCAGCAGGTGTTGATGCTGCAGTTAGTGGCTCATATTTAATTAATAATTTAAAAATTGAAACTATCGCTGAAATGCTGAAAAAAGACTAAAAAAATATGAAGACATTTTCTCTTGTCTTCATATTTTAATTAATTAAATCAACCCTTTTTTTCTTAAAGTTCTGGCTGTTTTAGCAGTTACACGTAGTCTAACTTTTTGCCCATTTTGTTCCAAAGTGACATAGCGTAAATTAAGGTCAAAACGTCTTCTTGTAGCATTTAAGGCATGTGAACGACGGTTTCCAAATTGAGCTTTTTGACCTGTTAATTGATCTTTTCCTGGCATGTGATTCCTTTCATCAATTTTGTTGAATAATCTAAAAAACGATTTGTTTTTTCATTTTAGCATAAAAATCTAAATAGTCTAATAAAAATAATTAGCCCTTTTAAGGCTTATTTAAAGTAAAAATGCTTAATAAGTTATAGAATATAACTAAGGAGAATTATTTATGAAAAAACCTTCAAAAGAAGAATTAAAAAAACGCCTTAGCGATATTCAATATGCAGTAACACAAGAAAATGCAACTGAAAGACCTTTTACTAATGAATATGATGAACACTTTGAAAAAGGTATTTATGTTGACATAGTTGATGGATCAGTTTTATTTTCTTCACTAGATAAATACAATTCAGGTTGTGGCTGACCTGCGTTTACTAAACCTGTAAGTGAAATTGTCGAAGTGCAAGACTTTAGTCATGGAATGCGCCGTGTTGAAGTAAGAAGTAAAAACGCTGATTCACATCTAGGACACGTTTTTAATGATGGCCCTCGTGATAAAGGTGGGCTTAGATATTGCATTAACTCTGCTTCTTTAAAGTTTATCCCTTATGAAGAACTTGAAGAACAAGGTTATGGTGAATATAAAAAACTGTTTGAAAAATAATTTTAAGAGTAAAAAAATGCCTTTTGCAAATTAGCAAAAGGTTTTTTATTCAACTGTGAAATTAAATTGAGTAACTAAGGTTGTACTTTTATCGTATCTAAAAGCAGTATAAATAGCTATTTTATTGTCTTGTTGCACTACTCTGATGTATTTTTCATCATTTGCTTTTTCGCTTAAATAAGGATCAACAAAACTAATCTTATCAAGGGTTGCTTGATCAAAATTAACTCCAGGTAATTTTAAAATATCAACTATTTTACTTTGCTGTTGTTCAGCACTTAATGCAGTCGCCCCGACAAAAAAGTTAGCAAGATATTCTGCATATGATCTGGCTGTTGTATAAGTTGTTTGATTACGATCTTTAATTGTGTAGTTAGTTTTAGCAATTGTGTTTGCTAAATTAACACCAGCTTCTTGCTGTGTTTTATTAACATTAGGTGTAGTTGTTTCAGTTGCGCTAAAACCTGCTAAATAAACTGTGAAGGCACGAGCCTGACCTTCTAGGGTTGCTTCTAAAGAAACTTTAGCAGTTGTTGTATTTTCAACCGTTAGGTTTCATTCACTACTTGAATTTGTATAAGCACTAGCGTCTATTTTTGTAACAGTAAAACGTGCAAATTTTTCTTTATCAACTACTTGTAAAGCGTTTAAAAAGTTAGTAACTCTTTCTTTTAATGTGATATTTTCACGAGCTTTTAATGTTTCAACAAAGGCAGCTAAATTTTGCGATTGACTTTCAGTTGCAACTATGTAGGTTTTACTTGCTTCTAAAGTCATCACATTGATTTGAGCAGCATTTAATTTATTGCTACCTAAATCAGGTTGTGGTCCACCACCTCCACATGAAATGGCAGTTACAGCAACTGCAACTGGAGCAATAGTTAAGGGTATAAGAATTAATGATTTTTTCATAAGTAAATAGTATTTTATAATAAATTTGAGATATTTTAACGATTTACTTTTTTACTTGCTGCTAAAGCTATCATCGCTGCATTATCAGTTGCTAATCTAATTTCAGGAATAATTACATTAGGGTGTAATTTTGTAATCTCTTTTCTTAGAAAAGAATTAGCAGAAACACCACCACCTATAATTAAAGTTTTAGGTTTAAATTCAGTAATTATTTTTTTAGTTTTTTCTAAAACTTGCATGAAAGCATGTGCTTGCATTGAACAAATTAAGTCAGTTATGGAATATTCGTTTTTATCTATTAAATTAATTACTTGTGATTTGATTCCGCTGAAAGAAAGGTCGTATTCATTTTCAGTTTTAACCTTGTTTAATTTGATTTGATTATATTCTTTAGTTTTACATAATTTGTCAATTAAAGGACCACCTGGAAAACCTAATTTTGCCTTGTTAGAAATCTTGTCAAAAAGCTCACCAATTGCATCATCAAGACTATGACCAATTATTTCTAATTGATGATCATTTTTTGCAAAAATAAATTGCGAATGACCTCCACTTAAAACTAACCCTAAAACGGGATATTGATAATCTTTATTAAATTCAGCAGAGAAAAAATGACCGTCAAGATGGTTAACTGGAATTAAAGGTTTTTCTAAAAATAAAGAACATGCACTAGCAACTAAAAAACCAATATGTAGTGTCCCAATTAATCCTGGTTTTTCTGTATATGCAACATAATCAATTTTTGATAAATCAAATTTATTTTTAACTAAATATAAAACTTTTAAAATATTATCTTTATGTAATCTTGAAGCTAATTCAGGAATTGTGCCACCATAATTTTTAAAAAAATCTGCTTGAGATAATGTTTCTAAAACATGAATTATTTTTTTGTCATTATTAATTTCTACTACACTAATTGAAGTATCATCATGACTGGTTTCAAATGCTAAAATGATCATAAAAGCCCCTATTTTACGGTGATTTAATTTTAATTAAAAATAATTATATTGCATAAATTAGAATAGAATAAAATAATATATTTTAATTTAAGGATAACATGATTTTACTAGTTGATACAACAAATAAAGATTTATTAATTGCATTTTTTGATTCATCATATAAATTAATTAAAAAAATACATTTTAAAAATTTAAAACAAAAAGTTGAAACCTTAGATCAAAGTTTTAAAAGTATTTTAAATGAATTTAATTTTAAAATAAGTGATCTAAAAGAATTATATATTGCTAAAGGTCCAGGACTTTTTACAGGTGTCAGAATTGCTTTGATTTACTTTCAAACTTTTTCTCTTTTTCATGATTTCAAAATTTTTACATCAGATAGTTTTATTTTTTTAGATGGTGAACAATTACTAATTGATGCTAAAGGTAATAAATATTTTTATAAAAAAAATATTAATGATTCAGAAATAAAAATAGGTAGCGAAAATATAGAACATTTTCCTGAATTTAATTATGATAAAATCATTAATAATTTTTCTAAATATAAAGAAAAATTTATACTTGAAAAAGATAACTCAAATATCAAAGAAATTTATTTAAAAGATCCTCAAATTGGTAAAGCCAAATGATAGCTAATTTACTTGCATAATTTTGTAATTATAAAAATCATTTCCTTTATTTATATAAATTACAAAATCAAAATTAATATAATTTTTAACCCTTGAACCTCATTCAATTAAAACTGTATTATTATCAAAATAATCTTCATAAAAATCAAGATCTCCTTGATGGTTATAAACATCCATATGAACTAAATTTTCATATGTTTTCATGATATTAAAAGTAGGGCTTGTAATTACTTCTTTGATATTTAAAATTTTTGCAAAAACCTGCACAAAAGTAGTTTTCCCAGCACCTAAATTTCCTTCTAAGGAAATTTTTTTATGCAAAAATAAATTTAAAAATGGCTTTAGATTTACTTCTAATTCCTTTTTATCTTTAACTTTAAACTCACTAACTAATTTCATAATATTAAACTCAATTGGATTTTATTATATAAAATATAATAACTATGATTAAAGATAAAAAGAATTTTATTCCTGGTGTTAATCTTGATGATTTCAATAATAAGCGTAAAAACTTACTAGTTATTATTAATTATATTTGTACAAATAATTTAAGAAAGATCTTTCCTTCAAATCTAAAACCTATTCATGATATCTTAAGGCGTTTTTACACATATGCTTTATTGGGTTTAATTATATGATCATTTGTTAATACTAGTTTAGAAGTTTCTAATTCACCTGCTTCAGTAATTATTGTCGCAATTGTCGATATTGCCATGGCATTTTATTTACTTATTGATTTAATTCTTTGAGCTATTACTTACCCCTTAAGGTCTGGTTCTAAACAAATAGGAGCCTTTCTCTTTCCTCTTAGTTTCCCTGGGATTGTTATTATTCTTTCTTTGTTACCTAGCTTGTGGGTTTTTGGAATTTTACCTAATATTCCTGAAATTATTAAGGGTAATAAAATTGAGACACCTATTAGTTTAATGACCCTAAAATCACTAATCTTTTTTAGATTAGGTCGCATTATGATGTTATTGGCTATTTTTGGACCATTTAAATTACTGATTAGAGTTTTTGCCAAACAATGAAAAACGCTGCTTTATGTTTTCATTACGATAATTGCCTTAATCTTGATTTTTGCAGCCATTATCTTAAATGCCGAAAGAGTGGATAATAATAATTTAAAAACTTATTGAGATTCAGTTTATTTTGTCACTATTTCGATGGTGACAATCGGTTATGGTGATATTACACCTGTTACAGCTTTAGGAAGAGCAATTGTTATTGTTATGTCAATTATTGGAATTGCTTTATTTGCTATCCCTAGTGGTATCATTGCTTCATCATTTTTATTAAGTGTTGAAAAGAAAATAACTAAAACTAATTCTAAGAAAACAGCAGGTTTTATTCAAAAGAAAATCTTTCAATTTAAAAAGTTTTTCTTAACAGAAGAAAAACTTCATGAAATTGATTTTAAAGAAAAACAACTTGAAAAAGAATCTAAAGTAGAAATAAATTTTGAAGAAGAATCTTTAAAGTTACAAAGACAAATGATGGATGAAATTAAATACTTAAGATCAAAAATAGATGATCTTGAAAATAATTCTAAAAATGTTTAATTAAAATCTGGAACTAAAAATTGCTCCAGATTTTTGATTCACTTTTTAAAGTGAATTATTAGTTTTTACAAACATCATATTTATAAAACCTTACAACTTAATTTATTTTAATTTTAGCTCAACCTGAATATGCATTCATATAATCAGAAATCTGATTAGAAAAAGTTTCCTTGTCAGGTCCAATTATTTTGTCAAGCAAAATAATTAGAGAATCAAACTTTAGGTAGATTGAAATCCTAATTGCAAGGAAAAGGATTTAATAAATATTTTTTATAATATTAACAATATGACATTTAAACATTTAACTGAAAATGAAAGATTTTTAATCAACAAACTTTGAAAAGAAGGTAAAAACATTACTGAAATTTCAAAAACAATAAGCTGGGCTGAATCGACAATTTTTCGTGAACTCAAAAGAAATTCAACTGAAAATGGTTACGATTATTTCAGCGCTGTAAAAATGAGTCAAGAAAGAAAATTTGTTAGAGCACAACTTTATAAAGCTGATTACAGTGAATTTGAAAAATTATTTTTTAAACTTTTTGAAAGACATTATCATGGTGTTAGAGTAACGATAGAAGTGATAAAGCAAAAACACCCAAATGTTTTAGTACCCCACTGAAGAACAGTTTATTATTGAATAAATAGTGGAACTTGAATACTAACTCCAGAAGGGAGATTTAGATCTTCTTACAAAAACAGATGGTGAAGAAGAAGATCATATTTTTCAAAATTCAAGAACAAATATCATCTTCCTAT